>NZ_JAGQEH010000007.1:0-254004 GCF_018101095.1 Paenibacillus sp. Marseille-P2973
TATTACAACCATCACAGGTATCAATGGGGATTAAAAAAGATGACCCCTGTTCAGTACAGGAATCATCTATTGTCTGTTGCCTAAGCCTTCTCTTTTTTAAGTGTCCTTGACAAGGGTACCAGTTTATAACGCTATCAGGAAGGCTGTTCATTTCTTTTTCGCATATCCCATTCTACCACCCGTAGGCATACACCCGGGTTCCGATTCTTGCAATAACGGTCTTCAGTCTTTGAGTGTAGGCAAAATCCAGCGTTTCTATATCGTCCGTTTTATATGCGGATGTCGTGCTCCCCGGTTTTCGTCTAGTGTTGAGCAGCGCAATGATCTCCGCCCCAGTACGAATCCCCATACCGTGAGCAAAGTAGGTTCCGTCCGGAAGTAAGATCGCATTCTCTCCTCGCCATTCCGGCGCCATGGGATTGAAATCGGGGTTTATAAAATAAAGCACATCCCCCGGATAGGCTTCAACCGCCGGGATAATCCGAAGATCGCTGTCATATTTCCAATCATAAAGAAGTAAATCGGCAAAATAAGTATTGAACGCAGGCTCACCAATCGAATCCAGCACGCCTTTATACAGCACGATTACCATGGCCGTAGCGCATTCAAAAGCATAAGCCCATCCGTTCCGAAAAATATCGCGAATGCCCTCGGCCGGCGTTACTCCGCTCCGCAACCTAAAGCCACCGTTTGGTTCCCGGTTCCAAAGCGCCTCATTACACCGCGAATTTTTAAACGTAGCAAATTTAGCGCCGCTGGCATGGAGTGCCCTGGCCGCTTCTACAATCGCGCTTCTCGTCTTTAATTCGAACTCCAGTTCACCAATGGAACCGTAGCGGTAAGTCACCTGGCTTTGCTGTTTGCCCTGCAGAATCTCCTGTTCTACTCCGGTCAATTGAAGCTGCCCGATCCGTTCAGCCTCGCCCGGCGGAAGAATAATCATGTGGTCCACCTCGCAGATCGCCGGAAGTACTTGATTCCGGGCTATATCCTAGTTGGGTTATTGTACGCGGGTAAGGACCGGTGCGTGCCTAAAATGTTCCTACAATCGTTACTCCAGGTTACAAATACTCCACCGGATGGTCTTTCAATCTCCAGCCTTTATTCTCCTCGTAAAAAAATCGCAGGGTAATCGACTCCATGACCTCGTCCACATCGGGTACCCTAAACACAAATTCTTTCCTGTCCGCTTCATCCACGGAAACCTCGGCTAGTTCAGCCTCATCCCAGTTCAATAAGGAGCCCACTTCATAAATCGTATAGACTAGACGGCCGTCCTGCGCTTCAACCACACTGGACTCTATCATTTCTTGTACCAAGGATTCGGTGAAAATCCGTTCCAAATATTCGCTGATCTTCTCCCTCGAATTCAAGTCCTTACAGAAATAATATTGAAAAAACTCCTCATCGGCGAGCCTTTCGTCAAAGGATGCACATTCATTTCCGCCGGCACTAAAGACGGTGAAATAGACATTGATCGCTTCGTCCCTTAGCTGAAGTGCTATTTCATCAGTTAAGGGTGGTACTTCTGCCTGCGGGTCCATATCTCGGTCCATACCTTGCCCTGACAAGGGCTTAAAACTATCGAAAATTTTACCGAGATCTTTCATCATTTCATCGTATTTCCGAGCATCTACGGCCGCTTCTTCCCTGCCCTGATATATAGCCTCAGTCGGACCGCTCGCCACAATGACCATTCCATTGCAAATTCCTACTTTCGAAAACGGCAGGCCCTCTTCCTCTCCTCCGTTATCCCACCATACATCCCATTCTTCCACGGTTCCGTAAATATATAATTCAAACAGCGTAGCCTTCTCAATGTCCCTGTTCTGCGGAAGATAGTAAACTTTAATTACGTCAAAGTCTTCTACTACCTCGTATTTGGAATCGTCCCAGGACTCGGGAAACTCAATTTCAAAGCCTATCTGGTCGTTTAAATATCTTTTGTTCTTTTTCATGGTTTCCGACAGCTTATATTTGGTGATCCCCCAGCTGTCAATCTTGTGATTGGTGGCGGAAGCTTGGAAATAGTAATCATCGATTGAAAATTCATAAACCTCGGTGTTTACATCTTCGCTATCAATGTACCCCAAACGAACCAATTCTTCAGGATCATATAACTTATAATTTTGTCCATATGCCTTTTCCAACCGCTCCGTGCCATCACCAACCTTAATTCCTTTTGGAGCCGGCTCATCATTATCAAAAGAAATTGAATATAAAAGTAAGTCCTTATCAAAAGTAAGGCTTACCTCTTCTGTCCAAATGTATTTATTTCCCCAATCCCATGCATTAAAGTCCCTAGTATTTTCAATTTCATTAATAATTTCGATATCGTTTTCTTCCAGGTGCGTCATTACTTCTTCCAGAGTCATGTCTAAATGAAATAATGCTAGATACTTAGATTCCGTTACATCGTTAGTTTGTTCTGGAGTTTCAGTAGATATTACGGTTTTAGTATTGGCGGATTCATCTTGAGTATCGTGATCAGAGCGGGCTTTACACCCACCAATGGAAATTAGAATACAGCTTAGCAGTAGCAATATTATTAACCTATTCAAAACATCCGCCCCTGTTCCTCACTTTTCCATTCGAATCATGCATCACATTCAATCTGTAATATATATGCTCTTCGCCATCTCTAACAGCAGTTCACGATTTTTGCTGTAGAACGTTGAAGTGACAGCAGCGTAGAGTTGCACTCTAATTTCACTTCCATATAAATGATAATACCCACCATAAGTATGAATATCGTTGCATCTTTTCCTCATATAGGTAAACGCCATCTCAAGCAGGAGACTCTTCTAAAATTTCCAACTTGATGGATAGTCTACTTCAAATCCATATTTATCATTCGAATAATCAGACATTGTAGTACCCGCTGGATCTCCTTCATTTTCTGTAACCTCCGAATCAATATCTTTATTAATCAAGATAACTAAATATAAATATAACAAGAAAAAATGCTCCAATGCGTCTTTTCATGAGAGGGTCACCTACTTGTACCAAACTGCAACAAGAATGTCGTCCCAATATTTAGATCCGACTTCAATTCTAAATGTATCGTCCTGAAACTCTTTATCTTCTAACGTTTCATCTCGTTTATCCTTATGTTTTACATATTTCATTATAGAGTCTACAACGTCACTATCAATTCTTTGGCGCAATACTTCCTCCAAGTCCTTGACTTGCTGATTGTAATCTACGCCTTCGCGTCCAAAATCGATATTTAGTTGAATAATAATTGCTTTTTTCTTTACCTCACCTTCATAATCATCATAAAATGCATTTGCTGTTAATCCTGATTTATAAGCACCATAATAGCTAAAACCCTGTGTCTTTAGTTTTTCACTCTTACCTTCCACGTTTCTAGATGCTTCCCAAGCGTCCCAATCAAACGTCCCATCTGATTTCGTAAAATCAGCAGACTGATTTGTCTCCTCCGCCGCAAGACTTGTCGTTATTTTTACGGTGTAAAGCTCTGGATCCCACTTCACCTTAGTCCCGAGTGCTTCACTAACAAAACGCAAAGGTACGAACGTTCTGCTTTCTTTCCGTTGCGCTACGGTATCCATTTGCTTTGTCTGGCCGTTTACGGTAAAGGCCTTCTTCCCTAATGTAAGAACGATGATATCTTCTCCCAACTCTAAGGTTACTTTCTGAGTTTGACCGTTCCATCCAACTTCTGCTCCTAAAGCCTCACTAACAAATCTTACGGGAACCAGGACTCGATTGCTTTTATCCACAAAAGGCTGCGCGTCTGGGAACGGAATCCTGTTTCCATTTACTTCAACACTTAGAGAAAGCTTAGCAGCCGAAGATAAAGCGGGTATCATAGTAAGCACTAGTATAAGATATATAAAAATAAATCCTGTTTTTTTGAGTTTCATGGTAATAATAATCTCCTTTATTTTTTGAATACAGGTCATCCTCTTCAAAACTATTGCTATTCCAAATTAATCTCTTCATCGTCCAAAATGAACTGTGATAACCGGGTCGAATATAAACGTATATAATACCTCTCAAAATCACTTTTTAAAACTATACCGGGTTAGAAATTCCAACAGCTCAACCGAAGCCTCACTCTTAGGCATCATCTCAAGTGAAACTAATAAGTCATCATAGGATTTGACTAATTTTTCTGAAGCCATAGATAACTTTTCTTCGTCTTCTGTGTATAACACTTCTAAAGAATTATTTTTGTAAGCGTCACGAAAATCCGATAACTTCGTAATTAATTCATTAACCCGATCCTCGCTTAATATCTGACCATTCTCCATCTCCAGCCTTCTAAGGTACATTAAAATAGGGGCATCGATCACACTCCCCTGTCTGCTAGAAAAGTGAGACCACATGGTTCCTCCGCCTTCTGATATATAGCGTAATTCATACCATGCATCGTGTAGCTTCGATATATTTAACCTCAGACTAGTTACAAGTTCTTTGAGCGACGAATTGTTTACTAAGGATTTATCCACTTCTCTTGAAAAGCAATTCCCCACTTTTGCGTAATATTCATCTAATGCTGCCTCAGAGAAATCAGAGGAACTTTCTAGGAATGATTCTTCGATTGCGTTCACAATTTGGTCCATATCTGTTAGTTCTATAATTGAATCACTACAAACAATCGTGGTTGACTCTACATTCTCATTGTTTTCCCTAAAATCTTCACTTACTTCAAATGTCCTCAAGATGGCTTCCACCTCTTTTTCCATGGCTTCATACTCCGCTTTCTCTCTATCGTCACTTGGGTAGTCTTGAATTTCTTGAGTGACAATGACCCAATCCTCATTTTGTACAACCATTTCATACTTCTTTTGCTCCAGGTTACTCATGTCGATCCATTCCACCATATTAAAAGAAGCCAGCTTGATTAGAGGATACTCCTTTTCTTTCCCAAGATATAAAACAGTTTGGCTATCACCTATCTCTTCTAAAGCGATTCTGCCTTTCCAGCTATCTGGAAGAGTGAAAGCTCCATAGTAGTTTTGTATGACATTCGGACTTAGTAGCGTAGGCTCATTATCATAATATCCCCATGAACTGACTTTCATTTTAGCGGAGTCTTCAAATATGTTTTCTGTGGTGAAAATAACACTAACTCCCTCCAATGGATAGGTGATACTATAAAATCTTCTTCCCGATTCCGAATCTGATTGTGCTGTTATCATAGTTTCACCGGCTTGCTTCATGATATCTGAAAACTGCATTTTTCCTCTCAAACCTTTAAAGTTAATAGGACTCGAGTCTTCAATCTCAATATCGCTTACGGGGATTCCCTCTTCTTCGGTTAAATGGAATACTAGCCCTGCTTCATTTAACTTAAGCCATATTGAACCGGTAGATTGATCCTTTCCTGAATCCGGGGTTTCATTAAAATCTTTTTGCAGTGTTTGAATAAGTGTGTCTTCATCCATATCAAAATACTTTATAAACTGAGTAAAAAAATTCGGGGTGTTGAGATCCACTGAGGAATCATACTTTTTACTATCAACATGAACCGCAAGAGATTTATTCGAATCAACCTCTTTAGGTTCAAGTATCTTTTCTTTAGAGTCACATGCAACTGTCATAGTTAAGACTATAAATATTAAAGTTAAAAAATATGCTGTATATTTCATTTTATATTCCCTACCTTTTTTTCCTTTTGGCCATAAATAGTTCCGTCATCTCCAATTATTCGGCGCACTGCTATTGGTTTTTGCTTTGTCAGCCAATAACCTTCTAGTTTTGAAATTTTCACATTGCTACCTTTCTTATTATTTTGACCACTTTCATGTATAATCTTACCGTCTCCTAAATAGAGAGCCACATGACCTACTTGAGATGAGTTGGCACCAGTAAATAAAATAAGATCTCCCTTCTTTAATTGTGAAACGTTGAATTTCTCTCCCATATCCTCTCCCCATATTTTCATTCCTGATTTTATTTGGGTAGCTGTATTAATTCCAATATCAATATCGTCTCCAACCCCTAAGTCTCGTAGAACAGTCCTATAGACAGCTGAAGTAAAATCTGAACAATCCATTCCCTTTGGAGGGGATTTCGGATCTAAATAAGTTGGTCTCTTTTCATCCAAATAATAAGGAACTTTTCCTACAAACTCTTTTGCCAAATTCAAAATTTCGTCCCTTGCATTATCGGCTTTTATGTTGGGCAAGTGGGGCTGGTTTGAGATAACAGGAGGCGCTGTTGATTCAGTTTTACCTTGACCCTCAACATTCATAATAGACAGCAACATGATCGCCACTCCTGGATTGCTATCCTTAACTGGACCATATGTGAATTTTCCGTCAGAATAGTACTTGCCCTCTAGCGGAATATTGGTACCACTGAACACGTATACGCTGTTTACAGAATGATTTAAATAACCAATACCATTGTAAAACTCAGCAAAAGCCATCATTTTAGGAATATCTTTTGAAGAACTGGTTAAACCAACATTATCCCTAACCTTTTTTTTCATATTTATAGCATCTATTGCGGCATCTTCCCAATTTGAAAATAAAATTCCTTTTGGCACATGCGTTGTTTTCTTTCCGAGCGGGTCGCCATTATGCAGATATGTACTAAAATCACCTGAACCTTCCCTCCAATGTATGGCAGCAATTAGCTCAGGAGGTACTCCAGTTTTTACTGATACTTTCTCGTATCTTTCTTTAAATTTCGAATAATGGGATTTAAACTTTTCTAATGAGTTTATCACTTCTTTATTAGTTAAATCCTTCGTAATATAAGGAAGTATTTGTAGATTTCGTTCATACAAAGCTATAATTTTCTGTTTGGATCCTTCAATCTCTTTTATAGCTTTATTCATTTCTTTCAAAGCATTTGCGTCAATTAATTTATTTTCTGATGTAATTGTAATCTTTTCTTCCAAGTTCAAAGCCTTCCCTGCAGCTCCCACACCAGTCCACAAATACTTAAAATCAACCCCGTCAACCATTTCAGGGGAAAGTGAATACTTTTCTTTTAAAATTCTCCGAAGCTTCTCCGCATACTCATGGGCTCCGTTCATCTCATTCTTCATGTTCTTGGCCTTATATTCCCACCAGGCGACTTGAGCACGGCCGATTTCCTTCAATTGCTCGTGAATTTCATCGAGTTGTTTTTGCGCCCAGGCACCCTTAGATCCACCTTCCATAATCAAGCCTAACAAATAATGGTACTGGTTATCTTGCGGCAAAAGTACCGGGATAAATTTATCGTCTTTCATAATCTGAAAGGAAGGATCGTATGAGCATGCCTCTAGCTTGCTTCCTTTATAAAGAGCCGTCAAATCAACTCCCTCCTTATAAAGGTCTTCACTAATTCCGTACCTCTTCAAGATTTCACGCTGATTGAAGGCTTCTTTATGAGCATTATTCATAAGCGGAATATTTCCAAACGTTTTATATACAGCATGTGCTACCTGGGCACGAGCAATCGTATTTCTGGCTTTAAAAATCTCGTCGAGTTTCTTTTTCGCTTCGGTTTGTTCCTCTTCCGTACCTTTAAGAGCTAGTTCATGTAGCCTTTGAACCACTGGATCCTGAAATAACGGATCATCCAAGTAAGCCTTCAATCCTTCTCCAGATAGTCCTCCTCCCTTGATGTAGTAAGAAGACGGAACAGGCGGTATGTATTTTTGTTTCATCGTTTTCTTTGCTTTTTCCTCATCACGCCGATAAATTGTTGCTGCTTGTATTAAAACATCCGACTTTTTAGTGAGTCTGGAAGTGACTGAAGATGCCAGTTTTCGAATCTCTTGAAGGTCTGCATCTACCTTATCTAGAGCCCTTTGTACTTCACGTTCCGGATAATCGCCTCGTATCTCGCGGGTCAGTTGGGTTATATCCTTAAAAAGATATTGCTCCCGATCCCCTATCGTTCCACTCAATTTCTTAAGCATGGCAGATAATTCTTCAAGCTTCGCGGGATCTATCTTAATACTGCTCATTCAATCGATCCTTTCCATCAACCTACATCATTCATAGAAAATAAGACGCGTCATCTGTAAATATTTAAAGTCCAATGCCTGTTCTTCTTATGTCTTAGTTTTTACATATTTCATAAAAATGCTAGGTTTAGTGTAAATGTACCTGCTGAAAGCTCAATCACTCACCTATTCTTATTGAAAACAGTAACTACGATACTTGAGTTAATACTCGAATCTACATATATTTCATAATTATCGTCCTTAAATATTTTTAATGGCAGTTCCGGTTCTTTCTTTTTCTTTGTTTTCACATAATTCATGACTGATTGAACGGTTTTGGCTTCTACCTTTTGGGACAAGATGTCCTCCACTTCCTGAATTTGCATCCCATAGTCGGCACCTCTAGTTGAAAAGGTGATACTTAAGATGAATAGGGCAGTGTGCCCTGTTCCTGAACCTTCCCATATATCTAATTCAGACCCCGTATTTTGTTTCACCTTGAACCCATGAATGGTTTCCTCATAAACTTCATCCTTCGTCTCATCCGTCTCCGGATTCTTAACCTCCTCAACAAACCCCGATGTACTGATATACACCGTGCTTGATGCTGAGTCCCATTTCACGGATGCGCCCAATCCCTCACTCACAAAACGAAGCGGTACGAAGGTTCTTCCGCCCACACGATTCGCTGCAGTATCCATTTGCTGTTTTTCCCCGTTGATGTCATACTCCTCTTTGCCCAGCAACAAGGTCAACGTGTCTGAACCCAGCACAACGGTTACCGCTTTGGTAGCGGCCGTCCAGTTTACCTTCGCATTCAGTGCTTCACTCACAAAGCGCACTGGCACTTGTACCCGTTGGGCTTTATCGACATAAGGCTGTTCATCCGGAAAATAGATGAGTTCCCCGTTGACTTCTACACGCAATTGCAGAGGTGCGGCAGAAGCCATAACTGGGATTACGCTCACCAAGAATAAAATCAAAGCCACTACTGTACCGATTTTTCGTATCATTTTCTCTCCCCCTGAATATTCACTCCTGGAATAAAAAAAGACGCGGCAACAAGCTTATCCTGTCGCCACGCCTAGAGGTTAGTTATTCAAATCATCAAACATCGAGCCGATTACGGTTACTTCAATATTGTCCAGCAAGTCCACCCCTTGAAGGGTACCTAACTTTTTATAGGTATGATCTCCTCTGGAAAGAGTCGTATCTGCTACCCATGCTTTTACATAATACTTGCCGTTCTGCATATTGGCATGAGTATAGATCGCAGTATTCTTTGGATTGATTTGAATCGTAACTTTCGTCGTTTCTGTAATCTTGTACATTTTTTTCTGGCCGTCTTTTACAAATTCACGATAGTTATAATAAGTATTGCTGCCTAAGGTGGAAGAATCGGTGTAGCCCTCCATTACCATTTTCCAAAACTTATGGGTGGTTCCGGCTTTTTGCATGGAGGATTCAATCTCCTCAACTTCCTTCTTAAACCTCTGTTCATTCTTGTCGCTTCGATCCAACACCTCTAACAGGACCTCGCCGTTTACGCCTTTTGGATTCTTGGCCGACAAAATCCCGGGAACCGTTTTAAAGCCGCCGCCTTTAGGATCCAGTGGGTCATTTGCGATATTCACCGCAGTTTTCTTGTTGTTGATATAGATCAGATTGGTTTCATAGCGGAAGGAGTCGATTAGCGTGTTTACCAAATCCTCATGATCCTTGGTATCCGCGTCAGACTGCTTATAAGTAACGGTCTTTACGTTAAAGGTGTAGCTTCCGGCCGGATTGAAATAATAACCGGATTTGATCGGATAAGCATATTTTTGCAGATCACGGTCCGTTGGAAATACTGCTTTATCATAAAGCTTCTTGTTGTTTTTCTTGTCTTTTGCCGCTTTTCTGGCTGTCGCATATTCCTGCGCCATCGTCTTCTCCGATTTCCAAGCGATATTAGCGCTCGCCTGCTGGGTGAATACACGCTGATATTGACCTGGAACGGCAATTCCGTTGTCATTGGCATCAGGCTTTATTCCGTTTGGTGCATAGGGCTTCCCGTTCTCGTCCAAATGGTACATCCATCGGATTACATCGTAATTATAGGGTTCATTTTCCCAGTACATGTCCTTTTTGAATGTTTTGTCCGCGGTGGAGTAATTAATTTTATTTTGAAAGGTCTGCTCCGGGATTTCCTTCAGGCCGTTGTAAACATAAACATCGTATATTTTTTTGTCAGTCCCTGGAACTTGAAACGGAGCTGTATCAGTTCCTTCTACCGTGCGATCAGTACAATGTGGATTCCCCTCTTCATCTTTAATGCAATCCTCTACTGTATATTCATAGTCTCTACTGACAGAGCCTGAATAGGATACTGTCCCATCTCGGCGGATAGGATCTTTTGGATCGGGAGCAGGCTTCTTCCACTTTTTGTTCTCTGGATCATCCCCAAAGTCCTTGCGATGAATCGTAGCTTCGAAGACAGGGCTCCTAGAAATAGTTTCGCTCCACTCATTAACTTCCGGATTGTTCGTTACTTTATGCTCCCTGAACAAATCCGGAGTATCATTCGATACATTAAGCATTCCTGTAGCAGGTCCTGTCCAGGATGCATCAGGAAATGGAAGCTTTAAAGTCGCAGTCAAAGGGTTATTAATCAAACTGAATCTATCTTTTTGCGAAAGGACGTCATAACCGAGCCCAATAGGTTTAATTACTTTGACCGCTATTGGATTAGAATCCAACTTGTTATTTCCTAATAAGGCTTCCTCCGGACTTTTCCCATCAGAATTAACTTTAAATTGGATTCTGACCTCATTATTTGGCATAACGAATTCAGCGAATAACACTCTACTTTGGTTCTTTACTAATTTAATTGTCCCCGAGGAACTTGATGAATGCCCCGAAAACTGTAGACCATCATCTTGTGAGGTTAAAGCTGTGCCTCCACTGGTAATGGACCATTCATATTCAGGAGTCACCGGGTCAGGAAAGGAGGATTGTACGCTTACGGCAACCTTTACTCGATCTCCGGCAACCGCTTCTTTGGGCAGTGAGTCAAACTTGGCGGATATATCTTTATCCTGCAAAATAAACGGTGCTAAAGGGATGTCTAAATAAGTTATTCCTATAGAGCTATCGATATAAATAGTTCCAAAACCCCAAGAATACTCCGTTGGCGGCTGAAGTACGTGAACATAGTGCGTCCAGTTTCCACCTTGGGAAGGTTTAGCACCGTCATCATATACTCTTCTGCCTAAATACTTTTCATTTTTATCGTTATAGATAAAATCGTCATAAGTATGCTTTCCACCATAGTTTATCGTTAAACCTGTAAGAATAGATTGTTCAAAAGTACCATCTTGTAAGTATTTATTACCAGTGTCAGAGTACTGGTCAAAGTCAGTTTGAGTTATCCCATAACCTCTAACTTTCGGATTGATCCATGGTTGCGGAATTAATTTAAAGTCCTGAATTTTTTTACCACTCCAACCAGCGAACCATCTTACACCCTCTGTAGGAACGGAATGTCCGTCTATTGAATAACCGCTATATTCTCGCATTTTTTGACCTTTATGATTCAAATATGCCCCATGGTCACTACCATAAACGATTTCAAACGTATTGGCTTTGGGTTCTAGTTTATCTCCTTCGTTAGTAGCCATATTAAGTCTCTTTTGAATTAGATCGGTACGCAGGTTTAACCTATTGCCATTTAGAGTAATATAATCTTTATAATAGTCTTTCCCTAAATCATAGAGAACGTCCATATCTTCATTAATCTTCTTCAAGACGTCTTTAGGAGAAGAAATTACATTAGCAGAGGTTATAGGTGCATGTAAAGTAGAAAAAGAACTAATTACAATTAATAGCATCAATGTCCATATCAGACTTTTTCTCATAATGAAAGCCACCTACCTATAATGTACAGTAATTCCAATATTGGAGTTTATACTGGAGCCTACCATAATCATATATTTGTTGTCTTCAAAGGTCTTCATTTTTAATTCTTGTTCCACTTTATTTTTAGTTTTCACATAATTCATGATAGCCTTAACCGTGTTTTCATCGATTTTCTGTGATAGAATTTCTTCTACTTCCTGAACTTGCATTTCATAATTTGCCCCATTCTTTGCAAATCGAATATTTAGTGACAAGAAGGCATATCCTTCATCCAGGTATTCCGAATTTTTCGTAATTCTTAATTGAGACCCCGTATTATGCTTTACTTTAAATCCTTGAATTGTTTCCTCTACGATTTCATTTTCCGTCTCCGGCTTCTTAACATCATCAACAAATCCCGATGTGCTGATATACACCGTGCTTACCTTAGAATCCCATTTGACGGATGCGCCCAATCCCTCGCTCACGAAACGAAGCGGTACGAAGGTTCTACCGCCCACACGGTTTGCGGCCGTATCCATTTGCAGTTTCTTTCCGTTGACGTCATATTCCTTTTTGCCCAGTACCAGGGTCAGCAAATTGGAATCCAATTTAACGGTTACCGTTTTTGTAGCGGCCGTCCAGTCTACCTTTGCATTCAGTGCTTCACTTACAAAGCGCACCGGCACTTGTACCCGTTGGGCTTTATCGACATAAGGCTGTTCATCCGGAAAATAGATGCGTTCCCCGTTGACTTCTACCCGCAGTGCCAAAGGAGCCGCCGAAGTCATCATGGGAACTGCACTCACCAAGAATAAGATCATAGCCATTACTGTACCGATTTTCCGTTTCATCATTTACCTCCTATTAGTTTGGAATAGATGCTATTTTTATTTCTATTTTTCAATATCCATCAACTGCAAAGGGCTCATCAAATATATAAAGCCGCGTTTGCCATTTATTTTCCGAATTCATGTTCTTTGCTATAAAGTAGCGTGATAAGAGATGTTCATTGCTTCATCGCATCTCTTATCACGCTATAGGAATTACTTGCCGCGAAGCTGATTTGCGAGATCTTGCTCGCTTTGTTCCTTGATGGTAGCGATTTGATTCACTTGGTCGCTAATTTTGCCTACACATTCAACCAGCTTCATCAGGCTGTTTTTCTTCAAAGTTTTGAATTCATCGATAAAAGTGCTGGATGATTCACCTTTCCACCAAGAAGATACGCCGTCGATTTCCTTTTCAAGCTGATTCAAAAGGGACTCCAGATTCGAACCTTTGTTCTTGATCGAACTGGCTACGCTTCTGGCTTGCTCAGGACTAAACTGTTGGATTCCACCTGCCATTATTTTCACCTCCTTTCAAGCAAAATTGTCTTACCTAACAAAACTATATAAGTTGAATAAAAGAATGCGATGCAGGCAAGGGAGTAAAATGATTCCGAAGAAGCGGAGCGGTCGCCTTTGGTTCCGGATTTCTGCCGACTCAGATTCTATAAGATCAAGAGAAATCTGGAACCAACAGCGATCATAGGAACATTTTACGTACTGGCCCCACATTCATTTCAGTAATTCAACTTATATATCAATACCTCATTGAAATCGAGCGTTTCGGCGAACTGAGCTCGGCTGCCTTTTGTTGGCGGGCCAGATCCGCCTCCGAGACCTTGGAAGCCAGCGTGTAAAGATTGGTTTTCAAGCTTCCCAGCTTTCCAGTCATGGATGTAATTTCTTGGTTGATCATCTTGTACTCGTCCCGAAGCGTATTCCCCGCCTCCCCCTGCCACCAAGACTTGGAGTCGGCGACTGAACTTGCGCAGGTCCCGGACTCACGCCGGATATCGTACGAAACCGAATCCGCATTGATTGCTTTCTTTTGAATATCGCTCGATGATGGCATGACGCCATCCCTCCTTCATGGTTCACTGGCCGAGGCGGGGCATTTCGTTTATGCCAGTACCTTCTTTTTGGATAATGTCGCCGTCCGGATACCCGTGTATTTATTTTTCACGATAAAATAACCGTCTCCAAGTTCCAGTTCTTTCTCCTGGGTTCCGTAAGGGATTCTCGTATTGTACAGATTCTGATCCTTTAAGCTCCCAAGCAGCAAACCGGTTTGTTCCTCCCGCAGCGCCTTACCGAAGCTGTCCCAATTGCTGGCCAAATCGGAGGTTAAGTCGGCTGCAAGCACAGCTATTTTCAAGCCGCGTTCTTGCTTGACGATTCGCTCCAGCAGCTCCTTAAGCGCATACTGGTCTCCGTCGGTAAATTCGCTTACTTTATCGATAACAAATACGATCTGTTTCCACTTTGCATAAAGTGTAGTCAGGCTGCCTCCCGTCTGTCTTGTCGCGACGAGCTCCGAACGGCGTTCGTCGATCTCCCGTTTCAAGTCTTCAACCAGACTGTACATGTCTTCCACTTGGGACAAATCCCGGACATTCGGGTATTCCATCATTTCGAAGAGCCCCATCGAATTGGAATCCAGTGCATACACATCCAACTGATCCGCGCCCAGCTTCTCATTCAACATACTGATCCAGGCAACCAGTTGAGTGCTCTTGCCTGCCATCGAATCTCCGGCGATCATCAGGAACGGCGTAGCCATCAAATCCACGCAGACCGGCTGCAGGTCATGATCAGCCAGACCAATGGCAAGCTGTGGAACCCCTTCATTGATTTCGGCAATATCGATTTTGGACGGCATTACCGGAACTGGCGCCGCAATCGGGATAAGTCCCTTGGCAGCCAATCCTTCAAAGGTAGAGATGACCTGTTCCATCTCCCGCTCCCGGAATTCCGGAACCGCGGTTTGGAATTCCAGCGGCGGTTTACCGCGGACAAGAGCCCGGCCTGCAATCTTCGCCGGTTCCAATCCTTCCGTCCGCCCGACAATCCCGTCATATTCACTCTTATCCGTAAGCTGCAGCGAAACGGCCATTTTGAAATTGACGGACAGCTTGTATCTGACCAGCGCGGCATTCGTAGCCGAAGCTACAAGGAATATGCCGTATTTCAGACCTTCCCGGGACAACATGATCATTTTTTCGTCGATCGTCTCGTACGTTTCTGACAATGCAAAGTAGTTATCAATAATGACTACGATGGCCGGTAATTGTCCGCCCTGGTTCCGGTAATCGATAAATCCGTCGCTTCGGGCGTCCTCGTACAGCTTTTTCCGTTCATCGATGAGGCGGAACAGATAGAGCATAAACTGATTGATTTTTGATTCCTGTTCCAGCGTCATCACGCCGCCGCAGTGGGGCAGGCGCTCAATTTGCTTAAAGGAGCTGCCTCCGAAATCCATAATGTACAGATGGACTTCGGACGGCGAATATTTATGAGCCAGCGACATGCATAAGGTTCTAAGCAGGTAGGTTTTTCCGGTTCCGGGAGCACCGTACACAAACAGATTACCTTCATGGGCAAAATCGATGGAAAGTTCAGCTTGGAGCTGACTTCGCGGATCGTCCAGCAAACCGATGGGTGCGCTCAGCAGTTCATCTACCGGTGCCCAGCGCACGGACGAAGCTTGGAATCCGGCCTCCGACGCGTACAAATCGTCCATGTACACACTTTCCGGAAGCGGTGGCAGCCATGGACCTTTGAGCGGATGAATTCCGCTGCGCTCCGAGAACGAAATAATATGTTCGACCATCGTCTTAAGCTGGCTCGGCATTTCTTTCTTGGCGATTTTCTCTTCTTCCAGCGGATAGATCTGCTCGGCACGACCGTGAAGTGAAATTTCGTAAATTCGCTTCGTGCGATTTTCGCTCTTTTGCATTTCCCCTTCGGGATCGTAATCCGCTCCGGAATAAGCCGACTGGAACAACTCGAATATCTCATCGTTGCCCACTTGGATAAAGGCACGTCCAGGCTCTTTGATCATGGCCGCATCCGGCCGTTTAATCACGTCTTTGCTGTCCGCTTCATCCTGTACTTTCAGACATATTTTGAACTTGGAGTTACTCCAGATTTGATCGTCAACGACACCCGCCGGCTTCTGAGTCGCCAAAATCAGGTGAACGCCAAGGCTTCGGCCAACCCGTGCCGTACTGACCAACTCTTTCATAAAATCAGGCTGATCCTGCTTCAGTTCGGCAAATTCGTCCGCAATCATAATCAAGTGCGGAATCGCCGGCATTCGGCCATTTTCATTACCGCTATAGTACAACTTCTGGTATCTGTCGATGTTGTTTACGCCGTACTCGGAGAACAGCCGTTGCCTTCTCATTAATTCGCTCTTAATGGATAAAAGAGCCCGGGTAGTCTGGTTCCCGCCCAGATTCGTAATCGTCCCGACAAGGTGAGGCATGCCTTGGAACACATCCGCCATCCCGCCGCCCTTATAGTCGATCAGAACGAAAACGACATCATGCGGATGATAATTCATCGCCAATGAAATGATGATGCTTTGCAGCAGCTCACTTTTTCCGGAGCCCGTCGTACCTGCGACCAGACCATGCGGACCGTGACCGGTCTCATGCATGTCCAGGTGAAACAGCGTTCCTCCGGCTTTTGCCCCAATTGGAACACTCATGCCCTTAAACGGTTTGTTCCGCTCCCAACGGGAATACAAATCGACTTCCCCCGTTGTTTTCGCCTTCACCATCTCGAGCAGCGTCAGCGAAGTCGGCAGCGAAAAATTCCCGGAAGAATTTTTGATCCGCAGCGGCGCCAGCTTGCGTACCGCCTCGGTAAGCTGCTGTACATTGACGATATCCGGATTGAACGTCGATTTCTCCCCGGATTCGCGGTCCGCCAGTTCGCCGGTTTTCCCTTGCACCAGGATGACCTGTTTGCAGTTCATCGGCAGATAGGCCTGATTCTTCGCGATATAAACCGACGATAAGCCGAGTGAAGCACACTTGTTGTACAGATATTTGTTGATCGGTTCTTCTTCAAGTAAGGTTGGATCTTCAATAATAAAAATAAAGTGCGGCAGCGGAACCCCGCCGATGTTTCTCTTCTCCCGTTCCTTGAACAGCCCGTTCAATTCACCCAATACCGCATGTGCGATCGCCTTGCCGCAGAGCAGAAATCTGAAGTCCAGACTGTCATTCCACAGATGCGGCAGCTGCCTCAGCCAATTCCATTTCTCGAGGCCCTCTTCGGAAGCCAGAACGACGATACGGACATCATCGTAACCATGATGCGTGATCAGCTGCAGCAGCATTTGCGTAACCACAGCGAACGTCTTCTCGTCCTCCCCGGCAACGCCGCAAATTTCGGAAGCGATTAAATTAATGGACACCGGCACGCCTTGCACCCGATCGAACTCCAGAGCCAATCTCTGAGGTTCCATAAGCAGCGGATCGCTTTCCATAATGATCGCTTGTTTGGTGTAATTGATGCGAAGCGCGGATGGAACACTCCCAACACCCAAGCGGAGAGAAAGGAAATCCGGAGAAGACGGCGTTCTTTCCCAAAGCCGGTTGTCGATCTCCTGGATTCTTTGCAAACAGGCGGCAGGGTCAGGACTCATCTCGTTCATCGCCTTAATCTGCTGCTCTCTCGCCAGTTGAAGCTCGCTTCTGGTGTCGGCGATGAATTGCAGATACTTTTTCTCGCGTTCCTTTTTCTTCTTCTTGTACTTCTTGATTTGTGAAGCAGCCGTAGTCAAAGACACGATTAAAGTCATGACCGTCATGGCGATCGACAGCATCATAAACATCGACTGGGAAGTCAATGCCAGCAGCATCGTAATGACGAGCATAACCGCCGGAGGAGCCAGCAAGGCAAACCAGGCAATTTCCGGCTTCTCATACGCATGAGGCGGATTGGGAATTTCGATTTCCCCGCCCGGCATTTCCGGTAAAAATCGGGGTTGACGGCTGAATTCATATTTTTCGTTGATCATAAATACCTCACGATATCGTTATGACTTTGGCAGCCTGCCCGCCTGACAGGGACATTCGGTACCACTCTTGCCGGCTGCAAAAATAAAGACGATCCTCCAGAATGTGCAGATAATCGGCGGCTTCTCCGCAAATACGGATCTTGCTGCCCGATTCGGGATCGATCCGGTAGATGGAATTCTCATTGCTTCGATTCGCGCAGTAGATATAGCGCCCGTCCGTATTCAGACTGCTAGGGGATATATCCTCGTACACTTGCGTCTCCCCGGAATGCAGATCAAGCAGGGTCAGCAGGTAACGGTTTTTTTTATCCGCAAAGATCAATTTGTTTCCCGTCTTGATCATATGGACTGCTACCAAATCCGATATCAGCTCTCTACCGCTCCCGGTCACGCTGCAGGCCCTGATTCCTTGCTGGGTAACATAGAAGATCCGCTCCCCTTCAACCAAAAAGGATTCAACCGGCTCATCCGTAATCCGAGTTTCGTTCTTCCCGTTTAGGAGACAACGATAGAGCTTCTGGTCTGTCTCGCTAATGTAATAAAGCCAATCCTCGGATCGGGTCAGCCCATACACCGGACGATCCGTAAGCTGCGAGGAAACCTGTGTGGCGATATCCATTCTAAAGAGCCGGTTACCTTGGGCCTGATTGCTGTAGTAGATCGAATCGTAGGAGGAATTCATAAACCAGAACACGCCTTCGGCCAACACCGTCTCCCCCGTCTCCTCATTAAGGACATAGGTTCCGGAATAATTGCGAAGATCGGTTAGGAACAGGCTCCCTTCCTTTTTCAAGGCCAGTCCGCCATTATGCAGATTGCAGTTCATGGTATTCATCCCTTCTACACAAGTGTAAGCAGTGCCCCATCCACAACGCCCTCTTCCTCCAGCGTTCGGGCGGGGTCCAGAATTCGGCCCAAAGGCTCCGCCTGCAGCCGGCTCTCCGGCCCGGTCCACAACCCGAGCGCTTCGGACAGCATGGACAACAGCTCTTCCGGGGTAACGAATACCGGAATCTTAAGCTCTTTCGTCATTTGCGGCCCGGCCTGGAAAGTAATCATGATATAGTCCACGCCGTCACATCCTTTGGGTTAGTTTTTGATGGAGAGGATGAGGGTGCGCTCGGAAGTGAGCTTCGTGGCTACATCCTCTCCTGCCTTCTCGGCCAGTTGAAGATACTTGGATTTGAACTTGTATTCGGTTTCCGCTTTCATTTTGACCGTCGTTACTTTTTGTTCCGTCTCCCAGTCCTCTTCCTCTTCAAATTCGAGAGAAATGGAAAAATCGTTGTACTTGTCGTCATTGGACTTGAATTCTAGGAAGTATGAATTTTCATCTTTGTTGGTCCAAGTAAGATTTAGCGCGTCTTCAAAAGCGCCGGCAAAGTACTTGGCGAAGCTTTCCTCATTGACCGTAGCGTCCAAATCCCTCTGGAATTGATATTCCAGGCTGCGATCCTTCGCAGCGCGTGCCGCGTTCGTCAATGCCGTCCCAATAGAAATTTTCTCTTTGGTAATACTCATGAACTCACTCAGGGGCTGCAGAAGCACGGACACTAGAATGACTGCCAAAATTCCTATCGCAATATTCCTCATGGCTCCTCGTAACCGTCCAGATATTCATAGTAAGGCAAGTCTTTGTAGTGTTTCAGTCCGGTCGTCTTCAAAGTAAATGAAACTGGAATTTCCCGCTCAAGTTCCTTTCCCCACAGCTTGATGCTTAAAGGGTAAACCGCACTGATTTTGACGGTCACCGATTCTCCGCGTTGTCGGTACGGCTTTTCCTCTTCCGACAGTTCTTCGTAAAACGAAGCGTCTCTGCCTTCTGCGGAATGATCGTCCGTATCGCTATCCCGCTTTTTCACGGAGATCTCGATCTGATCCGCCTTCTTGCGATAGATCGGACGATCTTTTAACTTTTCGAGAACATCGTCCTTATACTCTTCTTTTAGATAATTGTCGCTGGCAACCACTTGCGTAACATTGAAGGTTTCAACGATCAATGTCGTGTACCATGGAAAGAAGTAAATAAAGTTCGTAAATAGCATGATCGCGACGGTCACCAACATGGAGATCAGGATTGCCTTGGCAAAGGCTCGCATTTAGTTCACCTGCATCAAGAGTTTTTATTTGATCTGCTCATCGATCAATCCCATAAATTTATCCCAGATTTCCGTAATCCAGGTGTTCAGGAAGCTGTCCTTAATTAACCCGACAACAGCCGCAATAACGACGATAACCGCAACCGTAATTGCAATCTGCTTAACTCCGATATCTCCAGTTTCGTCCTTCCATAACGATTGCTTTTTTGTTTTTACAAGCTCAGGGTTCTTTTTCATTTAAAATCCTCCTCATTCACAATTCTTCTATTGAAACATTTTGATTGAATCCAATACCGTAAATAAATAATAGATAGCAATATAGATAACCAACACCCCGATCAGCACCAATTGGATCCGCGAATTCGTCCGCTGCCTCCGCTCCAGATCCTCCTCCAGTGCTAGAATCCGGTAGCTGTCCACCTCGTTCTTCAGATAAACCATCTGCGAGATGTTATCGTAGCCTTTCAACCGGGTCTCCATCAGATCGCAAAATTTAATGATGTAATGGATCGGTACCCGCTTCTTAAGCTGCTTCAACGCGTACTCTTCGCCGTACTCGATATTGTCGAGCATGACGCCGAGTTCCTCCTGCATATCCCTGTTCGCGTTGGGCAGATAATCCCGGATGACATCGGCCAAATAAATATTGACCGACTTCGAATACTGGTAGTAAACCATGCTGTAGAAGGCGGGGAAGTCGAACGCAATGTTCTTGTTCTTCTTCTCGATCTTCTTCTCCATTTCCGAGACCGGATACATCCAGCCGAGGACGATAAAGATGGCGGTAACAAACCCTAACAATTGGTTCGCGGTCATGAGTACCATAGTGGCAATCACCCCGGCCAAAGCGTAGAATAGCTGCTCCGCCCGAAGCTCCTCCGGCTTCATTGTTAAATCGAGCCGATCGATCATCTTCTGGAATCGGAGTTTCTCCGCATTCCCCAGAAGCTTGCCGACATACTTGGTAGAGAAGTTCCGCTTGAAATTCTGGAACTTCTGGTCGAGCTGCGCATTCTTCCGTTCCTTTATGAACTTGCGATTCCGCTTCTTCTGTTTGCCGTGAACGGGCCGGAAGAAGGGGTAAATAAATACCTTCACCAGATAAATTACAGCTATGAACGCAGCGAGCTTCGCCAGAAAACTCATTTGGCATCACTCCCCGGTCCGAGGTTGCCCTGCAGGGCCTGGGTGCGGGCGAAGCTAATGCAGATAATACTGATCATGAACGTGTTAATGACTTTGCCGAAGGTTCCATACAGCATGAACTCCCGAAAATCCTCGACCGATAAAGCATATAGGAAGAACAGCACGATAATGACCGTTTTGAGCAGAAAATCCCGGTTCATCTTCCGGAAAATCCGGTCTTTCCGCGCATTAATCTCCCGGAGCACCGCATTCTCGTCTACAATGTCCAGGAAAATGTCCGCCATCCCTTTCCGCTCGTTGTATTCGAACACGATCGCCTTCTTCGTGAAGTTGTCGAACTTCGGACCGAGCTGGCGGTTAAGCAGCGTAATCGCCTGCTTGAAGGAGTATCCGTTATTCTCGCAGTTATCGATGAACTGTTGAAAATAAGGCCGGATGCCGGGCTTTATGTATTCGTCGCTCTCCATTACCTTTTTGATCGCGACCAGCACCCCTTCTCTCGCCAAAGGGCAAATGATGTCTTCGGCATCCATGATGCTCTCCATCTTCTCCGCCTTGATCGCCTTGGACTGCATTACGAAATATGTAAGCAGGCCGATAAAGATCGCCACCGTCACAACTACGGCCAAGGTCACATTCTGCATAAAGATGACGACGACGAGCACCACGATCGCAAAGCAGATACATAGCAAGGAGGTGAAGCTCTCCAGCGTAAGCGGCAGGTTAAAATCCAAGATCAAGCCTTCGACCAGCCGGTTGTACTTGGCGTACACATTTTCCTTCCGCTTGACGATCCGCTCTTTTTTGATCCGCTCCAGATAACGCTTCGTGTTGTACCTGCCCAGGTGCTCGGCGAGCGTATCCAGCAGGCCCAGGAAAAACCGTCCCGTTCCTTCAAAGAAACGGACTTCGAACACGGCATTGAAGACGATGAATGCGGTTATACCGAAGAATAAACTAATGATTGAAGTTGTATCCATGGAATCCGTACTCCTCTATGTCATCTTCCCCTGGCGGCGTGGTCAGGAATTCAAACCGGCTGCGCTTGATACCTGCCTTGATCATGGTCTGCTGGACCTTCTCGGAAAGCATGCCGACACGCTTGTGCTTCCCGACGATTTTCAATACCCGATGGGTTCCTTCTTCCTCCAAAACGTCCTCCGAGATGAATTTATAAATCGGGTTGACGATCGGCTCCAACCCCTCGGAACCAAGCACTTCCGAGATAGACGTAACCTTCCGCGTGCCGTCGGCCAGCTTCTCCTGGAAAACGATGAACTTGACGGCGCTGCAAATGTTTCGTAAAGCAAGTTCCGCCGGCTCATTCGAAGCCATCAGATAGGCGGTCAGGAACCGGTAGATCGCTTCCCGGTCTCCCTCGGCGTGCAGCGTAGTGAAGAAGAAGTGACCGGTCTGCGCCGCCCGGAGCGCGGTAGCGAATTCCCCCGGCGTTCGAAGCTCCCCCGGTCCGATCCAATGTGGCGACTGCCGCATCGCGTTGATCAGCAGGTTTTCCATCGTGGCCGGACTGGCATCGTCGTCGTCCGGAACCGATTCGTACTGGAGCACGTCGTTGATGATCCGTCCGTGCTCGTGGTTCCCTTCCCGTCTCAGCAACCGCATTTCCGACGGGTTCTCGATCGTGATAATCCGGGATAACGGGTTGATCTCCTTAACCATCATTTCGTTTAGCGTCGTCTTCCCGCTCCCGGTCGGACCGACCGTAATCCAGGACAGATCCGCCTTCGGCAGAAGAGACAGCAGCTTGAACATGTTTACGGAAAACGACTCGTTTTTGATCATCATTTCCGGGGTAATACTTTTCTTGCTGAATTTCCGGATAACCACCGCAGGCATATCGTAAGGCGAAATATCCGCATGCGTGGCGTTGACGCGATAACCTTCGATCGTTCTGGCATTGACCATCGGAATTTTCGGCGTGAGCCGGACCTTCGAAACCCCGAGCAGCTTGGAAATAATCCGTTCCAGATGCTCCCTGTCGATGAAATGCTGATCCCACGGCAGCGTCTTTCCGCCGGACTCGACAAAAATCTGCTCCGTGCCGTTGATTCGGATCTCATCGATCGCCGGATCTTCCATCGCTTTCGTAATCGGCCCGTAATGGGTGATTTCGTCGATCAACGCCCGCTTCAGATCCACAAGCTCGTAATAACCTTCGACGACCGGACGCTGCGAATCGACGAATTCGTTAATATACGACTTGGTCATTTCCCTTTTTCGCGCGGGATCGTGTTCCCGTCTGAAAGCGTGAGTCGCTACTTTCGTGATATATTTCTGACACAGCTCGAGTGCTTCTTCGAACAGAATCGTGGTGTACTTGTTCTTCAGATCCTCCATGTCTTCTTTTTTGGAAATCTGATGACTTACTTTCTGCTGCATATCGCTGATTTTCGCGCGAGTGAGCATATCTGTTTCGTCCCTCCCTTACTGGTTGCCTAGGATGTCCGCAAGACGCCTCATCCCTTTAAGAAAATGCCTGTTGACCAGCGGGTTATCCCTCACGTACAGCTTGCCTTCGAGAGAAGCGGCGTACGCCGCCTTGACCAGCGGCAGCGCCGCGACGATATTGAAGCCGAACTCCTTGAGTCCCTTGTAATCGTAGTTGATATCCTGCATGTTCATGAGGATGACGCTAGTAAACTTCGCCGTGCTGATTCCGACCGATGAGGCAAAATCAAGCATCCGCACCATATTGCTGGAGGCTTCGATCCGCTCGGTGGCGGTAAAAAAGCCGATATGCGAATATTTCATCGCACCCAGACAAAACTCCAGCGGCGGGTTATTCGGAATATCCAGCAGGATAATATCAAACATACCCTTCAGCGTGTCGATGACCCGTTCCAGATGCTCGAATTCGAAGTCCAGATATTCTTCGATCAGATCATGAGGACTTGGAGATAACAGATACAGCCGTTCATATTTCGTTGCTTGAAACTCTTCCCGGAAATCCACCTTGTCGCTCTTAAGCACCTTGATCAAACCGCTGGATTTCTTGCTCGGCTTGGCATCCAGATAATTGTGCAAATTCGGGTTGAACACCTTCAGATCGACGATACAAGTATTCAAGCCTTTCTGGGCCAGTAAATATCCGAGATTGCTGATGATCAGCGCATTGTCGACCATGTCGCAGGCCGGGATGAATCCGACCACGCTGTAGATCAGCTTGCTCTCCTGCATCTCGGTACCGACCAGATCCTTGGCTGAAATTTTATTCAGAACGTCGTCGAGCTTCAGTCCTTCGTTTCGATCCATGATTCCACCTCTCTTTGCAGGGTAGGCAGCTCATCCAAAATCACCTGGCTGTTCTTACGGCTCAGAATCGTGATCAGGTACTTTTTGCCTTCATATCCGTTGAATTTGGCGAAATTATTGATCTGTTCCCGTGTCCCTTCGAGCAAGAGAGATCTTGGCTGAATGCTCTTCAGGAACTCATCGCTCTTCATTACTTCCTGGCGTTTGTTCTCGCTCAGCTTGAGCACTTCCTTGTAGACTTCATAAATCGAGTGGCTGCTGGAATTGAGCATATCCCGGATTTCGATGCTGTCGAACAGAATCTCCGTACGCACACCGGAGCCGGAAACAAATCCGCCGTTCGGATTGCCCGTCCCGCCGCCGGACTCGTCTTCAAAGGAAACACGAATCCGCACATTGTCTCCAGGCATCAGAATGTCGCCGCCTGCCTCCAAAAAGTTATATGGCAGAGTGAGTACTTCGTGATCCTCTTCGAGCTCATACAGCCATTCGTTCTGCTTTGGCTTCTCATCCATGAGTTGATCCTTGTACAGGACGCTCTTGTCGCGCAGATAATACTTGGTGAATTTATCCTTTACGTTGTCGATATCCTCGGCCAGAATCATATCGTCTGTATATTCCTTCCGGATGATCGAATATTTCTGAATATCCTTTTCTGTCAATGCAACGTACGCCGGGACACCGCCGTCCTGATTGATTCGAAGCACTTCTACCGTGTCTTTGGCCGCCTCATTCGCGTTGTTCAAAAAAATAAACGAAATAATAATTACAGCGATACTGAACAATAATGCGAGTATCTTTTTGAAGAGCTTTCTGTTCGGGGAGACGCTCTTTACCGTACTTAGATCCATTGAGTTATGCACCCTCCATCAATCGTAGAAGCATTTGTCCAAAAGCCTTTTCATACTCGGCCCCGGCGTTCGTGGCAGCGATGTCCGTCTCGATCTGGGAATCGAATCCGGAGCTGTAGGGTACAGCGCCTGCGGTCTTCATTTCGTATCTGAAATAGTCGCTTAAACCTGACGTAAGCAGCTCGCCGACTTTATCGGGCTCGAACAGGCTGTCTTGAAATCGGGACCGATCGTTGTATTTGGTGACGATGACTTTCGATTTAGCATTGAGGTATGACGCTTTTTCCTGATCCAGAACCACTTCCACATTCCGGATCGTGCTGAGTACCGCATGCAGATTATTCGGCACGCACAAACCGAACAAATCCATATGTATCATTGATTCTTTAAACGTTCTGAATAAATCGAGCGGCATATCCAGCAGCACCAAATTAAATTTGGTTCTCAGCACCGAGATTAGACCGATCAATTTCTCCGTCGTATAAAATTGTTCCATCAGCTTGCGGTCGTGAAAAGAGTAGCCCAGTCCGGCAAGCCAGAAGTTATCTTTGACGTTAAATGCGGTAGTCATATAGTCCTGAGGTCTGGCTAGGGTACGGATCAGCGAAGCGCTCATCTGCTCGTCTTTGTTGCTTCGCTCGTGAAACCTGTCGAAATACATGTTTGTGCTCCGGTATTCCGTATCCATATCGAGGATAATCGTGCTGAGTCCCCGCTTGCTGGCTTCGTGCGCCAAATTGACGACCGTCGTAGTCAGGCCGCTTCCCCTATGTCCCGTGACGGCAACCACCCGGCTGATTCCCCGGCTGACATTGAACAGATCTTTGGTCAGACGATCCGTTGCTTCCAGTTCTCCGCCCGTTTCCGGTTTTGAGCGAAACCGGTCGAAAAACGACCTTTTCTTCTCCGTTTGTCCTGTTCCGGTTTGATCCGTTGCTGCAATTGGTCTCTTATGTTCTGTCTTTGAAGATGTATGTATTTTGGCATCGTTCTTATTACTCAATTGATCCAGAGCGATTTGAAAAACATCCGGCGGAATCCGCAGCTTATCGCACGTTATCAGTTTGAGGTTATTGAATCTTTCGGTCAGCGGAGCGAGCTCCATTGTTTTGAGATGATCCCTCGTCAAGAGTACGACGGGTATCCCCGGTTTTCGTCCGGCCTGAATCCACTCGAACAGGTTTGTCAGATGCTCCCGATCCTGTCCGCCTTTTTGGGAAAACGCCTCATCCGTGATAAGGATCCCATCTACGGCTGGATTTTCATTGTGAAGATAATCCGCCAAATCCCTTAATTCTAGTCCGTTGGAATTAACGGGCTCCCACTTTCGAGTGAGATAATTTTGGATAATTCTATGTAATTCTCCTGACACTATTAACAATTTCATAATTTCACCTGCTAAAGAAGTAGTTCCCAATAATTTAGTAATATTTACCTCTCTTTCGGAAGTTATTATACTAGTAACCTATAGCCCACACAATACCTCCAATGGATATTTAACCCTAAAGATGGACTTTGACCCTGCAAAGTAAGGACCTGAGACTTATTTTTTTTGAAACTGAGAAAAAAGTAGGATTTAACTAAAAATACGCGAGATAAGTTGCTTGTAGAGATGCTTCTTTAGAATCATTCCACTCTCTTGATGCATCTTATTTATAGGCTGAAGGAGGGGCAGCAGTTAGAAAGCCGAATATACAAAAAAGAGAGTGCCTCAGCACTCTCTTTTATTATTTTTATATGGGGCATCTCCGCTAGCTATCCATTGTTGTTTGCAGTGGTGAACTGGCTGTTATACAGACCGGCATAGTAGCCGCCTCGGGCAAGCAATTCGTTATGGCTTCCGCTTTCCGCCACATCGCCGTCCTTCATATAGAGAATCAGGTCGGCTTCACGAATCGTTGATAGCCGGTGGGCGATCACGAAGCTCGTTCTTCCTTCCATCATCTTCTGAAACGCTTGCTGAATACGAATTTCGGTCAACGTGTCGATACTGCTGGTCGCTTCGTCCAGGATCAACATCGGCGGATTCGCCAGCATGACCCGGGCGATCGTCATGAGCTGCTTCTGTCCCTGGGACAGGTTGTCTCCGGTCCCGCTGATTTCCGTGTCATATCCGTCCGGAAGCCGCTTGATAAACTCATGGGCATTGGCCGCTTTGGCCGCTGCAACCACTTCCTCCTCGCTGGCCTCAGGATTTCCATAGGCAATGTTGTCACGTACGGTCCCGCCAATCAGCCAGGTGTCCTGGAGAACCATGCCGAATCTGCGACGCAAGCTATCGCGGGACATCCGGTTAATATTGACGCCGTCGATCGCGATTTCTCCGGCATCTACATCATAAAAACGCATAAGCAGGTTGACCAGTGTCGTTTTTCCGGCTCCGGTCTGGCCCACGATCGCAATCCTCGTACCCGGGGGCACGATCAGATTCAAGTCGCGGATCAAAGGACGATCCGGCTGATAAGAGAACTTTACATGGTTGAACGAAATGGTGCCCTGGCCTTGCGGCAAATCAGGCTCGGCCCTACGATCCGGCGTTTCCGCCGGTTCGTCCAGCACCTGAAATATCCGCTGTGCCGATGCGGTCGCAGACTGAAGCTGAGTAATGACACCGGTAATTTCATTGAACGGCTTCGCAAATAAATTGGCGTAAATCAGAAAACTGGATAATGCCCCGACCGTAATTCCGTTTCCGATGACCATAACACTTCCGATCAAGGCAATCACGGAAAAGGTTACATTGTTGACCAGCCGGGTCGCAGGATTGGATAACGAACTGATAAATTGGGATTTTACCCCTACCTGATATAGCTCTTCATTTTTTGCTGAAAATCCGTCATAGGAGCGCTCCTCGTAATGAAAGGTTTGCACCACCTTCTGCCCGCCAACCATTTCCTCCACATATCCATTGAGCGTTCCCAAGATACGAGCCTGATCGCGGAACAGCTGTTGAGACCTCATCGTTATGAATCTGGCCACATAATAGGCGGCCGGGGCGGACAGCAGCACCACCAGCGTCATCAGCGGACTGGTATAGAGCATCAGCCCGATCGCCCCTGCAATCGTAACAACTCCCGTCAGCAGTGTGGAAAAGCCCTGCAGCAATCCGTCCGAGACAGCGTCCATATCGTTGACGAAACGACTGATACTGTCTCCTTGCGGGTGAGTATCATGATATTTCAACGGTAAAACGTTCATCTGATCAAACATTTCACTGCGCAGATCATTTACGGTTTGATACGCCAGACGATTGGTCAAATAAGTTAGCAGCCACCCAAATAAGCTTCCGACGGCATAGACGAGTCCGAGAAGGGTAAGCAACCTGAACACTTCATCGAACTCAACGTTTCCCTTTCCGATCATATGGTCAATACTCCGCCCGATCATGTAAGGACCGATCAAGCTCGAGGCTACGCTGATCATCGCACTGACTACCGCCCATATCGCATAGCTTCTATATTTACCTGCGTACTTTAATAGTCTTTGCCAGGTCTGTCTCGTGTTCATCATCCCGCCTCCTCCTCCGAGTCCGAGAGCTGGGAAGCGCAAATTTCCCGGTAAGCCTCGCAATCTTGTCTTAGCTGCTCATGAGTGCCGATGCCGGCGATCCGGCCGTCCTCAAGGACAATGATATGATCGGCCTGCCGGATCGTGCTGACCCGCTGTGATACCAACAGCACGGTCATGCCAAGGCTATACTCCTTTAGTGATCTGCGCAAAGCCGCATCCGTTGCAAAATCCAGCGCACTGGAGGCATCGTCAAGAATCAGAATCTCCGGATTGGCAGCGACGGCGCGCGCGATCGTCAGCCGCTGCTTCTGCCCTCCGGACAAGTTGATCCCGCCTCTTGATACAAGCGTCCCGTATCCATCGGGAAGTTTGGCTATAAACTCGTCAGCCTGGGCAACCGCGGCCGCCCGCTTTACCTGATCCTCCGAAGCATGCTCCGCCCCCATACGGATATTGTCTGCGATCGTTCCGGAGAACAGCAGCGCTTTTTGTGGAACGACCCCGATTTTACTGCGTAAGTCGCTCAAGTCGTAGTCTTTGACATTGACACCGTCGACTCGTATTTCTCCGCTCATCACGTCATAAAACCTCGGAATCAGATTGACGAATGTGGACTTGCCCGAACCTGTCCCCCCGATAATCCCTACTGTCTCTCCCCGATGGATTGCCACGGATACATCTTTCAAAGCGGGCTCGCCCGTCGCATTATAGCCGAACGTCACATGATCAAAAACAATCGCCGGGATTTCCGGTTTTGAAGCTTGAGACAAGTTCAGAGGATGCTCCGGATTCGTGACGGAAGCCGTCGTATCCAGAACCTCGTTAATCCGGGCAGCGGAGGAAGCCGCTTTTGTAAAAAGAATAATCAAATTGGACACGACGATCAGGGCCAGCAAAATTTGCGTGGCATAATTGATAAAAGCGATGATTTCACCGGATGACAGCGTGCCTGCATGAATATGAATTCCCCCGACCCATAAGACCGCAATAATCGCGGCATTGACCACGAGCGTGGTAACCGGGCTCAGCAAAGCGGACACCCGCCCCACTCTTATGGCGGTTGCGGTAATATCATCGGACGCTTCACGGAAACGCTTCTTCTCCGCCTGCCTCTTGGCAAAGGCGCGTATGACGCGAACTCCGCTCAGATTCTCGCTTAATACGAGAGCGACTTTGTCCAGTTTTTTCTGATACAACCGGTACAACGGAGCCGATTTCGTAATGATCAAATACAGGATCACCGCAAAAACGGGAGCCGCCGCAATCAGCACGAGCGACAAACGGAAGTCAAGCAGCATGGCCATAATAATCGCTCCGATACAAATAAACGGGGCGCGAATCACGAGGCGGATCAGCATCGCTACGGCAACCTGCATCTGATTTACGTCATTCGTAATCCGGTTAATGAGCGAGGGTGTTCCGAACCGGTCAAGCTCGGCAAAAGACAATGTGGATACGTGTTTGAACAGCTTGTTCCGCAGTGTCGTTCCAAATCCTTGCGAAGCCCGTGCCGCGTAATGCTGACAGATCAGCGAACTCCCGAACCCCAGCAGGGACATGATCACCATGAGCCCGCCCATTTTCATCACATACGAAGTATCCCTGTTCCCGATTCCGTGATTCACGATCAGAGCCACGATCGTCGGCAGCAGCAGCTCCAGAATCGCTTCCAGCAGCTTGAACAAGGGCCCGAGAATACTTTCTTTTTTATAAGCCTTCAAATAAATCGCAAGTCTAAACAAGTTTGATCACCCATTATCATGAAGTATTTATGTAGATTTGACTTTTAGAGACTGACTTATATGATTATGGCATAGGCTTTCCCATATTAATAATATTGCAATAATATCTTTTACATATTAAAAAAATATACCAGAGAACAGAGGCAGCCCATGGATATTAGACAATTAAGATACTTTTTAACCATTGCGGAAGAAGGGCAAATCACTTCTGCCGCCAAAAAACTGCAAATGGCCCAGCCTCCGCTCAGCCAACAGCTTAAGCTGCTTGAAGAGGAACTGGGCGTAAAGCTGGTGGAACGAGGATCGCGCAGCATCCAGCTCACCGATGCCGGAGAAATGCTGAGACGGCGGGCTCAGCAAATCGTGGACCTGACCGATTCCGCGTCGAGAGAGATTAGCGATTTTGCCAAAGGACTAAACGGCACGCTGCCGATCGGCACCGTTTCTTCCTCGGGCTCCACCTTACTCACGGATAGATTGTTTGAATTCCATAAAACGTACGCCGGCGTTAAATTTGAAATCCATGAAGGGAACACGTTCAGGATTATCGAGCTTCTTAAGAGCGGAATCATCGAGGTGGGGATTGTCAGAACCCCGTTCCATACGGCAGGCCTGGAAACCAAATATGCCGAACCCGAACCGATGATTGCCGTCATGCATCCGGATTACGACTGGAATCAAGCACAGGAGAGCATTTCAATTCAAGAACTCCGCGAACGCCCGCTCATTATTTATCGCAGATTCGAGCAGCTTATCCGGGATACCTGCCTGAAGTCCGGCTTTGAACCGGAAGTGTTCTGCAAGAACGATGACGCCCGGACTACGCTGCAATGGGCCAATGCCGGTCTGGGTATCGGGATTATGCCCCGATCCGCCCTCAAGTTGGTCAGCCACGACAACCTGGTATACAAGGTGATCCAAAGCGAAGCCTTGCGAACCCAAATTGCCGCGATTTGGACGAAGGATCGTTATTTGTCTACGCTGGCGCAGAAATTTATCGAGAGCTTCGGGAAGGAGTAAGGGGCGCGGGCGGGAGCTGAATCCCGCCTATTTCCCGGGCCATCTACGAAAAGTTGAAAATGTGCAATCATAACCGATTTGTTCACTCTCTCCGCCAAGATGTTGTTCACGATCCTCCTCCGTCTTCACTGGTCTGTTCACACTGTGAAGTTTATAATTTGGGAAGCAGTGTTCCATTAAGAATAATCCTATTGAGGAGGAGACGTGAATGAAGATCAAGGCCGTACGTAATCAAAGAGCGATGTTCAGCAAAATTCTGATCAGCATCGTGTTATGCACTTCCATCACGCTTCTGGTTTCAACATCCATTTATTACACCTACTACGTCAAAATCCAGAAGGAACAAACCTTCCTCTCCGACCTCAGCCATTTGACCCAAACCAGCAAGGAAGTCGTAAACTTGACGGAAGCGGCACAATCCTTGTCTTTTCAAATCTATCGAAACAGCACGATCTCCAAACTGATGTTTTATGAAAATCCCGATATTTACGAAGTGACCGCCGCCATGTCCGAGCTCGGCAACTATTTAAGCTCCATGCCTTATATCGAATCGATTTACGTCTACAATCCGAAAAGCGAACACATTTACATCGCTTCGTCCAAGGGACAAAACGGGGTGTTTGCCGAGCAGGAGCTGAAGGATACCGGTGTTCTGGATATCCTGGGCCATTACCGGGATTATAAACCGTTCACTCCGATTCCCCGGATCTATTCCAATGGTGCGGAGGAAGACGATCAAGTCCGGGCCTATACCTTTCTCTGTTATGATGCCATCGGTTGGGACCGTTCGATCAACTCGGCCGTAATCGTCAACATTTCCGCCGCTTGGATTAACAAGGAGATCACCACCAACCTTTTCCCTGAAAGCGCTACCTTTATTTTGGATGATCGGGGGAAGATTCTTTCCAGTCAGAGCCTGGAGGAACAAACGCTCTCGCCGGTTGAATCGGACTGGTTCAACGTTAAAATCCGGGAGCGAGAAACCGGTTCTTTTACAGCATCTTACCAGGAATTGCCATCGCTAGTATCGTATACATCCCCCGACGATCTCGGCTGGCAGTATGTACGGGTAACCCCCTATCATCTGATCACCGAACAAACGGAACGTATTTTGCAGGCAACCTTGCTGATTGCCGGGGTCATTTTGCTGGCGGGGCTGCTCACCTCCTGGCTGATTTCGAAACGGCTTTATCTGCCGATCGATCGAATCGTCCGGGAAATGAACGTACTGGAGGCCGACAAACGAAACAGCATGTTTACGATCAAGCAAAATTCGCTGCGCGATCTTGTTCTGGGCCAGAAACCGCTGCACCCGTTGGACCAAGTGGAAGGCTTGCAACGGCTTGGCATCCATTTCACGTTGAATGAGGATTATCGACTGATAGTGCTGCGTATCGACCGTTACGCCGAGTTGCCGGAGGATCGTTCGTCCTACCTTCTGGCTTATAAATTCGCGATTATGAACATTGCCTCTGAAATTTTCGGGCAAACCTATCGCGTGGAGACCGTTGATATGAACGATGACAGTCTGCTCGTGCTGCTGAATATTATGGACCCGGCGGAGGACCGGGATACGGAGCTGCTGGAAACGCTGCTGCGCCAAGTCCGCGAAGCCTGCGCCGATTATCTCAAAATCAGCCTGTCGGCAGCCTACAGCCCCGTCGACCGCAACCCGGCGCAATTACCGCGGCTCTATAAACAGGTGCGGGAAGCCTCCAAGCACCGCTTCTTCTATGGCCGCGGCTGCATTATTAACGCCAAAGCTATCCAGGAGCTGCAGGGTAATGTGCACCATTATCCGACCGATACGGAAAAGAAGCTGACCGACGCGTTGCTGAGCGGAAAGACGGAGGAAGCCCGGCGCTATTTTTCCGAAATTGTCCGCGGGACCACGCTGAATCCGTACCATGTGGCACAATTGTCGGTATCCCGTTTATCGGTAACCTTGAAGAACGTGATCGACCAGATTCAGAAAAGCAATCAGTTCCGTTTCGAAGCGGAGTGGGAGCCGCCCGCCCTGGATTCTTTTGAAATCATCGATGATCTGGAGCACTTCTATTTCACCCTGTTTGATGAGTTGAGGAACAAACTCGCGGAGAAAAAGAACACGAAGCAACACGAGCTTATCTCGGAAATCGACCGGATTATCGACCAATCCTTCCACGATCCGAATTTCAGCCTGAACCTGATCGCGGACAAATTGGGTCTCTCTCCGGTATACGTCAGCCGTTTGTATAAGCAGGCGACCCTGACCGGAATTACAGAGGTCATCCTGACGAAAAGGCTGAACGAGGTGTGCAGGTTACTGGAGCAAACCGATCACTCCATTACCCTCATTGCGGAACAAACGGGATTTACAAGCAGTTCCTATCTACACCGGATGTTCAAACGCAGCTTTGGGTCCACCCCCGCAGATTACCGGCGCTCCAAACGCCCCGCCGCCAGCAACGGATGATTGTTTAGGGGCTTGTTAGCGAGTGGGTGGGTTGGTGGATGGCATGAGTTTGGGCGACTTGGTTAGTTGGTTGTTGGTGGGTTGCACGAGTTTGGGCGACTTGGTTAGTTGGTTGTTGGTGGGTTGCACGAGTTTGGGCGACTTGGTTAGTTGGTTGTTGGTGGGTTGCACGAGTTTGGGCGACTTGGTTAGTTGGATAGTTGCACATGTTTAGGTGACATAGTGGTAGCTTAGTTATATGAGTTTGGTTGATTAAGGTGAGTAGAGTGAAGAAGCCTCGGGAAATTAACTGTAATTCCTACAGTTAATTTCCCGAATTCAGGCTCTTTAACTAAATTAGATGTAATTCCTACATTTAATTTTGGTGAAGTCGCCAATTCCAAGCCTTAGACTAGAAATTAGCTGCATGTTTTACAGTTAATTGGTCCCGAACCTCCTTTAAGCCTATAATTAGCGGTAGGTTTTACAGTTAAATTTACTCTCGAGGCCGCGCCGCTCCGTGTCAGGTTACTTTACCCCACTTCTCATCACCGCACTTCACTTCTATACCAATTCATCAATTAAACTCACTACATTTAACCACACTCCACTCAACCTTACCTCATATCACTCCACTTCAATTCGAATCACGTCACATCACTTCCCATCAACCAAACTTCACTTCTACAGCAAATCATCAATTCATTTCACCATACCTCATCACTTCCAGCACTCTCGCGGGGAATCGTCAAACCATACCCAAACTAAAAACAGACGCCGAAGGTTTCTCGGCGTCCGTTTCCTGTATGTGTCTTTTCCTATTGAGTCTGTTCCTTATTAAACTTTGTTTACTTGATTCCCGATTCGCTCACATACTGCTCCCACTGTTTCGTCCATTCCTGCTGCACTTTCTCCAGACCGGCCTGCTTCGCTTTCTCCATAAAAGTGGCTAAGCCTTTATCGACATCGTCGACCAGTCCTGCCTGAAGCGGGTACAAGTACTGCTTCTCGACCTGCTCCAAGGCCGCTTTCTCGGCCTGGTAGGAGGTGTAATCCTCCGCGAAGCTCAGGAACAGATCCGGTTTCTGGATTTTATCCAGCTCGGCAAAAATCTCTTTAACCCCGTCAAAGCTCTTGTCGAAGAGCATATACTCCGGGTTCCGCCAAGCCCAGCCGTTCATCGCTTCCCGCGGGAAGCCGTTCGACTGGCTTGTGCCGATCATTTTATAATACCCGTCCTCCACGGTGTAGTTCGTACCCTCGATACCGTACTCCGTCAATTGGTTGTAACGTTGATCAAGCACCAGCTTTTCATAAAAAGCCAGCGCCCGTTCCGGGTTCTTACTGCTCTTCGGAACCGCAAAGCCATTATGGATCGGATGCACCGGCGTTGCATAACCCGTCGTCTCGCCGAATGGCGTATAACCTAGCTCCCAGTCCGGATGGGAGGCTTGCACGGCGATCACCGACTCGTTGAAACGCGTAGGATTGTCACCGAAAATACTCGCCGCTTTCCCGGACGTCAGAGGATCCTGCATCGTGTCTTTGATGTTGAGCACGTTTTTCGGAATGAATCCCTTATCCGCCCACCGTTTCATTATTTTCAACTCTTCTTTATGTTCCTCGGAGCCCCAGAAAGAATAGACTTCCGTCGGATTCTCGTATTTGACCCCCATTCCGTAAGGGAGCGCGCCGATCATTTTATTCAGCTCGGTATAAATATAATGAAGATTGTTTTTGACGTCGCTGTTGAGCGAAACCGGCATCATATCCGGCTCGTTCTGCTTGATTCCGTCCATGTAAGCTTCGAAGCTCTCCAGATCCTTGGGCACCGGAAGATCGTACTTTTTCCGCAGGTCCTCCCGCCATACAAAACCGTTTGTCACGTATTCCTTATAGGTCGAAGGAATCGTATAAATTTTACCGTCGACCTTTACGCCGTCCCACATCGATTGCGGAACAAACTTCTGCAGCTCCGGCGCCGCCTTCGGAAGCAAATCATCAAGGGCCAGGAAGGCGCCTTTCTTCGCATAGGACTGATAGGAAGTCCAGTCCGCCGTGAAAATCAGATCAATCGCCTGGCCGGAGGACAGTAGAAGCTTGTATTTCTGGTCCCAATCCGTCCAGCTCGTATAATTGAATTTTACCGTCGTATTCAGCTCCGCTTGCGCCATTTTATTGACCTCGGCCATCACCTTGTCCAGATCTTTAGGCGCGTCGCCGAGCATGTACACCTGCAGCTCCACCCTTTTCGAAGTATCGATTCCCGTGTCAGCCGTCTGCCCTGCCGCATTAGAGCTACCATCGTTCCCGGACTTCCCGCCGCTCGAATCGTTACCGCTTCCCGCATTGTTGCCGTTCCCCCCGCCGCAGCCCGAGAGCAGCGCCATGATCAGAACCAGGGTCAACATCATCAACGAACCTTTGCTTAAAGACTTTTTCTTCATCCTGAATCCTCCCTTTTTATCGATGATTGCAATTGCTCTATGTCAGCCGAAGGTCCGGTTGCTTGTGCCGCATTCGCTCAGCCCCGCACTTCGGTTCTAACCTTTTACCGCTCCGATCGTCAAGCCCTTGACAAAATACCGCTGAATAAACGGATACAGAAACAACACCGGCCCCGTAACCACGATCGCCATGGCCATTTTCGTCGACTCCGTCGGCAGATCCCCGGCCAGACTTACTCCCGTCCCGGCCCCCATATTGGCGATGAAGGATGCCGAATTGATGACATTGTACAAATGAAATTGCAGCTGGTACTTATGTGTGTCGTTAATATACAGCGAGGAACTGAACCAGTCGTTCCAATAATGCAGGGCCAGAAACAGTCCCACCGTGGCGATACCCGGCATGGACAACTGGAGAACGATCCTCCAGTAAATGCGGAAGTCGCCAGCTCCGTCGATTTTCGCGGATTCGAACAATTCTTCAGGTACGGCAGTCCGGATAAAATTTTTCATCAATATAATAAGAAACGGGGTCATCAGGCCCGGAAGAATGAGCGCCATGTAACTGTCGGTCAGGTGCAGATATTTCGTGTACAGGATATACCAGGGTACCAGTCCGCCCCCGAACAGGGTTGTAAAGTAAATGTAGAACGAGAAAGCGTTCCGATATTTAAAGTCTCTGCGCGAAAGCACATATCCCGCCATGGTCATAAAGAACAAGCCCAGCGTCGTGCCTACAGCCGTAGTGAAAAACGTGACTCCATAGGCCCTAAGCACATCCTCCGGGAAGCGGAATACCGTTCGGTAGCCTTCCAGCGAAAATGTAGAGGGTATCAGATGATACCCGTCCCGGATAATCGAGTCATTGGCCGTCAGAGAGGCCGAAATAATAAGCAGGAATGGAAGCAGGCAGGCTATGGAGAACAGAATCGTTACCGAATAGGACAACCCTTGCAGCAATCCGTAATACTTATCTTCTTTGATTCTCATTTTGCGCGCCCCCTTAGAACAAAGCGTACTCGTCGTTGATTTTGCGGATGATCCAGTTGACCGTCATGATCAGAATGAAGCCGAACAGGGATTGATACAGCCCCGCGGCCGTGGCCATGCCGACATCAAACGTCACCTTGAGCGACCGGAACACGTAAGTGTCCAGAATATCCGTCGTATTGTAGAGCACCCCGTTATTGCCGATCAACTGATAGAACAAATCGAACTGGCCCTTCATAATGCTGCCTAGCGCAAACAACAGAAGCATGACGAAGGTCGTCTTCAGCATCGGCACCGTGATGTACCAGATCCGCTGGAAGATGTTCGCCCCGTCGATTTTTGCAGCTTCATAATACTCCTCGCTGATCCCGGTAATGGTTGCAAGGTAAATGACCATGCTGTAGCCGAGATTTTTCCATAGATAAAATAAAATAATGAGAAAAATCCAAATCACCGGCTTGTTGTACACGTCGACTGGCTCGGCGCCGAACTGTGCAAGCAGTGTATTCAGGAATCCGCTGTCATAGTTGAACACGTTGTACACAATGACGCTCAGGATGACGAACGAGACGAAATAAGGCAGGAACATGATCGACTGCGTCAATTTTTTGAACCATTTGATCCGCAATTCACTCAGCAGGATCGCGCAGACGATAGCCAAAACATTCCCCAATACAATGAAAGCCAGATTGTAGCCCACCGTATTCAGCGTTAATCGGAACAAAGTACCGGATTTCCAGAGAAATTCAAAATTTTTCAGGCCGACAAATGCCGAATCGAACAGCCCCGAGTTGAAATCAAACTGAGTAAAAGCATAATAGACACCGACCATAGGAAAATAGGAATTGATCAAAAAATAGATTAATGTCGGCAGCAGCATCAAAAACAAAATCCGGTTCCGCGACAACTCTTGTAAAAAGTGCCTCATGGCATCCTTTCTCCCTCCTGCAACGTTTGAGACCACTATAGTAAACCCCCTGATTTCCGTGTAGTGAAGCTTCCCGGCATTCCTGTATTTTCCGTAAAAATACGAGGTGAACAATTCGCACATTTATGCAGAATTCCGGCTTTACAGACGAAAAGACCCGGGCACAGCGCCCTAACAGCATCCGTTAAATAAGGATATAGCTGGATTTCTTACTTTCCTCTCTTTCGTAATAATAAAAAAGGGTAATGTTTCCTGAGGATCATAATTTGGAAGGAGAGCTGCTAGTGTTTAAGCAATGGTGTAAGCTGGCTTTAATTTCCCTAATATGTATTGGAACTTGGTCCGGAGGGACCGGCGGCAGCGATGCCGCCGCGGCGGAGGCAGAGGCGGCGGCCAAGCCGGCTGCGGAATGGAGCAGGCTGTATGGAACGGATGCTGCGTCTTCAAACGGTAGGTCCGTGATTCCCACAACCGATGGCGGATACATCGCCGTAGGGGAAATCGTGTATTTGTCTGCCTCCGGATATGCCACGGATCAAAAGATCTATGTCGTTAAGCTGAACAAAGACGGTGAAATTACTTGGGAGACAAAAATACAAGCCGATGCGGCCACGGAGAAATCCGGGGGCACGGCGTATAGCGCGATCGAGACCCGGGATGGGGGTTATCTGATTAGCGGGGTAGTTACCGATGTCTCGGGCAAGTCGCGGATCGTACCATTGCTGGCCAAACTGGACAGCCAAGGAAACGTCGAATGGGACAAGAGCTATGACGATTTATCCCCTTCAACGGATTTGCACGGAGAATCGATTGTTGAATCACCGGACGGCGGATACGTGATCACCGGCTTCAGTGCCAATTCTTATGCCGTGTCTTCCGCCTATTTGCTTAAGGTGGACGAGGCGGGGAATGAAGTCTGGTATAAAACATACCGCTTCGACGCCGATATGCAATATTTTAATGAGATCATGACGACACCGGACGGAGGGTATATAGCTGTCGGTGAACTCGATAGCATGATTACCTCCCAGCAGGACGGTTCCGTCATTGTGAAGCTGGACGCCCAAGGGGAAGTGGAATGGGAACAAACCCAGACGCTTCCTAGTTCGGGGCGAACCCTCCGCTCGATCGAACCATTGCCGGACGGCGGCTTTATAGTTAGCGGGATGCAGCGGGAGGAAGGTGAACAGATTGCCATTGTAATGAAGATAGACGCCTCCGGGGAAACGATTTGGGAGAAGACCTATAATCTCGGTACGGACAATGACTTTCTGGGACAACTGGTCACGATGGAGGACGGGTTTGCATTACTGGGGCGGCATGCTTACGGAAGCTATCCCGATACAGTGACTGAGTATCAAGTGCTCCGTCTGGATGAAGGCGGCGAGATTACCGGTACGTTTATATTTGAAGAGCCTGGCCTCGTTAATGTCGGCAATGGAGCTTTGGCTTCGGACGGCGGTTTGTTACTCTCCGGACAAATCCGGGAAAATAACAGCTATCGGATGCAGATTATCAAGGTCCTTGGAAATGGGGAGACGCTGCCGGAAGATCCGGAATTGTCCGGGCTCTTGTTTGGCTCGGCCGAGGCTGATCTGGCTATCGGTGAGCAGAAGCCAAGCGTTATTACAGCGGTTTATAGCGACGGCGGCACCTTCGATGTATCCGATTCAGCGACCTATGCCTCTTGGAATCCTGAAATAGCAACCGTGGATGACAGAGGTCTGCTGACCGGCCTGTCCGCCGGCAGCACGGTAATTACCGCAGGGTATGGCGGGATGGAAGCGCAGCTCATCGTACATGTCACGGACGGGACTCAAGGCCCGAATCCGGTCAACGGGCAATTCTACCTGGATTCGGAAGATTACTCGCTTTCCATTGGCAGCGAGCTCGATATTCAGGCCTGGTTTGCCGATGAGTACGGGAATGCCCGCCTCGTAAACGGGGAGACCGAATTTACGATCGCCGATACGGCTATCGCCACGATTGACGAGCAGGGCTTTATGACCGGACTGACTCCCGGCCGGACCACGTTGACAGCCGTTTATCAAGGAAGAAGTTACACTTCGACCGTCTTGGTAGTCCGGCCTTATGTTCCGGCTGAGATCCCTGAGAATTAAGATCGCGATAGTATTTGCGATTCTTTATACAAATCAAAAAAATCCCCTGTCCCCAGGGGATTTTTCTATGTCTTTCCTTGTTTATTCGCCCGCTCTTTGCTCCTTTGTCTCCCTCTCCTTAATCATTTCCAGAAATTCCAGAATGATATCGGAAACGGCATCCTCGGTAGGCGAGTGAATGTATCGGCTGACCCGCATGATATCTCCCTTGTAGAGATCGATCAGTTTCAGAACGGCATCGGGATCGTTTTGTTTCGCTTTTTCAAGTAAGTTCAGGAACTCATCATCCGGGACAACTCTTGGATCATTTTGCGTTTCCATTTGTTCACCCCTTGCTGAGTCATATTCAATTCCAGGGCAACCTCGCGCTCAGTCTTATCTTGCAGATAAAGCTTATAAATGATCGTACGCCCCGTATTGGAAGGCAGCGCATTGATCAACTGACGGATCAACATTTTGTTGTCAGAAGATGAGGCAAAGCTGGATATGGCCGGTTCGAATCCGTTGAATGAACATTCCCGTTTTTTCACGACTTTGGCTTTGTACTGTACCCTCCAGGCGATACGGTAGACTTCCCTCCGATACTGCTCGTACGCGGTCGTTTGTTCTTTCAAAATTACCTCCCCCTTCCATATTTCATCTTCTAAGTATAGGGAAATATGAGGGTTCGTCTTACAACCATTAATATGTGATTTAATTTTAATTATAACATTTTTTCTAATTATTGGTTGTAAATGGTGGATTATTTTTTCTCTATATAAGTGAAAGGGAGTTTTCAAAGAAAGGAGGTCCTTAAATATGCAGGTTACGGATATCGTATCGATGGTTGCGAATGTCGGCTTCCCCGTTACACTGTGCTTTATCCTAATCAAATATGTGCTGCAAACGGTCGGAACCAAGCTGGATCATATGAATGATAAAATAGCTGCGCTAACGGAAGAGATTCGAAGTTTGGAAGACGGCAATGACGGCGGCGGTACAGCGGATCAAAACGGTGCTAAGCATAGATGAATGAAGGTCTGTCTATCGTTCCTAAGCCGGTATCCCCTCTTCTATTGTATGCTCTTCCCTCCTTGTCCAATTACTTCGTCCTGTTAAGTTTCATTGACCTTTGGAGTAATCGTGTTTGCCATTCAAATCAAAAATGGCAGCCGCCCATTCTGTTCAATTACAGAAACGAGGCCGGCTGCCATTTATTATGACTTATTCAAAAGGATACTTCAGTCCCCACTGTGCCCGAATCGCGTCAAGCAGCTTCAAAATGCCCAGCGACTCGTCAAGCGTAATGGCCGGACTCTCCGTAAGTCCTTCAAGCAAGCATCTGCCCACTTCCTCCGCTTCGAACGAATATCCTGTGGACAAACGTCCGTCGGTAAACTTTTCTTCCTCTTGTCCGGTTACCCGGAGAACCGCTTCGGTCGCATTCAAGAATGAAGGAATGTGGATCGTCCCTTCCGTTCCGTGAATGTAAGCGTCATTCGTCAAATCCAGGCGAACCGCCCCGTTCAGCGTTGCCGTTCTGCCCTTGCCGTAATCCAACAGAATGGAAAACTTCTCGTCTACCCCGGTTTCGCCGATATCGGCGGAGCTCCATACTTTTTCCGGCTCGGTTCCAAAAATCATGGAAGCAAAAGACACCGGGTAAATACCTGCATCCAACAGCGCTCCGCCTCCAAGCTGCGGATTAAGCAGCCGGCCCTGCGGATTCCAATCGCTGCGGAAGCCGAATTCGGCTTTAACCAGCTTAACCTCGCCGATCCGCCCTTCTTCCAACCATTTTCTTACTTGCACGATCGGTGGAAGAAAACGCGTCCACATCGCCTCCATCAGGAACAGATTTTGTTGCTTGGCCGATGAAATCAGCTGCTCCAGTTCGGCGCTGTTCACGGTAAACGGCTTCTCGCATAATACCGCTTTACCCGCATTCAAGGCGGTCAATACATTCTCCCGGTGATAAGGATGCGGGGTCGCCACATAAATCGCGTCGATGTCCGGATCATTCACCAGTTCCTCATAACTGCCGTAAGCGCGCGGCAGGCCGAATTTCTCCGCAAACTTTGCGGCGCTTTCCTTCGTACGTGAGCCTGCGGCCAGGCCCTCGCCATTGCCGACATGGGCCAAATCCTCGGCGAATTTCTCCGCGATCCAGCCTGTGCCCATAATTCCCCATTTGATCTTCTTAACCGTCGATTCTCCCATGGTTGGCTCTCCTTTTGCATACTATATAATTTGAATTATATTAATTCTACCAAATTAAGAAGGCCAAAAACCAATATTTCACTGCAACTATTCAAAAGGATAACGCAGGCCCCATTGAGCACGCATCGTATCCAGTTGTTCCATCACCTTTAAGGATTCATCGAGTGGCATCAGGGGGCTTTCCGTTTCCCCGGCAAGAATGCATCTGCCCACTTCTTCAGCCTCGTACTCATACCCTTTTCCCAAGCGATCGTCGGTATAAGTATCCACCACTTCCCCGTCCTTATATAGGGAGACAGAGGGAGCTTTATTCATGGACGGCAGCGAGATACATCCCTTTGTTCCGTGGATGACTGCTTCATTTCGCAAACCGAGCCGGATGGCTCCGTGCAAAGAAGCAACTTCCCCCGTGTCATAGGTCAGCAGAGCCGAAAACTGCTCGTCCACCCCTGTCCCGCCTATCCGGGCCGTGCTCCAAATTGCCCGCGGTTGAATACCGAATATCATCGAGGCGAAAGCCACAGGATAGATTCCCACATCCAGCAGCGATCCCCCGGCAAGCTCCGGATTCAGCAGCCTTGTCTCAGGCTCCCAATCGGCCATAAATCCGAACTCGGCCTGCAGGAGACGAACTTCTCCAATCCGGCCGGACCGGATCCATTCCATGGCTTTGCGTACTGGGGGCAAGAAGCGCATCCACATGGCCTCCATTAGGAATAATCCGCGCTCTCTGGCGGTCGAGATCAATACTTCCAATTCACGACTGTTTACGGTCATCGGCTTTTCACAAAGCACAGCCTTGCCCGCCCGCAAACTGTTCAGCGCATTCTCCAAGTGGTAACGGTGCGGTGTTGCGACATAAATGACATCAATATCCGGGTCATTCACCAGTTCCATGTAACTTCCGTAGGCACGGGGAATTCCGAATTGGTTGGCGAAGAGCGCCGCATTCCCGGGCTTGCGCGATCCTACCGCATAAGCGACCCCATTCGTCGTGTGGGCCAGGTCGGCCACAAATTGCTCCGCGATCGTGCCGGTCCCCATGATCCCCCACTTGGCTATTCTTTGCTTCGGCTCTCTCATAGGTCTCCCCCTTTGAAGTAGGTTCTAAAAATCATGTACCCTTTATCCGGGAAGATGAAATAAACGACCTCTTTCCTAAATAAAGGCATCTTTCACTTTGATTCATTCCGTCCGAATCCTTTATACTAGAGGTTGAACAAAATGAAGTGCCGGAGGCGGATTATGCTTACCTTTGAACAAAAGCTGCAAATATTGGATTCTTACCCCGAACTGGACAGAAAAAATGTATCGCTCGGCCGGGTAAATTATCAGTACGAACAAAGCGTTCACGACAAGAAAACCGTAGCCTATCATTTGCATCCTAACGGTAACGGCTTCGTCTATGCAGGACTGCTGCAAGGCTATGACGTCGATGATAAAGGTTACGTCAATATTCGGGATTTCACCGAGGAAGATTTGCGCAATCTTGTAGCCAAGTCCATACATTCTCTTTCCACGGGCGGGAAAGCGCCGGAAACGGCGGTAGTGCCCGATTATATCTCCAAGGACTCTCCCGGCGGCATCTGGACCGATGGTGACGGAGGAACGCTCACGCTGAAGTATGAGGATGACCTTTGGTACATCTACTCCGGCATCAATCTGGAGATGGTATTCGAAACGCGGGAGGAAGCGGGTGAATACTTAACGGAAGAAGGCTTTAAGCCGCAAAAAAAATAACGATAATAAACGCAGCTCCGCACTTACGGGGGCTGCGTTTTTTAGAGGTTGTTCAAAAAATCATCTTTTGATCACGAAGTGTCTCAGGTTGCTTATTCGACATCGAATCTTGAACTCAGGCGGGCCTTCCGGTGCTCACGTAGGTTTTGCCTACGCTCCGCTCCTCTGTCCCTCCTTCATCCAACCTTCTTGGTGCTGAAAAGTCGACTTTTTGAACACACACTTTTAGTATTCGCAAAAAAATATTTTTAGAAATGTTCAAAAAAATGTTTGATTTTAGTCACAAAATGTTCAATAATTAAGTAAGACACAAATTGTTCACAATTATCCATTGCGAAACAAAGGAGCTGACTACACATGTGGGAACCAGGGAGCAGTAAAGTTAAAAGCGGCGCATTCGGATGGATTATCGCATTAGGCGTTTTCTACGCCGTCTTCTATACCGTATTCACTCTCTATTCGATTCACGGCCAATAACCTTTCGCTTTTGTAAACGTTGTCACAATTCAATTTTGATAAGCCTGCCGGCCCTTGCCGCAGGCTTTTTTGCATCCCATGCCGCCCCCATGCGAAAACGAACAAAGACGGCTGGCCCCAGCATACCCCGGGTCCAGCCGTCTTGCTTAATCTTGCTTATTGCGCGCTGTCTAGCGCCTCTTGTGGTACTTCAATGGAAGTAATTTCGTCGTATTTAGAAATGTTGCTGTCCATTTTCATATCCAGAGACACGCTTTGTCCTTCTACATCCATATCCATCGACATTTCGACAACGGACTTGGTCGGCAAGTACGTTTCTTTATTCACCGCATACGAAATTTTGATTTCTTTAATATTCATTTGCTCCAGCATAGCTGCTGTTTGCTCGTTTTCTCCGCCAGCTTGGCTCATCAAAGACTTGGCCAGCTCCTTCAAACCGTCGCCGGAAAGGTCTGCGGAAAGAACGAACTCATCCCCCTCTTCAACCACCTTGGCATCGTTCGAAATCGATTTAAATTGTTCCAATTGTGCTTCAGGACTAGCCGATTGCTCAAGACTCGCCATCAGCTGATCACGGGTTTCATCCGGCATCTTGACCCAGTTTCCATCCACTTTGGAATAGATCCCTTCCTGAGTAATGTACTGCTCGATGTTCTGGCTGCCTTGATCGCCCATGGACATATCCATGACTTGATACATCGCCAACGGTTCCTTCACCATATCGATTTTCATCGTCATATCGACTTTCTGTTCCTGCTTCTGATCGCCTTGCGCCATTACGATATTTTGGTTGACCTTGGCATCCATGGAAAAGCTCTTGAGCTTTTCGCTTGCTTCCGTCGCTTTTTTGATCAACTCTTCGACTGTAGGAACTGCCGTTTCTGTATTTGCCGGTGTGTTATCGGCTGTGTTTGCTGCCCCCTGATTCGATTCGTTTGCTGCGTTGGCTGCTGCGTTAGCCTCTCCGCCCTCCAACGCTTTTTCCTTGCCACATGCTGTAATTCCTAGTACCAATACTGCTCCCAATAGTGCTGCTGTCCATTTTTTCAACTGTATATCCTCCCAATGTTATGTAGTCCCAGTGATATTACCCAAACAATAACCTCGTGTAACTGGGCGAAAAGACTTATTTCGACAACATTCTCGCTTCCCCTCATTTGGTAAAAATGTCCTATTGCTTCCGTAAACCCGGTCATTCCTCCTCATCTGAGTTATAATGATACAATGACGTCTTATCCGGAAATGTTCCGCTCACGAAAGGAAGAAATTCGATTGAAAAATTTACTCGTCACCGGTTACCGTGCGCACGAACTCGGCATATACAACAATAAGCACGAAGGAATCCCTTATATTCGGCAAGCGATCGCGGCGCGCCTGATTCCCCTCATCGAAGAGGGATTGGAGTGGGTGATTACCCCGGGCCAATACGGCGTCGATTTATGGGCCTGCGAAGCCGTATTGGAGTTAAAAGAAACTTATCCGCAGTTGAAGTGTTCGATTATTACCGCCTTCAGCAATCAGGAGGAACAATGGAAAGAGGAAAAGCAAACCTATTACCGCGAGCTTATCCGCAAGGTTGACTTCTATGGCTCCGTCAGCAAAGAGGGTTATCAGGGCGTGTGGCAATTCAGGGCCCGGGATGAGCTGCTGTTCCGGAAAAGTGACGGTATTCTGCTCGTTTATGATGAAGATGCCGGCGAAGCCAGCCCGAAATTCATTAAGGAGCGTGCCCTGAAAAAGCAGATGGAGGAAGGCTATGTCTACCTTCAGATTGGACCTGAGGACATTCAGGCGGTTGCGGAGGACCGGCAGGTTTGGGAGGATTATCCTTCGGACTACTCTTCGGACTACTCTTCGGAATAACTTCCGGAAAGGTCCTTCAACCTCTTGGAATGCAAACGTTTGATCATTAATTCATCTATTAAATCGCAAAATAATGAATTTTCTCTGCCGTTTTTTCGATTTCGTCAATATTTTTGTCAATTTCTTCTTCCTTTTTGCATAATATGTGCTAAAATAATTCTCGAAATCGCTTTCACATCGGCAAGCTACTTTCTAAAAGACAAACGTTTGCACTAACCTATCATATCTTGCTTCGTCCGAAAAGAAATGGCCGATGTATCCATGAATTTACGAGGAGGCTTACCTAATGAACGAAAAAAACTTGCCTACTGTAGCTTATTTCAGCATGGAGTACGGACTTCATTCCGATTTTAAAATGTATGCGGGCGGTCTGGGAATTCTGGCCGGAGATTACATCAAAGGCGCCAAAGACATAGACGCGCCAATTGTCGCGATCGGGATCAAATGGAAGCAAGGTTATACGGATCAACGGATTGATGCTAACGGCAAACCTTATGACACCTATCACAATTATGTTTACGATTTTCTTGAGGATACCGGGGTAAAAGTTACCGTCAAAGTCCGCAATACCGATGTGGTCTGTAAAGTATGGAAAACCGAGCAGTTCGGCAATAACCCGCTATATCTGCTCGATACGGACATTCCTGAGAACGGCGATGCCTGGATTACGGGCCAATTGTACGGTTGGTTCGGCGAGGAACGCATCGCGCAGGAAATCGTGCTTGGCATCGGCGGCGTAAAGGCAATGCGTGCCCTGCAAATTCCGATCGATGTCTACCACTTCAATGAAGGACATGCCGCGCTTGCCGCTACGGAGCTGATCCGCGAGAAAATGTGCGCAGGCAAAACCTTTGAGGAAGCCTGGATGGCAACGCGTGAAGAGGTTGTTTTTACAACCCACACTCCGATTAAGGAAGGCAATGAAACTCACCCGCTCGACCGGCTTGAATACATGACAGCTTACAACGGATTAACCCGGGATCAAATGGAACGCATCGGCGGAAATCCGTTCAATATGACGGTCGCCGGACTACGTCTGTCCCGCATTTCCAACGGAGTAGCGGAACTTCATGCGGATACTTCCAACAAAATGTGGAAAGAGGTTTCCGGCCGTTCCGAAATTATCGGTATTACGAACGCGATTCACACGCCGACCTGGGTGGATGATCGGATGACCCGTGCCTACGAGGATGGCGGGGATTTGTGGGCTACCCATATGGAGATCAAACGTGAACTGATTCAATTTATCGAAGAGCGTTCCGGCATTTCCCTGAACGAGGACCATCTGCTGATCGGCTTCTCCCGTAGAGCGGCTCCTTACAAGCGGAGCGACTTGATCTTCTCCCAGCCGGAGATTATCGAACCTTACCTGGAGTCCGGCAAAATCCAGATCGTCTTTTCAGGCAAAGCGCATCCGCTCGACGACACCGGCAAAAAGATCGTCAGCAATCTCGTGGCGATGATGAAGAAGTATCCTAAGAGCGTCGTGTTCCTGGAGAACTACGATATGACGATCGGCGCGCAGCTCACTCGCGGCTCGGACATCTGGCTTAACAATCCGCGCAGACCGCTGGAAGCCAGCGGCACGTCCGGCATGAAGGCCGCTATGAACGGCGTGCTCAACTGCTCGATTCTGGACGGCTGGTGGCCTGAGGCCTGCATCGATGGGGAGAACGGTTGGCAAATCGGCGACGGCTTCGAGACGACCGACTTCGAAGTGCTGGATCGCCATGACAGCGACGCCCTGTACGACACGCTGCTGAACCGCGTCCTGCCTACTTACTATGATAACCGCGACAAGTGGGTTGAAATGATGAGAAAGAGCATTGAAACCACCCGCGAAGCGTTCGCCACCAAGCGGATGCTTGAAGAGTACTTTAACAAGATGTATATTAAGGCCTAATCCATTTACAGATAATCCGTATATGCATTTACGGCAGCCAGGCTGTGCGGTTCCTTCGGGAGCCGCGGCCTGGCTTTTTGATCTGAAATAGAGGTTGGATGTGGGAGTTAAACTTAGCACCGCAAAACCGAATACTTGATGCGCCATCGCTCCCCTCCTGTTTTCAAACTAGCTTCTCACTTCGCGATATGATGATCACTACTTCATTGGATATTTCCAATGAGTAAAGGCCAAAAACATATAATTATCTAACTTTCGGTGATTTTGATTGGAAATATCCAATTAAACTTGCTTCTCTGGTGAAATATCAACTTGTTCATTGGACATATCCAATAGGGATTAAGACGATGGACGGAAAGGTGGTTGGGTAGGCACAGTTGAGCGTTTAACAGAAACGTGGAGCAAATGGATACCGACTGGACCAGCTAAGTATTATGTTACAGGGCTCGCAGCATTCGAACGGCAAGTTCAGCCCGGCAGACACTCCTCCAAGTTGAGCAACATGCAACCCTTACCCCCCAAGAATAGCGAAAAGTCCAGCTTCCCAACACTGCTTACTCCCTGCTCCGATTCAGACGGTTAAAGAAAACGGCGTTTGTTCCGATATACCTTTAGTAAACAACAACAACTACATAAAAGGAGAAAATCATCAGCATGAAAAGAACAGTCATCCCTGTATTTCTGGCTTTCCTGGCATTACTCTGCCTCGTTCCATCGGGCTTCGCCGCCGCACCCGCCGCAGCGCCCAAGAATGTGGTCCTGATTGATGCCAAAAGCGGCAAGTCCTTTGTGCCGTTATCCTTTCTGAAAGGATTTGCCGGTGCTTCGGTACAATGGACCGAAGCCAACAAACAAATCGATATTACGGACGGCGAAAAGCAGCTGACCCTGTTCGTCGGCAAAACGGCCGCGCAGAAGGACGGAGCTCCGGTCACGATCTCGGACGCACCGTTCAGCGAGAACGGAACAACCTACATACCTTTGCAATTTATAAGCGAAGCGCTTGGATACTCGCTTGAATGGAGCAAGAATCCATCTGCGGTAAGCATCAGCCGCGACAACACCAACGCATCGCTCCCGGCCATCACCCGTGGAAGCGTAACGAATGGCGCCGCGCCGATCGTAAGTGCCCGCAAAACATTTAAAGTCGGCAGCAAATCGATCTCCGCCCAGATGGTCACGATCTCACTCATGCATCCGAAAATTAAACTGGATGTCGTTTTAGCCGAAGACACGGCCGGAAAAGTAGAAAATTTGAGCAGCATCGCCAAACGCAGCAAGGCCACCGTCGCGATCAACGGCACGTTTTTTGACGCATACACCAAGGACAGCTATAAAGCACCTTACGGGTATATCGTCAGCAAAGGCGAACTTCGAATGAAAGCTTCCGGCGACAAACGCACCATATTCACATATGATAACAACCTGCTCGCGAACCTGATCCCGGGCGCGGACTTTAATGAACATTTCAACCAAGGCTCCATTCAAGGCGCATTGCAAGCGGGACCGCGCTTGCTGGTGGATGGCAAGGTTTCGCTCGACGTCAAGGCTGAAGGGTTCAAGGATCCAAAAATCCTGACGGGCGGCGGCGCCCGCAGCGCATTGGGGTTGACTCGCGATCACAAGCTGATCCTGCTGACCACCAGCGGAGCAACCATCCCCCAATTGGCCGAAATGATGAAGCAGGCCGGGGCATATCAGGCCATGAACCTGGACGGCGGTGCTTCCAGCGGACTTTACTACAACGGGAAGTATCTGACGACACCAGGACGGCAAATCAGCAACGCGCTTGTAGTTAAGTATCAATAAGAACGAAAATAACAAAAGAGGGATATCCGCGATGTATGCCATTGATTAAGGCACCGCCTGGATATCCCTCTTTCTCTTCCCATATTCCTTAGGCTAAAATGAATCGGCCGGGAACTTCAGCCCGATTTGGCGCCGGGCCTCTTCCATGATTTCCGCAACGATCAGCGAGTTGGCCAGCGAATTTACGCTGCTGTCCCGCTTCCCCGATTCCACGAGTTCGATGAACTCCCTTGCTTCATAAAACATCGATTCCTGCATCTGCGGTTGGCGTAAATCCTCTACTGTCCCGTCTCTGTACAGGATTTTCACGTCATAAGGCTGATTTACCTTATCGATGATCAAGGTTCCGTTCTCCCCTTGAATTTCCGCCGGTGCGTAGGAATCCGCGATTTTGGAATACATAACGACGGCATCCATATCTTCATAACGCATCAGGATGCTTCCCTCACCGTCCACGCCCGAGGACAGCATAATGCTTGTCGCCTGAACTGCCTCCGGCTTGCCGAACAACGTCACCAGCGGATAAATGCAGTAAATCCCCAGGTCCATCAAGGCCCCGTTTGAAAATTCAGGATTAAAGGCGTTCAATACATTCCCCTGTTTAAACGCATCGTAACGCGAAGAATATTGGCAATAGCTCGCAAAATAGCGGCGTACCCGCCCTATTTTGTACAAATTGTTCGTAATCACCCGGAAGTTCGGCATCAGCGTGGATTTCATCGCTTCCATCAAAAGCACGTCATTGTCCCGCGCCGCTTGGATCATCCGCTGCGTTTCCGCCACGTTGGAAGCGAGCGGTTTTTCGCACAGGACATGCTTGCCATGGTTCATGCACAATATCGCCTGCTCCGCATGCAAAGAATTGGGACTTGCAATATACACGGCATCGACCACATCGCCGGACACCATTTGTTCCAGATCGGTATACACCGACGGATTGCTGTTATATTTAGCGGCAAACGCCTTACCCTTCTCTTCCGAGCGCGAATATACGGCTGCCAGATTGAAATGCTCCGTCTCCTCCGCCGCTTGAATAAAGCGTTCCGTAATCCAGTTCGTTCCGATAACTCCAAATCGAAGCACTGAATGCATCCCCCTTTTTCTTAATATTCTCTATGTATTCTCTCATTAGGTGACACTCCGTGTCCACATACTTGTCATAAAATACGTCAAACTTCCCACGATCTATAGACTAGTTATTATTTCCACAATGAAGCAGGTAATACCGCCGATTACGCTTGCCTTTCGTCCATCAACTAAACTACAATAAAATTAGGCAAGAGCTAAATGGAATGAGGTGATCCGAGTGAATGGAGATAACCAAGATACGACGGCTAAATATATGATCACGGGAGACTCGATTTCCAAAGGAGTCATTTATGACGAGACGAGAAATAAATACGTGCTCCTTGAGGACAATTACGTGTCTCTTTTACAGGATAAATTGAAAGGCGCGGTCCGGAATACGGCCCGATTCGGCAATACCTTGATCAAAGGCATGTCCAATTTAAAAAAAGACGTGCTCAAGGATAAACCGAACATCGTGCTGATCGAATACGGCGGGAATGACTGCGATTTTCACTGGAACGAAATTGCCGATAATCCCGATGGGGACCACAGCCCCAAGACGGATTTTAATATGTTTGAGAAGATGCTGACCGAAGCGATCCAATTTTTGAAAAGTCAGCAAATTACCCCGGTATTGATGAGCCTGCCGCCATTGAATGCGGACAATTATTTTAAATGGGTCAGCAAAAACAATCCGGAAGCGGAGAAAAATATTCTGAAATGGCTCGGCAGCGTCACTAAAATTTATTGGTGGCAGGAGCGGTATAACTCTACGATCCTGAAAGTATCGGAAATGACGAAGACCAAATATATCGACGTGCGGGGAGCCTTTCTAGAACATCCCGATTTCACGAAATTCCTCTGCTCGGACGGGATTCATCCGAACCAGGCCGGTCATAAACTCATTTGCGATAAGGTGCTCGAATTTGTGCGGAGTAATTATAATCACTTGCTGCGGGACCAAAGCGACTTGGCTTTAAATAACTGAATGATGCACAAGCTATAAAACCTCCGGATAATCTGCTGAACTTGCCCTTGGAAAGGCGAGTAATGCAATTTTATCCGGAGGTTTTCGTTTAATCCCTGGTGTTATAGCTGTTTTCTTTTTTGCAGCTCTCGCCAAACTTTTTTGTTGCTGTACTGCTTATCCGTGCTGATATCGGCGCCGAACCAGTCCGGCGGATTGAAGCTTGTCGCTTCCGCCTCGGATTCGAATTCAACCTCAAGGACCATCATGTCGATCTGACGGTAATCGTCGATTTCGATCGTATACTCATTCCATTGGGCCGTAGTCCGTTTCTTCACCAAAGGAATTGCGCCCCGGCTATGAATCATCTGCTCATAAAGCCCTGCCGAGATGTCATATTCCACTTCCTCCCGAGCCAGGCCGAAGCCCCGTTTGAAGGTATGGGTATAAGTCACCGCTCCGGTGCCGAGGTCCTTGATTTTGCGGACCCGCAGTTCCTGATCACCGTCCAGTGCCAAATAGGTCTGATCAATGACCTGCTCCTTGGTCAGGAGGAGGGTACCTTCCTCAAACAGCGCTTTCGGATATTCCGGAAGCAGAAATTTCCGTTCAATTTCAAGCGGCATGTCTTCATTCTCCTTGCTGATAGGTTTCTGTATCCAGTGTATCATGACATTAACAAATGCGGCAAAGACCTCGTAAAGACGAACAAGCGATACGTGATTATTACACCCCGCCGCTTCCCATCCCCGGCAAACCGCCTGGTGCTGATTTCGTCTTTACCGCGAAACGAACCTCGGTTCCGATTCCTTCCCGGCTTTCAATCGACAATCCTTCGCCGTACAGCGTCATCAGCCGGGTATGAATATTCCTCATTCCCACCCCGGAATGGCCGTTCGAGTCCGTCAACAGCGAAGCGGCCCGATCCGCCGGCATTCCTGTTCCGTTATCCTGTACGATGATCCACACCCGGTCCCCTTCTTCCCGGACGGCGATGTGTAACAGCCCCCCGGCTGATCTCCGCATAATACCGTGTCTGACGGCATTTTCGACGATAGGCTGGATCGTGAGCGGAGGAATCAACAAATTCACATCGGCCGTAACCTCCATCTCCACCTGGAGACGATCCTGGAACCGTGCCTGCTCCAGCATCAAATAGGAATGAACCAGCGTAAGCTCTTTCTCCAAGGTAACTAACTGATCCCGGTTTTGGAAATCAAAGCTTCCCCGCAAATACCGGCTTAATTCGAACAGAAGCTTGGACGCCGCATCCGGCTCGGAGGGCAGGAATGATAAGACCGTATTTAACGCATTGAACAGGAAATGGGGCTTGATCTGTGCCTGCAAAAATGCCATCTCCGACGAAATTGCCGCTTGCACCGATTTGCGCAGCTCCAGCAGAGTACGCACCCGGGCCCTTAATTCATTAGCATCGACCGGTTTGCGCAGCAGATCGTTCACCCCGGCCTGAAAGCCGATTTGGGCGTCATCCGGCAAACTCCGCGCGGTCAGGAGCAGCACGGGCAGTTCAAACAGCGAATGCCTTGTACGGATGGTCTTGCACAGTTCGATTCCGGTCATTCCAGGCATCATCCAGTCGGCTATGACGAGATCGATCTGCCGATCCTCATTCAGCCGTTCCAGTGCTTCACTTCCGTTATAAGCCGAAATGAGTGAGTAATGCTCCACAGACAACAGATTGTGCAGGACCCGCTGGTTCATAGGGTCGTCATCCACCAGCAGAATAACAAAGCGCTCCGTTTGAGGCTCATCCGCAGATGTTGCAGCCTTCTCATCGGATACATTCCCGGTGAACTGCCGGGGCTCTATTTTGACAGGCGGACCAGGACTGTTGGCGGCCAATGCTGGAACGGTAAAATAAAACACCGAACCCTGTCCCGGTTCGGACTCGGCCCAAATCTCTCCACCTCCAAGCTCCACAAGCTTCTTGGAGATACCGAGACCAAGCCCGTACCCGCCGCTCTCACTTCCTGCCCCCGTCTCTTCAAACGTTTTGTTGAAAATATCAGAGAGCTGTTCTTTGGTAATGCCGATTCCCGTATCCTCCACGGCGACGGTAACTTGTCCATTTTCGGCCTCCGCATGAATCCGGATAATCCCTTGATCCGTAAATTTAACCGCATTTCCGAGCAAATTGTACAGGATCTGCTGAAGCCTGTCCTCATCCGTATCCAGCCATGGCAGGTTCTCGGGCAGGTTCTGTTCGAACACGATATTTTTAGAACCGGATATATGAAAAATGACTTCCATGACCGAGCGGGTGACCGCCCGCAAATCTACGGGCTCCCGCCTGAGCTCGATATCCTCGTGCTTCAGCTTCACAAAATCGAGGATGTCGTCGATCAACACCGACAGCCGTTTTCCGGTCGAAACAATCATCGACAAATCCTTGGCCTGCTCCGGTTTTACTTTACCGGCAGCTCCTTCAAGCATGGATTGGGCAATATTGATGATCCCGTGCAAAGGCGTTCGCAGCTCATGCGAGGTGTTCGCCATGAATTCGTCCTTAAGTCCGTCCAAAGTCAGCAATTTACGGGACAAGCTCTCCACCTGGCTGAAGGATCTGTCAAATCTCCGGGCCATCAGCGTCGCCTGCATAATGACGAACAGAAGCATCAAGCCAGGGACGAGCCCGTGGCTTTCATACCCCAACAGGCTGGCTAAATAAATTAGGATCGTCATTAAAAGACTCATCACGCTAACCAAAGAGAACCCGACGTCTTCATTCCGTCTGACGATACTCCGGAACATGACGTAAGAAATATATGTAACGCAAGTTATGGAGAAAAGAAGCAGCCCCGGTTCCAATACGGAGAACATGATCGGCGGCAGGCAGAGCGCGATACTCACGGTCAGGATGGTGATCCAGTTGCATAACCGGATCGCTATTTTATGAACCGCATCAGGAATGACAGTCGCCACATAATGAAGCAAATAATAATAGATCAAAGCCGACAGGATCATCTGCAGCTTCAAGAACCAGGAATAAGGCATACCGGGCCAGAATACCGACAGCAGCTTTTCCCCGTGCGTCAGTACATACAGTATGGCTGTAAGGCTGAACAGCGACAGATGAAGAAGCGAAGCCTCCTTCCGAAGCAGGTACAAGCCCGCAAAAAACAAGGCCGGGATAAGGAAGCCGGACATGGTCATCCAATCGGATAGTTGAGCCTGATCCCTGCTCTTCATAACGGACTCCTGATCGCCAAACAAGATGGACGTAAAAACCCCGCCCGAGGAGTAGATATGATTGGAAACCTGCACGATAATCTCGAGTTCGTCCCCCTTTGCTACGGCAAAGCCGGTATAAGGAATGTTATTCGAGACCTCCTCTTGCCTGGAGCGGCCGATCTTTCCGCTCTCCCCCACTTCTTGGCCATCTATAAAAATACGATTCGCGGTCCGGATATTTCCCGTACGAATTCCGTAAATTTCCCCTTCTGTCCCGGCATGCCTAATCTTCAGGCGAAACGTCGCATATCCCTCAGCGGATTCTCCCCCGTCGGCGCCTATGTACGCATTCCATTTTCCCGGTAAATCCGCCATCCCGGTCAGCTTGGGTTGAACGGATTCAGGGCTGCTTTCGGGAGCAAAATCACCCGGTGTCAGCAGCTGACCGCGGTAGAATTCCCATTCCCCGTTCAGTCTGACTACTCCGTCCTCGCTGAAGTTCCAGTCTCCGAGATCCAACACACCGCCATTGGCATTTGGTTGAAAGGCAATCGCCCTCTGCTGCTGGATTAAAATGTAGGCGGGAATCAAAAAAATCAGCAAAATGGCTCCCACGATAAATATAAGTCCTTTTTTGTTCATCCCTGTTCGCTCCGATGGTCCTGATGTCTATTTCGATTACTGTTACTGTTATGTTATTTGGTGTCGCTTAGCTTGTCCTCTAAAAAAGATATAGCCTTAAACAGGAAAAGTAAATCCATTTTTAAGAAATTTGCAAGAAACGTGGAAATGCCGGGACGATACCATTTAAGATGATATCGTCCCGGCATTTGATTTTCGCTTTATTCCACTCCCTAGGGACTCGTAAACGTCCCTAGGCTTATGTTGATGTAACTCGCCAACTTGTTATCGCCGACCTTGGTGACATTGAACGACGCCACGAAATCGCCCTGCTGAATTGCTTGGGACAGCATTTCGCTGCGATAGCTGATCATCACTTTGTCGGTACCGACGCCCATGTCCAACTGCACCGAATCGGCGGGAATCATATCGGTGATCGCGGTGAGAGCCCCTGCGACACCGCCGACATACCCGTATTCGATCTTGTAAGCCCGGTTTGAAGGAGGGTGTATCGCTGCGGTCACGGAGCCTCTTTTAAATGACGCCTGCTTCTCGTCGCCCGAATTGTACCCATACTCGTCCTTCAATACGGAGAGCGTATCCCCGATACCGCCCGAAGCGGTCAATTGATCCGGCAAGTCAGAGAGCTCTGCTTCAGGCTCCACCTCATCCGGGATTTCGTCGCTGATAATTTCGTCAAGGACATCCGGGGTATCAGCCGGCAGGTCCGCCAATGGCTCCAGCTTTGGCTCTAACTCCGGCTCCTTCACTTGTTCGGCCGACTGTTCGGAGGCAACGGCAGTCACCTCCGGCTCATCCACGGCCGCTGCAGCCTGATCTCCGGACGCCTCGATGCCGGGATCCTCGGCTGTTGCGACAGGATTATCTTCCTGAGCAGCCTGCGCCGTTTTATAGTCGCTCACAGCCTGCATACCTCCGAACAACAGAATGCAATAGCTGATTCCCGCCATTACGGCATATAGGGCGATTCCGCCCTTTTTCTTCTTTTTCAGGGCATACACAAATGCCGGGATACAGATCAAGAACAGCACGAATCCTAAAATAGCTATGATGGCCCACATCGTTCAGTCGCTCCAACTCTCTCTAGTAATTTATGTATGTATAAAAATAACCCGCCCCCGGGACAAGCCCGTGACGGGTTATTACTAATATAATTGTTTTGGCTGATCTAGGCCATCACTTTGCAAATATTGTTCGTAAATTCTACAGGATCCTCGATCGGCAGCCCTTCGATCAGCAATGCCTGATTATAGAGCAGGCTGGTGTACAAGCCCAGTTTATTTTTATCATTCTCGTAAGCCTCTTTCAAGGACTTGAATACGTCATGGTTGACGTTGATTTCCAGCACTTTATCGGCCTTAACTTCCTGACCGCTCGGCATCGCGTTCAACACCTTCTCCATCTCGATCGAAACATCGCCCTCGGCGGACAAGCAGACCGGATGGGTCTTCAGACGTTTGGAAGCCTTAACCGCCTTCACCTTGCCGGAGAGGAGCGTGTTCATTTCCTCGAACAAATCCTTGTTCGCGCTCTCCGCCTCTTTATCGTTTTGCTTGTCTTCTTCCGACTCGATGCCGAGATCGCCGCTGGAGACCGATTTGAATTCTTTCTCCTTGTAGTTCAGGATCATCTTAATCGCGAACTCGTCGATATCATCCGTAAAGTACAGAATCTCATAGCCTTTGTCCAGTACCATTTCGGTTTGCGGCAGCTTTTCCAGACGATCCACGGATTCACCGGTCGCGTAATAAATGTACTTCTGGTCTTCCGGCATTCTGGAGACATATTCATCTAGGGTAACGAGCTTCTTCTCTTTCGAAGAGGTGAACATCAGAAGGTCCTGCAATACTTCCTTGTTCATGCCGTAGTCATTGTAAACCCCGAACTTCAATTGGCGGCCGAACGCTTCGTAGAACTGCTCGTATTTCTCGCGTTCGTCCTTAAGCAATGTCAGGAGTTGGCTCTTGATCTTGCTCTGAATGTTCTTCGCAATCAGCTTCAGTTGACGGTCATGCTGCAGCATTTCGCGCGAAATGTTCAGCGACAAGTCCTCGGAATCGACCATCCCTTTCACGAAGCTGAAATAATCCGGAAGCAGATCTCCGCATTTGTCCATGATCAGGACACCGTTGGAGTAAAGCTCCAGTCCTTTTTCGTATTCCTTCGTGTAGTAATCGAACGGCGTTCTTTCCGGAATGAACAGGATGGCATTATATACGACCGCGCCGTCCGCTTTGATATGAATATGGGACACCGGTTTATCGAAGCCGTAGCGCTTCTCCATATAGAAATTGTCGTAATCCTCGTCGGTCAACTCGCTCTTGTTCTTCCGCCAGATCGGCACCATGCTGTTGACGGTTTGCTCTTCACGGAATTCCTCGAATTCCCCCTCGCTGCCTTCCTTCGGACGATGGGAAGTCACATCCATCTTGATCGGATAGCGGATGAAATCGGAATATTTCTTAATGATCGACTTCAGGCGGTACTCTTCCAGGTACTCGTCATATTGGTCGTCCTCGGTATTTTCCTTGATCTTCAAAATAATATCGGTACCCACGGTCTCTTTCTCCGTCACGTCAATCGTGTAACCGTCAGCGCCGGTGGATTCCCATTTGTAAGCTTCCTCGCTGCCCAGCGCACGGCTGATTACGGTCACCGTATCGGCTACCATGAACGCGGAATAGAAGCCTACCCCGAATTGGCCGATAATATTGTGGCCATCCTTAGCTTCATTCTCGTTCTTGAAGGCGAACGATCCGCTGTTGGCAATAATACCGAGGTTGTTCTCCAGATCTTCCTTCGTCATCCCGATGCCGGTATCGGAAATGCGCAGCGTGCGGTTGTCCTTATCCACGGTCAGCTTAATGAAGTAATCATCTTTGTTAAATACAAGATTCTCATCCGTCAGCGCCTTGTAATATATTTTATCGATGGCGTCGCTGCTGTTGGAGATGAGCTCTCTCAGGAAAATTTCCCGTTGCGTATAGATGGAGTTGATCATCATTTCCAGCAATCGTTTCGATTCCGCTTTAAATTGCATCTTTGCCATGATGGATTGAAGCCCCCTTCTGATTTGAACAATATATTAGCACTCTAAGATGCAGAGTGCTAATTCATAACTCTATATTAATAATCCTGATTTTTGATGTCAATACGATCCCGTCCGAAACTATAAATTTCGGCTGCGGATCCCGCTTTTGATCATCGCTTCGATCTTCAAATATTGCTCCCTGGTGATGGACAACGTACGAATTTTGCGGTCCAGCTCCGCGGACAGCTGTTTGCTGCGGTTTTTAATATCATCGCATGCGGCCTGCACTTGTCTGACCTGGTACTGGACATTGGATTCGCTGTAAGATCTTCCTACGCCCGAGGCCACTCTCTGCGCTTCGTTTACGATTTGCGTAGTTCTCGACTCGATATCGGAGTCCAGCTTCTTCATCTTGGTCTGCAAATCCCCCAGCCGGGAAATATTGACGAGCATAAGACCTTTAGAAGCTGCCGACAGACCTTTGGCTACCTTGCTCACGAATTTCTTCACGGAGACTGCGGCCTGCTTGCCTACACCTTTAATTTTGGAAGTGGTCAGCTTCGCCATGGTCTTGATGCCTACCTTAAAATCATGAACCTTCGCTTTTATTGCAGCTTTGGCTGAGTGGAATACCGTGGTCATCTTGTCGACCGCGCCTTTCCACGCTTCCTTCAAGTTTTCTATAGCCTGCTTGGTCGCCTGAACGATGCTGTCGCAGAAGCTCTTCACCACCCGGGCAACTTTGTCTTTAAATCTCGCGATCGCTTCACCGGCTTTGACAGCGGCATCTTTTACCGCAACCGCCATCTCCGCGATCCCGGCCTTCAAACGCTCCCAGGTCTCTTTAATTTTTTGCACGAACGCAGCTCCGGCCTCTCCGATTCGGGCGGTAATCTCTTTGGCTTTGGCAACCGCATCGTTCACCTTGTTGACCATCCAGTCTCCGATCTCCCGGAACTTGGCGACCGAGGCGTCGATGAACCTGTTGATGCCGTCCCTGGTTACGGTTATAACATGGTGGACGCCTTCCTTAAACTCCTCCACCTTAGTAACGATCGACTCTTTCGTCCGGTTGAACCAACTCGTCATTTTATCCATGGCATTGTTCCATGTATTCTTGACGGACTCAATTATCCGCTTCGTACCTTCCACGATGCTGTCGCAAAAGCCCTTTACAGTCTGGACCACCTTATCTTTGAATCGGCCGATGGCTTCCGCGGCGGCAATGCCGGCATTCTTGATGTCCTCCGCAAAATTCTTTACTCCCTCCACCAGCTTATTCCACCCCTGCTTGACCTTCTCGGCAAAGCTGGCGAGCGCCGCTCCGATCTGCAGTCCGATTTCCTTGACTTTCTCTACCGCGACATCCAGTACATGACCCAGCCAATTCCCGAATTGCTGCAGCTTTTCAACCGCAAAGTCATAAAGATTCTTGAGGTTTTTGCCAATCGCATGGACCAGGTCATCAAAGAAAATAGGCGGAAATATAACCGTTGCCAACAGCGCTGCACCCAGTTCCGCGAAATCCCCATACTTTTTCGAGATTTGGGCCATTGTAAAATCATCCAGATGGCTTAGCGCCGCTATTGCACCAAATGCCGTCTGGTACCATTCTTCCTTTTCGCGCCCCTCTTTTCCACTTTCCTGGAGCGCAAGCAAGCCGTCGGCGGCGTAACTTAGGTAAGGCTCCTTCATGTTTTCATTGATATAAATCGTAAAATCATTAATAAAATTGGAGAGAACCCCCGGTTCTCCCTCTTTATTCAATTGACCGTTCTCATTCAGAACCAGATTAGGTTTATGGTAGAAGAAAATATCATAGAATTTCTCGGGATTCGCCGTCTCAATATAAATAATCTTGCCGGCCACCGGAATCAGGAGCCGGTTCACCGGATCATCTTTGGCGGAGATGGATGTGATTTTTCCGCCGTTCGCGGCAATCAAATCCGCATACTTTTCGACGAACTCCTTCGAAAATCCTTGTCCGTCCAACGATAACGCCCGGTCTACCTTATCGGACAAGATCGCAACGTACTGGGCCTTGTTGCCTCCCTTGGAGTGGCCCGTTACGGTAATATTATTATAGGGCAGACTTTCAATATATTTTAAAGCGGCAATCTGCATCTCCGTGTCGGATAAATACGCGCCCGTACCGTTATCATGCCATTCATAATCGCCTGAAGTACCACGGAAGACGACGGTCGCATTATCTTGATTGTCTACGAAGGTAGCCATACGGGCGCCGGGTTCGATCGGCTGGCCTTTATCGTCACGTACGATCTTTCCGGTTTTTTCGTCATATACATTACCTACGTTGCCATGCTTTACGGTAAGATTCATCAGTTGTTTATCTTGTTCAATGTTTTTCAGGATCGTAATCCATTCTGCTTCATTCAATTGGCCGGGGTAAGTGCCTGTTACCTGGTCCTTGCTTTTCTCCAAGCCTCCATCCAGTAAATCTTCTACAATGACGCTGACTTTTACATTTTCCCGATTCGCCACATCTTTTAAATAGATTAAATTATCGAGGAGGATTAACTGACTTTCGCTAAGTTCAGACATTAGGTTCCCTCCCCGTATTTTTTCACTTCTAAGCTTCTGTTCACTTTAATCATCACATAATCGCGAACAAAAACATCTTTCATTTGGGCATTCGTTAAGCTTAAAGCCTCTAAACCGATGGAATCGAATTTGTCGTTATACACGACGTACAGTTGGATGTTTCCGACCATTTTCTTCGCCTTCATGTTCTCGGCAATTTTTCTGATTGCTTCTTCGTCGTCTATATTCTTAGCGGAATCCTCTTTAACAAAAATTACGTTACTTGAAGAAACTAATCTGTCGATCTCATAGATTTCTTCAATTTTCGTATTCTTGTTCAACTGCTCCGACCACACCCCTTCGCCAAAGTCGGTAAACAGCTTGAAATCCTGATAGATTTCGCTGACAAAACCGGATAAAACCGCCTCATATTGGGGTTTGATATAAATACCATAGTACCCGTCGCTTATCACGTAAGTATTATCTTTTGCCTTGGATCCCCGCACTTCGAAACGATCCGCTTTCGTTCCATCCTTCGGATAGACCCACAGAGTGTCATAGCTATAAGCAAATCCGCTCGATTCAAAAGAGATAGGAATGAATTCTTCGCCGTATTTCTCCTGTAAATAGGAGATCATCTGATCTTTAATCGCTTCCGGATCACTCTTCTTCATGCAACCGCTCACTCCTAATGAAATAATTAAGCTTGCTATTATAATCGGAAATATTCTTTTCGTAAGATGCTTCAATATCATGTCCCCCCACTCACCATTCCATCGAGAAATCAGGGAACTGCAGCGTGCGCTCCAAGTGGCGGCCCATAGCCTGGTCAAGACACTCCTTCACACGGCCTAACTCCTGATCCACCAATTCGTCAATTCTCACGTAAAAGCCGTCCATCCAAGGCTCTACCTCGAAGTTCTCTTGCTCCAACGTAAATAAGGCGACTCCCATCAGCACGGTTTGGACACTATCGAAAATAGAATCTATGATTTTGGAAGCGCGTGCAGCACACGTTTCGGCGATTTCCTCAAAACGGGCATTAAATTGCTCCTCGGTTACTTTTTCCAGCTCGGCGGCCATTTCGCTGCGATTGTTCTCCAACTGGCGGCCCGCAAATCTCACGGCCTCGTCAAGGGACCGCAAGATCCCCTCTTTATTTAATTCACCGAGCTTCAGAAATACGGAGTACACGCCCAAATCCGACTGCAGTAAATCCTCTTCCTCCGCTGCCCCTGGGAAAAAGATACGCCAAATTTCTGGTTCCACTGCACCAGCAGTATTGTAGAACCAACTGACAAAGCGGGAGAAATCACTTTGCTCCGTAATTACCGGTTTCCCGTCTTGGTCAAATTCCAGTCTTCTGTAAAAAAGAGCTTCGTCCGTCTCGTCCAGTTCCTCACCCTGCTTGACGAAACGTACTTTGTCCGTAAAGTCCCCGACCGGATCGTCTTCTCCCACGTAGTTAATCGCCTTGCCCGGCAGCTCATCCACACTTGGCGCACCGAATGCGACGGCTTCCGCATTGAATTTTACCGCAAGCTCGGCTGCGCGCCAGCCGCCCAAGCCGATACCGATAAAGGTACTGCTCCCGCCGGAGCCAACCGTTTCTTCAAGTTCATTCGCAATTCTATTTAAATCGTAATTATATGTATGGGTCTCGGCCGTTTCTTCGGATTCCTGCACCAGAATCGTGCGGCCGCTATGTTCTTTATCCATAAAGACGTAATAATGATTACTACTCGCCTGCTCCCTAGGTTCCATGAGTTCTAATTCCGCAAAATTCACGGATCCCAAAATCTCTTGCGCCAGATCTCCCTGTCCGCACCCGGTCAGGCTATTTTGCAAATTTCGGACGATTTCCATTACAGGCCCGGAACGCTGCGTCTTCAACAGACCTGTTCGAGCCAATTCACATAACAGTAAACAATCTTTTTCGGACAACATCATTCTCCAATCTCCCTTTTAAATAGAATTCATCTATTTTTTGTTTTTCTGCTGCTGTTTTAACAGAAGCGCCTGTCTTTCCGCCTCCGCCCGTCTCCGGTCCTCGGCAACTTGGACTTCCCGAGCCAGCCGGTCAAGCCCCGTCTCCAGATCACGAATCTCCGTTTGCAGGCGATCGATCTCCTTTTTTGCCTTAGCCACGTAATCCTCTTTGAATGATTCGCTCGCTTTTCCTTTCCACCAGGACGCCGCATCATGCACTGATGACGCGAACTGGTTCTCCATTCTTTTGAGATCCGCTCCGCCCTGGGACGTTCGTCTGGCGGTGGAACGTATTTCGCTAGTTGAATACACGACGATTCCTCCATTTTCAAAAAAAAGTATATATATTTCCGCACAGTAAATTGAACTATTTACCAAATATACTACCCGATTTCCGACCCAATCTCTACCATCCATAGGATCAAACTTGAAAAATCTTCATTTTGGTACCTGGCTTCTAAGCCGTTTGGCATAAAAGAAAAAAACTTCGGCCATCAACTCCGCCAAAGTCTCCAGACTCACACTATCAACCTTAGGACTAAGGGCTTATTCGAAACAATCATGCTCTATGACAATCTTCCTCTCCTTCACGAACCTCAGGAGGCTTATTTCAGGAAAAAGAGCACAAAATAAATCTAACGAACCCCAACTTCGCTATGGAGTACATTAGAGGCAAAACGGCTCCATTTGTACCACAATAACGTTACTGGGGTTCGTTATAATTTCAAATTACTGGATTTAGGCCAAATAAGCGTTCCTGGTTCGTTAGACTTTCAGATCAATCCTACTTCAAACATTCCATTTGGCCGATGATCTCTTTCACCGCCGCTTTGATCCCGCCGAGCGGCCTTCCCGTCACCGCGGATATCACGGCGACGCCATCGGCGCCCGCGGCAATGACTTCGCCGGCGCGGGCGGCGGTAATTCCGCCTATGCCGACTAGGGGCAGGTCAATTCCAACGCCGCGAAGCTCGCGGAGAATTTCCGGCCCCTGCACCGCATGGGCGTCGTCTTTGGACACGGTCGGATAGATCGGGCCGATGCCGAGATAATCCGCGCCTTGGCTGGCCGCGAGCCGGGCCTCTTCGGCCGTGTGCGCCGATACGCCGAGCAATCGGTTCCCGATGCGAGCGCGGACCCTTGCCGGGTCCTCATCATCCTGTCCGATGTGGACTCCGTCGGCCCCGATCCGAAGGGCCAAGTCCACATCATCGTTGATGATGAACGGAACCCCGGCGCGGCCGCAGGCCGCCTGCATTTGAAGCGCCAGCGCCAGCCGCGCTTCTCCGGCAAGCGAGCCGGGGCCCTTCTCGCGGAACTGCACCAGCGTGACGCCGCCGGCCAGCGCTTCTTCCAGTACCCGAAGCGGATACTCCTGACAGTTGACGCTGCCGATAACCAGATACATCCGCAAATATTCGCGCATTTGATCAGCGGAAATCCTTCCCTCTGCCATCAGCCAGCCCCTCCCTGCCGTCGGCGGTAGGCCCAATGATTGGTCGGACCGTGGCCATGGCCAAGCTCCAGGCTATCCTCGATCGCTGCCTGAATAAAGTCTCTCGCCAGCTTCACCGCTTCCAGCGGTGCCATGCCCTTGGCGAGACACGCGGTCAGCGCAGCGGAGAAGGTACAGCCGGTACCATGCGTATGTAGGGTGGAAATCCTTTTGCCGGTCAGTTCCGTAAAGGACTTGCCGTCGTACAGCAGGTCCGTTACGATCCCGCCGCCGCGCCCTTCTACCTCAGGCGGTTCCCCCGGTCCGATCTTTCCGGCATAGTCACCGCTGGTTTCCTCGGCTGTTTCTCCATCCGCTCCGTCCGCTCCGCTGTCGCTTCCACCCCCGGCTTCATCATGACCGCCCTTGATCACGACCAGCTTGGGCCCCATGGCGCTGATGATCTCAGCGGCCTTCTTCCGGTCCTGCATCGTGCGGATCGTCACGCCGGAGAGTGCCTCCGCCTCCGGGATGTTCGGCGTAACCGCCAAGGCCAGCGGAAGCAGGTCCTTCTCCAGCGCGTGCACCGCTTCTTGCTGAAGCAGCTCAGCCCCGCCCTTCGCGATCATCACCGGATCGACGACGAGGCGTTCCCAGCGGAAGCGCCGGACCTCTTCGGCAACGGCATGAATGATGTCGGCGTTAAACAACATGCCGGTCTTCACGGCATCGACGCCGAGATCGCTGCCGACAGCCCGGATCTGCTCCGCTGCCGCTGAGGCCGGCAGCGGGTAGACCCCGCTGACACCGAGCGTGTTCTGCACGGTGACCGCCGTGATGGCCGACATGCCGTAAACGTTCAGTTCCTGAAACGTTTTGAGGTCGGCCTGAATCCCGGCTCCGCCGCCGCTGTCCGATCCGGCGACCGTCAGCGCCTTGGCAAGGCCGTGGCGGGTCACACCAGGCCCCCGGCCGTCGCCGCCTGGATTTCCCGGACGGAGGCGTAGCCCTTCAGCGAATGCGGATGCAGCTTCGCGAGCTCATCCAGGAAGGCGGTCTGGAAGCTGCCAGGGCCGAAGGCGGCCGTTCGCTCGGCGGCGCGGGCAGCCGCCGTGCCATAGAAGGCCAGCCCGGCCGTCCCGGCGAGCAGCAAGTCCTCCTCGACCGCCGCAAAAGCGCCCAACACCGACGTCAACAGGCATCCCGTGCCGGTTACCTGCGTCATCAGCGCGTCGCCGCCGCTGATCACCCGGCACAGCTTCCCGTCGGTGATCACATCCTCCCGCCCGGTGATGGCTACAACCGTTCCCAACTCCTGGGCGGCCCGGACCGCCAGGATGGCGTTGTCGTAGCTTCCGCTGTCACCGGCGTCCACGCCTTTGATCTCGCGGGTCTCGCCGATGAGATGCGCAATCTCGGCCGCATTTCCCCGCACCAGCGAAACCCGCACCTCACGCATGATCCGCAGCGAGGATTCCGTCCGGAATCTCGTTGCCCCGGCCCCGACCGGATCAAGCAGCACGGGAACGCCGTTCTCGTTGGCCGAACGCCCGGCGATGATCATCGCCTCCACAAGGTCGCTGTTCAGCGTTCCGATATTCAGCACTACCGCGCCCGCGACTTTCGCCATGTCGGCGACCTCTTCCGGTGCGTAAGCCATAACGGGAGAGGCTCCCAGCGCGTAAAGCCCGTTGGCCGTAAAATTGGTCACGACTACATTGGTCATGTTATGAACGAGCGGTTTCGTCTTTTGCAATTTGGCAAGAAGTGAGGACAGTTCTCTTTCCAGCATACTCATATTGTTCAATCAACCTTTCTTTATGAAATAGATAGATTTGAAAAAGAAAATAAAGTCTGCCCGGCTCAAAACACCGCCGCCCGCATCGGAACGGGCCATTCTTCCTGCTTATATGCCATGTCCCAGAACAGGTATTCCAGTTGGCAGCTATGCATAAAATGCTCCTTCATGCGCTCCCGCTCCGCCGCGCCGGCCTCTTCCGCCCATAAATCCACCTGTTTGCGCAGCTTCACCGTGGTATCACCCGCGAGCCCCCCATAAAATTGAATCCAGTCATAGAAGGGATGAGACGGCTCTGGCCGGACTTCCTCGATCAGCCTTTGGCCGATTTCCAGGTATGTCCAAGGGCATGGCAGCAGCGCCGCCAGCATTTCGCCAAGACTTCCTTCATGGGCAACCGTCAGCATATGTTTGATGTAATGGTGCGCGGAAGGAGCAAGCGGATAGCCCTGCATTTGCTCATATGTCACCCCCGCAGCGGTGCAGAAATTTTGATGCGGATGAACCTCGCTGTGCAAAATAAAGCCAATCTGCTCATTAAACATTTCAATATCTTCCCGCCGCGTGCATTTCGAAATCGCGATCCCGTAAATTCGCATATACGCATTCAAATATTCATAATCCTGTTTGACATAATGGATCAGCTGCTCCCTTTCCAGCTTTCCTTCCGCAATTCCGCGGACAAAAGGATGCTCATAGATCGCGTCGAACAGACCATCCGCCTCCCGGCGTACCTCCTCGGTAAAGTTCACCAACGCCCACCTCCGGTAAATAGTTTTAGAATAGGAATCCGCATACCAAAAAAACCGCCCCGGAAACGGAGCGGCTTCATCTGCAATATAATACGAACATACGTATCGCCTTTGAAGGGCCGGCTCCACTTCCCTACGCTAGTACGAACTAGATCAGGTTCAAAGGGTCCAAGAATTCGTCTCTTGTCTCAGCCGTTTAACGGCTCCCCTAGTGGATTTCCTATTCTATTGATACATACTGTACCCCAGGCTTACAAGATTTGTCAAACACGTCGCGAGGGAAGACTCTTTAATTACTTCTTATCCACCTGCAGCAGGGTAACATTCTTGATCGCATAAGTGTCTTTGATCTTCTCTTCCGAAATGACCTTTAATTTGACCAAGCTCGCGATTTTACCGGAATCCGGCTTGGACAGCATTCGCCAAAGCTCGAGGTCGGGCAGGGCTTCGTACAACCGGTTCTCATCGTATTCCCTCCGGTTTTGCAGGACGAGCGTTACCTTATGGCTTTCGAGATCCAGACCGGTCGTATCCTGATCCCGGCAGTAATCCAGAATGGCTTGGCGAAGCTCCCCCAATTCCCGGTCCAGCTCTTTCTGCTGCTGTTTTACCTCATAATAACGTTCCACGATCTTGTCCAAAAATTCTCACGCTCCTTTATATCCCATGGATATGCCGAAGCGTGCGATTTTAGGCCAGCCGGCCGCTAAACCTTATTCACTTGGCTTCCGCCCGTTCATGCAAGGGCAAGGTGATCGTAAACCGGGTCCCTCCCCGGTGGACGCTCTTCAAGGATACTGTTCCCCCAATTGCCTGAATCGCCTGATAGGAGAACGTAAGGCCAAGCCCCGTCCCTCTGGCCTTGGTGGAGAAAAAAACAGAGCCCAACTTCTCGATTTGGTCCTTCGTCATCCCGATCCCATTGTCTTCTATCGTCAACACGGCTTCTCCGCCAACTGCCCCCAGTTCCAGGGTCACCCTTCCCTCCGTGGAGTCGTAGCAGGCTTCAATCGCGTTCTTGATCATATTCATAAGTATCTGTTTGATTTTCTCGGGATTGGCCAGAATCCATATCTGGCCTTCCGGGATCTGCCCTTCCAGCGCGACATTGTTCATATTCGCATAAGGGCGCATCACTTCCACCGTTATTTTCAACAGGTTCGACAGATCGGTCGATTCTTGATGATCCGTCAAGGGCTTTGAGATGGAAAGATACTCCGAGAGTATATATTCGGTACGTTCCATTTCGCTAACGCAAATATCTATGTAACGATTGACTTTATCCCGTTCCAGCGAGGATTCGCGAATCAGCTTGAGGAACCCCTTTACCGCAGTGAGCGGGTTGCGTACCTCATGAACCAGCGATGCGGCTACCTGGCTAATCACCAAGACTTTTTCATTTTGCGCGTATTCGATAAACAGCTCCTTATCCTTCACTGCCTTTTGAAACAACGAAATCAGCAGCCAATTGCCGATAAAGTTCTGGACCGGAACAACAAATATATGAAACAACAGATTATTTTCGATAGGATCCGGATTATACAAATAGACGAACAGGAGCGGTACGAAGAAGAAAATGAAGCCCGCCAATAATACGACGGGCACTTTTTGCCTGGCAGCCAAGTACATCCGACGTAAAGCCAAGGATAGGGGAAAGATGATCAACATGATCACCATCGCAATTCCCATCCCGTCGCCGCCCAAGTACAAACGGTACAGTACAAATTCCAGCAGCAGAATGAGACCTGCAGGCAAGCCGCCGAAAATGAGTCCGAAGAAGAGAAACACATACCTTATGTCATAATAGTACCCGGTCACTGCGCTTGCCCCGAAGGTCATGGAGAAGAACAAGCAGATCGCAGTAGTAATTATAATGAATTTCCGCGAGTAATTCCGGGGCGAATCCCGGTAATAAACATTGAACATCAGAAAGGGCATAAGGGCAAAAAATAACTGGAGTATTATTTCCTTTACAATGGTCATCCGCAGTCACCCTTCATTTCCAGGACATTAAAATTTAGTTGTATAATAATTCCATCCTACTATCTTTAAACCCTTTAATTCCCGGCTTAACCAAGCAAATCACCAATTATTTACCGCATGTTCGATAAACGCTACCATCTCCTTAATTTCCAGGACCCGACCGTCGTCGAGCACGGCTTTTCCCGTAAACGTACCGAACAACTGATGGCATTTATTGTCCACGAACAACAGCTTCGTCGCCGTCTGCTGGTCATAAATCGGCGTGAACTCCATCTCGAATCTTCCGTCATCGCTCGTAATTCTTTTCTTGGACATATAGCCGCCGGCAGGCAAATCATAGATGACCCGGCCCAGCTTATGGGCCTTTCCGTCATAGAACAGCATATTTTCCGTGGCTGCCGACGTGTTGCCGAAGCCATGGCCAATGTTGAAGCCAAAGCGTTTCCCGTCCACATAGCAGCTGCCGTTTCCCCAAAACCATTCGTGACGGAACGGCCATACCCCTCTACCCCAATCCAGCAGCCCAAAGGAAGAATCCGGCTCAAAACGATACTCCTTACCGTCAACCTTTACAGAGCCTGTAGCAGGCATGCAATTAATCTTATGGTTGTAATAAAAATAGGAGCGATGCTCGTCAAAAGGCGTGGCGATGACGAGCGACGTTTTGTCGGGCTGGGACAGGGCGACGTCGACCTCCATCCTCGGCAGGTTCCCGCCGCCGCCGGCCCGGCAAATCAGTCTTCTTCCGCCTTCGTACACCTGAAATTGCATGAACATATCTTTCCGGCTGTAGGTCAGATCCCCTTCTTCGGCGGATAGCGGCATACGCAAACGGTTAAACGGCAAGGCAAGCATCCGGGAAACCTCATAATGCTTTCCGGTAGCAAATTCAAACAGCTTCACCGCAATACTGCCTGCATAAGATACATGTCCGATCGTAAGCTGCAGACAGTAATCGTCATTGGACACCTGATAGAAATCCCATTCTTTGATTTTCCAGGGTGGTACCTTAATTCCGGAACGGTTATAATTCAGCACGGCCTGTGTCGAATATCCCTTCTGCAAAAGAGAGCCGTTGCCGTCAAGCAGGTCCCCCGGCGTAACGATCTGATGTTGATAGTTTTGTTGCATAGCTTTAGCCGCACCTCCATATGAGTATGATTCTATTTTGGTTCCGAAGCATCCGACTGCAGTCGCATCTTGGCGAATCTCCCCGCCGGGATTAACGGCAATACCGTAAGAATCGTCACCAGCGCCGATACAAGAAAGAGCGTTTCGGTCGGCACCATGCCTGAAACTCCATCAATAACCCTGTGTACTCCGTATTGCGTGATCACGAATCCCGAAAGCAAAGGCCCGATCACCATGGGCAGACAGACGGCAAACACCATTCTGATCCCTTCAAATTGCCCCCGTTGCTGCTCGGGGTACAAATTTTTGACCCAGGCGGTCACCGTTTGCATCATCAGGACATAGCCGATTCCGGCTCCGAAAATCCCGATCAACAGCACGAAATGACTGGAAAACCGGGAAATGATAAGCAATCCTGTAACATTGGCCAGCACGGCAAACAGGATGACGGAGGCGAGCTTGCCTCGTTTGATGAATCCGGCAGCCGGCAACGTCAGGAATATGGCGGCCACGAGCCCGATGCCCTGTAAAGCGCCGGAAAGAGAGTAGCTCATGTTGAGGTAGTTGTTAAGATAGATAGTAATGTAGGGGAAATAGACATTAAAAGCGGTAAAGAACACGGCGTTAATCACGAACACCCAAAATAATTCCTTATTCTCCAGCACCGTACGTACCCGGAACACTCCGGCAAACTGGCGCCAGTAGCCGCCTTCCAGCTTCCTTGCCTTCAAACCCGGGTCATCCTTCAACATGAACAGCGCGAGTATCCCCGTCACCGTTACCATACCGCCCATCATCGTAAAAAAGGGAAAGAAATCAAGGGCATCCACCAGCATTCCGGATACGACGGCCCCGAATATCGTAGCCAGCACCGGCATGGCGGCAAAAGCCGCGCCGAGCTTGCCCCGGTTATGCACATTTGAAATGTCCGTAGTCCAGGGATTGTATCCGGCATCATAACCGGTCGAGCCGAAGAAGCTCATGACGGCATCGGCGGCTACGATGACGACGATGGCGATGATCAAGGGATTTTTGGGGATAAACTCCGTCGCTCCAAAAACCATCGTAAATACACCCCAGCAAATATAACCGACGGCGATAAACGGCTTCCTCTTTCCGGCCCGGTCCCCCCAGGTCCCGATCAAGAAGGTGGTCAGCGTAGATACGATCGCGCTGATGCCGACCATCCATGAAATAATGGACGGATCTTTGGCGATTTTGGCATAAACAAAGGTGTTGAACCAGGAATTTTCGATGTTCCAGCAAACCTGCCCCGCCATGCCAAGAATCCAGATCAATGTCCAATTTTTTGACGAAATGCCCCCGTTTTTAATAAACCTCAACCCCTTCCATCATGTCGTTACGCAGCTCGTTCAGCAAATCGTCATGAAGCTCATTCAGCAACCCTTCGTCCAGCTTGACGATTTCCCGGTCATAGGTCAGAATTCCGTTTAGTTCGGTCTCGACATCGGTCAGTTGGGTATAGACGGCAGCGGCTACCCCCTGATTGAGCAATGGTTTCAATTGCTTCTTGATCAGTGAGGCATAAGCGGCGTTCAGCGCTTCCCGGCTCTTGAACTTCCTATATCCGAAGCCTTTGCCTTCCCGCCACACATGCGCCTCCTCCATCAGACTGTAGCCCCCATATTCGGAAATCACGACCGCGCGGCCGCCGGACTTCTTCGGCATTTTCAGCTTGCGAAAATAGATATGCACGCTCTTGAAATCGCCCGCCTCTTGATCATGCCAGCCGCTGGCATGGTCCACCGGACGGGACGGGTCATAGGCCTTGAGCCATTCCGCAATGTCCGCGGCATCGAATTGTCCCCAGGCTTCATTGAACGGAACCCACACCCCGATGCACGGGACATTGTACAATGCGTCCACCATCTCTTTTAATTCCTTGCGATAGTTGTCGCGGTTTGAGGTTTCCGACCTGCCCAAGGCCTTATACTTGTCGTCTTTCACTTTGATTGCGCTTACAAAATTAGGGAGGATGAAATGATGCAAATGGTTCCAGCCCCCGCCGCCGTTAATCATGTCCTGCCAAACAATCAGTCCGAGCCGGTCGCAATGATAGTACCACCTGGCGGGTTCGATTTTAATATGCTTCCGCACCATGTTGAAGCCGAGCCTCTTCACGGTTTCGACATCATAAGCCAGTGCCTCGTCACTCGGAGCGGTATATAAACCGTCAGGCCAATACCCTTGGTCCAGGACACCATGCTGGAACAGCGGCTCCCCGTTCAGGAGCAGTCTGACTGCGCCGGCCTTATCCTTCCCGACACGGAAATCCCGCATCGCAAAGTAACTTTGTATCGTATCGAGCGTGCTTCCGTCTTCCGCATGCAATTGGACGGTTAGATCGTACAGAAACGGGTTGTCCGGGCTCCATAACTTCATTTTCGAAAAATAAAGCTTCAGTTCCCCGCCAACCGGACTACCCCCGGTTGCGGCGATTTCGCCATCCGCATAAGCTATCGCCTCAATGCGGTTATGTGCGGAATCGGATCCACCATTCGCAGAATCAATATGTATAAATACGGACAACTCCCCGTCCGCCAGGTCGGGCACCAGCCGAAAGGAGGCGATATGCGCTTCGGGAACCGGCTCAAGCCATACAGTCTGCCAAATCCCCGAGACGGCCGTATAGAACAGCCCCTTGGGATTCAAAGCCTGCTTGCCGCGTTCTTGCCCGAACGTGTCCGTCGGATCCCAGACCCGAACAATAATCTCTTGCTCTTGACTCCGCTCCGCATTTCCTGCATTCAAATGCTCGGTAATATCCAGGGAAAATGGGGTGTAACCTCCGGTATGTTCTCCGGCTTTACGCCCGTTGACCCAGATTTCCGTTTCCCAGTCCACCGCCCCAAAATGCAGCAGCAGCCTTCGCCCTTTCCAATTGTCCGGCACGGAAAATGTTCTCCTGTACCACAACAATTCCCCGGGACCCAGCGGTTGCTGCACCCCTGACAGAGCCGACTCTACCGGAAATGGAACCAGAATTAGACCGTCCCACAAGTCCGGTGTACCGCTCCCTTTCGCCCTGGGAGTGATCGCATATTCCCAAAGCCCGTTCAAATTCATCCACTCGTCCCTGACCATTTGAGGCCGCGGGTATTCCGGAAGCACTCGCTGCGGGTCGACCTGGCGCCCCCATCGGGTCTTCAGCCCTGCTCCGGCTTTCCAGCCGGACTGTTCCGTCCGTTGCATGTCATCCCTCCTTTTCTGCCTTGCATAATAGCAATTCTAATCTATATTTATTGTTTTGATAATCCATGAATTCCTCGCAAAAAGAGCGGAACCCGATATGCACCGGATCCCGCTCTCACTATATTCTCTAGCTCCATATTTCCTCGGCAATTTCCTTGATGAAGGCCAGCTTCCGCCACTGTTCTTCCTCCGTCAACAGATTACCTTCCTCCGTAGAGGCAAATCCGCACTGCGGGCTGAGGCAAATTTGGTCCAAGCCCACAATTTCCGCTGCTTCTTTAATGCGGGCGACAATGACATCCTTGTCCTCCAGCACTCCTGTTTTGGAAGAGAACAATCCCAAGACGACCTGTTGATCCTTTAGCTCTTTCAGCGGTGTAAAATCCCCGGCCCGCTCTGTATCGAATTCAAGATAATAGCCGTCGATATGCTGTATTCCGAACAACGTTTCCGCAACCGGCTCATATCCGCCAGACGAAGCCCAGGTGGAGTAGTAATTGCCGCGGCATACATGGGTCGTTACGACCAGGTCGGACGGCAATCCCTCAACCGCCTCCTGATTTACGCGGGCATACAGCTTCGCGATTTCGGCCGTATCCACCCCCGCACCCTGCATCGTTTTAGCGAATTCCCGGTCACAGAGCATGCCCCATGTGCAATCATCCAGTTGAATGTTGCGGCATCCTTCCTCATAAAAAGCAAGAATCGCCTTATGATAAGCCTGAGCGGTATCTCTCGCCAACTCGTCGGTGCTGCTATAATACTTGTCCGTACTTGCCTTGTTCTCTGGACGGAGCAGCTCCGCCAGGAACTGCGCTGGCGCCGGAATCGTCTGGCGGGCAACGACGTCGTCTCCTGCCGCTTGCTTCAAGAACCGGAAGTGCTCGACGAACGGATGGTCGGAAAATCCGATTTTCCCGTTCAAACGCGCGGTTTCCGCTCTTGTCTCAATGCCGTTGAACTGGTAGCCTTTTTCCGATCCTGCCTTCTCTACGCCGTCCAGTCCCCACATGAAATCCAAATGCCACCAGGAACGTCTGAACTCTCCGTCCGTCACGGCCTGAAGTCCGGCCGCTTTTTGCTGCTCGACCAATTGGATAATTTCGCGATCCTCAATTTGCTTCAGCTCGGCCTCCGTAATCTCTCCTTTGCCGAATTGCGCTCTGGCCTTCTTCAAAGCCTCCGGCCGCAAAAAACTGCCCACTACATCAAACCGGTATGGCGCCGCCTTTCTGGATGTTCCTTGAACCGTCGTCACGTTGCACATGGCTGATATCTCCTCTTCACGATTGAATTTGAATTCGTTAAGAGAAAAATACCATACCTTTCCGGCTATAGAGTAACTCTAATAAGCTATAACTGGTTATAGCCAAAAGCTATATCTATCTTTTTGCTAGCCCTGGGTAATCTTCACGGACTCCTTCAGAGCCTCGACGTATGCCAACGCCAACTTGGAAAGCGTCGCATGCTTATGACAAATCCAGCCGACATTGATGCTCTCACTGCAATCGAGCGGGACTGGAATAATTTCGTTTCCATTGAGGTCCGAACTGAGCACGCCTGTAGAAATCGTGTACCCGTTCAACCCGATCAGCAGATTGAATAGCGTCGCCCGGTCATGGACCCGGATGCTCTTCGGATGCGACAACGTACTGAGAATTTCCTCGGAGAAATGAAACGAGTTGTATTCCCCTTGGTCAAAGGACAAGTACGGGTATTCCCGCAATTGGTCGATCGTCACCATCTCTTGCTTGGCCAGCGGGTTTTGAATGCTGATAAAAATATGCGGCTTCGCCACAAACAGGCTGTTGAACTGCAGTCCCGCTTCTTTTAACAGCTTGTTAATGACCTTGGCATTGAAGTCGTTCAAATAAAGGATGCCGATTTCACTGCGCCGGGACTTCACGTCCTCGATAATTTCATGCGTTTTCGTCTCGCGCAGCGCCATCTCATATTCCGCATGCCCGTAATCTCGCACCAGGTTCACAAAGGCGTTCACCGCAAAAGCATAATGCTGGGTAGAGACCGAGAAATGCTGGGGAGCCAGCTTTCCGTCCAGATAACGGTTCTCCAGCAGTTCCGCCTGCTCGACCACCTGCCTTGCATAACTCAGAAATTCCGAACCCTCATTGGTCACGGAAATCCCCTTATTCGTCCGCTCAAAAATGGTGACCGAGATCTCTTCCTCCAAATCCCGGATCGCATTGGATAGACTGGGCTGGGAAATAAACAGCCGCTTGGCCGCTTCATTCATCGAACCGCGGTTTGCGACCTCGATGACGTACTTCAATTGCTGCAAAGTCATGGTTGCCGCCCCTCTCACACTGTGTACTCCATTATTCCTATTTAATGACGATTTTCCGCCAAGTGCAACATTTCAGGAATTATCCCGTCAAGGTTAATGAGCAGAGAACATAACATCACCATCCGACGGAGGACTCTAACTATGAAAAAAATGAACAAAGCTATCGCTACAGCATCCCTACTGGCAATGACCGCAATTCCGTTAGCCGCTTTTGCGCAGGATGTACCGCCGCCAACCAAAACCCCTGATTTAAGCATGGTTCAAAATCAAAATCAGGTTAAGATCGTACCGGGCACATTGGGACAAATTACTGACTTCATCAATGATGAGACCGGTAAATTCATTACAGTCAAAGGACGCGGACTCGCGCCTACCGATCAAAGCGAAATCATTCTAGCGATCACCAAAGATACGAAAATCGTGGACGCAAAAGGCAATAAAGTGGCTCTGAAGACCATTATAGATGAAAAGAAAGCGATTAAAGCCTTCTACGGTCCTAATATCACGAAAAGCTTGCCCGCCCGCGGAACCGCGTTGACGCTGGTCGTTCAGGATCAGTCGTTTACGGCGATAGACGGCGTCGTATCTGAAGTCCGGGAAAACGGTATTTTCGTCAAAGGAACCGATATTTACTCCGGTTTTGAGGACAGCATTGTGCTGCATTTTGCGGACAAGACCCAACTTGTGGACCAAACCGGCAAGGCTATTACGGCTTCCGAAATTAAAGAAGGAATGACGGTAAGAGCGTTCTACGGCCCGGCCGTCATGCTGAGCCTTCCTGCCCAATCCACGACAAACTATGTTGTAGTAAACACGGAAGAAACAGAAATGCCAAGTGAGGAGGCGCCGGGTACGAACGGAGTAATCACCAATATTGCGGATAATACCATCACAGTGATCGGTAATCCTCTGGAACAAGGCGGTATCAACTATATTTTCCTGAAGGTGGATGAAGAGACACAGATCGTGGACGAAAACGGAGTGGCATTGACCAAAGATGCCCTTAAAGCCGATCAACGAATCATCGCCTATTATCCTGAAGTCATGCTCATGATTTATCCGGCTCAATCTCATGCCGATAAAATCGTAGTTCAATCCGCGGTTGCTCCTAAAGTGGAAGGAACCATTCAAGCTTCCGATTTCGCTTCGGAAGGCCAAGTTTACGTGAATGTCGGTTCCGACGACTCGAAGAATAACGATGTTATTCTGAATATTTCGGAAGACACGGTAATCATTCCGCTGCTGGCCGGAGAGCCTAAGCTCAAAGCCGGCATGAAAATCGTCGCTTACCACTCGCCGATGATGACCCGTTCGCTTCCTGGAATGACGAATGCCGAAATCGTCATCGTAACGGAAGACAAAGACGCCGTAATGCCGCATTAAGACCTGCATGATACAAAAGAACCTTCAACCCGCCTTTGCGGATTGAAGGTTCTTCTTATTACTTGGTATACGTCTTAAAGATCCGATACACCACCATGGCTGCTTCCGCACGAGTCGTAAAGGACTCCGCTTCGAACCGGTTATCGCCTTTGCCCTGCATCAGACCAAGCTCTGCCACCTGGGCTACCGCTTTCTTGGCCCATTCCTGAATGCTGCCGCTGTCGGCAAATCCGGACTGCTGCCCATCGGCTGAACCTGTTTTGCCCAAGTACTCCAGCACTCTGGACAAAATAACCGCCATTTCCGCGCGTGTAATTTGTTGATCCGGTGCGAAGTTCAGGTTATCATATCCGCTTACGAATCCCTTTGCAACCGCGGTTTGCACGTCCTCGTAATACCAGCTTCCTTCCTTCACGTCACTGAACCGGGCTTTGCCGGCCTTTTCCTTCTCCAGCTCCAGGACCCGGATAAGAAGCGCAACGAATTCGGCTCTGGTTACTTGGGACCCTGGTGCAAATGTCTCCGCGCCTTGGCCGGTAACGATGTCCTTGGAAGCAAGCACTTCAATTTCGTTCACAGCCCAGGCATAGTTCGAGCTTGTCACATCCGTAAACGAGATGTCCTTAGCCATATACATAAACCGGCTGAAGCTGTTCAGACTGACAACAATTTTGCCGTCGATCAACCGTCCAGGACGCTGGGTAAGCTGTCCTTTGTCACCGATCTTAAACAGGCTGATTTTTTCCCCGTTTAATTGCCCTGCGGCAAGTGCGCTTACCGGAATGCTCAGCTCCACAGGCTTGCTGAAACTAAGTCCTTCCAGCGGTTTTCCGTCCTTATCCAGAATGGCAAAGTCATAGTACTGACCCAGCGGTTTGATGGACGACCCGAGTTTCAGACCGGCCAATAACTCCTTAGTAGCGTCTTCTGTTGCAGGAGTCACTTGCACAAAAGCCGCTTCCGCCGAACCAATAGCCCCCGCCGGAAGTGTCAGCGTCAACCCGTTCGGCAACGTAACCGTTGCAGGCTCATTCGACTTGATCGCCGTTTTGACAGCTCCGTTTACCACCGGAGTCTCCGGTTTCGGAGTTGGAGTTGTAGGAGCCGTTACGCCGCCTCCGCCACCACCGCTGCCTCCGCCGTTGCTTCCACCGTTACCTCCGTCACTACCACCAGGATTTGTAACCTCCGTAACAGTAACTTCCACGGTTTGAGTCAATCCTTTGTAACTCACTTCCACAGCAGTACGGCCAACCTTCTTGCCGCTTACCAGTCCCTTTACTGCCTTGGCTACACTCGTATCGGCTACCTTATATTGCGCCGTTCCCGTTACATCCGACACCTTGCCGTCCGGTCCTTTGTAAGTGACCGTCAGTTGCTTGTCGGTCCCCTTCTGGATGGAGACGGTTTGAGGGGTGACGGTAAGAACCGATTGCTCTTGGATCGTAACTTCTGCGAACGGCGTTAAATCTAAGGTGATTTCCTTTCCTTCAGCATCAAGCAGTTGTAGATTCTCAATTTCGAATTTATAGTTTCCTGCCTTTTCTCCTGAAAAGTTGAAGAAAGCTAGGGAGCCTGTACCGGAGTAACCAATCGTATCATTCAGACTGACGGAATATTCATGCCTGATTGTATCCGCAGTATGCTCATACGCCGCCTGGGTAACCGTCAGCGATTTTTCCGGATTATACTTGGTTTGATGATCGCTTAACTGCGGACTCTCTAATACATTAATAAATTCCAACTGATTGTTATACAAAAGATCGAATTTTGCAGAGTAAACAGCTTCCGTACTTGCAAAATACAAGCCAAGTACGAACTCATCATTAAGTTGTACCTGATCCGGGAAAATCAGAGGAGCGACATAATTATTCAAAGTGTAGTCGACAACATGAGCCGGCTGAATCATTCCGTTGCCTGCCAAATCGTATACATACACTTCAAAAGTGTTATTCCCGGGAATAATCGGAACCGGAATTTGGAATCTGCCGTTTTCATCAATTACACCATCGATTTGAGTATAACCCTCAGGGTTATCAGGTGTCTCAAACACCGCAGCAACGCCAATCAGGTCAGAAATTACAATGCCGAGCTCATCGTCAACCAACAAATCGATCAACAGATCCTCGGTTATTTGGCCTGAAATCTTCCCGATCCCACTTGTACTGTCAAAGACAACGGCTGGATCGTCAAGTTGACTGGCAGGAGCCTCCCTATCAATTATGAAAACATTCCATTCAGGCCCTAACAGACTCGCTGATTCTCTTGATTCTCCTACACTAGCAACAAGGTAATATTTACCATCCGGCAACTCACTTCCATCCCAGCCGGGCACTTTATATTCTCCAGGTCTTATGCCATCTTCTTCTTCAAACAAGGTGAATAACCATGACCCATCGCTTGAAAATACCTCGAATGAAAGATAGGAAGTATATTCATTAATTTTAAACAAGATATCCGATGTATCACTCACTCCATCCGCATTCGGAGAAAAAGCAATCGGAGATAGTTTTAAATCCGTGACTACATCAATTTGCGGTGCTTCCCCTACATAAAGTGAAACCGGCATTTGAATCACGTGACCACTGCCCGATTCCTTCAAAATCAGTTCACCTTCGTAGTGCATTCCCTCTAAGGTAATAGGTACTTCAACGGTAACCGTAAAAGAATCCTGTCCATTAGGCGAAATAGCAACTTGGTTCTTGGATAGCTCTATGCCCACCGGTGAGTCGCCATACCACTTGGTCTCAATCGAATAAGCAGAGCTTGCCCCTACTATATCTTTAACGATAACCTGACGATTGGCGCTAGAGCCATAATTGACATAGCCGAATGAAACGCTGCCCGTGTAATGCGTGGTAGGTTCATTGTTCTCCACATACTCGGTTCTTTCCTCAGTCATAGCTACGGCTTTGGCTTGGAGGATTTTTTCCAGTGAGACACGTCCGGCTCCCTGATCCATATGTGTGTATTGTTTTCCCATACGATCATTGAGCTTTAACGTATTATTCATAAGCAAAGATTTGAGTTCATATACGCTTAGTTCAGGATATTTCTGCTTTACCAGTGCCGCGGCACCCGCAATATGCGGAGCTGCCATGCTAGTACCGTTTTGGGCTTCATACCAGCCTTCATACTCGGTTACGCTGGACAAAATCCCCATGCCTGGTGCGGAAATATCCGGCTTCAGATCGTATGATGGTTTCGAAGGACCACGAGAACTGAAATCCGCCATAATATCCTGCTCTATGATGGAATCAAACGCCACCGTGAGCTGCGGATTTTTATTCAACTTCTCCTTGATATAATCGCCATATGTCCCGGAAATCGCATAAATCGGAATGGTGATATCTTCTTCTCCGAGTGTGACACTCTCAAGCGCACCCGGAACATTGTTATAAACAATGGCGGCAGTAGCGCCTGCCTGAATCGCATATTTTGCCTTTTCCGCAAAAGAGATGTCCCCGCGTTTAATAAATGCGATTCTACCTGCCAAATCTTTTCCTTCATAATCCGTTTGATATCCTAATCCGACTTCGACTAATTCATAAGAATCCGTTAAATTCTCGATTCCTTGAGATTTATCAAAGGTATCCATGAAGAATTCTTCGGATCCGCCGGTGATTTTCAAGATCGGCGTGTTCAACGGCGGTTTGGACGCTCCCACTGTGATGGCCAGTTCCGCTGTACCCGGGTCCGAAACAGTAGCTTCGCCAGGTCCGCTGTTCCCGCTGGATACAACCGCAATAACGCCTGCCTTGACGGCATTGTTCACTGCAATGGCATCTGCCGAACCCTCATTGTTGGATTCCGACCCAAGCGAGAGGTTTATTACATCCATCTCATCTTCAACAGCTTGTTCGATGCCTGCCATTACGTTTTCCGTAGTGCCGCTGCCATAAGGTCCAAGTACTTTATAGGCAAAAATTTGAGCCTCGGGAGCAACTCCCGTGATCCCCTCTGCAAAATTAGCCATTCCTTGGCCTCTTCCTGCAATAATTCCCGAAACGTGACTTCCGTGCGAAGTCCAGTATGGCTTCCCGGTTTCAGGATGATATTCGTTGGTTTTCGGATTCAATGCTTTTGCCTTCAGATAATCTTCCCTTGTTGTTTCATAAGGTTCATTATCGTTGTTTACGAAATCGTAACCCCAATAACCTGTTGAAATGGCGCCTTCCAAATCGGGGTGATCATTGGCAACCCCGGTATCGATGACACCGACTTTAATTCCGCTGCCCTTCACTCCCGCATCCCAGAACGATTCGCTTCCGATGAATGGAACGCTGCCTTCCGGCGTTAAGACGGTTGCATCCGATTCCGCAGTCGCATACACCGTATTGTTGGGATAAACGGCTTTGACCCCAGGGAGCGCGAGCAGCTCCTCCACTTGGTTGGCCGCAATCGTCAACGAAAATCCATTAAAAATTTCAGAATATTGACGGCCGATGTCGGCATTCAATTTGTTCGTTACATTCTTTTTAAAATTTTGTTGCTCCGAATTTACTTTTAATTGATGGGATGATACCGAAAAAGAACGCGACTTACTTTGAAGCTGTCCGGCTTCAAATACTTTCACGGGTTCTTCCTGGAGTTCCACGATGACGGATATTTGTTCGTTGCTATCTGAAAGTGGTACAAAATTTTGAGGTTCAATCGTAGATGTTAATGAGGGGTCTTGCTGTTCGAGTGTTAATTCTTGGTTTGAAAAACTCTTTTTTGAGGACTTTCTAAAAGACTGCTTTTGCTTTCCTTGCAGCGAAGTGTTTGGATCAAGCTTTACCGAATCTAGCGATACGGCATCCGGGTTCAGTCTTGATATGACCTGACTTTGCCCTTTACTATCTTCTGCGAGCGGACTGCCCTCTTGCGCTCCCGCTGCCGGAAGAAGCAAGGTGAAGGCCAGAATGAAACTTAATAGTCCGGCAAATAATTTTCTGTTTACACTCCTACTCAAACTCTCATCTCCCTATTCTTGGTATTTTAGGTATGTCATCTACTGAAGTTGCCGTCCTATTTCTATTCTATGATTTAACAAGAAAACCTCTAATATTTTACAAAATATATAATAAAAATTCCCAGTTACATAATATTACAAATTGCGACATGATCCTATCTTTCAACTAATCCCTAGGAGATTGTCTATTAATTATCCGTCCTTCCCAAACGGACAAATCACCAAAATGTCCGCCTAAAAGTGGACAAACAGGATATATGCCTCGTAAAACTAACACGGGTCCATGCACAAAAAGCCCTTACACAACCATCAGGTTGCATAAGGGCTTAAGCTTAGCTTAGTTCGGCTTCTCTTCTACTTAACTTTCGAAGGCAAATATCGCGCTGCTATCTTCTGACTGAAACAAATCGTCGTCATTCACGAGGGGAGCCGCTAGCTCCGTTTTTATAAAATACTCATGCATGCCGAACCGTGCAAGGGCCTCTGCGTCCGGGAGCCACACCCATTCATCAATCTCGGATTGACAGCGGTGGGCCCGAAATGCGGCCAGCTTGGCATCCAGATGCTCCGACACATTGATTTTAACGATATCGCTACGGGTATAGCCAAATCGTTCCGGAACCTCCATCATGTCTCCGAACGATATATAGTACAGTCCATCCTTACGCCCGGCGCGTCTGAACGCCGCCTTAGTCGCTTTGCCGATCGCGCAATGATCGGGATGTCCGCCCAATCGTTCATGGAAGGTCAATACAGCATCGGGATTGATGTCACGAATTAAGTCTTCAATCCGTGCGGTCAAGCTCTCTTCATCCGTGAATTCCACGGTCTTGTCGCGGATATCCAGGAAGATCAGTTCACGAATCCCGAGGCAGTCGCAAGCTTCGCGCAATTCGTGTTCCCTTGCGGCTGCGATGGTCTCCCGGTTAAGATATGGCGGATTGCCCATCCGCCGTCCCATTTCTCCCCGCGTCGCGCTTACCAGCGTAATATCGGCACCTTCTGCCGCATATTTGGCCAAGGTCCAGCCGCAAATAAACGTTTCATCATCGGGGTGTGCAAATACGGCAAGCAGCTTCCGAGCTGCACTACGATTCATATTGTTCATTCAGGAAAAGGCTCCTTTCCCAAATGGAGAGCTACGTCCATGCGTCCCCTGTCGTCAAATCCGGCCAACAGCAAACGCCCCTGGTCGTCGATTTCGTAATGGGTGAGCGACTCCATCCGAAGCCAGCCGTGTCCGTCAAAGCGGAGTGCTGCCCGGTAAGGGCCGTTCCCTTCTCCTGCAATAAAAGCATCCGTTACTTCAACCTTGAAATTGCGGACGAATACATACGATGTAGCTTCACTGTGAATAAAGGCAGGTCCTCCGGCAAATTTCCGGAGCTCGGCCTCCACCTGCATTCGGTCTATTTTTTTCATCGTGATCCAGTACCTTCTTCTTTTTAAAAATACCAACCCGTTCATTATATCAGGATTTCAAAACCAAGGCTGATTGAAAGTTCATACAATAAAATAAACCTATTGAATATATATACAACAATATGTATAATTATCCGAAATAAACTATTCCATTCATAGGAGATGTCGAACGGTATGGATCATAAATTGATTGAAGAGCTGGCCCTAAACAATTGGCCCGCCTTAACCACCCTGCTCTATGACGGATGGATACTGCGTTTTGCGGAAGGGGTCACCAAGCGGTCTAACTCGGTCAGCCCTTTGTACGGATCTACACTGGATCTGAATCAGAAGATCGAGGATTGCGAAAAAGTTTACGCTGCCAATCAGCTGCCCGCCATCTTTAAAATCACGCCGTTCATTCATCCCGCCGATCTGGACACTGCTCTGGAACAAAGAGGCTACGAGATGATCGACATCACCAGCATTCAAACCCTGAAGCTGGACCGCCTTGCGGAACCCCTGCTCAATACCGTCAAAATCCTGGAGCATGCGGATGAGGATTGGCTGGAGCAATACAGCAAAATGGATCAGGCTTCGGCGAGCAAAATGGACACGATGGTACGGATGCTATCTCACAACCGAACCCGGAAAGGCTTTATTTTGCTGTATCATAACGGACAAGCGGTCGCCTGCGGCCTGGGGGTAATTGAGCGAGGGTTTATCGGACTGTATAACATCGTTACGGATGCCGCTTACAGAAATCAAGGCTTCGGGGAACAAATGGTATTGAATCTGCTCCGGTGGGGTCAAGCCAACGGGGCAACGGACAGTTATCTGGCCGTAGTCGCCAACAACGGACCTGCTAGGTCTCTGTATTCCAAAATCGGCTTTACCGAAGTCTACAGCCATTGGTACAGGATTCAAAAAGAAGGATTGCCGCAGGCACAATGATCAATAAGATAAATTTATCCCAGCGGCTTTATTCCTATATTCCGCATTCTTCCAGTGGGATTCGGGATCCAGACCTCGGGGAGGAGTGCCGCAAAGATCCGACCGCACCTTCCTTAATTCAACATCTTATCCCCTGCTGTTGGTCCTCCTTGATCAGCGGCAGGGGATTATCATTTCTCCAGAAAACCGTCAGCTTTTTTCCCGTGGGCAGCACTACCTATATACATCGAAAAACCGCCTGAGTAATATGGAAGCGTTATCAACCCACGGAAAAGGAGAATGTGTATGTCCGATCGAAAGTCCCCTGTTATGACCAAGGTACTGCGCCGCAGTCTGCCTGTCGCTTTAGGCACCGCCTTGTTTGCGGCTCCCCTGTCCGCATTCGCCCTGGAAGGGGCTTCGAAGTCCGCCCCGTCGCTCGCAAATGATAAGCCCCCTGTCCTTAGTCCTGTCCAATATCAGGGCAGTTCACTACTCGTCGGTGAACACCGTCTCTTGCAGCGTAAAGATATTTTCCGGGAATGGGACGGCAACGATCCCGACTATTCGCCCGATAAAGCGATCGAAGCCGTTATGGCCCTTCTGTCGGAGAAAGATTTTGAGGAATTATTCCCCTACCGGTTAGGTTCCGAGGAATGGTTCAAAGTGGCAAAAGGAAAAGAGTACTTCAAAGAGGATCAAACCGATTACTTCTCCTATGACAATCTCATGAATGCCGTAGCTGAAGTATCGAACCTGAAAATAAAGATCAGCACCCGAACCGGGACCTCCGCCCAGGAAATACATAGGCTGGACAAAGAGGCCAAGGTCGAGACGCTGGTCCTTCGCTCCGCTGATTTTAATTCGGCCGAGAATAAGCTGAAGCCGATCGAGACCGTGATTGTCGACTGCGGAACTTTCCTGAAAGAAGGCTTCAAAAAGGACCGCAAACGGGAGTTGGCCGCGTTTCTTGCCAACCTGTCGCACGAAACCGGTGGCGGCTGGGATGCGGCACCGGGCGGTCCACTGCGCTGGGGCCTGTTCTGGAACGAGAACATAGCGGGCCGGACCGGCGCCAATATGGATGCGTTCGTCGATCCGGGCACCGCCGAACTGTTCCCGGGGACCACCGATAAACGATATTACGGCCGCGGGCCGATCATGCTGAGCTGGAACTTTAACTATGGATTATTCAGCTCCATTATTTATGGGGATAAAAGCGTCCTGCTCAACAATCCAGAAATAGTAGCGGCCGATGGAAAAATCGGCTATATGACGGCCATCCTGTTCTGGATGACCCCGCAAACTCCAAAGCCTTCCGCCCATGACGTGATGGTCGGCAGATGGAAGCCGAACGCGGACGAGAGGCTGAAGGGCCTCGGCAATCCCGGCTTCGGCACCACCATTATGGTTCTGAACGGTCTCGAGGCCAATTTGGGCGAGGTCGAAGGCAGCCCGGTTAAACGCCGCGCAGGCCATTACCGGGAGATTACGCAGAGAATGGGCGTCGATATTTCCGGCGAGAAGGTCGACACGCTGAACATGAAGCCGTTCTAACTCCTTTTAAGACAGTTGGAAAGCGGAATCGGAAATAGGCTATAATAGAAGGACATACGCTTTCCAAACTCTTTATCGCTAGAAGGACGGTAAACATGACACACAATCCCATCGAACAGATGAAAGTAATTCAAAAAAATCTGACCCGCTTCATGATGATGTATAAATTTGCCCTGCAGGAAGTCGAAACGAAAATCGAAATTTTGCAGGAAGAATTCCAGCTGCTTCACGATTACAATCCGATCGAGCATACGAAATCCAGATTGAAGTCTCCGGAAAGCATCATGAAAAAGCTGTATCGCAAAGGCGGCGCTACCTCGCTTACAGACATCAAGAACAATATTAAAGATATCGCCGGCATTCGAATAACTTGTTCGTTTATATCGGACATATATCGGATCAGCCAGATGCTGCAAAGCCAAAAGGACTTAAATATTCTATCCGTTAAAGATTATATAAAAAACCCGAAGGCAAACGGCTATAAAAGCCTTCACCTTCTGGTTGAAGTCCCGGTATTCATGTCCGATGGCGAGGAACTGATGTGCGTTGAAGTCCAAATCCGGACGATCGCCATGGATTTCTGGGCAAGCCTGGAGCATAAAATTTTCTATAAATACAACGAAGCCGTACCTGAGCGTTTGCTCAAAGATTTAAAAGTCGCGGCCGACACCGCCTATGAACTGGACTTGAAAATGGAGCAGCTTCAACAGGAAATGGAAGAAATCAAGCTGGCCCAACAATCCGAACCCGGCAATGATCTTCAATTGCTGATCAACAACGAGAAATTCAAAATTCCGGATAACCTGCTCAAACTAGTATCCGAGGGACTGGGTCAAGCGTAAGCGTCCACCATCCAGGTGGACATTTACGCTTTTTGTCCATAGTCCTCTTATTTGCCGCAGCACTTCTTGTATTTCAATCCGCTGCCGCATGGGCACGGTTCATTCCGGCCGACTTTTGCCGATTGAACCGGAGCGTTGGCCCCTCCCGCTTTCTGGCCCGACACCAGCTTGGAAGCGCCCAGTTCATCAAGGGTATGTCCGCAGTTGGCCCAAGTTCTTGTATGGTTGCTTATTTCGACGATCAAGCCGATCACCCTTTCCGCTTCCTTCGGGTTTTCAAACACCAGATCCCGTCTTTCGAATTCATAAATCAGCTGATCCAGCGGCGCATTCATGGAACAGGCAAGCTGAATGTCATCCACCAGCGCATCAACCATTTCCTCGTCATCGCTCATCCGATCCAAGACATAAGCTTTTAATGAGACAAGCTGGGGAGTCATTTCAAAGTAACCGTCATCCGCGTATTTCAGCAATTCCGTCTTATCCGGAACATAATGCGGTTTGCCTTGAATTTCCTGCAGCAATGACTGCAATTCCCCTTCTTCGCTGTTGTAGACCAGCCCCACATTAATCAGATATCCTTCTTCCAGAACAAAATTCTGTTCCCTTTGCAAAAACTGCTTAATCATTTCATCCAATTCCTCTTGTTCAAGAGGGTCGGAGGCATTTTGCCCATTGTATATTTCAAGAAGCTTGTCCGGCGTATAAATTCCATACAAGTTGGACATTGCAAGCAGGTAGTCGAATACCAGCGCCATTTGACTGCGTTTTTTCGCAAACTCCGGCGTATTTATTTTCGTAAATACTTCCTTCACTTCATCAGGCATCACCAGGTACAGCTTACCTTCATTAAAATAAGTAAACACAATCCCCAGCTCCAGCATGAGCCGGTAATAACCGTACGGGAGGTAGTTGTCCTGCACGAAAGAATCACCATAAGCCGCCTCAAACACTGCCCATTCCGCAGCATCCAGAATGAGGAGAATCGACTCCAGCTGAGCGGGGTCTGTGATATACTCCTGAACCGCCTTGGCCAGCTCGGCTTGTTTCATTTTCGATCGGCCGGGTACTTGGTATGCTCTGGCAAGCGATGCCGTCCGCGTCTTGGTTAAACCCTTCAGGGTTTCTTTTAAAGACGGGTTCACCTCGCCGACGATTGCGTACTGTATATTACTTTGCTCCAACATTTCTTCAAAATCGTTTGTCATTATAAACTCCTTTTTTTAAATATTAAGTCGTTACCGAAATTATAAAGCGTGCATATTCCCTTCGGCTTCTTTCCACCCCACCGTATATCCTTGACCCTTGGCGCAAAAGATCGAAGAGGAAGTATATTCAGGATCGGCATCTTTGTTGTAGCCGATTCTTTCAATGATCTCCTGCTCATTATGGCATCGGTCATATCCGGCAAAAGTCAGGCTAAGCACGCCTTTCCCATGGGTAAAGGAAGCTAGCTGGCTGTTGTAATCCATAAATGTAGCTACCGGCACGGTTCCCGTCAAAATAGCCTTCTCCCCCTCATTTCGGGGAGCATCCAGTCTGCCGCTGGCCTGCCCGATATCCGAGATGACGCGGCCAATCTGTTCGAGGTCCACTTTGATTTTAAACTGGTAATATGGCTCTAGCAGGACGTTGGACGATTGCTCCAATCCCTGACGCAACGCTCTAAACGCAGCCTCTCTGAAGTCGCCGCCCGTCGTATGCTTATTATGGGCTCTACCGGTCAACAAGGTGATCTCGACATCGGTTAGCGGCGAGCCGGTCAGCAGACCGTGATGCTCCCGTTCAAACAGGTGGTGACGGATCAGGTTCTGATTCCCGACGGACAAATCATCGGCATGGCAGACATTTTTAAACGTAATCCCCGAATTCCGCTCCCCTGGCCGTAACTGCAGATGCACCTCGGCATAGTGCCCCAGCGGTTCAAAATGGCCGTAACCGTTCACCTGGGTGTCGATCGTTTCCTTATACAGTATTTCCGGACGGTCAAATTTCACCTTGAATTTAAAGCGCTCATAGATTAGCTGTTCCAACACTTCAAGCTGGATCTTCCCCATCACATGAAGCTGGATTTCCTGCAGTCTTTCGTCCCAGATCACATTCAGCGAAGGATCTTCCGCATCGAGTATTTTAAAATAAGCAAGTGCCTCTTTAACATGGATCCCGGGCTCGAAAATAACTTTGGACTTTAAAGTGGGCACCATTTCGTATACCGCTTTTTCCTGTAATTCCCCTATGCCATCCCCGACGGCGGCCATAGATAAACCGGTGACCGCAAACAGTTCGCCCGCCTCCACCCGGTCAACCGGCATAAACTCACGCCCGTTGTATTTCCGGATTTGCGTAATTTTTTCGGTGACGGGTCGATCCCCATCCCCATACTTCAAGTTATCCCTTACGTTCAAGGTTCCGCATAAAGCTTTAATGAAAGTGATTCTGGTACCGTGATCATCATGGCGTATGCGGTAGACACGACCCGCAAACGGACCTTCGCTGGAATAATCGGTTTCCGTTAGCAGATGAAGCTTGTGAAGGAAGCTTTCGATCCCGATTCCTTGCAGCGCGGAGCCGTAAGCATAGGAATATGCCTGATTCTTCTGAATCAGGCGCCGCATCGCATTCAGCCACATCTCTCTGTCGTAGCCTTTCTCCAGATAATACTCCAGCAGAGCCTCGTCACGTTCGGCAACGAAATCAATCCACTCTTCGCTCATTCCGCCATCCTCGGCAAACCCATCCGTCAAATTGCAAAGATCCGAGGAGAAATTGGCTCGAATGTCCTGAACCACCCGAGGGACGTCCGCCCCGACTCGGTCCGTCTTATTAATGAAGAAGAAACAGGGAATCCGATGTTTTCTGAGCAGCTCCCAGACCGTTTCCGTCTGGCCTTCGATGCCCTCCACGGCGCTAACAATAATGATCGCCATATCCATCGCTTGAATCGCCCGTTCCGTCTCCGGAGAGAAGTCGATATGTCCCGGCGTATCGATCAGATAATACTCGACATTCCCATATGAAAATCGGCCCTGATCGGCAAATACCGTAATCCCCCGCTGCCGCTCAATTTGATGGCTGTCCAGAAAGGCATCCTGATGGTCGACGCGCCCCCGCTGTTTAATACTCTTTGTATAGTAGAGCAGCTGCTCCGAGAAAGTGGTCTTCCCCGCATCCACATGCGCTAAAATTCCAATCGTCTTGTTCATGAGCTTCCTCCGGTTGCGAGCCTAGTAATCTATTATAACATACGGAGGGGTTGGGTTAAGGCGGTGGGCACGGATAGAGGATTGGAAAATATAGTATGGTTGAGTCGCGAAACATTATGGAAGATGAGATTTAACTGGAAAACCTACAGTTATTTTCGCAGAATTAGTTCTTTCGAGAAAACTAACTGTAAAATATACAGTTAATTTGGTAGGTTTGAGCTGTTTTGAAGGGGAAGCGCGAAATTGGCTGTAGTTTTCTACATCTAATCCACACCTAAGGCCCATCCACGCAAAATTAACTGCAGAAAATCCAGCTAATTAACCGACTGTAGTGTACAAAAACAGAAATTCACGGCAGCATCCATGTCATCTGTAACGGAGCAAAGGCGGTAGGACGAAACGCCTCCCGCCCCCTCTCTTATCCGACTCTACTTGCTGACGCAGTTCCTACCTTTTTTCTTGGCCCGGTATAGTGCCGTGTCCGCCGATTTCATGACCGCATCCGGTGTTTTATGTTTGTCGTTTCTTTGGGAAACGCCGATACTGATCGTTATGTATATTTGTTTCTGACCCGCGGATCGGGAGCCGCGTTTTTTGCGTTTCGAGGAGGATTTCCCCTTCCGGCTGCCGGGTCTTCGCAGCGTAAAGGCTCTTTTGGACACCTTTTCTCTTAATTGCTCGAGATGCGGAACGACCTCCGTGATGCTTTTTCCCGGGAAAAGAATAGTGAATTCCTCTCCCCCATACCGATAGGCCTTCCCGCCGCCAGTCACGTCTTTAATAATAGAAGCTACTAATTTCAAAACCTCGTCCCCGGTATCATGTCCATAAGTATCGTTAAACTTCTTAAAGTGGTCGATGTCGAGCATCGCCATGGCGTAATTCATTCCCAGCTTCATCATATCCTGCTTAAGCGCCCGCCTGGAAGGCAAACCGGTCAGCTCATCCGAAAAAGCCATAGAGTAGGAATCCTGGATGATGGATGTGATTAGGACGATGCCCGAAGCCGCGAAAAAGACCGGATACATCATGGAATTGGCATCATTGTGATGAACGGCTATAAATACGGCGCACAGCACCCCTATGAAGGAAATATCCTGAGAGGTTTTATATCGAATCTGCCTCAAAATAAGAATGATCCCTGCAGCCAGAAATAAGAGCAGTGCAGCTTGCGATATAGGAGTTAAGGTATGCAGGTTGACCGGCAAAAAGTTTTGATTGATCAGGGTGAGCCATTTTTGCTGCTCCGGGCGGATCAACCAGGCGGCCAATAATGCTTGGAGAAGGATGATTCCGATACGCAGCCCGCCCCATAAGCTCAAAATGCCCCGTTCTTTAAAGAAGGAAAACACGGCAATATTAAAGGGAACCAGCATTCCAATCACGATACAAACGTCTCTGGTTTGAACAGGGGGCCATCCCCCTTTTATTCCCGGCAAATAGGTAACGGCAGCCAAGCAGATCGCTAGAATGATAAGTATAAAAAACTCCCGGCTCCGATTGAACTTCCAAGAAATCACGGCACCGATCGCCGATACGGCATAAGGAGCCAGCTTTATAATGTCTAATTGCGGGTTCGACATGGTGCTTGTCTTCTTATAGAAGGCATATGCCAACATGATTAATAGAAATGGAAGTATAAGCTTTAAGATTGTTCTAATTGATGTTTTCAAATAAATTAGTGCCTCCAACCGGGTTTAATTGCTTTTCTATATTATTATCGGCTGATGCTTGCAGGGGCTTAACCAAACTCTCGAAGATCTCCTCAAGCAGCGATCTAAAGCCATTTTTTTCTAGTGAAAATAATCACAAAGTCTTTATAGGGTCTATGCTATAGTCGTGTGGAGTATACCCACAAGGAGGATATAAATTGAAGAAACTCGCTATTCTTATCTTATCTCTGAGCTTTGTTCTTTCTTTAACGGCTTGTCAGACACAGAAGGCTTCCCCTGCAAGCAATTCCAACACTACGGAAGTGAAGTCTGATCAAGGTACAACGAACACCGCGGACAGCACCAGCGCCGCTTCGGCCGATGCCACTTCTTCTGCCTCAATTGTACCTAATGACCTGATCGCTCAGTATAAACCGAAGGGATTTACCGATTCCGATAAGAAAAAGGCGCTATTTGTAGTCGGCGACCCCCGCAAAAACAGCGTGAATTACGATCTGGCGTATACGGCCATGAAGCATTTTGAAGAGAATGGATACGAAGTCGAACTTCGCGATTTATACGACATGAAATTCTCTCCGGTAATTACCCCCGAAGAGTTCTATTATGCAAAGGACGGAACTGGCGAGCCAACGGCTGATGTAAAGACGGAACAGGAGTTTGTCACGAAATCCGACGAAATTATTTTTGTTTATCCGAACTGGCACGATACGCCTAATGCAATTACCAAAGGCTATATGGAACGCGTATTTGCAAAGCAATTTGCCTACAAAAGTACGGATAAAGGACTTGAAGGAATGCTGAAAGACAAATCTATCTTTACGATCATGAACTGCGGTTACCTGGGTGGGGGCCGAGGGTTTATCGGCGATGGGGTAGGAATTAGCGATGATGTATGGGATCAATATATGAAAGCTTTCAAAGTAATGGATGATGACACGGCCGGATTTTGGGGAGTAAGCAATAAAGGACGTTTCGTCAACGATCGCACTCCTGCGAACAGCTCCGACAAATACGAGCAGGAGTTGAACCAGCTTCGTGCCGACTTGACCAGTTACTTGGATAAAACATTCTTTTAATAGAACCGCAAATAAAATACATAGAACAGTAGAGACAATAAAATAGAATCTAAATCAAACACCTCTAAGTGAATCGGCCATGTCGCAAGATATGGAACGGCCCTTGGGGGTGTTTGGCATTTGGACAAAGAAGCAGGCTTTTGCTCTAATGCAAAACTGTGGATAAACGTCCGCTTATAACTGAACTTTCGTCTGAAATTTTCGATATTTCACACAAATTCTTTCAATATATATAACAAAAATATATTCATTTCCGGATGTTGAAAAAGACGTTGATCTTACCTGCTCAAGTGGTATAATCACGGTAGTTTGTTGATTGGGTCATAAAGTCTTTTTCAACAAGAATGAAAGAACAATCAGAAACAGGTGATCAGATGTTCGAACTAAAATGGCTGTGGAAGAACCTGGAGGGAGACCGTACGCGGTACATCCTGGCACTTTGCCTCTCGGTAGTGGGCTCCTCGCTCATGATCGTGAATCCTTACATCGGCCAGCGCATTGTCGATACGTTTATAGCGAATGACAACGCGTTGCAGAATTTAACGGAAGAGCGAGGGCTGCTCATTATGCTCTGCCTGGGCATGATCGGCTTTTCCTTACTGCGTACGGGCCTTGCCTACCTGACGACGATGCAGTACGAATGGTCCTCGCAGAATATGCTCTATCGAGTACGCGTTTTTCTGTACAACAAGATTCAAGAGCAAGACATGAACTATTACGATCATAACCGTACCGGCGATCTTATGACCAAGATGACAGGCGATCTGGACATGGTGCGGCACTCCATGGCGTGGATTATCAAGACGATCATCGAATCGCTCACGATTTTCCTTGCCGCCGTGATTTACTTCTTTACGATTGACGTCGAGTTGACGCTATGGCTGTTGATTTTGTCTCCGCCGATTTTTGTGGTAGCTTACATCTTTGCGAAACGCGTACGCCCTATGTACGTGGATCTGCGTGAACGGCTGTCCCAGCTCAACACCACAACCCAGGAGAACATCTCGGGCAACCGTGTCGTCAAAGCTTTTGCACGCGAAGAATACGAGGTGGAGAAGTTCTCGGACAAGAACGTCAACTACTCCAAAGCGAACAAGACCGCCGCGCTCGTATGGCTCGATTACTTTCCTTATCTCGAGACGTTCGCGCAGGCATTTAACGTGATTCTGCTGCTGGCAGGCGGTTTGTTCGTTATGAACGGCCGGATCACCTTCGGCGAATTCGCCGCATTCTCATCGCTCATCTGGGCCATTTCCAACCCGATGCGCAATATCGGTATCATAATCAATGATATTCAACGCTTTTTTGCCAGCTTGTCCAAGATTATCGAAGTCTATTACGCGCGTCCCGGCATCGTCAACGAGCACAATATGGTTGACAAACGCCGCTACAGCGGAGGCATCGAGTTTGACCATGTCAGCTTTAAATATGGCAGCGTAGAGGTTCTGCATGATGTAAGCTTCACGATTAAACCGGGTGAAACCGTTGCCATCATGGGCTCCACCGGATCAGGGAAGACGACGCTCGTCAATCTGATTCCTCGCTTCTATGATGTGTCGCAGGGACGTGTTCTGGTCGACGGCACCGATGTACGCAAGCTGGAGCTTGACGAGCTTCGCGGTAACATCGGCGTGGCGACACAGGATGTCCTCCTGTTCTCCGACACGATTGACGGGAATATCGCTTATGGCGATCCCGACCTTCCGGAGAAGGATACCATCGAATACGCCCAGCTTGCGGCAGCGCATGATTTCATTACCAAGATGCCGGAAGGCTATGACACCATCGTAGGGGAACGGGGCGTCGGCCTGTCCGGCGGACAGAAGCAGCGTATCGCGCTCGCCCGCGCCATGGCGGTTCAGCGTCCGATCCTCATTCTGGATGACACGACCTCGGCCGTCGATTTGGAAACCGAGGAGCATATCCAAAAAAGTTTACGTGAACTCGAATACCCCTGCACAAAAATCATTATCGCCCAACGCGTCTCGACCACCGCGGAAGCCGACCGGATCCTCATTCTGGACGAAGGCCGCCTGATCGAGGAAGGCACCCATGCCGAGTTGTTGGCGAAACGGGGTTATTACTACGAAGTGTTTATGCTGCAGAACGAGGGCATTGGAAGGCAGGTGACAGAGCATGGCAAGGAATAAATTCGACATCGACGAAAACCTGGAATCGCCCTTTGATATCAAGCATTTCCGGCGTGCGTTAGTCTACATCAAGAAGCAGAAGACACCGATGATTATCGCCTTCATTCTTAGCGCCATTTCGGCGGCGGTTTCGCTGTCGGCTCCGCTGATCATGCAGCATGTCATCGACGTCACGATCCCTGCGAAAGCCGTCGGCCCGCTGGTCGGCTGGTCGGCGCTTATGCTGGTCACCATTGTGGTCAGCGTCTATCTGGCCACGATCCGCTCACGGATGATGACGAGCGTCGGTCAGGACATTATCTTTGACATCCGGAGTGATCTGTTCAAGCACTTGCAGCAGCTGCCGTTCAAATATTATGATGATCGCCCTCAGGGCAAAATTTTGATCCGGGTCGTCAACTATGTCAACTCGGTATCGGATGTGTTATCCAACGGTATTATCAACTTTATTCTTGAAATCGTGAACTTGATCTTTATCGCAGCCTTTATGTTTGCCGTGGATGTCCGGCTGTCGTTCGTCATCCTGGCGGGTCTTCCTGTCTTCCTCGGCGTCATGCTATTGATCAAGACCCGGCAACGGCGGGCATGGCAGGCGGTATCCAACAAGAGCTCCAATGTGAACGCCTACTTGCAGGAGAGCATCAGCGGTATCCGCGTGACGCAAATCTTCTCCCGCGAACAGCGCAACGAAGGGATCTTCACGCGCCTTGCAGGCAGCTTCCGCACGGAGTGGATGCGCGCTCTGCGGTATAACGCACTGATCCCGTTCACCGTCGATAATCTGGCGACGATCGTCACCGCGTTGATTTATCTTATCGGACTGCTGGCGCTGAATCCTCAGGATATCACCTTCGGGATCATTCTGGCCATGGGTACCTATGCTTTCCGGTTCTGGCAGCCGATTCTGAACTTGTCGCAGCTGTACAATAACTTCATCAATGCTGTCGCCTATCTGGAACGGATTTTCGAGACGCTGGACGAACCGGTCACCGTGAGCGATGTGCCGGACGCGAAGAAGTTGCCATCGATTCAAGGGAGAGTAACGTTTGACGACGTCACCTTCGCCTACGATCCCGGCAACAATATTCTTGAGAACCTTTCCTTCGATATCAAACCCGGGGAAAGCATTGCCTTGGTAGGACCGACAGGCGCAGGCAAAACGACGGTCGTCAACCTGATCTCGCGCTTCTATAATATTACCGGCGGCAAGATCCTGATCGACGGTCACGATATTTCACAGGTCACGCTCAATTCCCTGCGCAGCCAAATGGGGATCATGCTGCAGGACAGCTTTATTTTCTCAGGCACCATTCTCGATAATATTCGGTACGGGAAACTGGATGCCACGGAAGAAGAGATCATTGCGGCGGCGAAGACGGTATGCGCCGACGAATTCATCCGCGAGTTTGAGCATGGTTACCAGACGGAAGTCAACGAGCGTGGCTCGAAGCTGTCTCAGGGACAGCGGCAGCTGATCTCGTTCGCCCGTACGCTTCTGGCCGACCCGCGCATTCTTATTCTGGATGAGGCCACCTCTTCGATTGACGCGAAGACCGAGCGGCTGCTTCAGCAGGGCTTGAACGAACTGCTTAAAGGCCGGACCTCCTTCATCATCGCGCACCGGTTGTCCACGGTTAAGAACTGCGACCGTATCATGTACGTATCCGACAAAGGCATCGCGGAATCCGGCTCGCACGATGAACTGATCGCCCGTCGCGGCCTGTACTACCGGCTTTACACGGCGCAGAAGATGGAAGCTTAAGCTATCATCAATCCCCGAACCTAAAGATTCAAAAACAAGCTGCATTTTAAAATCAAAAAGCCCGTTCCTTGGACATGTGTCGCAAGGAACGGGCGCTTTTTTTTACTCGACCGGAGATAGTTCTTTTTCCGTTACCCACTTATGATTTGTGACTTGTTCACCGCTGACTGTATCGGTGTAATCCACCATATATACCGTTGTTTGTTCAACGGAATCAACAACAGCGTCAGCGCCTTCCATGCCTTTCATATGTTTAGCCATTAACACAACCTTATCTCCAGGTTTGAAGGGCTGATCGCCGGCATTTTCAATTTCTTCATGGATGACCCATTTGTGATCTTTTACTGTGGCACCGCCGGTAGTCGGGGTATATGAAACCATATAGACATTTGTATCATATGCGCCTGTGATAGTCGCCTTGGCCCCCTTCATTCCTTCCATATGATCCGCTTGAATCACCGCCACACTCCCCATCGGATAAGCCGGATTCTTTGCAGCCTCCAAATCCGTCGGAACTTCACCTGAACCTGAATGATCCATTTGATCATGCGAGTTGGAACCCTCATTCATATTTGCTGCATTGTCCTTAGTGACAGCTGCATTATTGTCAGAACAAGCCGATACAACAAGCGCCATGGCTACAGATAGTATACCTATCAGGAAATTCTTATTCATTTTCTCATCTCCTCAATGCTGTTAGATATTATATGGTGTACAATCCTTATCATACCCCGCCTGGGTATATTTAAAACAAAACCGTTCTCTCCAACAACTACTACACCCTTTCAAACTTCATTTTGAGCACCTTTGATTATTCGCCTTTTGCTATAGACTTCTCGTTTTTGACCGATTATAATAACAAATACATCTAGAAAATACGAACATTAAGGCGGTAGTTATGAGAAAATATATGCAAATATTCCAAGGGACTGCCTTTTCCAGCAAATCGCCCAAGGAAATTCAAGTATTGAAGGACCATCTTTTTTGTATCAACACGGAAGGCATGATCGAAAGAATCATTGCACCGCAAGATCCCGACTTTCAACCCCTGCTGGATGCGTATCAAGGGACCGATACCTTTCATCGCTTAGCTGAAAGTCAGTATTTATTGCCGGGTTTCATCGATCTGCATGTCCACGCGCCGCAATGGGCTCAATCCGGAACAGCCTTGGACATTCCGCTCTATGATTGGCTGAACACTTACACCTTCCCGCTCGAATCCAAATTCTCGGATCTGGAATTTGCCAAGAAGGTCTATGAGGATGTGGTTAGCACCCTGCTTGCAAACGGGACAACGACTGCACTTTATTTTGCAACAGTGCATAAAGAAGCCAGTATTCTGTTAGCTGAAATATGCGCCAGTAAAGGCCAGCGCGGATTGGTTGGCAAAGTTGTCATGGATGATCCCGCACAGAATCCAGAATACTACCGCGACGCGGATACCTCTTCGGCACTGGCGGATACGGAAGAATTCATTCTGGCTGTACAAGCTTTGGCCAAATCGGCTAAACAAGGCGTGTACCCGGTAGTAACTCCAAGATTCATACCAAGCTGTACAGACGAAGGTTTAAGAGGATTAGGAGAACTGGCAGCCAAATACGATACCTATGTTCAATCGCATTGCAGCGAGAGTGACTGGGCTCACGGGTATGTCCAAGAGCGGTTCCAGAAGAATGATGCCTTTGCTCTGCATGATTTCGGTCTGCTTCGTGACAAATCGGTCATGGCCCATTGTAATTTTCTCGATGATGAGGATGTACAATTATTTGCTGAGACCGGAACGGCGATTGCCCATTGTCCGGTATCCAACGCGTATTTTGCCAATAGTGTCATCCCGGTTGCTCATTTCCATGCCGAGGGGGTTGAGATTGGATTGGGATCGGATATCTCCGGAGGGTTCTCCCCCAGTCTGTTCGATAATATAAGGCAAGCTGTCATTTCTTCGAGAATGCTGGAAGACGGAGTTAATCCATCCTTGCCAGCCAAGGAACGCGGCGTACCGGGATCACGGATTACCATCCATGAAGCGTTCTATCTTGCTACGGCTGGCGGCGGTGAAAGTTTAAGCTTACCTATCGGCCGTATTGAGGAGAACTATGCATGGGATGTCCAAATTATTGATACAAAAATACCGACTGCCAAATTGCCTATTTTTGACGAGAACGAAGATTTACATGACGTCTTTCAGAAAATGATGTATCTTGTTCGCCCCGAGAATATCCTTGAAGTCTGGGTACAAGGCGAAAGAGTCCATTCACGACGTTAAGAGTACAAAAAATACTGAAATATGAGGGGCGCATCTGAATTGAAGCCACAACTAGACAATCAAGATCAAACACAAGCGAAGTCACAGCATTTAACGGTCTTACCCGATGAGAAGATTTCATTCAGCAAGTCCGTGATCCTGGGTTTGCAGCATGTATTAGCCATGGACGTCTACGTCGTACCTTTTCTGATTGCCATGTTAATCGGTTTACAAGCCGATCAGTCGAGCGCTTTAATTCAATCTACGTTTATTGCTGCCGGTCTGGCAACGATTGTACAGACTTATTTCTGCATGAAGCTGCCTATGGCCCAAGGTCCTTCCTATGTTCCGCTCGGTGCCATCATCACGATTTATGCCGCCAGCGGGGGCGGAGAAGCAGGCTGGAGTTCCGTGTTGGGTGCCAGCATCATTGGCGCTGTCCTAGTTATTATTCTGGGTTATACCGGCATCTTCAATAAAATCGTCAAATCGTTTATCCCTCCGATCGTAGGGGGAACGATTATATTTGTTGTAGGTCTTTCCCTTTTGCCGGTGGCCATTCAAGATAACATCTATGGTGCCGCTGACGCTTCAATCCGTCAAAATGTATTATTAGCCCTAATTTCAGGGGCCGTGCTCCTTTTATTCGTTATCCTGGGTTCTCTGTTCCGCACCAAGGGTTCATTGTTCCGCATCACTTCTGTAATGATCGCCTTAGTTGTTGGCTGCATTTCCGCAGACTTCATGGGTATCTTGGATTTCTCGGCGGTCGGGAACGCCAATTGGTTTAGCATGCCGCAGATTCCTTTTGCTGATTTTGGCTTTTCCTTCAATATTTCTGCGATCATCACCATGGTTATCATCTATATCGTACTGCTGGCTGAAACTACAGGGACTTGGTTTGCGATCAGTAACGTCATTGAAAAGCCGCTAACGGACAAGAACATTAATCGAGGGGTGATCGGAGAAGGCATCAGTTGCCTGATTTCTTCCTTACTCGGTTCCACTCCGGTTACAGGCTATTCCACGAATGCAGGCATTATCTCCATCACCGGTGTTGCCAGCCGCCGGGTCTTTCTCGCGGTAGGAGGATGGTTCGTCCTCTTCGGCTGCTCCGGTAAATTGGCCGCTCTGATTTCTGCAATTCCTTCGGCTGTAATCGGCGGGGTATTCGCCATCATCTGCGGCATTATCTCCATTAACGGCTTGCAGGTTATGAGAAACGAGACCATCGGCGAAAAAGAGATGTACACCATCGCGATCCCTATGATTTTAACCTTAGCGTTAGTGCTTATTCCTTCCGATTTCTTGAACTCTTTGCCGACTTTCGTGCAATATATCCTAGGCTCGCCTATTCTGGTTGCATCGATGGCAGCAATACTATTAAACAAATTATTACCCGGCGAGAAGCGCAAAATAAGTCTCTCATAATTTCACATCGATAGACTACGATTATAAATAAAACTGGGGCCGATATAGTTCGGCCCCAGTTTGCATTCCAGTGCTCTTATGATTATTGGGGATCAACGCTAATTCCGGGTAACCTGAACCGTAATCGTTTCTCCTTTAGTCACCCCTGCAGCGTTTATGATTTCCACATAATAGACATAAGTTCCTGCCGATTTACCTTCGATCTTCGTTACAGCCCCTTGGGCATTCGGGGTAGCCTCCAAAAGAGATTGCGTATCGATCTGCTCCCCATTTTCGTAAAGCCGATATTCGAAGCCATTAGTTCCCCACCACATATTCATGGAGATCAGGTAGTTTCCGTCACCGTCCCAATTATCATGTGACAAGACCGGTTTACCGGGACCCGCATCCGAGACAACAACGACATGCGGCTGTGACCTCGTGACTCCTTGGGAATTGCTCAGTTCGCCGACATAGGTATATACTCCGTTTGTTTTTCCGGCGATATCGACAGTCAGGGATTGAGCCGAAGGGCTGGCATCTGTAAGTGAAATACTTTGAATCAGTACGTCATTTTCATAAAGCTTGAACTCCGACCCGTTATTTCCCCACCACATATTCATGGAGATCGTATAATTTCCGTCCCGGAGTCCGGTATCATGTCCATTGTTGTCCGAGAGAACCGGTGTGCCCGGCGCTCCTGCGGCAAGCGGCTTCTTCACCTGAAATGTGAACTGATCGCGGGATTGATTCCCCGCCGCATCTTCCACCGTATACTGTACAGTGTGACCACCCAAGCCAAGGTCCTTCGCGCTGATCGGCTGACCGATTTCAACCTCTTGCCCGTCTATCGACAGTTTCTGTACGGTTATTCCGGAACCGCTATCCAAGCTGTGAAGCTCGAACTTTAGCATATCCGATTCCCAAACATCCCCCACGCTTTTTCCTGATTGAGTCAAGGTTACCGTCGGGGCCGTCATGTCCAGCTTCGCTTCGATAGACTTCGCTGTTTCAGCGGCACCGCTGCTGCTGACGGAGTAATAACGAATGACGTTGGTTCCTTCCGTCTCAACAATGAACGGCCCTGTATACTCCAGCTCAGGCCCCTCATTCACTGCATATTTCGTGGAAACTTTCCCCGTCCCCTGAGGATTCGAAGTCGTCAAAGTAACAGTTACGCTCCGGTTAAACCAACCGTTCCCGTTAGGCGTTTCGGAAAGGGCAGCCGTCGTTACCGGCGGAGCAGTGGCCGGGGAAGCCGAAATATCGCTCAGTCCCCGAACCTTCAATTGATAGATCCCCTTAAAAATGGAGGACACGCCTTGTAAATTTACGACCTGCCCTTCCTGATAAGGAAAGTCGGCCAAAGTGATACCGGTTCTGGCGTCTACGCGAACATGATTACGGGTCCCGTCTTCGCCAATCGCATCGAATTCAAATGAACCCGCCGGGGCTGCCGTCACGATATTCGCTATTTTAGCCTGGCGGAGTTCGATCAGCCTGCCTTGATTATCGCCGTTTACGGACGACGCCGACTGCGGCTCAGGCGTAGCCGATGTCCCGGTCTTCTCAATGGATACCGGGTTCGTCAATTCAAGCTCCGTATTATACAGGGCCGTTGTTGCGGTAATCTTCACGACATCCCCTTGATGGAAGCCTTCGGTATTTTGATATACATAGATACCGCCCGTGTCATCCTGCATATAAAAGGTCTGTCCGCCGAAAATTCCCGGCTCGGATGTGACCGTCCCCTGCAAAGTAACCACGCTTCCCTCCGGCTTGTTCCGTCCTTCGCCAATCGTAATCAGGGCAGGAACGCCATTCCCTTCGTCAGGAAGCGGCTCTGCGGGCACATTTGCCAGAGTCACCGGCTTCGTAAGCAGATTATTGCCGTTTTGCCTCAAACGGAGGTTAGCCGCCCCGCTTGTCCCAGGCTTGATCCGGACCGTCAAATCCTTCGTCGCGCGTCCCTGGCTGTTCGAATTCACGGTGAAGGTTTCCCCGTATCCATAGTCGGCCGGCCACGTTCCGTCCGCCTTTCTTACCTTCGCCACTTGGGTTCCTCCGGTCAAATAGATGCCGGTGCTGAATCCCGATACGCTCGAATTGGCGGGCAGGTTATCGATAACTACGCGAATCTGAAAATCCTGGGCATTAGGCAGAGTCGCCTGGTGCACGAAATTGTAAGTTGGACTCGCGCTCGCCGTTTGCCCCCCATAAGAGCCCGGTTTGAACGTAGTCTGATCCCACCACTTATATCCGGCTGCCGGCGCAGACCAAGGCTCGGACTGGGGTTCGGTTGAAGCTTCGGGCGCTTCGAAAGGAAGCAGCTTCGTCTCCTCGTCGAGCTGCAAGTTCTCCACTTGATTCAGACTCGTATAATTTTCCTGCTCCGCTAACCAGTTCACCAGATTCACAAGCAGCGTCGCATCGTCTTGTTCTTTGAAGCCGTCATAGGTCGTCTTTTTGGCTCCGGTTTCCTCCCGCAAATATTTAGGAGTAGCGTCCTCCACAGGAGAGGAATCGCCGATGAAGGCCGCCTTGCCGAGTCCCACTTTGGAGACTGCCACATACGGTCCTTCCGCCACGCCCCCGCCTTGAAAGACACCCTGATCGACCGCATTGCCCCAAGCCTCGTTAGTCTTTGGAAGATAAACGATGCCTTTGGCCTTGCTCGGGTCCGTAATCGCCAGCGTAGAACCGGCATGCATGGCCACTCCCGCGACCCCTTCCGTAATGCCGAAGGCCTGGTCCGGCGCTACAATGTGATTGGCCGTAATATCGCCCAGAGCATTATAACGGAACCGGACCCCGAAATGATCGGAAAGCCAGTCGGAACTGACGACTCCCTGCATGGCGGCGGAGTTTTTCTCCTCCGTACTCATCCCTTTCACGGGATTCTCCCAAGCTCCCCGGCGATAGCCATTGATGGACTCGGAGCCGTCCCAGCGGTTCTTGTTTCGGTCGGCATTGTAGTGATCCCCGATAAAGAAAATGCTCCCGCCTTCTTCGACATATTGCTTCATCGCTGCCTGTTCACTTTGCTTAAAAGGAATATTCGGTTCGGCTACCACGAATACCTCGTAACTGCTTAAATCGCTGTAAGTAATCGGAGTGGACTTGCGAAGCTCCTTCACATCAAAGCCATCCCCGGCCAGAGCTTGTCCGAAATCGGAAAACCCGCCGTCAATAACCCAATCGGCTGCCCCCGCCGTCTGCCCGTGCGTATTGTCGAAGAGCACTTTTTTGCCTGCATTCTCATTGATTACCTTTGCGGCAATGTGCGGTGCCGGATCACTCGGTCCTTCCGCAAATACGGACGACGATTCCATGCCAAATCCCAATTGAAGCGACAACGCCAAAGACAGCGCAATTCCCGACCGCAGCCATTTGGCCCCGGTTCCAGCGATTCTCTTCATGATTTCCCTCCCATAGGCTAAAGAGTAGTACAACACCCTTATTCTGGCACGGGAGTATTATTGGAGGACCCTGTTTATGTAAACATTTGTAAACCAAAACGGCGACTTGCCTCAATGACGCCCTGAGGTCAAATCGCCGTTTGAACTAACCATCTTATCCGGATCGAATCCCCTTATCCAAAAATCGCCGATCCTTCGTTTATTGGGTCACCCCATGAATATACGTTAGCGGCGGGGTATCCAATGCGCCTTGTCCCGGATTATAGGTAAAGAAATATTCGACAGTATCCCCGGCTTGCAGATTATTTACGGGATAGGTATAGTTGCCGTTCCCTGCCGGAGTCATCGCTACGTTCATCTGTACGCCGTTGTTTATTTTGTAGTGCAAGTCCGCAAAGGTAGCGCCATTTACGTAAAACAACAGGTTATCGCCCGTTTTCTTCAGTCCGCGTACCTCATCGCCGATGATGATCACGGCGGGAGCCTTCGGCACAACGGTGATGGTAGCGGAGGCTGCTTTGTTGCCGTCAACGGTGGTAGCCGTTACGGTGGCCGTGCCAGGAGCCAGCCCGGTCACCTTTCCCTGCTGATTCACGGAAGCAATACCGGCGTTGGAAACGGTCCAGTTGACCTGCTTGTTGGTAGCATTGGCCGGCGTAACAGAGGCATTTAACTGCACCTGCTGGGCAACTTCAATCTGTGCGGATGCTTGATCCAGGGTCACGCCGGTAACGGGAACATTTCCCGGATTCTCGCCGCCCGTTGAGCCCGGATTATACACGCGCACATAGTCCACCTGCATGGTTGCCGGGATATCCGATGGATCCGGAGCCAGGCCGCCGTCAAAATGTCCGCCGATCGCCAGGTTCATAATAATGTAGAAAGGCTGATCAAATGGAGCGTTCGGATTGTTCGGTGCCGCAACGGAATACCATTGATCTCTCGTAACCTTGAAGAAGAACTTACCGTCCACATACCATTTGAAGGTATCCTCTTCCCAGATCAAGGTATAGACATGGAAGTCATTTGCAAACGTCTGCCCTTGAGGGAAGTGATACTCGCCCGCAATATATCTGTTCACCGGCCATTGGCCGCCAAAATGCACCGCCCCGCTGGTCGTGCCGGGCAAGCGCCCTTTCGCTTCCATCACGTCAATCTCGCCGGAAGCCGCCCAGGCGCCATAAACCGCATCTTCGGGAAGCATCCAAAGCGCCGGCCAGACACCGTTGCCTGTAGGCAGCTTGGCTCTAAAATCCACTCTTCCGTACTGGAAGGAAAAATGATCCTTGGTATTAATTTTGCCTGAGGAATACTGTGCAACCCGCGTTGGATCCTGCGGGAACGTCTTGGGATCGTTCAGGGCTCTGATATTCAGAACACCGTCCTGCAAAAATACGTTTTGAGAACTATTGGTATAATGCTCGAGTTCCGCATTGCCCCAACCCCAGCTGTTGGGGTCATCGTTGATATAATAACCCGTCTCATAGTTCCATTTACTAGTATCTAGCTGGGATCCGTTAAACTCATCCTGCCAGGCGAGCGTCATGCCTTCGATGGCCGGGTTGCTTGGAGTTCCGATTGGAATATCTTCATGATCCGTCTCGTCCGGGCGAGGGGCGTTCGGATTGCCTATAAAGGTATAGTAGACAAAATTGCTGCCGACATTTCCGCCGGCCTGCCCGTTCAATGGATAGCCGATCCGTATCTGCATGTCCTCCTGGATCGGCTGGAACCAAAGCCCATAGATATAATCGGCCCAATATCCCCACTGGTTGGCAGCCGACATATTGTTGTAGCCGTTCCCGGAATAGATGAATCCGCTCTGGCCGGAATTGCTCAAATCGACCCATTGGCCGTTGATATTAATCTGGTATACGAACTTGCCCAGCTCGGAGCCTATAGCCGCGCCTCCGTCTATTTTAGGCAGAGGGAATCCGATGGAGCCGCTTTCATTTGCCGTGTAGGTCGTTCCTTCATAAGGGGTTAGGGTGTACGAATTTCTTACCGGTTCATTAAAGGTAATCGTATAGACTACATTGGCCGAAGAAGTTTTGGATTGCAACTTTACGTTAATGGACTCCGTTACCGTAAACCAGTAGCCTCCTCCGCCGTCGGTGAATTGGCCGAAGTTGCTGTCATAGATCCAGCCGCTGGCCGCATTATTGTCGATATCGATCCACGTGCTGCTGTTTACGGGTTTTACGTACACCTTCAAATCATCCGCAACGGCTGCATAAGTGATTGCCGGATCATTGTTGAAAATCGGATAAGTAAAGCCTGCACCGCCCGTAAAGCCCGCGGTTATCTGCGGTCCTTGTGTCGGCGTCATCGCGGTGATGGTCGTTTTATTCAAGTTTTGAAAAACAAGATTATATTCCAGAGTAACGCCGCCGTTTGCCTTTGAGTACAGCTGAATCTCCGTCGTAGCGGAAAGAGTGAACCAGAAGCCGTTCACACCGCCGTCACTCCAATGCCCCCAGTTTTGGTTATAAATATATCCGCCGGCACTATCGATATCGATCCAACTGCCATTGACCTTAACTTTTACACCCAAGTCGCCCGAGACATCTTGCCAGGTAGCCGAGCCCCCGTTAAAAACAGGCATTACAAACCCGTAGCTTGCTTGTCCGACCCCTGATTTGGAGATGACAGGCCCGTCTGCTGCCGAAAAGTAGGTCATGGATGTAATTGTGGTTCCTGCTTGCGTCGCTTCCCCGTCCGCCTGCACCTTCGCTGTCGGCAATAGACCTAAGCTAACCGTCAAGACCGCCGCCAAAACCAAACACAGCACCCTTTGCCTAAACCTTTTCATAAATACCCTCCCTCAATAAATTAGAGTATATGGTAGACACTTCCATTCTATCGAACAAAAGAATCCTATGAAAAGGTACAATAATTTTTGTTATGACCCATTTTTTTGGCTTTTACTGGAACTTGGTGGCGTCGGGGCCGGGCTTTCCATCTACCAATATCCTTGTATCCCTTTTTCCAGCCGAACCAGCGCTTCCAGATAGAAATAGTCTCCCCAGATCATAAAGTCATCCGGCGCGCGATCCCCGCGGACATGATAGGAGCCATGCTTCAGAAGCCCTTCGGCATCCGGAAGGTCCGTCGTGGCATATTTACCGGCCAGCGATTTCATACTGCGATTCAGCACGTGTGCGAACCATTCCCGTTCCGGGTCATCTTCCTCCGTCAGTTTCAGCAGTTCCAAGAGACCGCAAGCAACGATGGCCGAAGCCGAGCTGTCCCGCGGCGTACCTTCTTCGACCGGGACATCGAAATCCCAGTACACAACAGCATCTTCGGGAAGATATTTAATAAAATACCTTGCCATCTTTTTTGAGGTTTCCAAAAAAGCCGGATACCCCGTATAGCGGTAGGCCAGAGCGAAACCGTAGATTCCCCAGGCCTGCCCCCGCGTCCAGGTGGACCCGTCTTGATAGCCCTGATGGGTTTCGCCGCGAAGCGCATGCCCGTTCTCCGGATTGAAGTAGAAGGTATGATAGGAGGATCCGTCCCCGCGGATCAAAAACTTCTGGCTCATCAAGGCATGCTTCATAGCGATGTCATAATATTCGGATTTTCCCGTCTGCTCGTGCGCCCAAAACAGGAGAGGAAGGTTCAGCAGACAATCGATGATCATCCGCCCTCCGTTCTCCGGGTCCCCTTCCTTGCCCCATGCCTGGATAATGCCAATCTGCGGCCGGAAGCGTCCGACCAGAAGATCGGCGGCCCGCAAGGCAAGCTCCTTCGCCTCCTCGCTTCCCGTCACCCGCCACTGGGCTACCGCGGATAAGGAATACAAGAACCCGATGTCATGATGATCCAAGGCAACATGCCGGTCCAGCCGGTCCTGAAAGTTTGCCAGATAAGACTCCGCCGCATCTCTGTATACCGGCTCTCTTTTATACTCGTAAGCCAGCCACATCATGCCGATGTAGAAGCCTTCAATCCAGTCCCAGTTGCCGTCCCATTCGTAGCTCAGACTCCCGGTGCGTTCCGTAATATGAGGAAGCTGCCCCGGATGGTTCGCGATATTCCGTTGTAATTTTTGAAGCGCATCTTCTAACGCCTGCTCCCACATCAACACTCATCTCCTTGCCGGATAAAGTTCAAAACATCCAAACGGGCAAATTCCTGTTTGGCATCCGCGCTCGTCACGATCCATCGCCCTTCCGCGTCCCGCTTGACTTGCGGAGGACAGCATAACAGCTTCGTATTCGCCTCGGTATAGGCCGCTCCGAACACAGCAGACACGAGCCAATGCTCTCCCGGATCCAGTTGGGCAGTCAAAGTCGGAATCAATGTTCTCGGCTTAAGGAGATTCGTATTCGCCTCCGGGAAAATAATTACCGCTTCCGCGAACCCTTCCAAGCCACTGATCCCGCTGATGCCCCATGGCAGCGAGATGAAAGAATTCCCTGTAGATACGTTGACGGCCGTTTCTTCCGCTATGGAGAAATCGGCAGGTCTTCCGATGGCGAATCCGCCCTCCGCCGCATCCAACAAGCGGGCAGTCACGATCCGGTGGGTACGCACATGCCAAAGACCAGCCGGTACCAGCCATGTCCGCACCTCCACGTCCTTCCAAGGAAGCCAGCGGGAGTATACGAAGGTATCTTCGATTTTGAACTCCTCGCAAAAGCGCCGCACCCGATAATGTCCGTCCCGCTCGCATAACGCCAGTGTGGAATCATGTGCCCCTTCGCCGAGTCCGAAATAGCCCTTAGGCACGCTGAATCCAAATCTCGTAGAATACGCGAATTTGGAGTATTTCGCCGCGCTGTGGGCCATTTCGAAGTTGGCCATTTGCCCGGAAGCTAAAGCGGTGACATGGCCGTCTCCTTCTGGGCGGCACAGCACCATGCGGGCATAAGGCTGGGCAACCACCGGTTGTAAAGATGGCAGCGGCTCTTCTTCCGCGGACCAGAATGGATGCCCCTCCGGCAAGGCCAGGATCAGAAATGTTTTATAGGCCCAGTACGGGGAGCCCGGAGCATTGTAGCTTTCGCCCATCAGCAGGTTCGGATAAGCGTATCCGATGCTGAGCAATCCATCCGACAAAAAGATGGGCTGATCAAACCACCACCGTAGATGCCGCATGATAATCCCCTTCATCACGCCCAGCGAAAAGGGCTCCACCCCGGCAAATACGAGCGCCGACCAAAAGGAGGCCTGCGCAAACCGGTAAGTCAGGCTGCGTCCAAAGGGAAGACTGCTTCCATCTTCGGCAAACCAGTATATAAAGCTTTGGGCAAAGGCCCCTGCCCTTTCCCGGTATTTCCTTGCCCGTTCCGGGTCGTCTTCTTCCATTAACTGTGCGTAAATCAAGGTATAGTAGTGCATCGCAAACGGAATGTAATAATCCCGTTGATCGGTAATCCCGTCCGAATACCAGCCATCGTCCAAATAGTACGTATCGATAAGCTCCAGGTATTCGTCCATAATGGCCTGATCGAAAGGCAGACCCGCCTTCTTAAATCCGACGTTGACGAGCACGGTGAACATCAGCCAGTTATTCGGGTTGGAATGATCCACAAGATTAATCTGGTTTAACCATGTATATAAATGTTGCTTCTGCTGCTCGCTCAGCGGATCCCAGAGCTTATGAGGGGCCAAGGCCAGGCCGAGGCCCAGGATCGCCTGCTCCACCATCCTTTGGTCCTGAGTACGAAAGACTCCCCAGTACTCCTCATGCGCCGGGTCGGTTCCATGGATGATGCCTTCCAGGAATAATGGCCATAAATCCGATTCGCCTCCGCCGCAAGCATGGGGAACCAACCCCCAAAGCGGGCGGGCAAAGGCCTCCATCAGCGCAATCGCTTCATTATGAATCGCCGCCGTATTTCCCAACTTGAGACCCGCGCGTCCGGCCGTAAAATGCGGTTTCAAAGGCTTCAACGTCTCGTGCACTACCGCTTGCAGATCCGCTTTGCTGTCAAACCGCAGTCCGGAAATGGCCTTATTTTCTCGTTCCATCGTTCTCATCCTCTCCTGGCAACTATCCTAATTAAAATTAAAGCCGGATCCAGTGCCGGATCCGGCTTCTTCTCGATAATAACTATGGACTATCCTAAATCAGGCTGATCCAGGAAAGTAACCGCGGCATCGGAAGTTCCGTGCAATTCCAAGATGATGATTTCGTTATCGCCTTGCTTCAACAAAGGTCCAGGCACATACATCGTTTTCTGCGGGCCGAGGTTCCAATAGCGTCCCAGATTATATCCATTGATGAACACGACGCCTTTGGTCCAACCTTCAAAACTCAGGAACGTATCGCACGGCTCATCCACAGTCAGGGCCGCACGGTAGAAGCTGGGCTCCGATTGTTCGGAGAGAGCGTCAAAGTCTTCGAACTTCAACCCCGTCAAATCCGTTAATGGCAGCGTATATGTCGTCCATTCCGACAGGAACTGCCGCCCGAAACGGACTCCTTCAGTAATCCCTTTGTACTCTCTCATAAAGGGACCATAATTGATGCGGCCCATATTCTCCACCAGGATGCTGACGTTCAAGCCTTCGCTCGGTACGTCAAACTCCAGTTTCGTTTCCGAATCCCTGCGATCCAGCGTAGCGGCCAGTTTTCCGTTCAGGAACACCTGCGCCCGGTCGCGTAAATTCTGAATGACAAATTCATCTTTCGGGCGAGGCCCCGTAATGAACGTATTATAATGAATAAATCCGTAATCCTGTCCCAGCATCTCCATCGTTTCAGGATACGCTGAATGTATCGGTTTAGAGATTGCATCCAATTGAGCCGATAGCGGGGCAAGCTCTTTCAGCTCCAGTCTGCCGTAAGCCTTTTTAGGGATCGGAGCCGGCAGCTCGCAAGGTCCGAGCTCTACATATTTGGAGATGACTTCACGAATGGCAAAATATTTCTCGGTCGGTTCCCCCGCTTCGTTCAACGGCGCATCATAGTCATAGCTGGTGATCGTCGGCTCATAGCCGTCAACGGTGTGGGCGTTGGCCCCGTTATAGAAGCCAAAGTTCGTTCCCCCATGGAACATGTAAAAATTAACCGATCCATTTTCGCTCAGGATTTCATCCAATACATGGGCTGCGTCCCCGGCGGAACGCGTATGATGCTCATCGCTCCAGTGATCGAACCATCCATCCCAATATTCCATGCACATGACCGGCGCATCAGGCTGGTACTCCCGCAGCTTATCGAAAGCTTCTTTCGTCCGGGACCCGAAGTTTACGGTCGCTAAGGCGCCGGGAACCATTCCCCCTTGCAGCATCGAATCTTCGGCACCATCCGAGGTAAATAACAGGACATCCATTCCGCGGGAGATCATGCTTTCTTTTAAATGATTCAAATAACGCTTGTCATTGCCGTAGCTTCCATACTCATTTTCAATTTGCATGGCAATAATCGGTCCGCCATTCGTGCAGAGCAGCGGCTTTAGTTTGGGAAGCAATACGTCATAATAGGCATCCACATGCTCCAGGAAAGGCGGATGATAGCAGCGCAGACGCATACCCGGATCGGCCAGCAGCCAGGACGGCATACCTCCGAATTCCCATTCCGCGCAAATATAAGGTGAAGGACGCACAATCACATGCAGCCCCAATTCTCCCGCCAGCTCAATAAACCGGACAATATCCGCCATACCTTCGAAACAGAATTCCCCTTTTTGGGGCTCGTGCAGATTCCATGCCACATAGGTTTCAACTGTGTTGCAGCCGCATGCTTTCAGCTTTAAAAGACGATCCCGCCAGTACTCCGGCACGATTCGGAAATAATGGATCGCGCCCGAAATAATTCTCGTAGGCTGATCATTGTAATAAAATGTGGGTCCTGAGAAATGAAAAGTTGCCATGTGCCCTCCACCTCGTGAATTTTTCGATCGGTTATAAAAATTATTCGTTTTCCTTGATCAGGATGCTTTGCACAAAATCATCCATAACGATGACTTTGCCTTCCACTCTGGACTGCTCCGCCGCAAATGCCATCAAGTGACTCTGTACGGAATGATTAGCCGATGTGCGGCCCTGCAGCTTCCCGTCGGCCCGAACCAATTTGACGAAGTCCTTGATCAATCCCATATCGCCTCCGCCGTGGCCGACGTGACCTCCCGGATTCTCGAACGAGATTCTCTCCACCTTGCCGCTTCCAAAATGAAGCACTTCAATCTCATTCTTCTCCATCGCACCGCGAATTTCGCCTTGGGTACCCATCAGCTTGATGGTACGGCTAACGTCCTTCGTAAATGCGCTCATCGTAAATGCTATAGTAACGGAATTAGCGAATTCCAGATTTACCACTTGGTGATCCACGACATCATTATCGCAGTGATAGACGCATCTTCCATACGGCCCTTCCTGCAGCGCCTTCAGGCGAGCCTCATAGCTCGGATCATCGCTAATTGCCGATGTAGGCCAATCCGTATTTTCCGTCAAATATTGAGCAGGGGCATAATAGAGACAGGTATCGGCCACCGGACATCCGTCCGTACAACGCAGCGGCGCTCCTTCCGGTGCCTCGCTGGCTTTGAAATGAGACAATGAGCCGAAGGATGACACCCGGACACAGTCCGAATCGGTCAGCCAGGAAAGAATGTCCAGATCATGACAAGACTTCGCTAGAATCATCGGACTGGATTCATCCTTTCTTCGCCAGTTGCCTCTTACAAAGCTGTGCGCTTGATGCCAGTATCCGACGTTCTCATTATGTTGAATGGACATTAACTGTCCAATCGCGCCATTTTCAAGGAGTTCCTTGATCGTGGAGAAGAAGTTCGTATATCTCAATACATGGCAGATCGAAAAGACCCGGTTTGCTGTAGTGGCCAGTTCTCCCATTAGCACGCATTCTTTAGCGTCAGGAGACATCGGTTTCTCCAGCAGAACATGATATCCCGCCGCAAGGGCCTTCATCGTCGGCTCAAAATGCTGGTTGTCCTGGGTGCAGATGAATACCGCATCCGCTACTTTAGGGGAGGCAAAGAAATCATCCCAATGGGTAAAGCACGCCTCATCCGCCAGTTTATGTCTTGCCTTGAATTGATTTCTCCGGTCCGCATTCGGCTCGGCAACGGCTACAAAATGAAGCTCATCGGGGTGCTGAATTGCATATTCGGCATAGTTAATCCCCCGCAGACCTGCTCCAATTAACGCGACAGTGACTTTCTTCATCCCACTCTGCTCCTTTGTTTGTGACTTTTTTGGATGGAAAACTCGGCGTTTCTATTCTTTAACACTCCCAACCGTCATCCCTTTAACAAAATACTTCTGCAAGAACGGATACACGACCATGATCGGCAGTGCACCCATAAAGATTTGCGCCGTACGAATGGTCTTCTCGCTCAGGTTCTCCATCACCTTGAGCTGTTCCACGGACATCGAAGACATTTGGGCATTCAAGGACATGATCAAGGTGGAGAGATAGGTCTGGAGCGGATATTTCTCCGGCGAATTCAAATATAGAATTCCGTCAAACCAGGCGTTCCAATGTCCGACAATGGTGAACAAGCCGATCGTTGCTATGGATGGAAGGGAAACCGGCAAATAGATTTGCCAGAGCACCCGCCAGTGGCCGGCGCCATCGATAGTGGCCGCTTCGTCCAGTTCTTTCGGGATGTTTCTGAAGAAATTCAGCATCAGGACCATGTTCCATACATTCAATGCGCCAGGCAGAATAAGCGCCCAGATCGAATCCATCAAACCGGTATTTTTTACAATGATATAGGTAGGAATTAAGCCTCCCCCAAAGAACATAGTAATCGCAAAGATCCATACGTACACCGTTCTGAATTTAAACTGATCATTCGATTTGGAGAGCGGAAACGCGGTAATAAAAACCAGGAACATGTTTACAAGTGAACCGAGCACTACCCGTTTAACCGAAACTCCCAAGGAGCGAAAGAACTCTACCTTCTCTCCCAAATAAGCATACGCATCCCAGGTGAATCCGACGGGCCACAGCTTGACTTCCCCGGCCATGGCCGCCGTATTCGAACTAAGCGAGATGGAGAGTAAGTGAATAAACGGGATGATACCGAGTAAAGTAATACAAGTTAAGAAGATTGCGTTGAATACGACAAATAACTTTCTGCTTAAGGTTTGTTTCCGTAACACTTCTCCACCTCCTTAAAAGATGCGGTAATCGTTGAATTTATAAGCGGCATAATAGGTTATTGATACCATGAACAAAGAGATAACCGATTTAAAGAGCCCCACGGCCGCCGCAGGTCCGAATTGTTGGCTGAACATCCCTAACCGGTAGACAAAGGTATCAATAATGTCCGCGCCTTCATACACCGTCGGATTGTACATCATGAGGATTTGCTCAAAACCCGCATTGAGAATGCCGCCCAGACCCAGTACAGCCAGCAAAATAACGATCGGCGAAATGCCCGGAAGCGTGATATGCAGCACTTGCTTCCATTTCCCCGCTCCGTCCACTTCAGCCGCTTCGTAGAGCGTGGAGTTGATTCCCGTAATCGCGGCAAGCATGATGATCATGTTGTAGCCCATGCCCTTCCAGACGTCCGACCCGATGATAATGCCTCTGAACCAGTTGTTATCAAGCATGAACATAATAGGCTCCATCCCCAAGGAAGCGATTAAGCCGTTGATCGGGCCGCTCAGCGAGAACAATTCGATGATAACGCCCCCGAGTACGGTCCAGGAAAGGAAAAACGGAAGAAAAATAGACGATTGAATAAAGCCCGCAAACCACTTTCTGGTGATTTCATTAAGCAATAAAGCCAGAATGAGAGGGACGAGCAAAGATAACACCATTTTGGTAATGGCGATAACTAGCGTATTCCAAAGAACTTGTTTGAAATCCGGCAGATGAAACACATAGTTGAAGTTATCCCATCCGACAAATTCGGATTTGAAAAAACCGGATAACGGCTCGAATTGTTGAAAAGCCATCACGAGACCGGCCATAGGGCCGTATGCATAAATCAATGTAACGATAACGCCCGGTATTAGCATGATATGAAGCGGTAATTCCTTCTTCAGTGATTTCATGGATGATCCTCCTCACCAACTTGCTCCTTTAAAAATGGGAGGTGCGCCGATAATAATCGGCTCACCTCACCACTTTTAGGCTCTATCAATTATTTTGTAGCCTCGGTGTTATACCATTCGTTGACCTCGTCGATAATTTGATTACCGCCGAGCGCCTTCCAGCTGTCTACGAACTTATCGAATTCATCCAGAGAACCACCCATGATGATCTTGGTGAAGGACTCCTGCATCAACTTATCCAACTGGCCGCCTTTTTCAACGATAGTTGGGGTAGGCAGACCGTAGAACTCGTTATATACGAATTGATCACTTTCCTTGATTTGTTTAGTCAAGCCCCAGCCGCCGTCTTTAGCAGTCCGGCTATAATACAGTCCCCAGTTGATTCCTTTGGTTGCATTTGTTGTGTCGCCTGCCATGTAGTCTTTGGTCGCTTTGAACGTATCGGCAACGGTCTTATAGTTAGCATCGTTGATCGTGATCTCTTCCTGATTTGCTTCGAGCGCCTTGTTCACTTCCGTGTAAATCGTATCGATATCGGCCGGATTGGCAATTCTCGGGTTGAACCAATTGTATACATAGCCATCTGCCGCTTTGTTCTTATCCTTGTATTCCTTCTTGCCGACTTCGATGTAGAAATTCAGCATTTTGATCGCCGCTTCCGGGTTCTTCGCTTTCTTGTTTACGACGAAGATTTTGTTGCTGCGGATTTTCGGAACGAGCGATTTCGCCGGTCCATCCACCCCTGGAAGCTGGAGCGCGATCCAATCGGCTTTCGGGTCCTTGTCGACGCTGGAGTTCAGCGGCCAGTTCGGATACCACCATTCACCATAAGAAATCCCTACTTTGCCTGCGATCAGATCCTCGACCGCTTTATTCTCGTCTTTCAGCGCAAACTCTTTGTCGAGAATTCCGTCTTTATACCATTGCTGAAGCTTCCCGAGCGCCGTCTTCACTTCCGGCTGAATGAGCCCTGGGATCAGTTTGTCGTCGCTGCCTTTAATCCAGGCGGATTGGTTGTCACCTACAGAAGGGTAGGCGCCGAATCCGTTGAAGAAGCCTCTAAGATCAAAACCCCAGAAGAACAGGTTCTTTTGCAGGGCGATTCCGTAAGTATCATTCTTGCCGTTTTGATCCGGGTCGTTGTGCGTAAAGGCTTGAGCGACTTTCTCAAGCTCATCCATGGTCTTCGGTGCATCCAATCCCAGATTCTTCAGCCAATCCTGACGAACCCACAAAATCTGAGTGGAAAGGAACGGATCTTCGAAGGCAGGAATGCCTAACTGCTTGCCGTCAAATCGCCGTCAAACACGACAAGGTCCGGCTGTTCCAGCGAAATAATCCGCTCCATCGTCTCCTTAGTCACAGCATCGAGCAGCGGCGTCTCCGGGTCCTGATCCTCTTCGTCGATAAATTCCATATCCGAAAACTGCACAATGACAAACGTTCCATCCTCACGAAATTTCAGCTTTTTCTCCATGATGCATTCGCCTCTTTACCACAGATTTCTTCCAAATCCCCGCCGGGTCACAGGTCCACGATCAGGCTGTCATAAGCTACCTTAATACCGTGTGGCTCGAAAACGCTTTCGAAATCCTCATGCAGAAAACCGGAATTATGCGTAATATGAGTTACATAAACAAGGGAGTTGCTCTGAAGTATACTTTGTTCCCGCAATACGCGCTGAACCTCCAGGACGGTCTCGATCCCCATATGGTTTGGATTCCGGTCATTCTTCGTGTAGCTGTGCGTACAATCCAGGATCGCCATATCGATGTCCTTGCCTTCAAGCCATTTCCAGGTATCGTCAGGCAGCCACCCGGTATCATGACCGTAAAACAGCGTCTTGCCCCCTTTTTCAATAAAGAACAGCAGACAAGTTTCCATAGGGTCATGGTTTGCAAGCAAAGGAGTAACCCGCATATCGCCCAATGTGATGCTCTCGAACGGGCGCAAAAGGTGAAAAGCCAATCTGTCTCCTGCGGCCGGCCCCAGCGTAATCAAGCTCTGGTTAATGGCCGCATCATTGCCGTAAATATGTAAAGGATGATCAATGCCGAGCGCATATCCCTCAGTCCGGTTGTAAAGTTCCCAAGGCTGAAAATGATCATAATGCGTATGCGTGAACAAAAGATGCTCGATTGCCGCCATATCGATCTGGTCGCGAAGCGCCTGCATGTGGGAATCCGCGGAATAATCCACCTTGGTCACGCCGTCGATTAGTATGGAGCTTCTCGTTCGAATATTTTTCCCTCCGGCCGATCTCGCCTTGCGGCAGGTTTCACAACGGCAGAAAGGGTTGGGGAATCCTTCCGCGGCCGCCGTTCCAAGAAAATGGATCTTCATTGGTTCTTCCTCCTCTTGGGACTTTTCCCCGTTAAGACTTCCACGTCCAGGCGCTGCAGCGTATCCAGCCATTCCTGCGGACAAGACGCGTCCGTAATGATCATCGAAATGTCCTCGATGGAACATATTTTCGCAAATGTGGTAACGCCAAACTTGGAATGGTCTGCGACTAAAATAGCTTCTTCCGCTCGCTGCATCATTTTTCTGGATACCCCGGCTTCCTCCGGATGAAAATCAGTGATCCCGTCGGACATCGATATCCCTCCCGCCGAAATAAAGGCCTTGTTCACTTTGAACTGATCCAGCAACTCATATACCATTGGCCCCGTGGCTGCCTGAAACTTTGCATTGACTTCTCCACCGGTAAAGATAATCTTGCCCTTAAATTCTTTTAACGCCAAATTGAGAATCGGGACGGAATTCGTGATCACCGTAACATCGGAACGATCCTTCAACTGTTTCATGATTTCAATCGTGGTTGTCCCGTTATCCAGAAGAATCGTCTCCCCGTCATGAATCAGCGACGCCGCGAGCTTGCCGATCATCTGTTTTTCCCCGGAGTGCATACGAGAACGCTTTATAAAAGCGGGCTCGGTTTGTTCGGAACGGGCCAGCACGGCGCCTCCGTATACTTTGCGCAGCTTCCCTTCCTTTTCGAGCCTATCCAGGTCCCTGCGAATCGTCTCTGTAGATACATTGAACGACACGGCCAACGCGTGTACTTGAACCTTTCCTTCCGTGCCCAGTTGGGCAAGGATCGTCTCCCTGCGTTCTTCATGAGATAAAGACATTTCAAACCCTCCGAGCCCTAAAAAGAAATGTGTTATTCGTGTGTTTTTATGTGGTTTTATATATTTAAGGCCAGTGTATATTTTGGAAGTTCTCTTGTCAACCAAATTAATTTTACCGGCGCTGCTTGTCCTCAACACCTCTATTGACGGAATGAAGAGCCAGAGATACAATCACTTAAAACAACACAAAACAACACGAAAACACAACTCAACATGATCTTGAAAGGGGATACGAAGATGAGCCGAAGCTTGGCATTTCGGGAGGATGGGACCTTTACCATCGTTCAGTTTACGGACCTGCACTGGAAAGACGGGCAAGAAGAGGATCAGCGCACCAGGGCACTGATGGAACAAGTACTGGATACGGAGCGGCCGGATCTTGCCGTGTTTACAGGAGATGTCATTTATACCGGAGAGGTCGCCCCCGGAGAGCCGGAGTGTGAGTCTCCGGAGCAAGCCTTCCGCGAAGCCGTCGCGAGTGTAGAAGAACGCGGAATCCCCTGGGCTTTCGTCTTCGGCAATCACGACACGGAACAGCGGATTACGCGCGAAGAATTGATGCAGGTTGTTCTGCAGCATCGGCATACGGTGAGCGAGTCGGGTCCCAACCATCTGCAGGGAAGCAACTATGCCCTTCAGGTCGCCGACCGGGAAGGAAATTCGGCCGTCAATCTTTATTTTCTCGATTCCGGCAGCTACTCGACCAACCCTAATGTTGGAGGGTATGACTGGATAAGACGTGAACAAATACACTGGCTCGCCGCCGAATCGGACCGCCTCAATGACGGTAAAGACGGGAGCAAGCTGCCTGCGCTTGCCTTTTTCCATATTCCGCTTCCCGAATACAAGGAAGTTTGGGATACCCGAATCTGCTATGGACATAAACAGGAGCAGGTGTGCAGTCCTGTCCTCAATTCCGGCATGTTTGCGGCATTGCTGGAAATGGGTGATGTCATCGGAACGTTTTGCGGACACGACCATATCAACGACTATATGGGGAATCTGTACGGTATCTCGCTCTGTTACGGACGGGCTAGCGGCCATAATACCTACGGCAAGGAAGGCTTTCCCCGCGGCGCCCGCTTGATCAGGCTCACGGAAGGCCGGCCCGGCTTCGAAACCTGGCTTCGCCTCGAGGACGGAACGCCTATTATGGAACAACCTGCCCATCACCCGGAGAACGGTCAATAAACAATCCTTCACGAATGGAATGAAAACATAATGCTAATTCCCATAATGCTTGTCCTCGCTTCCGGCATGGCCCATGCCGTCTGGAATCTGTTCACCAAAAAAAGCCGGAACAAAAGCGTCTTCCTTTGGTCAATCATGATGCTCCCCACCCTATTGCTCCTGCCTTCTTTGATTCAGGAACTGGGGCTTCAATCCTTGTCACCCGAAGCTTACGCCCTATTGGCTCTATCCGCGGTCCTGCAAGCTCTATACTCTTGGATGCTGTCCAAGACTTATGAGCTTGGCGACCTTTCGCAAATCTATCCGATCATGCGCGGTACCAGCACTTTGCTGGTGCCGCTGGTCGGAGTCATTTTCCTGAAAGAATCGCTGTCCGGAGCCGGCTGGCTCGGAATCGGTCTTATGCTTGCCGGATTCTTTGTCCTGACAGGGATGGGAACCCGGAAATCGAAGGTATCGGTCCGGATGCAAGAGATGAAGCCGCTGCTGATGGCTCTCGGAATCGGCGCTTGCATCACCTGCTATGTATTCGTCGACAAGTTGAATTTGCAGCAGATCTCGCCTTTGGCCCTCCTCGAGATCACCAATATCGGCTTCGTAGCGGGTCTTACTCCGCAGGTCCTGCTCTCCGGCGAGCTTCGCGCGGAGTGGAAGGTCAACTGGCGGACGATGCTCCTCGGTGCCGTGCTCAACCCCGGCTCTTATTTACTATTTCTATTCGCCATGCAGCAAGCGCCCATGGCCCATATCGGCCCTTTACGGGAAACCGGGACCATCTTCGCCACATTGTTAGGGGTGCTCTTGCTTAAAGAAAAGCAGGGAACGCAGCGAATTCTAGGCTCCGTGGTCATTGCCTCCGGAATATTACTGGTGGGAATGTGGGGCTGAAATTCCCTCTTTAAACTGGAGTTACTCCATGGTTTACAATGAATACGGAGGCTGATCGACAGCCCTCTTGTGTTCATTTGCAAGCGGTTCCAATACTGCTGAATCAGAAGGAGGAAGGCCAGTGCGATTCGTGAAAAAAGCAGCTCGCTCCGTTCGAAATGCTTTTCGGTTTACCACTTCCGGTCTGACCTTGGGAGAGAAATGGCGTCTCGCGCTGCCGGGGCCGATCCTGTCGGTCGGGGGAGTTCTCATTCATAACGTGTTCATCAAGTATTACACGGATATGATTGGCCTTAGCCCAAAATATGTTGCCTGGGTGTACGTGATCTATAACATCTGGAATGCGATCAACGATCCGATGATCGGCGTCTGGATCGACAAGCTGAGGCATCGTCCGAATCGCGGCAAATACGTCTATATCATGAGGGTAACCGTGCCTTTCATGATTATATCCTCCTTCCTCATGATGCTGTCCAGTCCCTCTTGGGACCAGTGGCTGATTTTCCTTCTTTATACGGCGGAGTTGTTTATTTATGATACCGCCGCAACCGCCTACGGTATCGCCTATCAATCTTATATGTTGATCGCCGCCCCCACCAAGGAAGAACGCATCGATGTCGGGATTGTTCAGAACTACATCTCCCAAGCGATGTCCTTTCTCATCACCTTGATCCCGACCTTGCTTCTCGTCGGAGACGGGAAGCGCGAGGTGATTATCCCCGTCTTCTCTGCAGTCATTCTGGTGGAGACGGTGTTCTTCACCCTGGCGCTCCGGGGACTGAAGGACGATGCGAAGATGTACGAGTCGCTGGAAGGTCAGCAATTCGCGATGAATGAGCTATGGAGCCAGTCTTGGGAGATCATCAAATCCCGCCAGTTCATTACGTTTGTTCTGTATTCCATCATCACCGCCGGCCCGATCGGGTTTTATTTCACCCCCTACCTGTACTATATGGACGGTGTAGTCAATGCGGGCGGAGCCGTTACGACGACGATCGACGTCGGCACGCATGTCATTGCACTCATGTTCTTGCCGGTGATGGGATACATCATAAAGAAATACGGCACAAAAACAAGCGTCTACTGGGGAACCGTTCCCGCTATACTCGGCTACGGAGGGATTTTCTTCGCGAGCAACATATGGGCGGTCGCCGCTTCCTACGTTTTGGTCGTTATTACCGTTAATTACATTCGCACCGCGGTCTCGCCGGTGGGAGCGCTGATCATCGACGAGAACGAGCGCACGAGCGGAGTACGCAAGACCGGTTTGTTCAACGGTCTGTTCGCGATCTTCACTGTCGCCTTCTCCAGCCTCCAAACCGTCATCTTCATGAGCGTCATCGGAGCATTCGGTTACGACGGGCTTGCAACATCCCAGTCCGAAACAGCTGTACTCGGCATTCGCATCGCCACAAGCCTGATCCCGCTAGCTTCTATACTGCTCGGTCTTATCCCCATGGCATTCTATCCTTTCGACAAGAAAAAAGAAGAAGAAATATCGGCATTCAGTAACCAGGCCAGAAGAGGAGGCTTGACTTAATGTGAATGAACCCCCACTGAAACTGAAATTTACAATCGGCGAAGCCTCCAAGATTCTTGATATCCCGGTCGACACTCTGCGCTATTACGACAAGATCGGACTGCTGCTTCCACGCAATCGGGATACCAACAAGTATCGCTATTATGATCTTGAGCAGTTCGACCTGCTCATCACGATCCGCATGCTGAGAGCGATGGACATATCAATCGAGCAGATTACGACCCTCCTGGCGGCCGATAGTCTGATCAACATTCGCGAGCTCATTTCCGGCAAACAAAAGGAGATCGACCGGCAGATCGACTATCTGAAGCATCTATCCAACAAGCTGAGGGTGCTGGGGCAACAGTTCGATCAGTTTAAGAACGAGGAAACGATTGAGCTTGTACAAACGCCCTCTTACTGGGTGCTGCTTACCGATTCGATCATGGAAAGCGGCGACCCCAAACTCGGAAGCAAGGTGCAGCAGCAAATGCGCAACGTCAACTGCCATCAGGAATGGCTGCCGTTCTGCCATATCATCTCCATCGTGTCGGCGGATAACTTGATCGCTGGTAATTATCACACTTACTTGAACAACGGGATCCTGTCAACCTTCCCGATGGAAGGTGATTCAGGCATATTCCGGAAGTTAGAGCCTCAATATTGCGCCAGAAAATATTTGGTCATCCACCGCGACGGATACGACGAGATGGATGACCATTACGAGAAAATGAAGGCGTTCATTTCCAAGCGAGGGCTGAAAATCGCCGGGAATTCCCTTGAAATCAATCTTTTTAACCAGTACGACAAGCACTATATCGAGATCAACATTCCAGTGGAAGAACAAGATTAGAAAGGAAGCTGATGACGATGAAAAAACTTACGACGGACGGCATGCGCTTGATTAACGAAGACGGGGCACATGTCATACTAAGCGGCATCAATCTCGTTTGCAAGGAGAAGAAGAAAGGGTACGTCGAGCCTTGCGAAGAGGACCTGTTCGCCTGGTTCCGGGAACAGGGGATGAACGTTATTCGCCTGGGGCTCATCTGGGATGGCGTGGAGCCGCAGCCGGGTGTCTATGATGACGTCTATCTTGGCCGGATCAAGCAGCAAGCCAAATGGGCGGAGAGTCACGGTCTTTATGTTTTTCTGGATATGCACCAGGATTTATACAGCTCTCTCTATGGTGACGGCGCGCCTGATTGGGCAACGCTCGCCGACGATCTCCCCCACGTTACCGGCCAAATGTGGAGTGATGCTTATCTGGAAAGCCCCGCGGTCAACCGCGCCTTGGATCATTTTTGGCGTAATACACCGGCTGCAGGCGGCATCGGATTGCAGGATCATTACGCAGCCATGTGGAAGCATGTTGCGGCTTACTTCGCCGATTGCCCGAATCTGATCGGATACGACATGATGAATGAGCCATATCCCGGAACGAGCGGCCAGGAAGTATTCGGCGCAATCATTGCCGCCTATGCCCATCAAGTATTGGGGATGACAGACTTCAACATGGAAGAGCTTTCCGCGCTTTGGTTCGACGATGAGAAGAAGCAGGAAGTACTTGCCGGCATGGCAAATATGGAGACGTACCGTGTGCTGGTCGAGCATGCCAAAGAAGCCTCGCAAAGTTTTGAGAAGGAAGTACTGGCCCCTTTCTTTAACAAAACAGCGGCTGCGATCCGTTCGATCGACCCCGAAAGGTTCCTGATGCTGGAAACCTCTTATTTTTCAAACATGGCTGTGGAGTCGGGGTTACAGCTTATCCGAAATGATACCGGAGAGACCGATTCCTCACAGGTATTCGTACCTCATGGCTACGATTTGGTGGTGGATACGGAGCATTACGAGATTTACAATCAGGAACGTGTAGATTTGATCTTTGCCACCCACCGCAGGGTACAGGAGAGACTTCAAATCCCCGTCCTGATCGGGGAATGGGGAGCTTTTACGCATCACCCTGCGACACTCGATCTTACCAAGGAGCTTGTTGCGATCTTCGAGCGTTATTTATGGAGCAATACGTATTGGTGTTATGTCGACAATATGAAAGAGACGCCATATGCTAAAGCATTGAACCGTGCCTATCCGCAAACGACGAGTGGCGTGCTGAAAGGATACCGCTTCGATTACGAGCGCGGTGTTATCAGCGTCAAATACATTCCATCCGGCGGCGAGACGCTGATCTATCACCCTCATGCTGCGCGCCTGTCTGCAGATGATATCGCGATTCACGGCACAAGCGATTATAAAGTTGAGATTCGCGAGTATCCCGGATCGGAGGCCGGCGTTATAGCGGTTGTTGTACCGCAAAGCAGCAAGACGATTACGATTACGGCGGGATAGTCCGCCTTATAAAACCATCTACGGCAATTGGTTGATCATCTTGTAAATTATTGGTTATATAATGAATATGAAGTATATAACAATAATTCCAGGATAAGTCGAGGTGTGTGCATGAGTAATAAGAAATGGAGAGCCGTTAAACTGATCGTTTTGGCAACCGTATTGACCCTTGCGCTGGGAGCTTGCTCCAGCAAGGATTCCGCTAATTCGGCACCGGATAACCGAAACGCCGTAACCGCCGGGGCTGAAGGAACAGACAGCTCAGGTCAGAGACCGGAGCATTTGCCGAAGGATTTTCCGCTGCCCGAGGATGCTATAATTACCACTTCCCATTCTGAACAGAACGACGGCAAAAAGTCGGCTCTTCTGATTTTTACGTCCCAAGAAAAGCTCGATAAGCTGGCCGACATGTATAAAGATTACTTCCGGGAACAAGGAATCGAGGATGCGGCTGAAACGATCGACGAGAAAAATTTGATTATTCAGGGCGATACCACTGACGAGAGCTGGTCGCTCATCGGCGGCGCTTTGTCCGCACAGGAAGGCACGAACGAGCTGACGCTAACTTGGTCCGAACTATAAATACAGCAAAACAGGCCGAAGGCATGATTGATTCATGCACTTCGGCCTGTTTATTTATCCGCTTGGACATCAAAATACGATTGCGTACAGTGTTTCATCAAAAACTGTCTTTCAGTTCTCTTGCAGAAGCAAGCGAACCTCCGCCACCTCTATAGGATATTTCTTGCTGAGGCGCGCTTTACTGAGATTGGCACTCAATATGCGATCCATTTGCTTGTCATTCATGGCGGCTACCCTTCGCATGACAGCGAATCCTTCCTCTGGCTCTTTCTCAACCAGCACACTCAGGCTGTATTCCAGTCCCTTGTTCAGTACCCTCGCTTCTTCTTTTTCGGAAATCGGCAACCCCATGGCCCAATCCTGTAAAATCCGTTCAGCCAAACGCAGCCCAAACCGTGCATGTTCTCGGATTCCGAGCAGCGGGGGATGTGCCAGCGCTGCCACAAAGGCACGACGCTCAAGGGCATTCGCTTGTTCCAACCAATCCCCCAACCATTGTTCCAATAGGCCAAAATCCTGCTCCCCGATCCGTTGTAAGGCGATGGCTACCGCTTCGCGCACTCTCCAGCGGGGATCGCTCATCGCTTCTTTCAGCACGGGGAGTGCTTCCTTCTTCCGTTCTGCCGTGAGGGCAGGATAGCAGGCCCCAATCGCTTGAATGGCACAGAAGGGCAGAAATTCTCCAGGGTCATTGGCCGGAGCTTCCACCTCCGACCGACGGCTCCATTCCAGCAAGAGCTTCCAGGCCGGTTCATCCGGCAGCCGCTCCATGACTTCCTCTGCAAATTGTTCCGCCAGCTTCAGATTTGCCCTTGGGCCCGGGAGCCCGGAGTTATTTTTCAGGAATGCTTCTAAAGCTTCAAAGCCAGCATGACCATCACTCCATTTATGCCATGTTTCCACTTGCGAATTCACCTCTTTCGCAAAATACAGAACAAGTTCAATAATTCCTCATCGGAAATAACTAGACGGTCAAACTCTGTTACACGATGCTTCATAATAATCCATGGTCGAGGTTTCCTGAAAGCCGCAGGATTTGTAAAGCTGGAGAGCCTTCGCATTTTCGGCGGCTACCTGGAGGAATATTTCCTTCATATCAGCTTCCTGCAGCTTCTCGATGGCCTGCTGCAAAATAGCTCGTCCAAAGCCTTGTCCGCGATGCTCCGGCAGTACGCCCAACCCGAAGATCCCCCCTGCCTCCGCAGTCATTTGCAAATGAAACTTTCCGATACTTTGCCCGTTTAGTTCCGCAAGGTAGATGCGCATCCCTCGCTGCTCTTCCGTTTCCGGCAGGGACAAGCCGTCATTGTCATTGTCTACACTCTCATGCTCCGAAGTTATCTCCGAGTCCGCGTCCTTTGAAGCATCCTCCGCATCATAAGTCTCATCGTCAAAATAAATGGCGTTCTGTCTCGCGATCTCGCGTCCATCTGCATTGGTCGCCTTGCGAAAGGAGAGTCCGCCGCTCAGCAATTCATTTTGCGGCTTCTGATGATTCTGACGCAGATACATTTCATATTCCGAATGTCTGTAAACCGCATCGATTTTCGCTATGTATTTCTGCCCGGACACCGAGGCTCTGTCACATAACAGAAGCATGCCTCCGGAATTTCTTCGCTTCCATTCAGCTACTGCCATTTCATACAGCCGGGTAAAAATCCCCTGCCGCCGGTATGCGGGATGCACCATTCCCGTAACCTCGAGCGGTGAGCGCGTCCCTCCGAAATGGCTTATTCCCAAGTATCCGACCAATTGTTGCTCGTCGAAATACATGAATTCATTGATATGCTGAAGGCCTGCACCATCACCGGTTTCCTGAGACGCCTCCAGTTTATAATCGAGCTCGAGCTTTAGCGTAATTCGATCCTCACGGACGCATTGCTCCTGCAGACGGTTAATCAGGGTGTAATCCTCCCGGTCAATGCCTGCCTTGAGTTTAAGCCAGGGAGCGCTTATTTTCCCCATACAACTACCTCTCTTCTGTTTCATGCCTTGATCACATTATAACTCCGATCATCTCTTCTTCCTTAAGAAAACTTAACTATAGTTGAAATCTGCTTCCTGGTTCACAAAAAACCAGCCTGACCGGATAAATCCGGATCAGACTGGTCCAAAAATTCTTACTTCGAATTTCTTGCTTCAATCTTCTTACTTGGCAGGGCCCATATTTTTCAAACTGACATTGGAAATGGTGATCTTGTTGAAGCCGTCGTCCGTGCCTCCAAAGTTCCCCATATTAAAGGAGATGCGGGAGTTCGAATAGCCGGGCTTCGTAATCTCAAAATCAAAGGAGAAGTCAGCATCCGTGGTAGTCAGCGCTACCGAATTTCCATAGTAGTCTGTAAAAGCGTAGTCCGGAGCGCCGCCAAGCCAACCTGCGCCAATCCCCAGATTTCGTGCCTTTTCAGCCTTTGCTGTGAAGCTCAATGTATATTTATAGCCCTGCTGGATGGCGAATCCTTCGTAAATGAGCTGGCGGCTCCAATCCTGATCCCCCGCCGTGCCGATGGTTGCTTCCAGCACTCCGTTCTTGATATCTAACGTAAGCTCACCGGCCTCAGGAGCATAGCTGAACCACTTGCTCTCGTTAGAAATCAGGTTTACATTCTGCGGCTGACCGCCTTGCTCTGCCGCCGGATTCACCTCATAAAGTCTCACATTTCCGATCGTAACGGCATGCGCCATATCCCCTTCTACAGGAATACCAAGTCCGAACGCCAATTGCGAATCGAAATCCGATTCCTCCGACATTTCGAACGTATAGGAGTAGTGCTGCATGACCGTCGTCAATTCGGCAGGCTGTTCCATATACTTTGTATAGGGATTAACATTGAGTCCTACTGCCGCTTGCAATGTTTTAGGGTCCGTGGAGGAAGCATCAAACTCCAGCCGGTAATGCTTACCCTTTTCCAGTGAAATGCCGTTTTGCTGCAGTTGGGAATCCCACCAATTCTGCGTACCGCCATCCACTTGTAGGGTCAGTTCCCCGTTCGAGTACGTAGTATCCGTCACAGACACCGTCTGCCAGCTGCTCAGGTCCGGCGTAAACTTGTTGTTCTTGATCTTGTTTTCCGAAATATCCACCCAAAGCGTATTGTACTCGCGGCCTTCAAAATCGAGATAATAGCTTTGCGATGAATTTAACTGAACCGGCTCAAAATAAACCGTCTTGTACGTCTGCCATCCTCCGGTTTCGCCAAGGTTATACGTTGATTGAATGACGGTCCTTCCGTCCTCGTCCTTGACGCTGAGTCGGATCTGCGAGTTCGGATCGCCGCTCGCTACCCTGGCGGACAGCACATATTCCGCGCTATGGGCAACGTTCGCCTTAAATTGCAGCAGATCTCCTTCGCCCATGTAGGCCACATGCTTGCCGCCTTCTTCCGAATCCTCCAACTGTAATCCGTTCATGACCCAGGCATCGCTCGCCTGAATATGGGCATATCCGTTTACGGTGACCGGATTGCCGCGCTTCACCAGACGGACATTGTCCACATACGCCGTTCCCGTATCGCCTCCGAACAGCAATTGCAGTTCGGACTCGGCTACCGCAATGCCATCGTCAATCACGATCTCATAAGCATAGTTCTTCATTTCGCCGGTAAGCTGTGCCATCTTGCCAAGCGGGAACTGAACCGCATGTCCGTCCTTGCTGGTAAGGCCAATCTCCATGGCTCTAGGCACATCCGCTTTGGCCTCAAAATACAGGCCATACGTTGCATTCGCCTCCAGCTTCATCCCCGGCTGCGCAACGACCACCTCTTCGGCTGCGCCGGCGCTCGCCACATTCACGACAAGCTGGCGTTCCATGATATGCGACTTGCGGAAATTATTCACGGACACGTCAGCATTTGCTCCGGACGCTACATGAGCTTCCCAGAACGCTAACCGGTTCGTGCCCTGATCAAACGTGCCGTTATAAATCAGGTTCAGGTCCGGCAGCGGCTTCCGCTCCACAACTTCCGGCAGTGGGGCTGCATTTCCGATTTCTTTGACCTGAACATTGGCAAAGTAAACTGTTGCATCATTCAAGCCTGCATTAAATTCAAATCTCGCATTATTGTCGGTTTCGGAACGCATATCAAATTCATATTCAAAGGACTTCCACGCTGTCGTCAGGTCAAAGTTTACTTCACCCGAATAAGCCTTCCAACTGCCTCCGAATTGGGTAACCTTGGACATGATCGTACGGTTTGCGGATGCCTTGGCATCGAACGTAACCTTGTACTTCTTGTCTTTTTCCACAAAGAGCGGCATTTGCGTAAGCTGCAGGGAATAATTCTTTGTTCCGGCATTGTCGATCTTAATTTCCGCCGCCTTGCCCTTTTCGGCATCTTCGACCACCGATATGCTGCCTGCTCCGCCTTCGTTCTTAATGAACTCCCACATTTCCGGCACACCCTGCTCGTTTACGGCACCCGCATATTTCTCGTTATACAGAAGGTTCCCGTCCTGCTGCGGATTGCGCTGCGGCTCAATCGCCGGCGGGTTACCCGTCACATCCGGCCAGTTGGCCAGATCCTTGTAATTATAAACGCGTACGAAGTCGACTTTCATCGTATCGGACACAAAATCGTTGTCCGGCGCTCCCGGCCAATCTCCCCCGATCGCCGTATTCAGGATCAGGTAGAAGTCGCGGTCAAACGGAGCGGGATAAGTATAGTATTCCGGTTGTCCCGGCGCCTTGGTTCTCCAGCGCTCCACTTCCTGTACCAGGTGTCCGTCCACATAGAAACGGAGCACGCCCGGCAGCCATTCTAACTGAAAATCATGATAGTCATCGGCAAATTTCGCTCCGCCAGGAAGCGTGTAGGTTCCCTGATCATGTCCATGGGATCCGTCCGGCTGTACACTGTCGTAGTGGATCGTGCTGTAGGACAGACTTGTATTTCCTGTGCCTTTGCTTCCTCCGAGCATCTCCATAATGTCGATTTCTCCGGAAGCCGGCCAGCCGCCGTAATGGGCTTCATCGGTCGGCATCATCCAGATCGCCGGCCACATGCCTTGCTGCTCAGGCAGCTTGGCGCGAACGACTACCTTGCCGTAGGTCCAATCCTGCTTGTTTTTGGTGGTCAGCTTGCCCGAGCTGTACTCTTTGGTACCGTAACCGCCTTTTTTCGCTTCAATTTGCAGGACGCTGCGGTCTCCTTCTTTAACAATGCTTACATTGTTCGGGCTATAGTATTGCAGCTCGTTATTGTATACCAAGCCGGTATTCTCTACGTTCCAATTGGACGCATTGATCTCTGTCCCGTTGAAATCGTCTTGCCAGGCCAGCTCCCATTTGCTGTCCGGTATGGTAGTAGGCGCTACCGGTTTCTCCTGGTTTGGCTGCGTCACCGGAGGCGTTGTTGTCGATCCGCCCGATGAGCCACCCGACGATCCGCCCGAAGCCGGCGGTGTCGTTGTTCCTGAACCGGACGACGGCTTGTCGGCTGGTCTCGACCCGCTGAACCCGGGCTCCACCTTCTCGCCATTGAGTGTGACGCCGCCAGCAGCTACCGTCATTTGACCGACTGCTCCCTGCAGCATAAGGCTGGTTCCTTGCGCCTTCGCATCAACCTTCAACGTGCCGAGCGTACTGTCCGAAGACTGCTCGATGTCAGCCTTTTTCAACACAAGAAGTTCCTGAACCTTGCTGCCCTCCAGAAATTTTAAACCTGCCGTCTCTCCAGCTTTATCGACAACAACCCGGCCTAGTTCTGAATGTGAAATCTGGATGGAGCCACCGCCTTTGATGATAACACTTCCGGTCACCTTGACCCCGTCCAGATTGATATCCCCCTCACCGATACCTTCAGCCAGAATCAGATTTCCATCAATGACGATGTCCTTCAAGGTTACACCGGCGGAGCGAATAACCAGATTGCCGTTCACCTTTGAAGCATCATATACGCCGGGAGTCTGAACTACATCGGCTACCATTCCGGATAACAGTGACGCGAATTCCGCCCTCGTCATACGCGCTTTTGGATCAAGCTTGCCTTGATAGCCCTTCATCACGCCTGCTTCCGTCATATAGGATAGCGCTTTCATCGCATAACCGGAAATATCCTGCGCATCCCGGAACTGCTGCAGGGCACTCCCGAGCTCCATACCTGTCGATAATTGAAGCGCCCGGTCGATGATGACGGCGGCTTCCTCTCTCGTTATTATCGCGGTCGGAGACAGATGATTCGCATCGATACCGAGTATAATCCCCGACCCGTTAGCACGCATCATTGCCTCATAATACCAATCCCCTGGACGGACATCCTCAAACTGAGCGGAACTCTGACCCGTAAAACCGAGCATCCGGTGCAGCACCGTCACGAACTCTGCCCGGCTGATTCCTGCGCCCGGTCTGAAGCTCCCGCTCTCGTCCCCTTGCATCAATCCCAATTCACGCATATGTACTGCTGCGGACTGCGCCCAATGTCCCGATAAATCCTTAAATACGGGCGCGGCTTGATGGTTGCTTCCTTCCTGGCCGTATGCCGCAGGACTTGCGGATAGCGTCAGGCTGCAAGCCATGAATATAGCCAGCCATTTTTTCATCGTGTAATCCTCCCCATTGTGTTAAACTCCTTAGCAGCCTCGTTAAGCGGAACTCTTCCAAATCGGAAAATGGTCTTTCACAGGCCGTCCGGACCTTGTATAGTACGATTATAGCAACGTCGATTTGCGATCTATATCCTAATATTCCAACAACGATATTGATATTTTAACTAGATAAGCCGAACTATCGATGGAGCATTAACGAACGTCAACGAAACCATTCCTTAGTTCAGCTTGTATGGATAGGGGGCCTACTAACTTTGCTCGCACGCATGAATGTATTTACCAAAATGACCTTGCTGATCCTGCTCTTTCTCATTCCGGTTCTTATCCTCTACACTTATTCCAACCGGGAGAGCGTAGCCGTCATTGAGAACGAAATCCAGAGCGCGACGACGAACAGGCTGTCTACCTTCGCCTCCTCGATAGAGTCGAACATCTATCAGTTGTCGCTGTACGGCATATCGATCGGACAGGACTCCAGCATTCAGGAGTTTCAGCTGCCCGACAACCGGATCCCCTACGAACGTGTTCGGCTCAGCGGCGCCATTTTGGAGAAGATGAACTTGTACAATGCCGCCAGCAAATGGCATTCTACGATTACGCTGTATTTCCCGCGCATCCGGCAGGTAATCTCGACGGAGTATTATGACTCCCCTGCCTATGACGAAAAAGAGTTCAGCGAGCCCTTCCCGCAAACCTGGGTGTATAAAGACAACAGCTTCATCTGGCATACGACCGAGCCGACAACGGAAATGTCCGAGCCGGGCAAGGCCCGGCTGATTACCAAGATCAGCTTCCCGGCCAATCAACTGGCCGCCTTGCTGGATCAGAACAAGCAGAACAACCGCGGCGATCCGTTCCTGTTCCATGCGGGGCTGGGCGTAATCAGCAACAGTTCGGCGAATACAACCCTGATGACAACGCTGGCCGATCAGCTTAAGTCACTGCCGCTCCAGGAAGAGAGCGGCTTTCGAACCAAGCTGGATGATACGGAATACTACGTGTCCTATATTAGGTCCAAGAGTCTGGATTGGTATTATGTGGACTACGTGCCGATGCAGCAAATATTAAGCCCGGTCACTAGCAGCAGAAATCTGTTCTACATGTCGATCAGCGTTCTTCTGGTCATGAGCATTGTAGTGATATTCACCCTGTACCGGAGCGTCCAACTTCCGCTGCTCCAACTCGTCAAGGGCACCAGACGGTTGTCTGACGGAGATTTCTCCGTTCGGCTGGACAACCCGAAGCACAATGAATTCAGTCAGTTATTCATCCGGTTCAATATTATGGCCCAGCGGATTCAGGCGCTCATAGAGAACGTCTACGAGGAGAGACTGCGGCGGAGGGAGGCGACACTAAAGCAGCTTCAGTCCCAGATCAATCCGCACTTCCTTTATAACTGCCTTTTCTACATCAAGAATATGGCGCGAATGAAAGACGAGGAAGCGGTTGTGGCCATGGCGCTCAATCTTGGGGAATACTACCGGTACATAACCAGGTCCGAGAAAGATCTTGCCACGATTTCCGAAGAATTGAAAATGGCGACCAATTACTTGAAGATTCAAGCTCTGCGCTTGGAGCGGATGAGTTTTACAATCGATGTTCCCTGTGATATTTTAGACAAAACCGTCCCGAGACTGACGCTTCAGCCCATTATTGAAAACGCAATCATTCATGGTCTTGAGCCCAAGGGCGAGCATGGCGAAATCCGGATACGGGGCGTGTCCGAGAACGGGATCAACATCATTACGGTGGAAGACAGCGGAATGGGGATGACCGAAGAGCAATTTGTGAAAATGAGGCATGACTTAGTGAAGCCGCTGGATGAGCATATGGGGTGCGGGACATGGAATGTTCATCAGCGACTGACCTTTCAATTTGGTGATGAATCCGGCCTATTCTACCGTCGTTCTCCGCTAGGCGGCGTCCGGGTTGATATCACTTGGCGGGATAATATGGACAAGTAGGTGAATACAGCATGTTGCAACTATTATTGGTGGACGATGAACGCTCCGTTGTTGAAGCATTGGCCGAGACGATCCCTTGGGATAAGTGCGGAATCGGAACCGTCCATGAGGCGTTGTCAGGCGCTATGGCACTCGACATATTGGAGAACCATCCGATCGACATCGTCATTACGGACATCCGGATGCCCGGCATGTCCGGCATGGAGCTGATTTCGGCCATCCGCAGCCGTTGGCCGCTGGTGAACACGATCTTGCTGTCGGGTCATGCCGACTTTGAATATGCCCAGCAAGCCCTCGTTCAAGGAAGCTTCGACTATTTGCTTAAACCCGTCAGCGACGAAGATCTGATCCACTCCGTCACACGACTCGTAGAGCGCATCAAGACCAAGTGGGAACAAGCCGCATCTTATCAGAAGGCGCTCTATACATTTCGGGAGAATAAGCCCTTGCTTCGCTCTACGATGCTCAATGAGCTGCTGACCGGCCGGACCTATTCGGAGGAAGCTCTGGCGGATAAACTGAAGCTCCTCGAGCTTCCCTTTACAGCCGGCGATGAACTCGGGATGCTGGTGATCCGGATGGAGGAGCATCTGTCCGAAATGGCCCAGCGGGAACTCGCGCTCATGGAATATGCCATATGCAATATCGTAAACGAAGTGATGCAGAAACAATTCCATATCTGGCATACGAGAGATGCTCATGATTACATTGTTATTCTGGCCGTCAGCCGACAAAGCCCCCTATCCTCAGGCAGAGGCGATCAAAATAAAACGCTGCTGGAGCAATATGCCGCTCAAATTCAGTCCAATGTGCAGCTCTACCTGAAGGGTGCCATTTCGATCCTCGTTGGCAACCGGGGGTTATTTCCTTATCAAGTCCGTGAGATCTACGAGCATTCGGTCATGTCCATGCGGAAGCGGATGGGACAAGGCCAAGGCTTGTTCGCCAGTGCGTCGGATGAGCCCGATACGAAACCGATTCATTCGATCCGGTCACTGTATGAACCTCCTACCCTGCTCAGTTTGCTGGAAGCGGGACGATTCGAGGATGTGGAGCGGAAGATCCGGCAAATCTTCGAGGAATTGCTGGAGTCGGCGGGGGAGCAGGCTGTAGCCGAGCACCTTATCGAAGCCTATCACGTTTTGGCCGGGGCCTTCGCTTATATTATTCATAAGAACGGCAAGCAATTGTCCGCAGTGCTGCCGGAGGATTCTTATCGATATTTTGAGTCTCCCGGCTTTTCTACCGTCCAGCAATTGCTGGATTGGTCCATCCGTGTACTTCATTGCATCCGGGAAGACTCCGAACAGGATTTAAAAGACAATCACAGCACGATCGTCCGCAGCGTGAAGAGCTTTATCGACCGCAATCTGGCCGGGGATGTATCTTTACCGGCGATTGCAGATGAGGTGCACTTACATCCGGTATATCTGTCCAAGGTCTATAAAGCCGAGACAGGGGAAGCGCTGACAGCCTACGCCTACAGAATCAGAATGGAAAAAGCGGCTTTCTATTTGCGCACCTCGACGGCCAAGGTGTTCGAAATCGCCGAGCTTGTCGGATATAACAATACTGCCTACTTCATTAGGGTGTTCAAAAAATATTACGATGTCACACCTCAGGAGTACCGCGATCGTTTGCCTGTCTAGACCATATACCCAGACAAAAAACAGGCGTTGCAGATGATTTATGCAGCGCCTGTTTTCTTTGCAATGCGGCGAGCCCATGACCCTATGAACCTCATTGCCCCTCATTGACGGTCCGGTACCACTCGTTCACTTCCCGGGTAATTTGATCGCCTCCGGCGGCCTTCCATTTCTCGAGAAAGGTATCGAAGTAATCAATCGATATCTTGCCATAGATGATCTGGGAGAAGGTATCCTTTTCCATCCTGGAAAGAATATCATTGTTCATGTTCATCGTCTCCGTCGGAGGCCCGGTAAACATCTGATTCATGGCAATATTCCTCTGAACCATTACGATCTCCGCCGCTTCGAGCATTTCCCGGGAAGCGCCCGATTTCACCTTTTTCTCAAATGGGGTCACGGCTTTCCCTCCGTACGCAAGCTTTAGCAAGGTCGCCATATTCAGGCTTGGAATGCGGGCGCCGTCAAAAGTGACCGTATACTTCTCGGAATCATAGCCCTCGGTATGCACGGCATCGTTCGTTAGTTGATCTCCTTCGTCGGCTATGGCCTCCTCGTTTTCCCCCGCCAGTCCGTTCTCGAACTCACTGCCGACTTCCGGATTGGCGAAGTGATCGAACAAATAATTCTGATACGTAAAAAATGCCTCCGGATGCTCCATGTCCTTGTTGATCAGGATCACCCCGTTGGCAATAGACGTCCCGTGCCTGCCTGCTCGTCCATCCTCCCCGGAAGGAATGGGGTAGGCTCTAATCCTCGCCCCTTTAACTTTCTGCTTCACGTCCGCCAGCGGCCATGCAGGCATCCAATGAGGCCCGACCACAATTCCCGCTCTGCCTGCGGTGAATTCCTCTACCGCTTTGGCCTCGTCATACCATCCCGCCATTTCCGAAAGGTAACCTTTACCCATCCAGCTCTGCAGCTTCTCCAGTGCTTGCTTGGCTCCAGGCGATATGGAACCGTATTCCAGCTTGCCGTCCTGCGTCAAATTCCACTGATTCGGCATGGTACCGTAAGCACCGAACACCCAACCGGCATCGGACATCCAGGTATTGACCCAGTTCTTGAAGCCGAACGTCAGGCCGTAAGTATCCTTTTCCCCGTTTCCATCCGGATCCTGGTTCGTAAAAGCTTCCATGATGATCTCCAGGTCGCTTAACGTCTTCGGCGCTTGGAAGCCGAATTTCATCATCCAGTCCTCGCGAATCCACATGACCGGATCGCTGTTATAAGCGTAATCGAGAATCGGAATTCCGATTCTTTTGCCATCCTGCATGTACGGATACCAGACAGTAGGGTCCTCCTCCACGGCATCCTTCCAGGTATCGCTGGCATATTTGTCGAACAATTCGCCTGCATCGAGGAACTTGCCGGATTCTATCAGCTCCCTGACGAGGTTGAAGTCGCCGCGGTATGAAATAATGTCGGGCATTTCCGCATCGGATGCAAGAGACAGGCGGAGCTTGGTCTCGAAGGCGTTATTTGTGGAAGGAGATACCCATAGATTCTTCATCTGGATCCCCAGCTTGTCTTTGGCCCACCTCGTATGGCCATTGTTATCCTGATCTTCCCCCTCCTGGAACTTCACGTCCGGCCCCCATGGCCGAAGGTAGGTCAACGTTATCACCGGGTCGTATTTCCCGTCCTTCGGCAGTTGGCCGGCAGTGACTTCGTCCATCATCCCACCGGCCGGTCGGTGGCCGGAATCCCTGGAATCGACGCCGTCCCGACAGCCTCCCGCAACCACGGCGAGGATCAAAATGCCTATCATGAGCAAGCTGCTCCTGGATTTCTTACCGTTTCTGTTCAACCGCAGCCCCCCGCTTATCCTCAATTTCTATATTACTATCAGACTAACACAAAACAGCCGCTCCGGCGGCTGCTTTGCGTTGCATGCGATCTAATTGCTCGTATATTTTAACCAATCGTATTCCGCATACAGCGGATTGGCGCCGTTATACGAACCTAACCAGGCGTCAACGCCCGTTCCGTTCCAAATGTTCATCATGATTTTACCGGGCGTGCTTGGAATATTCGTCGTAGCCGTATGCTTCAGCACACCGTCAACATACCACTTGATGTACCCGGGCTGCCAATCAAAGGCATAGGTATGGAAGCCGGTCGACGCATCAAAACCAAGATTAACGACCTTCTCATGGCCGCCTACCCCGTTAGTAAAGTAGTTAAATTGCACCTTTGTCGTGTCTTTTCCCAAAAACTCGATATCAATCTCATCCCATTGCGTACCGTAAGAAGGGCCGGTGTAAGTGAAGAAGGAGGACACGATGCCCGTATTCTTGGCCGGCTTCATGCTAACCTCGTATAATCCGTATCCATACGTGTATTTGGACTGATATTCACCGCAGTCAAATCGATTGTAAGCTGAACTCGTTAATCCCAGCTTCAACTTTCCATCGTTGGTGAAGCCGGCATTATTGGCGCGCCACGTACAATTGAACATCCCTCCGTTGGAATAACCGTCCGCCTTATGCCAGGTCTCCGAATTGAAGTAGGTGAGCGGCTCCCAGAACACGTACCCCGCAAATGCGTTGACACTAAGAACCAGGGAGATTACTCCGGCAGCCGCTACAGTGATCCAAGACTTCTTTTTCACTTTCATCTGACACCTCCATCGGATATTTACCGGTTTCGAAGCGCTTCCATCTCCGGCGTTTCCATTGTATATCGGGGCGGTGTCGCTCTCTATAGTAAGATTGAAAGTGAGATAGCACTATTTCAAGATCCTCGGCTACATGAGTTCGATCTTAACTCTTCATAACGCGTTTTCCTGGTTCTTCTCCTCCCTTTCAAGCTTCCTTCGCATCCGTTGCCGGTACTCTGTAGGCTGCATGCCCATCACTTCCCGAAAGGTCCGTGTAAAGCTTTTGTAGCTTTCATAGCCCACCATGGCCGCCACCTCAATGACCTTATATTCGGTTTCCGCCAGCAGGCGCCGGGCTTTATCCAGCCGCACATCCCGCAGATATTCCGCAAAGCCCTTCCCGACATTTTTCTTGAACAGGTTGGAGAAATAGGCATAATTCAGGGACACGTGGTTTGATACCATCGCCAGATCCAGCGGCTTATGATAATTTTCGTGGATGTAACGGATCGCTTCGTTCAAATCCTGCGTGTTGCGGTAACTGCATTTGAATTCATAATAGAACTGGTTCAACCGGAGCAACTGCTGTTGCAACGCCTGGATATAATCACGAATGCCCGGATGATCAAAAATATTACGCAGGCACTCCATATCCAGCGTCTCTTCCCCCATGTACGGACGGATGACCCGCTCATATTCCTCCAGCATCTGCACCATGGCCCGGCATAGCTGCTCCGTATAGCGGATGTGATACCGCCGCAGCACATTTTTATGGAATAGTCTTGAAATTTCCTCGGTAATTTTGCCGCTATTTTTGGTGCCGATAAATTGGAACAGGTGATATAACTCATCATACGGTAGCTGCCATTGCTGTTCGAGACCGGCAATATCCGTTGGCAAAATACAGCGTTTCTCCGGAAAAAGGTAGCTGTGGCGGTATAGCTCCATCACTTGGGCGTAGCTGTCCGGCAAGTTCTTTAATCCTTGCTGCGGATTCGTCATGGCCGTGATGGCCCCCATCTGCTCCTCCTTGAGTGCGGCAGGCAGAGCTCCGGGGTCGACCGACGCATCAACCGCAAAAATCAAGTGCGGGCGGCGCTGAAGGCAAATACATCCCCTTTTGCCATAAACGCGGTAAGCAATGGATTCCATGCCATGGGATCTGCTGGCTCCCGGCTGGTTGATCCATACCTCTTCCCTCAGCAGGCACAGGCGGAAATTTTGCCAAAGCTCCGGATTTTGCTGCTGGGTCCGGTGAATCCACTCCTCGTCACTTACCGCTCCTTGCATGAACATGCGCAGCTCTTTTCGGTCCGTCTCCTTGGCGCGGCGGGAAACATGCTTCATATTGCGCGAGAGGGCCTGCCGGGTTCTTACCTCTTGCAATACGTGCTCGACCGAGGCTTGCAGATCCTCCCGCTTCACGGGCTTGAGCAGGTAGCCCTTCGCCCCGAGGCTTATCGCTTTCTGGGCATAGGCGAAATCGCTGTAGCCGCTGATGATCAGGTAATCTACCTTAATGTGCTCCTCCTTGGTATGGGCCATTAACGTCAATCCGTCCATATCCGGCATACGGATATCGGTAATCACCAGCTGGATGCTGTGCTGACGCAATATTTGCAAAGCCTCGATCCCGTTCGCAGCGCAGTAAATCTGGTCAAGCTGCAGTGGGAACTGGCCCAGCATGGCCTGCAGGCCGTCGCGGATGTGCTTTTGGTCGTCCACAATCAGTATATTCATCATCCCTTACCACCCTCCAAGATTCACATTTTCCCAAGGCAAGCGTATGGTTACGCAGGTATAGGATCCCTGCACGCTGTCGATCCAAAGACCGAAGCCTTTGCCATAGTGGAGCTGCAGGCGTTTATGTACGTTTTCAAGACCTAGCCCATTTTTTCCGGCAATAATAGGCGTGTCCGAGTCCCCTTGCAGCACGGCTTGCAGGTCGGCCAGCGTCTCCGGATCGACGCCCGTGCCGTCATCGAAGATTTCGATGATCAATGTGCTGTTATTGTCCACCCATACGGTAATTTGAATATGCAGCTTGCCGCCCGGAGGAGCCGCATGATGAACGGCATTTTCAACGATCGGCTGCATGCACATCTTAGGAATAGCATAGCTATGCACCTCCTGAGGGAGATCCGCCGTCAACCGGACGTTGCCGCCTTCCATGAAATTGATGAATTTAACATAGCTCCCGATGTTCGCAAGCTCTTCTCCGAGGGCCACGGTATCGCCGTTCCATTTCATGCTATACCGCAGCAGCGAGCCTAACGACACCAGCGCATCGGCGATAACGGGCTGCCGCTGTACCTCCGCCTGCATCCGGATCGCTTCCAGCGCGTTATACAAAAAATGCGAATTGATTTGCGAATGGAGCGAGTGCAGCTGCGCATTTTTGGCGATCAGCTGTTTATCCACCACTTGGGTCATCAATTGCTTGATCTCATCCAGCATTTTGTTGTAAGTGACGGCTACCTCATCGATTTCATCGCCGGTTTCGTCTTCGTCCAGCCCGGTATCGATCTTCTCGTCGAGCTGGCCTTTCCGTACCTTGCGCATGGAGGACAGTACGCTGTCCAATCGGCGGAACAAGCGTCTTGTCGTATGCGAAACCAGGAGCATCATCAACAGCATTACGCTCAAGGTAATCACAACGACCAACGCATACCAACTGCGAGGGCCTTTCATTAACGCCTGGTGGGAGGCGACATCCACGACATAGGCGTCGAGCGGGGCAATATATCGGTACACCGCATAATAGGTTTTATCGTCAATTTTGACCTTCACCGGACGGTCCTGCTCAAGCGCATTCAGTTGCCCGTGAATATGAATCAGGATTTCATCCAGCTTATCCCCCGCCGCTTGCGAAAAGGTATGCCGGGGATTGTAAATATAGCGGTAAGGCGCGCTTCCCTCCATCACGACAGAAAAGAAATCGCCCCCTGTCTCCTCCAGAAGATCGCCAAAAAACACGCTGTGTGAGGCGCGAATCTCCATAATGCTGGGGAGTTGCTGCTGTTGGCCTTGAAGGCGAACCAGCCGGTAGTAGGACAGCGTATCCTCCCCCTCCCGAAAAGCGAATATGCGGTATGCCGAACCGCCCTCTTCCCGAAGCGTCTTCCAGTAATCCTGCGGGGAAAACCTGTCGTAATGATAGATTTCGGGCCAGATCTCATACAAGTTCGGATTGTCGACATAAAAACTGAGCTCGCTGATCATCTCGTTGCTCTGGATAATGTTGTGCATCTGCTCAAATTGATTCTGCCTGAATTTCACCAGGCGCAGGCCGTCTCCGAGCATATTGGAATGAATGAAATCCACGAAGGACTTTTGCGTCAGCGCCGTGGAGGAAGCGTTTTCAATGATATCCATTTTGCTGCGCAGCTTCTCATTAATCCGCGAGACATGGCTACTTCCGGTCGCCATCGCATCCTTGTACAGCTGAGTTTCCTGAATCCGGATAAATAAAAAGGATACGACAATAGCAGGGATGGCAATCAGCAGGCTAAATGCCAGAAATAACTTTTGAGAGATACGGGAATTGCGGTAGATCTTTCTCATTTTCGTCAGTAGAATCTTCATTACAAATGCCCCTCCCTACCTCTGTAATATACTATATATTACAAACCGGCCGGCAGGTAACCCACTTTATCGCTCGCATAAGAGTCGACAACTGCAAAAGCAGGGATACCGGTCACCCTTTTGGGTGACCGGCAGCCATTTACTCCGCCATTTTGGACTTTCTAGCGTCCAGCTCGGCCTGACGGTATTCCATCACCTGGTCAAAACCATAGCTCGCGCGACGGGCAAGGAAGTTCTCGAAAATTTTATCAAAAGCGGCTTCATCCTTGGCGGTAATCAGCTCCGGCAGCACCTCTTCCCAGTTCTGGGAGATACGCGACCAGGTTACGGCTACTTCGGAATCGCCGAGAGGATCAAGGCCCTTATAGATGCCGCCGTCAATATCGGCCTGCGCGTTGGCGAAGTCCTCCATCTGCTTGATGACAGGCGCTTTCTCCGGTCTCCATTGATTGACAATAACCGGGTTGCGCATCATCCAGTAGGTATCCATGATGCCCACTTCTTTTTCAAGCTTCTCAATATCGGTTTCGAGCAATTGCACCATATCCGCTTTCAACTGCGGTTTGCCATCTACGTTCTCCCACGTTTCGCCTTCTTTGCCAAGGAACAAATCCCGTTGGCCTTCTTCGCTGGCCAAATAGGTTAAGAAGCGGATCGCACGCTCAGGGTTTTCGCAGGATTTGCTGATCATCGTCACCATCCAGCCGTCCATGTTGCCCGGGAACAGTTTCGCCGTGTCCCCTTTGCTGTTTTGCGGACCGTCTACGGCGATGTAGTAAGAATCCGGGTTCTCGCTCGCGGCCAGCATCGGGTTGACGGCCGTCATCCCGGTCCATTCGCGGACCATCATGAAGTAGCGGGCATTGTTCGTTTTTTCCTCTACCTGGGTATCGGAATCCACCAGGAAGTCCACGTTAATCAGGCCGCGCTCGTAGGCGGTGCGGAATGTTTTCAACCAAGTGACATAATCCGGGTCTGTCGTACGGTCGTACACTTTGCCGTCTTTTTCAAACGGAATCGCCAGCAGGTTCTGCAGGTACTCGCTCATCCCGTAAGGCACGTTCCCTTGGGCAAAGAAGGGACTGATCGGTTGTCCTTTGTATTTGGAATACTTATCCTTTACCGTTTGCAGGGCGTTCAGGAAGCCTTCCGGCGTGGTCAGATCCGGGCTGCCCATTTCCTCGTAGAGGTCCTTCCGTACCAGGAAGGTTTGGTTGGCGGCGGTCATACCGGTTTCATGCATCAGGTTCGGGCTATAGGAATCGTTCGGAATGCCGTAGGTATTGCCGTTCTCTTGTTTATACCACTTCAGCGTACCGTCGCCGGCCACTTTGAAGAAGTAGGGATCATATTGGTCCGCCAGTTCATTCAAGGCATACACATGATCTCCTTCCCACAGCTTTTTGACAGCGGTTTCCCAAGAGCCCATCGTAATCAAGTCCGGCAGCTTACCGGAAGTCATCATCAGGGTAATGTGCTCATTAGCTTCGCCGGATGGAACTTCAATTTTGACGTTCACGCCTGTCTTTTCGGAGATATACTTAGAGTTCAGACTCTCTCCCCAAGTACGGCCGTACCAAGAAGCGCCTACGAACCAGGATAAATCTACAGGGCTGGTATCCAGCTTCCAGGCAGGTTCCTCCGGATTAAGCTTGGCTTCGACCGCGGTATTCTCGGGTTTGGCATTGTTGTCCGCTGGCTCGGAATTAGACGTACTTGCGTTGTTCTTGGACCCCGAGCAAGCCGCCAAGCTCAGCATCAGGATTACAGCCAACATGACCGCCATGCTTTTCTTCATACGTTTGTGTTTCATTGCATGATCATCCTTTCTTTATTTCCAATGGATTTTGTATATGAATCATCCGCCCCTCCAAGCCTTGGCTTAGTCAGGCCGATGACGCTTACCCTTTAATTGCGCCGATCATAACGCCTTTGACCAGATAGCGCTGGATAAAGGGATAGAACGCCAGAATCGGCAGCGTGGCCACCATCATGGAGGCAAACTTGATCGAGTTGCCTGGCAGCTTGGCCCCGAACTGAGCCATGGCCTGCTGCTGCATGAACGACATGGAATTCTCAGCAATGATTTTGTACAGCATCGTTTGCAGCGGCAATATTTCCTGCGAGCGGATGTACAGTACGCCCTGATAGTAATCGTTCCAGTGATATACGGCTGCAAAAAGCGCTATGGTCGCAATTACCGCCATGCTATTGGGAAGTACAATTTTGAACAATACCCCATAATCCGACGCGCCGTCTACCTTGGCTGACTCCTCCAGGCTTTCCGGGATCGTGCGATAAAAGCTGATGAAAATGACCATATCGAAAAACGTGTACATCGCAGGAATAATGAAGACCAAAAAGTTATCGTACAAGCCCAGCTTGGTCATAAGGATAAACGTAGGAATCAAACCGCCCGAGAACAGCATCGTAATCAAGGCGATTTTCATATAAATCTTGCGGCCAATCAGGTTGGATTTGCTCATGCCGTAAGCCACAATGGCGGTAAACAGCACGTGTACCACGGTCCCGATCACGGTACGCAAAGTGGTGACCAGAAATCCGTTCATCATGTTTTCGTCATTGAATACAACGCGATAACTGTCCAGCGACACCGCTTTGGGAAACCAGTTGACCGTGCCCAACAAGGCCTGCTCCGGAGCGTTAAACGAATTAATAAGCACAAAATACATCGGGTACAGCGTTATAAAACAAACCGCCAGCATCAGCAAGGTATTGCATATCGTAAACACGCTGATGCGCCGGAATCTTCTCCGCATTTCCATGGATCATTCTCCCCCTTCTTAAAAAATGCCTTCGCCATTGAGTTTTTTGGAGGAAAAGTTGGCCAGGAACAACAGTCCTAATGCCACAATGGAGCGGGCAAACAGAACGGCCGTGGAGAAGGAGTGACGTCCGGATACCAAGCCCATGTTGTAGATATAGAGATCCAGGCTTTCCGCCATCTTCATGTTCATGTTGTTCTTCAACATAAAGATCTGATCGAAGTTGCTGCCGAGCAGCCCGCTTACCGCGAGAATGAACAAGATGGAAATGGTAGGACGGATGCTTTGAATGGTGATATGCCACATTCGCTGCCAACGGCCCGCGCCATCCAGTTCCGCCGCTTCGTACAAACCGGGATCAATGCCGGAGATGGCGGCGATATAGATGATAGCGCTCCAGCCCATTTCTTTGAGCGTATCGGAAAAAAAGGCAATCCACCAGAAGTACTTAGGCTCGCTGTTAAACAAAATTTCTCGATCTTGAACTCCTATCGCTATCAGCAATTGATTGATCACGCCGCCCTCACCCAGCCAGTTGAGCATGATCCCGCCAAAGATCGTCCAGGCGATGAAATGCGGTAAATACGAAATCGTCTGCACCGTACGCTTAAAGCGAAGACTCCGGATTTCATTCAGCAGCAGAGCGAACAAAATCGGGATCGGAAAGCCCAGGATCAGCTTAATGCTGCTCATTCCCAGGGTATTGCGGATCGAACGCCAGAAACGGTCATCCGTCACAAAGTCCTGGAAGTGCTTCCACCCTACGAAGGGCGAGTCCATCATGGGCTTTGCGATGTTGTAGTCCATAAATGCAATAATCAGCCAAAACATGGGGATGTAGCAGAAGATAAACATCCAGACAATCCCGGGGATAACCATGCTTTGCAGTTGCCACTGTCTTAAAAAGGTTTTTATCTGTCCAGTTTTATGTTGGAACATATGCCTTGCCTCCTTCCCTTTCATCGTATGAGAACGGACATAGGAAAAAAAGGCCAGGATTTTTGACCCTATCCCATTATTTTGGATTCGTTTGACCCGCCGTTAAATTTCAATATGCTAAGGGTAGATGAAAGGAGTGTTCAAAGGATGAACAAGCTGATTTGGCAACAGGATTTCTTACATAGCGGGGCTGATTTGAGCACATGGAACATTCGCCTTGGCAACGATTTGCTGGACGATGAAGGCCATATTCTGGCCCCCGGCTGGGGAAACGGAGAACAGCAGTTTTATACGGGAAATTCCGGCAACTTGTATATTGATGAAAATGGTTTGAACCTGTGTGCGCACCGCGAGACGACCGAAACGGGCGGACGGAGCTTCGCCTACACTTCCGCCCGTATAGACACCCGGGACCGCTTCTCCTTTTGTTATGGCAAGCTGGTCGTCCGGGCCAAACTGCCCGTCGGGCAAGGCCTCTGGCCGGCGATCTGGCTGCTCCCTCAAGATAAGATTCATGGCTTCTGGCCCGCCTCTGGCGAGATCGACATGCTTGAAGCCAAAGGCCGCCTGCCGCAGGAAGTATTCAGCACGCTTCATTACGGAAAGGATTGGGATCATAAGGTCACCGAGGAATTCTCCCATCGGTTTGAATCGGGATCCATTAACGAGTTTCACGATTATGCGCTGGAGTGGGATGCCAGCTCCATGCGCTGGCTGGTGGACGGTCACTGCTACGCCGAGCGCAGTCTACTGCCAGGCCTGATGCCGTTCGACGTCCCTTTCTACTTGGTACTTAATTTGGCTGTAGGCGGCTGGTATGACAATGTGCCGGTGGATGAAGAAGCGCTGCCGGCGAAAATGACGGTTGCGGGGATTTGGGTGTATGAGTAGGTTCCTATCCTTTTCGCGAACGGCCTAAAGTCCGGTGCTGCCTCCGGGTCCTTAGGCTAAGCAAGTCAGTTAAACAGGTAAGATAGAAAGATTAACTGTATTTTCTCCAGCTAATTGGACCGTCTGCCCCCGTTTTTCAAAAACAGCTGTAAAACCAACAGCTATTTTCACTTTATTTGCTCAATTAGAGCCGATAACGACGGATTAGCTGCAGGTTTTACAGTTAATGTCCGAAAAGGCTTATACTGCAGAAAATTAACTGTAGGTTTTACAGTTATCACGTCCTTGAATCGCGCTGGAGATAACAGCTATGTTAAAAAGAGCAAGACAATATCAGGAGAACGTGATCCTCTAAAGGGCCGAGGATGTCTTGGCTTAAGGTAAGAACCCAGACCGATTCTTCATTTTCGTATTCTCAACAATAGAATAAGCCCACCAGCTTAACCAAAACTGGTGGGCTTGTATTATCGTTGCAAACCGTAGGTGCCATACCTGACAGTTCTCTGATTTCTCGCGTCATACATTTGGGAAGAGCAAATTAATAAACGTCACCGCGATTAAAGACACCTCCATCATGGAGTTTTCTAATGATTTCATTACACAGGAGTTGGAACTGATGCTCTAGGCATCAGTCCTTATACGGATCAAACTCATCCGCCCCGGCCATACAAACCCCGGTCGGCTTCAAAACATGCATAACCTCGATCGTTTCGGCGTGCGCATCCAGCACTTCTTGAAGCTTCCGATATACAAAAGGACTCTCGTCCGTTCCCGCTCCGCGCAATTCTACCCCGAAGCTTCGAACCGCCTCCATCATTTGCTCCGTGCTGATTTGACCGCCGCTGCGGGTTCGGGTTTTCCAGTTCATTTTCCCGGCAGCCTGGGTCCGGCTCATGGTTCGCCCGGCTCCGTGCACCGTGCTGTAATAAGCCTCCCGGTTCTCTATGCTGTCTTTCCCTTTTACGATCACGGAAATATCCCCCATGCTGCCGCCGATAAAGCCAACCTGGCCGGGCGCGGATGGAGTCGCCCCTTTACGGACAACGACGACTTCTTTGCCGTCATGCGTTTCCTTCCATGCATAGTTATGGTGGTTATGCACTTCAAGGTCCGCTTCCGCTCCCAAAATAGCCAGCACCTGCTGAATCACATAGTCCCTTCCGGCATACGCGTACCGTCCCGCCAGCTTCATCGCCCGGTAATACATATCGCCCAGCTCGCTGTTCAGATCAAGCAGCACAGGCGGCTGATCCATCTTTTCACCGGGAGCGCTCGCAAGGAATGTTCTGCCGGCAGCCAGATTAAGAAAACCGCTTGCCGTTTTATGCCCAAATCCCCGGCTTCCAAAATGATTCGCGATCCACAAACGTCCGGTTCCCGCTTCTTCAAACAAATCTACAAAGTGATTGCCGCTGCCGACGGTGCCCAGCTGACTTTGCGCCAATGCCTTCAACTTGTCGTGTTCCTGGCTGCCTACCGCCTTATAAACTGCCCAATCCGGATCATCGAAAAGATCATGGTCGACCTGTTCATGATTGACCCGGCCGATCCCGAAGGAGACTTTACGGGCAATCTGATCCATCACCCGCGCCAAGTCAGGCTTCATATCCGACGCGAATAAGTTGGTTCTCACCGCTTTATTTCCGCATGCAATATCATAACCGACCCCGGAAGGAGAGATTTGCCCGTCATAAACGACAACTCCGCCGATCGGCTGACTGTATCCTTTATGATGATCCGCCATCAGCAAAGTTTGAACTACATTGCCGGTTTCCGCGCACGTTTTCGCTTGAGCCAGCGCTCCATCATCGGGCTTTCCCCAAACCCGCACTCCGTCTATATTTTGATAAGTCATTAGTTTCTCCAATCCTTTCCCCATACTTCCTCTAACACGGTCCGGAACAGATCGTCCAGCCGCTGACTTTGGTCCCCGCCAGACGGGGGCATGCTCGCCGCCATCTCTTCGTAATACTGTATTCTATCCTCCAAAAATACGTTGATCGGCTCGATTCTCGGTTCGTAATCCATCTCGTCACCTGCCTTTTTACGAACAAGCAATCCGTCGATCATCGTTTTTAGCTGGCTGTCCTTTGGAACTAGGTCATCGACCAGCCGGTCAAATTCTACCGGGGGCATGGTATCATGTCTTTCGATCCATTCGCAAGCCAATAGCGGACGAAGGACATAGAAGTATTTTTTGATTTTTACCCGTTCACCCTGGAGGTACTCCCGATAGTTTCCTTTTGCCATGTGCAGATAGTGGTAAATACATGACTTCGGGGAAAAGGTGAGCGGCACAATGCGACGGATTTGATCCGCAATCACATGGTTCTCCTTATATACAATCGGGGATTGAAGCCACTCGAGCAGCGGCGGATTCGATTTACGGAACAGGTTCAAGGCTTTGCGCAGATCCCATCCGTTGATATCCAGCATATCGCTGATCGGGCGCTCGATAACATCCCGTTTTTCAAATATCGAAAGGTACCAATCTAAAGGCCTGACATAAATAAATCTGACGTCGTAGTCGCTATCCTTTGAAGGGAAACCCCACGCCCGGCTGCCTGATTCGCATGCATACAGGATCCGGACGTTTTCCTCGTGCTCAATCCGCTCCAGTGAAGCCAATATTTGTTGATGGTAACTACTGCTCATATAAAACCCTCCTCACCAAACCCCTGTGATGTTCATTATTTGCTTGCCGCCTTATTCTCACCAATAAGTGAACTTAACCGTTCCAACAGATCCCCGCCGCCCGTTAAAGAGATCGAACCGATCTTTTCGCATATCTTCTCTAAAAACTCCAGCTCTTTCAACCGGAACAACGTCTGGTTCTCATCCATCAACTTCGCCGTATTCAGCAAGCTTCGGGTCGATGCCGTTTCTTCCCGGCGAGTGATCAAATTCGCTTGGGCCTTCTTCTCCGCAAGCAGGACGGTATTTAGGATATCTTTCATTTCTCCCGGTAAAATAACATCCTTAACTCCCGCACCCAGAAATTGCACCCCATACTCCTCACTCTTCTCATGTAAACGGGACAGGATGAACGATGCGACGTCCTCTTTCCGTTTCAAAAGATCATCCAATCTAAGAGTTCCGACATATTCCCGGAGCATCAGTTGAAGCTGGATATGAATTTGCTCTTCGAACGATTTGATCTCCAAGGCGCGCAGCGGCTTTGTGATTCTGTATTGGCAAACGAAATTCAAGCGCAACGACACTTTGTCTTCCGTCATGATCTCCTGGCCGATAAGATCCATTTGCTGCTGCCTCATATCCATCGTTTTGACCACGACCGAAACGGGACCTCTCCAGAAGTAGTATTTTCCAGGTGTGAGCTCTCGTTGCAGAACATGATCATAAAATAAAAACCCGGTTTCATAATTCGCAATTTCGCAGGATTGCACATAAGCCGTAAGCTTCGTCAGAACCGAACGGTCGATCTCGGCAGGCAACTCGGGCTGTCTAATATCCGTGTGCAAGAAGGCATTCTTTTTCAGTATATTCCAAAAAGCATAGACGCCAGGCTTCAACAGTTGCACGAATTGACCGTCTTCATAATGCAGGACATACTCATGATCTTGTACCCGTACGATATCAAGTTCTTGCACAAGAGCTTCGTCATGGAGAAACAGCTGCAAGTCTCTCCCTTCAACAACGAACGGTTCCGTGATATTCATGATCACAACCGTAGTTTGCGACCAGGCCGAAAAGTGATAAGTCCCCGGATTAAGCTTTTTTGTATAACTTCCTTTATGAAAAAGCAAACCGCGCTCATCAGCTTGAATGATAACTTTTATAAACATATGAATTACTCCCTTCATGTTTTGACCAATGGATTTGGAATCCCACTGAGGTACAGGCGGAACCTCGTTTTAGCTGGGCGATCTGCGGGTGATTTGTAAGGATATGAGATTCAGAAGGATGATCCGACTTCAATCGTCCTGCTTACTCCTCCATCCGACTAAAGTTCCCCGGAGCTGCGCGCCACCGGTATCCACGGGTTGCAAAGCCTTTCCTGCAGTGCGCTCCTGCTAGCCGCTAGGGATTCCTTCCTTTGGTCTTTGTTCAATTTTCGCTCGATTGGAAGTCGAGTGCTCTACCAGAATCGCTCCCTAGGCGATTGGGGAATCGAACCCCAAATGGAGTTCTTACCGATTGGGTTCGTACAGGATACCGCGACATAATATGTACGGCACTGCGGGATAAACCGATATCCTCGCCTCGTTACGACCGCCCGCATAAGAACTGTTTATATAATCGCTCATTTCTAACTGACCGAACATGGCGAAAGTATTACGACCGGGATAATAATTTTCCATCTCACCCAAATCTCTCCCCTCTGCTACAATGGAAGAAGATGATTTATTCGAACGGGGGATATCTTTTTGGCTAAGGAAAGCTTTGATAAAGAAATCCAATTTCTGCGTATGTTAGTGCTGACAAGCGGTGCTTTTAGCAGACAACAGTTCGCGGAGAGATTGGGTATTTCCGTCCACACTTTTGATAAAACAATCCGAAGGCTCAAAGAAGTCGTAAACTCCATGCATCCGCATTTGCCGCAGGAACAGAACAAGGATTTTTCCGAGTCCCTTCGCTTCAGTTATTATGACTCCACCGACCCTTTGCTCTTGTTCCTGTTTCGCGCTAAATCCGTTAAGGAGTCCGAGAGTCAAAGAATCTCGCTGCTGTTAGCTGCGATGAATGATCAGGCCTTGACTGCAATGGAACTCTTGGATACCTGCTGCAGCAGCTTACCTTCAGGACTTCCTATGCCTGACGAGAAGACCATTCGGTCGGATCTCAAGTACTTGGAAGAGGTCGGCGTCATCAAAAGAGATCCGGGGCCCCGTCCGTACCGTTACCGTATTAAAGACGACTTGGTACGGACTTTATCCGATGAAGAGCTTATCGACTTGTATGATTTTGTGGATGTGATGGCGAACACACAGGTTCCTTCCGTGCAAGGGTATCTGCTGCGTGACGGGCTCAAGAAGCAGCTTTCGCGCAATCAGTTTGAACAGCATGCCGTAGAGCCATTTCTATACAAGTACCACTATTACTCACGAATCTTGGATGAGGCGCATCTGTTCACGCTCCTTCATGCCATCCGTCACCGCCGCAAAGTCCGTTTTCTTTACTTTTCGCCCAAATCCGAAAAAAGCTACGCCTCCAAGAACACCAATCCTCTCTTTGAGCGGGACACAAATGGCAAAACCCAAAAGACGCTTCCGCTTAAACTGGTGTACGACCATCAATATGGAAGATGGTATTTGCTTTCTTACGGACGGGAAGGGATCCGGAAATACCGTATGGAGGGAATCACACAAATCGAAGAGGATGAATCCGTAGATGAGACTTGGTATGCGGAAAAGCAACATGAACTCGCCGAGAAAATCAGATATAGCTGGTTGATCGATACCGGACGGCCTGTGAAGGTACGCGTTCGTTTCTATAATCCGGGAGGCTCTGAACCGAACTTCGTCAAAGAGAGGGTCATTCTGCAGGGACAATGGGGACAGATTGTGTATGAAGATGAGCATTGCTTTATTTATGAAATCACCGTAAACGGGACTACCGAGATCAAGCCGTGGTTGCGCAGTTTCGGCTCCAGCTGCGAGGTTTTGGAACCCGTTTCGCTGCGCCGCCAAATGATAGACGAATGGAAGGAGATTCAGGCATACTATGAATCTGTTTGAGAAAATATTCAATCACCAGATCATTTCCCGCTTGGAGGACTCCGGCACCTTCATGGTCACCTCGCATGAACGGGCCTGGCTGAAGACGATGCTCGAGCATCCCGCGGCGGCGGAAGCTTTCACGGCGGACACGTTGGATAAGCTGCGCTCCGCTCTTGAGCCGGATCAGGTTATGGACATATCCCACCATTTGATCGAAAAAGCCCGCACCATGGAAAAACAGGTCTACCATCCACTCCTGAGGCCTTTACGCCGTCTCATCATGAATAAAACAGGCATCCGCATCACGTATGAAATCAAGGGGGGCCGGGTGAAGACCGACCATTCCGGGTTTCCTTATAAACTGGAGTACTCGATGGTCAAACGGGAGTGGTACTTGCTCTGGTATCATACACGGCATCGCTCCCTCATGAGCACCAGGCTGAATAAAATTCATTCTGTCCTGCCAGAACCTATCGAGCCGTCAGCAGCGGAGAACATTCTGAAAACAATCGGAAACACGCTGGATTCGCGCAAATGCGAAGCAACCATCGAAATTGTCCGTGTTTATAACGAAGAGCTGTCCCGCATTCTTTACGCCTTCTCCAGCTTCGAAAAAAGCGTGGCGTACGATGAAGAAAAAGATACCTATCAAATCAGGGTTTCTTTACTTGGGGATGAAATGGAGTATTTGCTCTCCAAGATTCGTTTTCTCGGGAAACGGGTCCGGGTAGTGGAGGGTGATTATTTAAAGAAGCGGATGCTGGAATCATCGACGAAGGCATTGGAGCGGTATCAGCACATTATGTCGGATGAAGAGCTGACTTCGTAAGATCCTGAATTAAAAAAGCTCAGGCGTCGGACTTAAAAGTCCGTCACCTGAACCTTTTTTCAATATTTATAACCGTGGATCAATCTCACGCTCTTGGGCCACCTCAAATAGTAGATTAGCGGCTATCTCTTGATATCCCTTATGTTCAGGGGTGATTTCCTCAAATGGCACCGCCAGCATGGTCATCCCAAGCCGGTACTCGTTTAGCGAGGTCCGAAGCTTTTGATTCACATTTTTCTGTTTGAGCAGTTTACGGTATTTATGACGGAACTTGTAGTCATACCCGTAAATGATGGACAAATAGTCTGGATTTCTCACCTTCATATAAGGCACGGTTTTTCCGTTCCATAGTTCCGGCTTGATCACGATTCCCTCCATATGGTTCTCCGTCGTAAGTTTAGAGAAGAAGCGTTCTGCCGCCTCCAGGCAATCGGGATCGGACAGATCCAACATAACGGCCTCATCCTCTGACAAAAAAGTGTACATCTCGGAGGTCTTCCATCCTGGTAGCTCTTCTTTTCCGTCTTCATACACGACTTTCAACAGGGAAAACGGCTTATATTCCATGGATTCGTCATCCGCATACAGTTCCAACTGTCTTTTATATGTTTGATAAGCCTCCATATGTTGCGACAAAGAAACATAGGTTTCCCGAATCTCATGGACATGTTTATAGCTTTGATATACACTCGCGCCGTACTTTTCACTTAACGCGGACTTTGTGGTATGCTGCTGATCCTTTTCAAACCCGCTTCCTGCATATTCGGCAATAAGCTTGTTGAAGGCTTCCTCAAAGCCGTTTTGCCGCAAATATTCAAGCTCCGTTTCCAGCGCTTTTTCAATGGGCTTGAACTGCTTTTCGATAAGTCCTTCGCCCAGTGCCTTCCACGGAAGCAGCTCCCCGTCCAGAATCAGCATCTGAATGTTCCGTTCTTCCATGTAAGCGCCGAATTTAGACTGCAGCTTCCCGTAAATTTCCGATAAATCTACATGATTGATCTTATAGCCGTTACGGCTGACAGCAAAACACTGCCCCAGCTCCTTATGCAAATAAACATTGCATCTTGAACCCATATATTTGGGTTGCAGAACAACTTGCCCAACTCCGCGATCCCTGAAATATTCGAGGCCACGCTTTAAGGACTCAAGTTCATTCGTCTCGTTATTCTTGTCCGCCGGGGACATGGTACCCGAAATAAAGTTGATTCTATTACGCGAGCAGTAACGGAGTCTGCGAATGTCATCCTCTCCGAGGTCTTGAATAGATACTTTCCGCTCTCCCTTGAATAGAATTTGCAATTCCTCGGAAGCAACCGCCTGGCGGGATTTCCGCGACTTTATAAACGGTTTATACGAGATGCTTACGGAAGTTAGCTGATTGCCATGCACACTGCCCGTATCAATATGGACTTTATTCCCGATCCGGAAAGGTTGCTTGGCCGCGATATGCCCGAATATGTGGAATGGATGATTTTTGACGGCTTCCTCCTGCAGAAAAGCAAGCTGCTCCTCAAACGGAGCTTCCCGGTCAATCCGGAAATTTCTTTGGTGCCTGGCGGAATTCGTATCCAGCTTCCCGATGTACTTGTTCCTGCACGGGGCGTGAGTAACATAGAATGACGGCCCCTTAGCCCCTATATAACGGTAAAATGGCTTCGACATCGTTACGAGGTGCTGAAATTCCCCCATTAGTTGGGCATCGTTCTTTAAGACCTGCGTTGAATCAAAGTACGTGTGCAGCAGCTCCTGGTCAACACCCTTAATTTCACCCTTCATATATTTGTCGACGAAATTCTCATGGTTCCCAAGTACGAAGTAAAAATACTCCCGGTTGTCATAGAGAAAAGTGATAATTTCCTTCGTTTGTTTGCCTTTGTCAATCCAGTCCCCAACCAAAATCAGCTTAGTTTGCTTCAGCCTGTCTGTCGCAATCAGTCTGCCCGCCTCAATTTTATATCCGTGATCAAGCAGCAACCCTTTCAAATCGTCTACACATTCATGGACATCGCCGATGATGATATACTGCTGTTCCTGAGGAAGAATGGTCGCCAAGTAAGCATTCATATCCTCAACAATGATTTTGTATTCAGGATTCGCTTTCCCCTCTTCTCCAACATAAAAGTCTTTTGCACGCACTCTATGGATTTTGCTGTAGCCCTCGCGGGGTAACGCTCCCAGGACTTCCTTCCTCAGCCGGTTAATGTGATTCGTGATCAGCTTCTTTGAGCGCTCCGATGCATAATAATCGTCCCGTTTACGATAATCAAAGACAATGACCTCGAGGTTATAGTTGTTTTGAATGGTAATCTCCTTCACCTTTGCCCGAAAATCCTCGGATAACCCTGTTGTATCTACAATTACAAACTCCGCATTAATCGGAAAAGACGTCGCCATCTTCAGTCTTTCAAACAACAAATGGAAAGCTTGTTCACTTGCTTCAAGCATGACTTGTTCATATTTATCGTATTCATATCCAAGGACCTCTTGCCGAATTTGATCGGAAGACAAGTATTGGATGTTCGTCCTGAAGTTCCGACTATTCTCCTCAAAACACAGCCCGGGAATCAGTACATTTTTGGCAAACGTCGTTTTCCCACATTCCGTCGACCCAACCAGCATAAAAACCGTATGAATCTTACTTTGGATGTCCATCGCTCAGCCCCTCCTTTTGGTAAGAATGACGCCTTGCGTCGTCTTTATATCGTTGACTCCGTCTCCGACAGCCACAAATTCGGCCTGCAGATCCGTTTCCTTAATCACATCACGCATCCAGCGTTGGAACATCTCTTCGCCCATCTCCCATTTGTGGTCGTCATGCCGGAAGCCGCTCAGCTCATAGTAGCGGTTAAAGTCGGCGTTCGGCGTTGTAATAATGAATTTGTCAAAATCGACCTGCGTACAAATTTGCCGAATAAGTTGCCCAGCCTCCTCCTGGCTCATATGTTCGACGACCTCTGTCAAAATCACATCCGCCAGCTCTCCGTTATAGCTTTCCAGGAACTGATCGATCGAGCCGAAGGTGACAATGTTATCGATCTCCTTGGCCTCCGCTTTACGCTTTACCTTCTCCAGCAGCTCCTCATTGATATCAACCGCGTAGTAGCTGTTCTCTATTTTCGCTGCAAAAGAGATCGCATAAAATCCCTCCCCGCAGCCCACATCCAAAATTGATTTGTCAAAAGCGAGCAAGCTGCCGATATAATTTCTCCTCTGGAGAGCAGTACCCCCATAGGCGAATTGAATCTTATAGCGTTCCGTTTTTTCAAGCTCCCCTTTGTACTTCTGAAACCGGTCCCTGCTGGACAGGAAATTCCGCACAAAGAGGCTTCGAATATAAAATGGCGCATCCATTACATTTATACTTCTGATGTACTTATCCAGAATGCTGTCCGAGATATCGATATACTCGTTTCCGAACATCGAGAGAAATAAGCATAATACACTGACGGTATGCAGCAGCTGATACAGGCTCTTCTGTGTCGTAACGGTGAGGGAGTAGCTCTTATGTGCCTGATGCGTGATTTCAAAAGTGAAATCATGGAGGTGCTTTTCAAAAAACTCGATGTACCGGACCAGCTCGATATGTATCATATTAATGAAAAACGTATGCTCGTAACCTTCTACGTCCCTTTCATCCTGCGCCTTTAGAGGCGCAGAGAAAAATTCATTAATTGCATTCAGCGGGAACAAAGGCGTGTTGTACCTCGAGACATTCAGATATTCGAAGTCCTCCTGTTCATGCTGCTTATAGGAGACCTCATTGTCTGCATCCTTAAAATAAACGTTGTACGATTGCTCATCCGTATACCAACCATACGCCATGCCCTTTCGGATCGAACGAAGCATCATGCCGGTGTTCGGATTCTTCTTTATCAGAAACGAAAACTGCGGATTGGTGGATCTGAATTGCACAATAGCCATCTCAATCTACTCCTCATAACAAATTAAAAACGAAATTCACTTGATCACATTTTCGCTTACATATATGCAAACGAACAGGGCGGAAGTATTACGAGTAAGGAAATTTATCCAAACTCAGCTCTATAAATGGAAAAAGCCGCCCTTGCTTAAGCAAGGAACGGCTTTGAGTGGTTATGTTCAAACATGCACTATAATGCACACAATTAATTACAAATAACACAAAATCGATTTTTCGATCCAATACGTAAATACCGTATCAGGACAGCTTTGCTTCTCAATCTCTTTCATCTTCAAATACATTTCCATGCCGTCGGAAACGTCATGCCATAAATCGGTGAACACGAAATCATATTTCTCCTTAGACAGATGTTCCTGGGCGAACTCAAAAGCTTCTGCCTGGATGACATTAATCTTATGTGCATGCTTGAATTGCGGGAGCACATGTGTTTGAAACAGCTCGATCACATCTTTATTCAGATCCACAATCGTAACGCTCTCCACGTTCTCTTTTTCGGAAACCATATAGGCATAATAGCCGAGCCCGAGTCCAAAAGTAAGTACATGACCGAACGCTTGATCGATCGGCTCCCTCATCGTTTCGATTTCATTCGGCGTAATCGTCATCCAGATTCGATCATTTTCAAGCACTGCCGGGAATCTGAATTCCGTATCAAAAAATCCGATTTGAGGGATTTGCCGCCCCTCTTCCGTTCGGAGGATATCATTGCACACAAAGCCTTCAAAAGGCTTGTATTGTTCATATTTCAATTCGCTCTTGCCGATTTTGATACTCGGGATCTTGATGTTCTTATAATAGGCGTTCTCGTAATATTCGTTAGCATCCAGTTTATGAATCATCCGGTCAAAATACTTGTTGAACAATTCCTTATCGCCCGCATTGTCAACCACATCCAGCCCAAACGCGGCAGCCAAGATCAGCTTAAACGCATATTCCGAAGATACGCCGCTGTTTATGACCTCATCCATTTCTTCTTTATCTATATAGTCTGGTGCGTTATTTAAATAGTGGCTAAGCAAAGCAAATACTTTGTAATTGTCCTGTTTGATTTTATCCGATACGATCTCATGATTCTCCATGTCCTCACCCAGCGCCCCCCTTATTACTATAAAGTCTCTGTGGTGAGCGTAAATCCTTCGACCATAACATCTTCGTCGACCTCAATCATGAGGCATCGTCTGCCTTGAAAATTCACTTGTTTCACATACTTTAAATCTTGCGGGCTGATCGAAATCGTGGCCACCTTCGTATCGATCTTGATCGATTTCGAAGTGAATTTCGGCATAACACTGCTAGCCTTCATTTCATAGTATTTATCGTCGATGATATTTTGAAACGCCCGTTCCACTTTTTCCGGTGTCACGTTCTCTACTCCGCTTACCGACAGCACGCGTTCCACATCTTTATAATCCAACGTCGGCGGTTCTTCCTCCTCGTGGGTTTCGATCACCTGGTAGATTTCCTCATACACATTGGAGAGAGTAGCCGCATCCAGTTCCTCGCCTGCCACTTCCTTCACGATATCTTCGAAGTAGACTCTCTCTTCCTGCGCAGTTATGGACTTTTCGGCATTCAGAACCTGCTCGATGAAATGCAGATCCGGATCATTCGCTCTCCCCGTGCAATAGAGAATACGATTCACATCGGAACTGTTGTCCGTCACGCTAGGGTAAAAGAATCCCTGCTCCGGCGAGCTTAGCTTGATAATCGGATCTACCATGACATTGTACTTAAACTCCCTCTCCACATAGTCAAACAGGAGAGTTTTACGTTGCTGCTCCGTGGAATTCACGCTGCATAAAATAAACGGATGCGCAAACATCTCGTCCTTACCGGTTTCCTCGGCTTCTTCATTTCGGGCCTTGGTCGGACGATAGTACTGTCCGCGAACGAAAGTGATTACCGTATCCTTTTCATAGCGGGTGTCAGCCAGCATTTTATCCACCAAATGCAGCATCAGATCCTGCCATTCGTCCGGGTCCCCTGTCACTAAGCCTTGGTGAAGAAGCACTCGCGTCGGATCTTCTGCTTCCTCTTGAAATTTTAATTCAAACAGCTTTTGATCCAATTCCCCGGTCAGCAGCTTCTTGAAATTGCCCATATGCAATTCCTGCTTCTCCCTGTCAACCAGGCCAAACGGCAGGCGTTCCCAATGATAGATCTCGTTGCTGTCCTTCATAATATACACATTGAGAATGTCGAAAATATTCATTAAATCGTGATCCAGCTTAAATTGCTTCCGTATATGTGCGACTTCTTTCTTCATCATGGTTCGTCAGACATCTCCTACGAGTAAATTGGCGGTTCCTATCGATCCTATTTTGTCATTAAAAAAGCAAGCGTCCATCGGCCTCCGCCAGGATCTAGACCCTTAGCAATCCGCGAAACCCTCTGGCAGCATAATAAGATTCTGCTCCATTGTGGTACACAAAGACCGTATCATAGCGACGATCACAAAAGATGGCGCCGCCAAGTTTTCTAATATTATCGGGTGTCTTCACCCAGCTCGAGCTTTTCAAATCAAAGCTTCCAAGCTTCTGCAGCTCCCGGTATTGTTCTTCGGATAAAAGCTCGATACCCATCGCAGCCGCCATGTCTATCGCGCTATCTTGTGGCTTATGCTCTTTCCGCGATTCCAGCGCTTCACGGTCGTAACACACGCTTCTACGACCCTTGGGGCTTTCCGCCGAACAATCGCAAAAAACGTACTCGTCCGTCTGCTTGTCATGATCAACGACATCCGGCTCGCCGCCGGTTCGCTCCATTTCATGAAGGGACCATAACTTTTCCGGTTGAGCTTCGAGCTTGGCTTGTACACCAGCCCATTCAAGTTCTTGATGGCGGTCCATATTTTTATCAAACCGTGTCTTCAGTGTTTGAAGCAGTCCATCATGCTGTTCAGGAGACAACGCTTTTTCGTTGCCGTTGGAACTCGTCGCCATGTTCATTTCCCCCTTCAAAAATGTCTGTCCAAAATCCATACTACCAGATTTATCGGCGGTTTGCTTCTTGTGATCGAGAGCCAAGCAAGATAGAAAAATCAAAAGTGATTTCTCCCTTAATCCGACTCCATGCATGCTCTTTTAACTCTTCAGTCGCCCCCCATGACAATGGAGTCATATGAACCAATTGTTTAATATCTTCACGGTCCATATTCACACCATATCGAACACGCTGAATATCAACCAGATCAAAATGATGTTTGAACAGCTCCATCGTTTTTTGATTGGAGTAGATATCCCTATCCGTGCTTTTATAGAATATCCCTCTCAACTCTTGGAGGTAGCGGGCTTCGGGAATCACCTTTATTACCATTCCCTGATCCTGAAGGATTCTCTGGAAGCCGGAATAGTTAGATGGCGATAAAATATTTAGAATAAAGTTGAATTGTTTATCCGCAAACGTCGGCTTTGCTAGATCGGCAACGCACCAGATGGTTTTGGAAGACAAATTCGAGGCCATATGGATGCCTTCTTTAGAAATATCCATGCCTATCCCTAACAGATTACATTCGGATTGAGCCATTATCTTGTGTTGAATATCGGATAAATGCGAGCCCTCGCCGCATCCGGCATCCAGTATTGTTATCCTTTGACCGGATGGTTTCAACTCTCTTAGGATGTTATCGCAAATCCGGGTCATCAGAGGCTCAAAAAAGCCTTTGTCACTAATTGTCTTTCGGGCTTCAAACAGTTTTTTATCATATTTAGTCTTTAAAGCGTGGGTTGTTAAGTTTACATATCCCTTCTTTGACAGATCAAAGCAATGACGGTTGGAACAAATTAAACTCTTTAAATCTACAACCTGCATGGAATGTAAACAGATAGGGCAAATAAAAATATGTTCATATTCTGAGAGAAGACGTGCGGCGGTAAACTTCCCTTTTTTGGACAACACAAAGAACACCTCATTCATTCGTATTAGTAAATGAAAAAGGCACAGTTAAATAAACCCAAGCATCCTTGTTCAAAAAATGCCGAGCTTACAATACTGTACCTATCATTAACGTAAACGAATGAATTTGATGATCATCGATAACAACTCCTATAGAAGAATCCGGGAGATGCGGTAGCGCACCTCTTAACATTATATCTAGAAGGATACGGCTTGTGTAAGATTAAGAATTCCCATTTTAAAATATTTGGTTTCCCATTGTGCAACATTGCCCATTGGGCAATAATATATTATAGTAAATAAAGTTCAGATTTAATATATCGAATTCAAGAAAGGAGGGCGCATGGATCTTGGACTCCAAGCCAACCAATTTGCGCGACAAAAAAAAGGAAGCCACCGCCTATGCTTTGGCTGAGGCCTCCTTTAGGCTTGCGCTTGAACGAGGCATGGACGGATTCATCGTCGAAGACGTCGTTCGGCAGGCCGGCTACTCCCGCAGAACCTTTGCCAACTACTTTTCGTGTAAAGAGGAAGCGGTAGCGGCCTATTTTATAGGCAGTTCCTCCAATGAAGATGCGAAGTTGCAGTTTGCGGGCTTGCCTCCGGATGCGACCCCGCTCGATGCGCTGTACAGCTTGCTGAAGCTGCAGTTTACTTCCGAGTTTCTATTCAAACTGAGACAGTTTGTATCGTTAGCGAATCAGTATCCGACGCTTGAGCCCTATATTCTCAACGTGTTGCGACGCCTGCAGACCGCTGCCCAGGAAGTGCTTGAACAGTTCTCCCAAGGTCGTTATGCCGACGGGTATACCCATCTTCTTGCCGGTGCCGTCTACGGAGCGTTCGTGCCTATTCTGGACGGGCGATTGAACGTCCTTCTGCCGGGCGAATCACAAGATGTTCGCCCCGATGCGATATCGTTCGATCAGTATTTGAATTCCATGTTTGCTTATTTACGCAACGGCTTCTAACTCAGAGAGATAAAGGAGAAATCATATGTCAACATTTCTTTACCGATTAGGAAAATCGGCTTATTCCAAACCATGGTATTTCCTCATGGCCTGGATCGTCATTCTCGGTGTTGTGGGCACTCTACTCGGCGTCAATGGCATCCAATCCAGCTCCGAAATGAAAATCGAAGGCACGGAATCGCAAAAAGTGCTGGATATGTTGGCTGAGGAGCTTCCTGCCGCTGCCGGCGGCCAGGCGAGCGTCGCTTTTACCGCTCCGGACGGAGAACGTCTGGATACGCCGGAACGTGTAGCCTTGATCATGAAGGCTATCAATGATGTCTACAACATGGACTACATCATTAACCCTATGGAACTCGCCGCTCAAGCTGCAGCCGCAGGTCAAGCTGGCGCAGCAGGCCAAGCAGACGCGGCCGGTCAAGGCGCGGCTGCATCAACGGACGCAGCAGATCAGGCAAACGCGGCAGACCCGTCAGCCGCAGCTGCCGATCAAGCCGCCACAGCAGGCCAAGCAGACGCGGCGGGTCAAGCAGCTGCAGCCGGACAAGCGGCTCCTTACGGCCCGCTCATGGCGGATGGCGTCCCTGTTCCAGGCGTCATGCTGTCCGCAGACGGCAATATCGCCCTGTTCCAGTTCCAGTTTACCGTTCAGCAAACATCGCTGCCTGCTTCCGTACCGGATAACGTCATCAAGGCCGTTACTGAAGTTGAGCAAGCAGGCTCCGGAATCACAGCCATTCCAAGTGATTCGCTGAAGAGTACGCCATCCATCGGATCCACGGAAGCGATCGGCGTAGCCGTAGCCGCAGTTGTGCTGTTTATTACGCTCGGTTCGATTGTTGCCGCCGGGCTGCCGCTGATCACCGCGCTCCTCGGCGTTGCGATCAGCGTGGGAGGCGCGTTTGCCCTCTCCAGCGTCATCCAGATGAATGATATAACTCCGATTCTTGCCGTGATGATCGGCCTGGCGGTCGGCATCGACTACTCGCTGTTTATCGTGAATAGACAGCGCCGTTTAATTCTCGATGAGAAATTAAGCGCTCGCGAAGCGGCAAGCCGGGCGGTTGGTACTGCCGGCAGCGCTGTATTTTTCGCCGGACTGACCGTCATTATCGCACTTTGCGGCATGCTGGTTATCGGCATCGGCTTCTTGTCGACCATGGCTCTGGTTGCCGCTGTCAGCGTTCTGATCACCGTCCTGTTGGCGCTAACCTTGCTGCCTGCCCTACTGGGACTGGTCGGCGAACGGATCTGCACAACCAAAGCCCGCAACAAGAGCGCGGCCGCCGGAAACAAAGCCCGTCACGGGTTCTCGCACCGCTGGGCAAACGCTACGGTGAAATACCGCTGGATCATTATTGTTCTGGTGGTCCTGGTGCTTGGAACAGCAGCGATTCCGGTAACGAAAATGGAGCTTGGTATTCCGTCCGGGGCCTCGGCCAACTTGGATACCCCGGCACGCCAAAGCTATGACGTCATCTCCAAAGGATTCGGGGAAGGCTTTAACGGTCCGTTACTGCTGGTAGCCGAGCCGAAAAATGAGTCCGATAAAATTTCGATGGAAAGTCTGGGCAAATTGATTCAGGAACTGCAAATGCATGATAACGTCACGCTTGTGACTCCAATGGGAGTCAACGAGACTGGTGATATCGCCATTATCAGCCTGATCCCGAAAACCGGCCCAACCGATACGGAAACGAGAGATCTGGTTCATGATCTGCGCGATCCCGATTCCAGCTTCGCATCGGCAAGCAATGTTAAGCTTGGTGTGACCGGCTTCACGGCCATCAACATCGATATGTCATCCAAGCTTTCCGAAGCATTCCCTGTATATATTGGCATCATCGTGATTCTGTCGCTGATCATCCTGCTTCTCGTTTTCCGATCGATCATCGTTCCGATCAAAGCGACGGTCGGCTTTATCCTCAGCGTCCTCGCCACTTTCGGCCTGACTACGGCCGTCTACCAGTGGGGATGGCTGCACTCCCTCTTCGGCTTTGACACGGGAGGACCGCTGCTCAGCTTTATGCCAATTCTGGTCACCGGTATTCTGTACGGACTGGCCATGGATTATCAAGTATTCCTGGTCAGTTCCATGCGCGAGGCTTATGTGCACGGACGTCATGGCAACGAAAGCGTTGTTCACGGCTATGATCTTGCCAGCCGTGTCGTGCTGGCCGCAGGCATTATCATGGTTTCCGTGTTTGCCGGCTTTATTTTCGCACCTGACGCTATGATCAAGCAGATCGGGTTCGCCCTGGCATTCGGTATCCTGATCGATGCTTTCATCATCCGCATGACGCTCGTTCCAGCCGTAATGTCAGTCTTTGGCGACAAAGCCTGGTGGCTTCCGAAATGGCTGGACCGGTTGCTTCCGAATCTGGATGTCGAAGGCGACAAGCTGATTGCCAAGCTGCATGCCGTGGACTCCCAAAGCAACGGCAAGAAATAATACCACCATTGATCGTTACTAGAATACAGCAGAAGGGTTCAAGAATCTGATACGATTCTTGAACCCTTCTTTCTTTTCCAAGCCGCATACTATTGAGAAATCATTCTCTCTTTAACTCCCTTTGCGGTTAAATGCTTTGGCGATAAAGCCTACGAGCAAGCCCCATATCGCATTTGTTACAAAGACGCTGACGAGGGCAAGCGGGTTCGTCAACGGCCCTTGCAGTTTCCCATCGATAATGGGAGATGCGATTCCGCTCAGAAGAATAGCGAACAACGCGTAACTCAAGCCCGCACCAACCAGGATGGCAACGGGGTGGGTAACCCGCTTCGCCCATACGATAACCAGCCAAGCTAAGGAAATCAGAATGGTCATCAGAATGCTGCCGAATTGCTGACCAATCAAGTCCATGACACCGGTCATTTTCATCACAGGCCTGACAAGCGCCAACGCACCTAACCCTATTATCAGAAGCTTGTTTTCTTTCAAAATATCTTTAGTACTCATTTCTACCACTCCGTTTCAGTGAATTGGGATCGGGGTTGAACTCACTATAACGAAGAAATGTTGTAATCTTGTTGCGAACTTATTCGATTGTTTTAACTTTTGAGAAGTTCCAAAATCCCAGGTTATACTAACATTAGAGCCCTACTGGAGGGAGTTGAGATTATGGCTGAAACTATTTTATTGGTGGATGATGAGGAAAAGGTCCTTGATTTCATGAGTTCCTTTTTACAGAGGGAAGGCTTCCTTATTGCAACGGCACATACAGGAATCGAGGCGCTTGCCAAAGCGAAGCAAATAAAGCCGGCAGTGGTCGTACTGGATTGGATGATGCCCGGGATGAACGGTCTTGATGTATGCCGCGAATTGCGCAAGAACAGCAAGGTCGGCATTATTATGGTTACGGCCAAATCGGATGAAGTTGACAAGATCATCGGTCTCGAATCGGGGGCGGATGATTATATCGTCAAACCGTTTTCCCTAAGAGAACTTTTAGCACGTATTCGTGCAGTTCTTCGCAGATTGAATGACAGTCCGTTAGCGGAGGAACATTGGGTCAGAGGGGATTTAGTTATATCAGGCTCACAGTATCGAGTGTGGAAGCAAGGGGTAGAAGTAGAAATGACACCCACGGAATTCAAGCTTTTGCTTACACTGGCCGCCAAACCCGGTATTGTATACAGCCGGTTGCAATTATTGAATGCTGCGTTGGACGATGACTTCATCAATGTGGAGCGGACTGTGGACGCTCATATTAGCCGATTGCGGAAAAAGATCGAGGATGATGCAGCCAATCCTAAATACATCCAAACCGTTTATGGATTCGGTTACCGATTTGGAGGCGAATCGTGAGATTTCATCTAAAAATATTTGTGACAATGGCTTCGGCTATTGTTGGGATTAGCGTCATATTTGTGCTGCTGACACACTTGATTGTGTCCCGCTCAATTGAAGCCGTCATCCAGGAAGCAAGAGGAAGTGAGGTGTCTCATCTTGCCTCGGGGTTAGCGGATTATTATTTTAGCCACAATCAATCATGGGAAGAAATCGGACCTGCTGATTTGCCTCTATCCGATAATCAGGATAGCTCCTCCATCCTCGTAATGAACAATCAGAATCAGGTGATCCTGAAGCAAGGTGATTTGCCGATGAAATTGGTAACCAGCCTTGGGGTCAAGAAAAGTATTCTTGTTCAGGGGAAATCCGCGGGTTATTTTTATTACTACGACTCGGAAATCGCAAATTTCAATAAAATCTTGATCGGCATTCCGATATCCGTTGTTATTGTCATAAGTGTCAGCGGTTTGTTGCTTCTGTTGATTGCACTTATTATTGCTTATCAATTATCGAAATGGCTTGCATCCCCGTTAAGGGAGCTTCTCCCATCCATTGAACGGTTAGGCCAGGGAGAGCTTGGCGTACAGGCCGATGTAAAAGCGCAGGATGAATATGGCCGAATTGCCAGTGCATTCAATCAGATGTCGACGGAACTGCAAAAGGCGGAAAAGCTGCGCAGCAATATGAGTGCGGATATCGCCCACGAGCTTAGAACGCCTCTCACCATCATTGGTGGAACGCTGGATGAGTTGCAGCAGCGCAATGAGCCGGTTCCCCCTGAAATGCTGCTGCCGCTTCAAGATGAACTCATTCGGCTGAACCGGTTAGTCGAGGAATTAAGAACGTTATCCATTGCGGAAGCAGGACAGCTGCAATTGAACAAAGTGCTGACGGACATGGGAGATTTGGCAAAACAACTGTGTACAGCCCTAGAGCCTATTGCGGATGAAAAAGATATTGAGATTCATCTAGAGGTTTTAACACAACAAACAAACCTGCTTGTAGATCCAAACCGTATCCGACAGGTTTTGTTGAATATGCTTACCAACGCCATTCGCTATACCCCCAATCAAGGAGATGTATGGTTTCGAATGCTGAACAGGGACGATCAAATGCTGACCATGATCGTGGAGGATAACGGAATCGGCATTGCCGCCGAACATTTGCCGCATCTATTTGACCGCTTTTACCGTACCGATGAGGCTCGTTCAAGAGAGCGTGGAGGGAGCGGACTGGGTCTTGCCATTGCCAAACAATATATTGTATCCCATCAAGGAACAATTAAGGTTGAGAGTCTGGAAAATCAAGGGACACGGTTTACGATTCAACTGCCTTATGCATAACAGAGTAAAAGTAATGCTCCCCTCCAAGTAGTCGGTTTATTTTAAACCCGTCTACTCAAAGGGGAGCATCCTATCATCTAGCGAAGCAGATTAAACAAGATCTGTGCCGTTTCTCCTCTTGTAGAGGTGGCTTTTGGAGCCAGGTTTGTTCCGTCTCCTGTAATAACTCCGGTCTCGACGAACAGCTTGATAGCATCTCTGGCATAATCTGCCGCATCCCCGGCATCCTTATAGCCTTCCAGACTCTTTCCATTCCTATCCGTTGGCAGTTTACCGAGAGTCTTTAACGCCTGATATAAAATCACAAACATATCCTGCCGGCTGATCGCGGCTTCCGGCTCAAAGTGGTTATTCCCCACTCCGGATACAAGGCCAAGGTGTTTTGCCGTCCCAAGGTATTCCGTATAGTATTTGCTACCCGCATCGGCAAAGTTGTTCTGGATACTGCTATCTAACTCGATACCATACGTATTCATTAGCATGATAAGGAAGTCGGCACGAGTCACACTGCTGTTAGGAGCAAATCGGTCCCCGCCTATACCGGATACAATATTTCGTGCAGCCATGAAACCAACGGCCTCATTGTACCAGTCCTTCGCTGCCACATCGCTGAAATGCACTTCATTATATCCTACCGCAAACTGTGAAAGACTCGGAACCGCAAAACTCATTGTTCTTGTTACCGGGTCAAACTTACCCATAGCGGTGGTTAGGTTTCCTTTACTCCCGATACTGTAAACCACAATAGAGTTATGCTCTTCTCCAGATGCAGGCGTATACGGAATGCCAATCTGTGCGCTTCCTCCGCCAAGGCTTAATACTTGAGTACTTCCACCCTGAATCGCAAAATTGAAGGCGGGCCTGTTCCCTAGCTTTGCCCGTACTGCCGCGCTCAAGGAAGATGTATCCACCTTTTTAGCGAGAATGCTGATATGGTCTGCTGACACCGTATTACTGATGGAATCAACTGCTTTTTTATCAAAAAGAAGGGTCCAAATTCCGGCGTCGATTTTCACCTCGGCCTTTGCGGCTTCAGCAATCTTCTTGAAGGCATCTGTAGGAATTTGCATTTCAACCGCTGTGACATCTCCCGCCAGCTTTACCTTGAATTCCAAAACCGGTTTTTGTCCGGTGGCTTCAGCGTTTTTCAATTTTTCAATCAAAGATGTAATTGTGGTGGCCCCTACCTTTGCTATGGCTGATCCGGTTGCCGAATCGGTCGATGCCTGTACTTCAACCGTTACAGTTGTGGTACTGCCGTCATTCGTAACAGAAGGCACGGGCGCCGGTGCTGGCGTTGGTGACGTTGGACCCGGCTTTGGTGCTGGTGATGTTGGGGATGTTGGCGTTGTCGGTGTTGTCGGCGTTGTTGGCGTCGTAACATCCGGGATGTAATCAGCAACAAGCTCAGTAAGCGCAATACAGTCCCACGTCAAGTTTGCACCCGTAATCTTCAGTCGAAGCTGTTGTGCAGTAACCGTTGGGAAAGTGACTGATTGCGGCTCTCTGGTGCTGTCGCTGAGTTTCCATTCGATTTTGGCGTCAGATAGAGCCGTCTTCCAGGCACTGCCGTCGTAATACTCCACATCAAAGTTTGTAATCCCTTGATCTTTGCCAAAATGCGTATACAAAGTGAGCTTGTTGAGCGTAATCGGATTATTGCTGTAGTTAATTGTGATATAACCTGGGAAGTCGCGGTCTTTATCCAAGGTACCAGGTGTTCCCCATGCTGAGTTGATGTTGCCGTCGATAATATTCGCAATGGGGTTATCTCCTGAAGGGAAGGTCGTGGTGACCATGTCCGTATTTAATTCAGCTTTGTTATATAACTCAAGCTCATTTACTGCTATTGCCCCTGACGGTACGGCCCCTTCATTAACTTTCAAACGGATTTTGGTAAACCTGGTGAGCGGAAATTCTACGGATTTCATCTCATCAAGACCCTGGTCCGAATTCCAATTCAGATGAATGTCTTTCTTGATTGGAACCCAATCAAGGCCATTTTCATATTCCAGATCAAAGCTCGTAATTCCATATGTTTTACCGGACCTTGTATTTAACTTTAGCTGATTGGCTGATATCGCTTTGCCGCCAAAATCCAGGGTTATATAGTTCGGAAAACCTGGAGAAGCCTCCGAAGACCATGCAGTATCGTAATATTTGTCATTCAAGCTCGCCACAGACTGTGAAGACGAGGTTGTGAAGCTCGTACTTGCAACCGCCTGAGGAGCCAGATTATCATTAGGGCTGTCGATAGGCCGGAGTTCACCCACTTCAATCGGATCAGGCATCTCGCCGGCTGGTGGGACGATTCCTTCATATTCGTAAGCACCGATATCAGGAGCTTCGTTATATAGCGGATTGCCGAAATAATCCCGTCCCCCCGCATCGCTTATGCGGATGCCTGCGCCAATCAAAGGAGAATCTTCTTGCAGCTTATATCCGTCAACGGTATCCATACCATCTCCCCCTGTTCCGGGAGCGATGAATTTCGGTTCGGCAGTTACCTTATGCGCATCGGACTCTACGGTCGTGTTTCCCCCGAAATAGGCGTTATAATCGAAGGTTTGACCGGTTAAATTCCAGCCTTTATCCCCGGCACTGTAATACGCATTATTATAGTTATAAATGTTGCGCGGTTCGCCGGAAGCCTTTACATAGTAATCGCTCATAACCGGATTGCCGGAGGATTCTCCCACATAGACCGTATTGTTGTAGTTATATACATTATCAATCGATCCGCTATATCGGAATATGCTGCCTTGGTCGTTTTGACTGATGTTGTATCTGACGATCGTGTTGAGCGTCCAGTACGTATCGTTTACATACAGCATAAACCCGCCGGCGTTATCGTGGCTGTAATTATACTGAACCAGAGAACCGATATTACCGGCGTCTACATCAAATCCATGCCCATCCTCTTCTCCGTGTACAGATCCAAAAGACTCGTTGAACTGAACGAGATTATTGTCCGCATAGGCCCACCAGATCGAAGCATTCGTTGCCAGATAGGTGGCTTCTTGTACCGTGTTGTGCTCGACAACCGCCCCATCCGTTACATTCCATGCGATCCCTCCCGTTGCCGCTCTGACCACGGAATTGTTGGAAACCCTTACATTTGTGGACGGCGTCCATGGTCCATAAGGCTTTGGAACCCAAGGCCACAAATCCCCCATACCATATCGCAATATACAATTGGAACCGATATAAATGCCATAAGCGTCTACGTCCGTCAGCGTGTTGCCGTCAATGAGGATGTCATCAAAAGCGCTTGGTGTATTCGATCCGACGGAGTCGAAAATAATCCCCCCGGAACGTGTCGTATAGGACCCGTCGACATCGTGAATATTCATGTTTCTAATATAAATATGATGCAGGATACCTGCTTCCTCATTCAAAATATATACGCCGCGGCGCTGACCGCGCTCGTTCTCCCAGTTTCTATCAAAAGGAAGCGGCGAACTGTTGGTTACCTCCAGGTTGTTTATTTCCCAGTACTCCTGATTGCTCAAATAAACGGCTTCCATTACGGAGGTAACCCCCGCTATTAACGGCTTGTTCTCGGGGTCTTCGGAGCCGTACTTATCAATTACGATCGGGTTGCCTTCTGCTCCTGAACCTTTGGGCCATAGTCTGCCGTCCCATTTTTCCCCGGACTTGAACAAAATTTTGTCACCCGGGCCGAAGGTGGTCTCATTCACCTTATCCAGCGATCTCCAGGGGGTAGCTTCGCTCAAACCATCATTATTATCATCCCCCCCAGCGCTGTCGACATAATAGGTGTTCCCCGTATCCATTGCACTTGTTGGGGAAACGGTAAACCATGAACAAAACATCGATAATACCAGGATCATACAAGCCATCTTCTTGAAGCGTTTTCTCAATGAAATCGTTCCCTTCATTTTTTATTATGTAATGCCTTGTAGGCTTTACATTTCAAATTTCCGGTACTTTTCTTCATTTAAGACAATCTCCGCATCGGATATGCGTTTAAGAACATACTCCTTATACTTCTGATCCATATAGTCATTTACAACTCTGTCCTTCACCCGATCGAATGGCAGATCCCTTGAGCCAGACTTTTCATTTTCAAGGCATTGGATGATATAAAAAGAGCCGTTTTCTTCAATCACTCCCCGAATTTCTCCCTGTTTGAGATTCTGAGCGGCTTGAATGACAGGGCTTCTGGAGACATGGACATAGTTGTCCATTTTATATTCCTGCTCCGTAACTTGTACACTTTGTCCCATTTCCCTTGCTGCCTGTTCGAATGAAATTCCGGAAGAAATATGGGTTAAAGCCGCCTCCATCGCTTGCTTCGCCCCGGCTTTGAGTTCTTCATCGATATTCCGGTTTGAATCCAGAAAGGAAATCGATACTTGCTTCACTTTAACCGACGCAGGCGCTTGATATAGCTGGCTTTTGTTCGCTTCATAAAACTGTTTCGACTGCTGCTCATCGGGACTCCAGCCATTCTTAGCCAGATTTCTTGTAACGCTCAACATCGCATTGCTCATCACATATTCAAAATAAGCATTCTCTGTATATCGGACAGGCCCAAAAATGACCTTCTGCTCACGGAGTGCTTTCTGCCTTCTGTCATTTTCAATTTTTAAGCTTTTCAAAAAACCTTCGTAGCTAATATCCGTCAGAACTCCCTGCTCTTTTGCAATCATCTGCTGAACCTTAATTCGAATACAATCTTCCAACGCTTTTTTCTTTAATAGCTCCAGCGGGATTTCTCCGGTGATTTGGACTTTGTTGGCTTGAATGGCTCTACGGAATTCGTTGACATGAATCGGAGTACCGTCCACCGTGGCCATACTATGGTTTTGGCGGTTCGATTCAGGCAAGACGGAACCCATAATAACAATGATAATAATGACGGATAAAACGGTTGCTCCAACAACGTACTCCCACTTATAACCTTTGATTTTACGTGCCGCTATTCTCATCTCCCCCTCTGATAAAAATAGACCTCGCCCTTTGCCTGACCAGATAATAGCACCCCCATATTAGGCAAAACAATTTAACACTTTTTACTTTCCTTTTCTTTTATTTACTTATTGAGAATTTGAGATAAAAACTTTTTAGTTACTCATAGAAAAAAAGCGTAAGAGCAAAATTGCTCCCACGCTCCAAAATTTATAAATTTAAAATGCAATTTACTAAAATTTATGATTGTTATATATTTTTATAGTATTTTAAATACTCATCAGGAGAGGAACAGCATATGAAAAGTAAAGTGTTAGCCTCCATATCCGTGGCTCTTTTATTGATCGCAGGATGTGGGCAGAAGGAAGAGGTTGTACAAAATCCAGTAAGCGAGGTAAGTCATGTAGAAACCGGAGAACCGGCAAACGAAGAAACAGCCAAAATGCGGCTTGTTGAACAAGGTTTCGAAATCGAGCAACTCCATACATATCGAAATGAAGACGTTATCCTATTTGAATTAAGTCGTGAAGGCGATGTTTATTATGCAATGATGGACAGCAACTATGCCTGGGTGCTGCAACCGACAAATGAAATCAAGGGCATTCAGTACGATCCTTCGTTCTCCCAAACGGAGTATGATCTTGTCATTTACGAAGGTGAACATGCGCCGATCATTCAAGACGGGTTAATTGCATTATCCGTTCAGGACGACCGTCCCCGAGAAGACGATGGTTTGCTATGGGGGTATATGAATACCAAGGGTGAATGGGTCATTAAGCCGCAGTACCGCTCCGTAAACCAATTCTCCGATGGAGTTGCCATTGTAGAAACCATCGAGGAAGATCGCGACGATTTGCAAAATTCACGCACGATCGCTATTGATAAAGAAGGAAACGAGCTATTTGAAATTTCTAAACATACGGAAGGACAAGATTCTGAGGATGATTCTGTCTACATCGATAGCTTCAAGAACGGGTACTTGAAAACGAGCAAAGGTATTTATAACAAAGACGGTCAATTATTCGCTATAGATTTCATTCTTGCTCTTAATGAAGTGTCCGACGACTTTTATAAATATTATGAAGTTATTGGTGATCAAGTTGTCATCATCATCGACAATAAAATTAAGGTGTTTACATTACAAGGCGAGTTAGTCAGAGAATTCCCTTATCCGATCTCAGAAGATGAATTAGAGGAAGAAGCCGGTGAGCTATCCTCAACTGACTTGAAGTTGTACACACCTAAAGTTTTAGCCGATTCCAATCAATTTATTGTTAATCATAAAATTATGAATTTGAATGGAGAAGTTATTTTTGATGGCGGGAATTTCCTCATCCAGGATGACATTATTGTTTCAAGAAGCTCTAGCGGTGAAGAAAGTGCTTGGAACTTCTATGATTTAAAAGGAACCCCTATTACGGATAAGAATGTAGTCGGTATTCAATTAGAAGAAGCATTGTATTACAACGAACCCCATTGGGAAAAGGGGAACGAATACTACAAGTTGATTTCTACAAAAGGAGAAGAGCTGATCGGCGAAGACCGTAAAATAAGCTCTGTATCCAGATTGGGAGACCGGATTGTTCGGGCGAGAGTAACGGATCCAAGTACCTTGGATGAAACTGACGTGTTAATAAATACTGAAACTTTAGAATTTATCAAAGAGGTAGACTTATAAGTCAGGTCGGCAAGAAGTAGTTCCCAATAAGGAACTGCTTCTTTTTTTATTTAGGAGATAGGCGCCAAATATAATAAAGCGCAAACTGAGGGAGAATCCCCTCGCAGTTTGCGCTTTTACTCTTAACAATAAGATCATGCCTGTCTGCTCTACTTTACCTTACAAGTTAAGGAGCATCAGATTTCGAAGCAAGCAGCACTGCTACCTCAGCCCGCGTGATTGAGGCGGCCTCATCAACACCAGCCTCTACATCATCCACCGAAGTAAGCTTCTTTGCCTTCGCCAACAAAACAGTTACTTCACCTCTACTTATTTGCTCTTTAGGCTTGAAGCTGTCACTTTCTGATTCATTCCCCAGTATACCTGCCTGTACTAGCCGAGAAACCGCAGGTAATGCCCAAGGTTGGATTGTTGCAGCATCCAGATACGGCAGTTCGAACTCCCCTGCCGCTTCAAGCCCTAGCCATTGATCAAGGGCAACGGCAAATTCCGCCCGACTAATCGCTTCATCCGGCTTAAACTTACCATTCGGGTAACCATTAAAAGTTCCCTTTAACAAGCTGTCAACAATTACCTTTTCCGCCTCATGCCCAGCAATATCTGCGGAGGCAACTCCGGTTGGAGACCACCAATTCCCCGACACGACAATCATGCTGAGCAACCGGATCGAATTGCCGTAGTAATAGCTCCACTCCACTTCCGTCGGATTGACGGCATCCGTATGATAATCCCACAGATCGTTAAGCCATTGCTGATTACTGCTGTCGACCATCGCGCTGACCATCATTGGAGCCGTAAAGTCGAGCCCGCCGTCCCATTCACTCAGTTTCGTCTTGCCGTCAAGCGAATACCCTGACCAGATTTGGCCGGGTTCGTCATGCTTACTAGTGACAAATTGATTGAGTGTGGTCAATTGCTTCAGTGCGCCTTTGTCTCCTGTCAGTAAAAAGTCGGTCCCGATACGCCAAGGCGTCCGGCAAGAATTGTAATTATATGCTCCGTCAAACTCGGACTCCAGGAAGTAACCGCTCTCAGTATTCCAAGTAAATTCTGACACAGGCTTGTAGGTTCCATCTTTCTCATCCAGGTACAGGAAGTCCGGGAGCAAGCCGGTCGAAGGACTGTACGTCGAAACCACACTATTTACAATTCCATACGTCTTCTCGATCACCTTCAGCCAGCGTTCATCGCCGGTTGCTTTATAGAACTCCTTCATATGCTGGAGCATGAAATCCGAGGGGCGGGTCGCATTTTTGAAATCGGGACCTCCCTTCGAACCCGGCACCCAATCGCCCAATTGCAAATGGAAGTGATCCGGATGAACCTCGCTCTCGAGGATCGCACGGATAACCTTTATCGCTTCCGCCCGATAATTAATCTTTCCGGCACTCCCCCATTGCTTATCGGCCAACAGCAGCGAGTACGCAATGTCCATATCGCCGTCAATCGCGGAATCGGTTCCGTTGACATTGTAGATTGCTCCGTCCCGATCCGCCTGCTGCCATGCCATCAAATCGGGATGTAACGCGCTCGGATGAGCTCGAAAATAACGGTACATCCCGTCGAACAAGTCTTTCGCTTCTTTATCGTGGCCAGCCATTAGAGCGGTGATCATCATCCCATATCCATGAGCCTCGGATACTGTGATCGCATCCCCATTCCAGCCTCCATCGTTGTACCAGACATAATACTGACTCTTATCATAAGGATTTGCCTTTATATACTTCTTCTTGTATTGATCATAAAGCAGCTTGACCTCTTTATCCATTTGCTCCTGTGTAACATGATTTGGTTTGATCGAACCAGTAGTATATTTCATATGTTGCGGAAATGGTCTTAACGTCTTGTCAGAGCCGGAAGTAGTCCCCGCAGCGAGAGCATTTGCGGGAACCAGGCTGAACAGCAGCGTTGCAAGCACTAACAGTGTTATTCCATAACGACGACCTGAACCAGAACAGATCTCCATATTGTTAAATCCCTGCCTCTCTTCATTGGTCTATCGTTTTGATTTACCAGGTGCAGTTGATTCTCGTACAATGAGCTCCGGCTCGATCTGTATCTTCACGTTACCTGTACTTGTATTGTTAATCGCAGCAAGCAACTGCTCGACGCCCATCGCCGCAATTTTGTCAGCCGGCTGCCGAATGGTCGTCAGCATCGGACGAAATTCCGACGCCAGCACTTGATCATCGAAGCCGACGATAGATACATCACTCGGGATACGTATGCCTTCATTCAAGCAGGCATCCATGACGCCAAGCGCAATGTAATCGTCCGCCGCAAAGATAGCCGGCGGAAGCTGTCCTGCCGCAATCCAATCCATAGCAATCCGGTAGCCGGAGGGAATCTCGAAGTTTCCCCGCTCGATCCGGCAAGGCTTCAATCCGGCATCAGCAAGCGCTGCCAAATAGCCGCGTTCCCGCTCCCGGCTGCTCAAATAGTGTTCCGGACCTGCAATGTGAGCAATCTCTGTATGTCCCAGATCGATCAGATGCTTCGTCGCCTCGTAGCCGCCCCTATAATTGTCGACAATGATGGACGTTACGAATGGATGACTCTTCGAGTTGTCGATCATAATGAACGGAATATTCTTTTTCACCAAATCGTTAATATAATCGTCCTCATCTTGCGGGGAGAGCGACAACAAAATCACACCATCCACACGATCCTCCTCGAATAAAGGGCGATTAGCCGTATCTGCATAGCTCTTTGAAACCGATAAGGCCAAATAATATCCGTATTCCGTCACTTTGCTGTTAATTTCGTTTACGACTGCATCAAAGAACGAATCGTGCAGTGTCGTCAGCGTCAGCCCAATAATCCCCGTCTTGCCTCTTGCCAGACTTCTAGCGGCGGCATTCGGATGGTAATCGAGCTCCTTCATAGCTTGCAGCACCTTTTCCTTGTTCTTCTGACGGACCGAAGACGAATTGTTCAATACTCTAGAGACGGTTACAACCGACAATCCCGATTTTTTAGCAACATCATAGATACTGATCTTCATCATATAGCTCCCTAAAAACTTGTTTACGAATATCTTATTATTTATTCAGTCGTTCAAGCAACGTTTTCAGTTTTTCTTCAATTACAGGCAGCGCGTCTTCGACCTTCTGGTCGCCATTTTCGACGCTTGCCAGCTCGTTGATGAACAGCTCGTTGATTTGCGAGTAGTTGGAGATCAAGTGATTGTACGATTCGAAGCCGTATTTGTACGCGCCGTCGAACACCTGCTTGATTTGCTCCGGATCGATTCCTTCAAAATTATTATAGTATTTCTCGGCCGCAGCCTGATTGACCGGTGGGTTTCCGCCGCTTAGCTCGATCGATTTTTCCTGAATATCCTTCGTTATCAGGAACTTGATCCACTCCATAGCTTCTTTTGGATGCTTCGAGTCTTTCAAAATAAAGAGCGGATCGACGTACAGCACGCTTCTTACATCCTTGTTTGGTCCTTGCGGAACGGCCGCTACGCCGACGTTGAAGCTGAAATCACTGGAAGCCGCAAGGCTCCAGGAGCCGACGACAGACATCGCGATTTTGCCGGAAAGGAATGGATCACCGAACTGGCCGGAGACCGACTTCGAGAAGGCTGGTGTCGGCGACACTTTCTCGTCATAAATCAATCCATAAACTTTTTTATATGCTTCAACCACTTCAGGTTTGGTCAGATTGATTTCGGAAGGCTTCCCGCCGTTATTCCAAGTATCCTCGGAGTATACGTTACCGCCGAAGTACTGCGGACGCTGATCGCGCTCGCCAAAGCCGAAGTCAACGCCGTATTGCGCTTCGTTCAAGTCTTTGGAGTCCACCGTCAGCTTTTTCGCATATTCGAGCATTTTGTCGAAAGTCCAGCTTTTATCCTCATAATCGGAAGGAGGATACGGAAGGCCCGCTTTGTCGAATAGATCCTTATTATAAAGCATAACCGTGACATAGCTGTTGAGTGGAATACCATACGATTTGCCATCCACTTTATAAATGTCCATCACATCTTCCGGAATACTGTAGTCAGATGCTTTGAAGTCGCCGAGATATGGCGTCAGATCCAGCAGCATCCCTTTATTATAGTATTCCATAAATCCGCCGTATCCCCAGTGTGACGTAACATCAGGACTGTTCTTCGCAGCAATGGATGATTGCAGCTTGGAGTCGAACTGCTCGTACGGAGCCTTCGTCACCTTCACTTTAATGCCCGGATGACTTGCTTCAAATTCCGGCACAAGCTTCTCCACGAAAGTGCGGTCCGGTGAATCGATCGTATAGTGCGTGATCGTCACCTGCCCTCCTTCCTTTCCTTCTTTACCATCACCGCTCGAACAACCTGCAATAACGAGCACAAACACCATGAATAAAATGAATACGAGCTTGCCTTTCTTATGCAGCATTACAAATACCCCCTCATATTTTCGTTATGCGATATATGTGAAAGACTACTTGATGCCCGTAAGCACGATGCCTTGCACGAATCGTTTCTGCGCAAAGGCAAACAGTGTGAGAATCGGAAGCACGGACAGAATCGAGGCGGCCATCATCAAATTCCACGGTGCGATTCTGAACTTCGAGGACAGCATGGAAGCCATCCCGATCGGAAGTGTAAAGTTTTCTTGTGAATCCAGATACAGGACAGGTGCAAGCAAGTCATTCCAGCTCCAAATAAACGAAAAGATGGCGACTGTGGCAAGTACCGGTCCGGATACAGGAAGGGTCAGGTTCCAGTAAAGCCGGAATTCGGAGCATCCGTCGATGCGTCCCGCATCGTATATCTCTTCCGGCATCCCTGCAAAGAACTGGCGCATCAGGAAGATCATATATGCCGAGCCAAAAAAGGACGGTAAAATAAGCGGAAGTAGCGAGTCATGCAGCCCCAGCTTCGTGAATAGGAGAAACTGCGGAATCATGATTGCCGGATACGGAAGCATCAGTGTGCATAACACAAGTGAAAACATAAGTCCGCTCCCCCTGGTTCGATACCTCGCGAAGCCAAAGGCTACGAAGGAAGAAGAGAACACGGTACCGATAACGGTTGCAATACCAACAATCAAGCTGTTTTTGTATTGCATACCGAACTTGATCTCCTCGTTCACAAACAGCTCTCTGAAGTTCTCCCATGCGAAATGCTCGGGAATGATGGAAGGGGGAAACAGCAGCATCTCCTTCGTGGTCTTGAGCGAAGTCGAAATCATGAAGCCGAATGGCAGCAGCATCGCAACTGTAATCACCAACAAAACTAAAAAACCGATCAGCGGAACAAAATCGTATTTTTTCGCCTTCATCAGTCCTTCCCTCCCTCATAATACACATAACGATTCGACATCTTCATGATGAAGAAGGTAACCAGCATAACGGCAGCGAGCAATATCCATGACATCGCCGATGCGTATCCGTAACGGAAGTTCTTGAACGCGTTAATATAAATGTTATAGACATAGAACCAGGTTGAATAATTTGGACCGCCTTGCGTAATCGTATAGGCCTGTGTAAAGACCTGGAATGATTCGATCAGTCCCATAATGAGCTGGAACAGGAATACCGGGGAAATGAGCGGGAGAGTCACATTCCAGAACGTGCGCAATCTGCCTGCGCCATCCAATTTCGCCGCTTCAACCAAGCTGGCCGGAACCCCTTGAAGACCCGCCAGGAAAATAAGCATGCCCGCGCCGACGCCCCAGAACGACATAATAATGAGCGCCCACATCGCATATTTCTCATCCAGAAACCAATGGATGGGTTCGACCCCGAAGATCGACAGGATATAATTGAACAATCCGGCTTGCGGGTTGAACACCCAGAACCAAAGCAATGCCATCGAAACGCCGGAAATCATGCTTGGAAAGTACATGGCTGTCCGAAAAAAGCCGCGAAACGGTACTTTCTGATTAATTAGCATGGCGAACCCCAGCGACATTAGCAGGGTTAGCGGTACACTAATGAACGTGTACTTCAATGTCACACGAATGGAATTCCAAAACTGTTCATCCTGAAAGAGTTCTGTATAATTGCCCAGGCCGATAAAATCGGGGGCATGAATAATGTCATACTCCGTAAAGCTGTAATACAGTGAAGCCAGAACCGGGAATAAAGCAAAGACGATAAATCCAATCAGCCAAGGGGAAATAAAAAAATAGAACAGCCTTCCCTGACGGCGGCTTTCCTTTGTTAACTTCACTAAGGGGTCCCCTCCTTATAGCAGTAGATAGCTCCCAAAAGTTAAAGCGCTTTAACTTTTGGGGATAAAAAAATAACTTTCCCTCCTTCACAAAATTTCATTTTTTCTAGTTTTTGAAGTCTCCAGAAAATTAAAGCGTTTTAACTTTTGTTGACCTTATTATAATTGCCAATGGAACTATTTACAAGGATAAATTTGTATTAAGGTATTTGATTTCCTTCATGCCTGTTCGAGTATATGTGCTTGGTCACCAAAAGCAAAGAGAACAGTCCGAATAGCGCGGCTGTTCTCGTAATGCAGTTAAAATGCAATTAAAAGCAATCCTGCCTGAACAAGCAAAATGGCCTAATTTTTACCGCCATAGCCCTTATAAGTAGCATAAACTGCATTTGCATATTGATCCGCCAGTATCGGACGGCCATACGAATCTGTTGCTCCTGGATACCAATTATCTCCGCCGTTATAATGCAATAATCCGTTGTATATATTTCCAAACCTCGTAATCTTCTCATTTAAAATCAACGCTCCGAGATATACCTGATCTTGTTCACTGTTATGATTATACGCACGGCCAAACTTTGAGCTGAATTGAGATGAATATGCATTGCGAGTATTCGGTTCTACCTGCATTAATCCGTCGCCAGCAGATGGACTACCCGGTAAACCTGCTCCAAAGCTGCTTTCCTTTTTAATAACCGCACTTAGTAATAAAGCAAAATCTCCGCCTTTACCATAGGCATTGTCCGCATTCATAACATAGGTCCAGATATGGCTTGGAACCTCGGCAGGCTTAGTTACTGTGGGAGATGGTGAACCCGTATAAATTTTGACCGATGACATCTTGTCATTGATCGTGTTGCCGACCCAGGAAGAATCTGAAGTAAAGGTCCACTTGGTTCCTCCATAATTATCATTCTCATATACTTCAACCGTCCAGCCGCTTGGGACCTTAAGAGACGACATCCAGTCATTCGGAATTCCGTTTGCGTTCAACTGAGATAGTGTATAGTTGCCTACCCCGAGCGTCACTGCTTTTCCCCCATAATTTATATCCGCATAGAATATTGCTCCGTTCGTTGCCGGTGGTGTGACGGGCGGTGTGGTTCCGCCGCTTCCGCCTTTCTGCCATAAAGCAGGGACATTGGATGGCTCCCAACCTACGAGGGAAGTATGTGCCTGAAGACAGGTATAAGTGCTTCCACTATAGGTTACTGTGTCATTTACTGCATATGCGGTATTTGGAGCCCATGCTCCTCTAGCGGCTGCGTTCACTGACGGTAAGGCTGACAAAAATGTGGATAGAAATACTGCTAAAACTACCAAAAGTGATAAGGGTTTAAATGAATGCCTGTTACTAGCCATTTTCAAACCTCCTTGTTTTGGTTTGTCTGCAGCCCGTCATTAAGACATGCCACAGGTTTTAACTGTACTACTATTCCATTTTATTTCCACATTTTAAATTAATTCCATAATTATTATTTTGGAGCTACTCTCCGATCCCCTTCTGAATATAAGGAATTACTAATTTAATAAAATCCTCTGGAGACTTTTCCTTACTATCCCTTCTCCATTCTACAGAAGCCCCGTAAATTCCCCAGCTTAATAGGACAGCTGTAACTTTTAGCGCTTCGTCCTCTTCCGTTCTATTTTGTTTGAGCAACATTTTATAGAAAATAATTTCAAGCTGTTCTCTAATAATACGGCCAATCGAATCCTCGTAAGCTCTATGGCAACGATTGGATAGCGATTTTTGAAAATTGGTAATAGCTTTAAATATACTAACAAGGACTTCCTCATTTAGCTCTTCATGTTGGTAGAAGTCATAATTCAATTGGACAAGCAAAACTTCCGATAATGCTTTTTCTAATAAGTCGTAGATATCTTCAAAATGATAATAAAAAGTTGCACGATTAATATTGGCTTCTGTAGTTATATCCTTAATGGTAATTTCCTTGAATTCCTTTTTCCCTGATAGCTCAATAAAAGAATCCATAATTAATTTGCGAGTACGCAGCACTCGGGGGTCTGTCTTTGATTGCGCCATTATGTCAATACACCTACTTTTTAAACAATTTTCAAAATGTGTTGCATATACGACAAATCCACAGAACTATTGGTGTTGATTATTTTAATTATGATCTAAGCTTCAATTACTGGCAAATACGATGCACGCACCTTTTACAGGAATTAATGAGAGATGAGGGAAATGATATGAACAATAATATGATTTGCGATATTAAAACAGGAATATGCGGGGAAGCTGGCGAGGGAGTCCTGGAGATTATCGATTTTAATCAACCTCCAAAAGCCATTCATCTTTATTATGTTACAGATCCGATTTGTTCTCATTGCTGGGCTCTGGAACCGGTACTTCGTCGCTTTGAACATCAATATGGACATTATTTCAAGCTCCATACCGTTATGGGTGGGTTGCTCGAAAAATGGCACGATGGCCCCATCGATCCTGCCAACGGAATTTATAAACCAGCCGACGTTGCTGTTCACTGGAGAGAAGTTGGAGAACATTACAGAATGCCCATTGACGGGACTTTGATGATCGATAATCCGGTTCAGTCCTCCTATCCGCCCTCACGTGTATTCAAAGTGATCCAAAAATATCATTCCGATGCAACAGCGTCTGAATATTTGCGCCGCTCAAGAGAAGCGCTCTTCGCATTCAATCAAAATATTTCTGATAAACCCGTTATGGTTGAAATCGTAAACAAACTTGGTCTTGATGGAGAAGCTATTGTGAATGAAGCCGAGCATTCTGTCAGTCAACAATTATTGGAAGAAGACTTTGAGCTGGCCAGGAGTTTAGGGGTCAGAGGCTTTCCGACCATTATCATGACCAATGAGGAAAATAAAGGCGTGAAAATCGTTGGCGGTCGTCCGTTGGACTACTATATTAACGGTTTAAAACAAGTTCTTAATGAGGAAGAACTGCAGCCCAACCCACTCCCTTCCCTTTCCAGTTTGCTTGAAAAGGAAAAACTTCTATTTTCCAAAGAAATTGAAGTCATGTATGATGTTGAACCATCAGAAGTCCACAATTTTATTGAAAAAGAGCTTGCGCAAGATCATTATCAAACGAATGAAATTTTAGGGGAGTCTTATTTTACATTAAAACAAAAGTAACGGTAGGTTTATAGATAAAGACGAGTGACCCCCCTCACAATTCAATCCGTAAACTGAGATTATACTGACAATTACTTTATTGAATTGGAGAGGGATAGCCAATGAAAAAAAATGATCTGCCGCTTGTTTATTCATGTTCCGGATGTTCCTCGGCTGCACAGACCGCGAACCGGATTGCGATTAAGATGGATCGGGAAGTGATCGCGGAAATGTCCTGCATCGCCGGTGTGGGCGGTGACGTAAAGCCGCTTGTCCGAACAGCCAAGTCGGGACGTGACATCATTGCCATTGACGGTTGCCCGCTGGCCTGCTGCATGAGCTGTTTAGCCAGACATAACGTGGAGCCTAAGCATCATTTTGATTTATCGAAATTCGATGTGCCTAAACGTCTTGGAGAAGATCCTAACCCCCAGCATGTCCAGAATGCCTACGATCAGATTCTCGAACTTATCAAGTAATGTCAACTCGTGTTTCTTCCTCCGGAAGTAATGGTTACTTCATAGGAAAGGTCTAAGGACCCTTTCTCTTCCTTTTTAGTGTGGTATTATGAAATTTGATACTTTTTTGATCAAGGAGGAAGTATTCCATTGGTTGTAAGAAAAATGTACACCTTAGTTCTGTTGTCATTCTTGTTGCTTGCTGCAAGCGCTTGTTCCTCTAAGGAAAAAGCCAGTGACGCCGATCCGCAGCCGGCCCCATCGCAGAATAACTCCATTGAGACGGCGGAGCAAACCGGCCCGAAGGATTCAGAGGATGGAGAGGACTTCCGTCCCTACCAAACCGAGGATGTCATGGAGCGGCTACTGCTTGCCCCGGGCAAATTCAGCGGAGAACAATATGATGAAGCGGAAGTAAAGCGATGGATTGATCAATTCCCGGAAGGAAAAACGGCGGAGGAATACTACGCCCGCCTGCTTTCCTTGGTCGCTGAGGATTATCGGCCGTATCATACGCTTTTTAGCCAGTACGATACCTCTTATCAAGACGCAAGCGCCATACCGGAAGAAAGGGAACAACCTGGTTCCCCGGGGAGCAAACAATTGAACGTTCAAATTTTATTCGATGCGAGCGGGAGCATGGCAGGTAAAATCGACGGGGAGACAAGGATTGAACTGGCCAAGGACGCAGTAAATAGCTTTGTTGCCGAGCTTCCCGAGAACACGAATGTGGCTCTGCGCGTATATGGCCATAAAGGAAGCGGGAAAAACAGCGACCGTGAGCTGTCCTGCAGCAGTACCGAAGAAATCTACGCCCTGGCTCCCTATCAAGAGGAAAGCTTCGGAAAAGCGCTGAATCAGTTTGCTCCGGCGGGCTGGACCCCTCTCGGCGCTTCCATCGAAGCCGCGCATGATGATCTGCAATCCTACACGGGAGAGAACATCGAGAACATCATTTACATCGTAAGCGACGGAATTGAAACCTGCGGCGGCGACCCGGTCGGTGCAGCCAAAAAATTAAACCAGTCGGCAGCAAAAGCGATTGTCAACATTATCGGTTTTGACGTGGACGATGAAGGACAGCAGCAGTTGAAACAGGTCGCCGAAGCCGGAATGGGCAAATACACCACCGTACGGACAAAACAGGAGATCGAAGACTTTTTCAAAAAAGAGAAACATCGCCTGATTGAGGAATGGTTTGCCTGGGAGTCCGAAAATGTGGGTCAATATTTTCAATCCGAACAAACTCGTGTCGATGAAATGTTTGAGAAAGAAAAAGAAATGATCGAACTGGTTTACAGCGAACAGGAGCATCTGGACACGCTCTCCAATTATGTTGATGAGAAATTTGATGTCAATGGCAGAGAGATAAGAGATTATACCCGCAAATTGGGATTTGCATTAAGAGAATATGCCCGGGAAACCGCCTTCGGACTCAGAGAAGAACTGCGTGACAAAGGGCTCGAGCATCGGAATGAGGTTCGAGATCAAGGCCTTGAAGAACGCCAGAATCTTCGAAACAGCGGGAAATAAAGCCTGCAAATTGTCTATTAACGTTTACAATGGGAGGCAAATTCATGGGGGCAAATAACAGACCTAAGTTGACAGTTATTGAAGGGAAATTGAATCAGCAAAAAGGAGCGGACGAAGAAACTCGCCGCCCCTTTTGGTTTCGGATTCTCGAAGGGATTCTTATGTTTTTTGTGAGAATTATTAGTTGGATTCGGCATCTTTAAGCTCCCCAACTACGGGGATCCACCATCACAACGTATTCCGCCGCAATTCATAAAAATACTGCACAATCGGATGCTTCAGCTTTATCTTCTCGGACATGTTCAAGATCCGCTTCTTACCGACTCTTTTGTCCACCAAGGCTAGAACATTCATTTGAATATCGTTGCTTTCCAGACTTTCCTCGATAGGGGTCGTCAAAAACTTATTAGCCACCACGATAAAATTGGATTTACTTAATGAAGCCTGTGCGGACAAAAGCTCTTTTGCATGTTCCGTACTTTTTCTGCTTCTAGCCATCACTATTAAACGATCCTCCGGCACCGGCCCCTTGGTGCCTTGTCTGACGACTTCAATTTCGTCACTGCTGACAGGAATTTGGATATCCGGATCATTCTTAATTTCCAGTTCGGTTTGATACCAGCGGATAGAATTCGCTTTATCACTCATCTGGAGCACATTCTTTTTATCCACCAAAATATAGCATATCCCCGATTTATCAGGCAGATAACGGTACCCTGGCGCGCGGTACTCCACCCTTCCATTTAACGCAGGACTGAGAAAGCCCTCCAGTTGCTGCTTCAATTTACTCCAGGACATGATATCCCCCTCAGTTGCTTATTCCCCGTGTTCCTCCGGCCCATCCTGCTCCTTGCTTGCAAACTCATCCAGCAGCGCACGCACATCACTTGTTGACCTTGTGTTCATTAACGTATTTCTTAACTCACTTGCCCCTCGAAATCCGCGGACGTATATTTTAAAGAAGCGTTGCAGAGGTCTGAACGAACGTGGTTGCAGTTCTGAATATTGATCATGGAGATCCAGATGCAGGCGCAGCAAATCAAGCAATTCCTCACTGCTGTGCTCCTTCGGCTCCTTCTCAAAAGCAAACGGATTATGAAAAATACCGCGCCCGATCATAATTCCATCCACACCGTACTCTTCAGCGAGCTTGAGGCCGGTCTGACGGTCTGGGATATCCCCGTTAATCGTCAAGAGGGTATCCGGCGCTACCTCATCGCGCAGCTTTTTAATCTCCGGAATCAGGTCCCAGTGAGCAGGCACTTTGCTCATTTCATCTCTTGTCCGCAGGTGAATGGACAAATTAACAATGTCTTGCTTCAAAATATGTGTTAGCCAGTCGCGCCATTCGTCTACGTCACTAAACCCGAGCCGTGTTTTTACACTGACGGGCAGTCCCCCGGCTTTGGCAGCCTGAATGATCTCCGCTGCGGTTTCAGGACGGCAGATCAGGCCGCTCCCCTTCCCGTTCTCCGCTACATTCGCTACAGGACACCCCATATTAATATCGATACCTTTGAAGCCTTCTTTCGCCATACCGATGCTCATTTGACGGAAGTATTCCGGCTTGTCCCCCCAGATATGCGCTACCATGGGCTGTTCATCCTCTGTAAAAGTCAACCGCCCGCGCACACTATGGTTGCCCTCCGGGTGGCAATAGCTCTCCGTATTCGCAAACTCCGTAAAAAACACATCCGGTCTGGCCGCCTCACTTACGACATGGCGAAAAACAACATCCGTCACATCTTCCATAGGCGCCAATATAAAAAATGGCCGTGGCAAATCACGCCAGAAATTATTTGTCATATTATAAACCTCTCTATTTAAATCAGGATAGACATTAAATAAGTATATCATAACCCGGGAGAAGCTTAATTACCCAATATATTCATATATAGCTGAATGACAAGGAACGATCAAGACTATCAACAGTCAGACTTGAATTGCGAATCAAGCTCGAACTTAAAGTTTTCTTTAACTTTCATTCATGAGCTAATCTACCATGATAAAGTAATAGGAGGAAAATCAATAATATCTATCACACTTCAGGGGGACAAACGATGAAAAAAAGAGTTGTCGGATTATTGATGACAATGCTGCTTTGCTTAAGTGCCGCCATTTACTTGGCCGATAACGCAGTAGCTGCTAAGACTTCAGCCGACTTTACAGACTTGAAGGATCTGGACGCGGCGACGAAAGCCAAGTTCGACGCACTGATATCTGCTGGAGTATTTGAGGGTGTGGCTGAGGGAACTTTCGGTCTTAAGGATGAGATGAACCGGGCGCAATTCGCCAAGGTTGCCGCGTTGATATTCGATTTGGAGGTGGATAAGGATTCACAGACGTCTTCATTCAAAGATGTCAAAGCCGATGACCCTGCAAATGGATATGCGGTGCCATACATCGAGGCGGTGAAAGCCGCAGGGATCACGGATGGTTATGGGGACGGTGTCTATGATCCTGCAGGTAAGGTAACCAAGGAGCAGTTAGCTACGTTCTTGATTCGCGGGCTGGGAAAGAATGCAGAGGCCCAGGCAACGCCGGGCGTGAATGATAAGTCTGTCTCTGACTGGGCCAAGGGATATGTGGCCTTAGCGTTGGAAAAAAAATTGATGTCCAACGGATCGGACGGAACGTTCGGCGGGCAATCGAATGCAACTCGCGATCTGCTCGTGACAGGCGCTTACGAAGCCAAAGAGCAACATGCAGCACAGGTTGAAGCGAAGAAAAAAGAGGAAGAACAAAAGAAGAAGGAAGAAGAGAAGAAGAAGGAAGAGGAACTGAAGAAAGCGGAAGAAGAAAAGAAACATCAGTCTGTGCCGTCCTCGTCTCCAGTTACACAGCCAGGGCCGTCTTCATCATCCCCAGCTCCGCAGCAGCCGGTACAGGCTACCGTTGAGACTCCTACGGCGCTTCCTGCAGGCGGTGCTGTGACATCGGGGACACAAGTTACTTTGACTTCAACGACCGCATCTGCGGAGGTGTACTATACGACGGATCTCAGTGAGCCGACAACCTCCAGTACGCGGTATACAGGACCGATAACTATTACGAGCAATACAACGATCAAGGCTATCGCCATTAAGACCGGATCGAAGAATAGCCCGGTTGCGAGATTTGAATATACGGTCAAGATGCCAATCCTGTTACCTGACTCGATTCAGCCTATGACTGAAGGAGAGCTCTATACCGGCAGCGTAGCGAAGCTATCCGGAGGAACGGGAGCCGTTACTTATGCAGTGACGAATGGCGCGCTGCCTGAGGGACTGACTTTAAATCCTATCACGGGAGAGATTACCGGAATTCCAAGCGTGAGCGGTGGGTATGACTTTACGATCAGCGCGACGGATTCGGCAACACCTCCGGCAACCGAAACCAAGAAGTATACAGGTACTATTTCGCCTGCATTATCCTCCAAGACGCCGCTGGACCTGATTAATGAAGCGGCGGAATCCGGTGATTGGACCGGGGTGGATGAGTCGATTTTTGCTGCCGCAGGAATTACGGGAGTTACATCCGAGTACCTATCCGGTATCCAAGGCATATTGCAAGACTATGATTATCCTTCGAGAGCACTGCCCAAAGATCAATCTCAGATTCAAACCATTGTGAATGAGACAATTAACCTAACTCTCATCAACTATTATTTTGCATATGGTTATGGAACCGAACCTACCAAGGAAACTTTTGAGCTCGCCGGTCTCACTGGAGTTACAGATGCGAATCTAGCCGATATCATAGCGCACCTTCAATCGAAATATAGGGGAGCTGGCGGTGAGCCTGGTGGTGATCCAGGCGGATTCCCAGGAGGATTCCCTAGTGACGATTCTGGCGAAATCCCCGGTGACGGTTCCGGCGGATTCCCTGGAGGTTTCCCTGGCGACGGTTCGGGCGGATCATTATACTCCGGGTCCTCTAAACAAGAAGTCCAGGCTGTGATTGACGAGTACTTGGCAATTTGGGGTCAAATGAACTTATTAGAGTAGAGCCATAACGGCGCAGGGAGATCATCCCTGCGCCGCTTCTTTTATTCATGAATTAGATCATACGGTTGCAACCCACCTCTGGCAACCAGCATATATCCGGTCCCCCGAATCGTAACAATTCGCTCAGGGTGGGCAGGGTCAGCCTCGATTTTTTTGCGTAAATTGCTGATGTGTACAGCGACCGTTCTCGTATCCTCCAGACTCTCCGTTCCCCAGATGAGCTGAAACAACGTATCGACACTGACGGCACGATTCACGTTTTGGGCCATAAAGGACAGTAAACTGAACTCTTTTTTCGATAAAAAGGTGGTTTCACTCCCTATGATAACGGACTGTGCGTAGAAATCCAGCGTAAACCCCGGTAACTCCAGCAGTTGCTCCCGTCTCCCCGCCGATACCCTGCGAAGATGAGCCTTGATCTTGGCCATGAGTACTCCCGGACTGAACGGTTTGGTCACATAATCGTCGCCCCCATAAGATAATGCGTCAATTTTCACCTCGTCTTCCTCACGGCTGCTTAGAAACACAATCGGCGCATCCGTGTAATTACGTGCGTTCCTGCACCAATCAATGCCGTCTTCATTAGCCAGCATTACATCCAGTACAATCAAATCCGGCTCGAACGATACAAGCAGCTCCATGGCTTCTGTCCCGCTATAGCTGTAGGAGCACAGGAAGTCCTCACGCTCGCAATAAGCCTGAACAATCTCGCATATATGGGGATCATCATCGACGATCATAATTTTGTGTCCATTCATCACGCCGTCACCTACCTTCTCCACGAATACTAGGAATGGATATGTAAAATATCGACCCGGTCTCTCCGTCGCTCTCCGCTCGAACCATTCCTCCATGCGCTTGCACGATTTCCCGGCAAATCGCCAGCCCAAGCCCGCTGCCTTCAACCTCATGATCCATGCCCGGTCGATCATACCTGTAATTGCGATCGAAGATTTGCTCGAGCTGATCCGGAGGAATTCCCGTACCAGAGTCTTGTACGCTAATGATTGCATAGCGGGTATCCTTCACCTCGTCCACAGCTAACCCAATAGACACCACCCCGCCGCTGGAGGTAAACTTCATGGCGTTCGACACTAGATTGAACAACACCTGCTCCATCCTTTGCATGTCCATCTCGACAATAGGCGATTTTGTCCCTTGAACATCCGCATCACTCATATCCAGCCTGAAATCCAGTCCTGCGTCACGCACAACCAGTTCGTATTGTTCATAGAACCGGCGCAAGAAGTCAGCCACATCAACCGGCTCCATTCGATACGAGACTTGTCCCGTCTCCAGATGCGACAAGAAGGACAACTCATCGATCATCCGGTTAATCCTAATCGTATTATCCCGGATATACTTCAAGTACTGTTCATTGCGTTCCGGCTTGACTCTGTCCTGCACAGCTTCGACATAACCAAGCATGCTGGACAGCGGCAACCGCAGATCATGCGTAATGTAGGCAAGAAGCTTCTTCCTGCCTTGCTCGGATTGAAGCAGCCGGTCATACGAAGTGCGGAGATCATCATGAGCTGCGGATAAGGCATATGTGCGTTCCTGCACGGTCTGTTCCAAATTTATATTCATTTCAGTCAGCTTATTATTCGCCTCCTGCAGCTCACGTGCAATTCTCTCTTCGTTCGTTGCCGCCCTTGTAAATCTGGAAGAAAGCAGAAACATCTGTGCGATCGTAAATACCAACAGACCAAACGGAGAAGTATTTCCGACGGGTGACCATTCATTGTAATACAGAAAGTCATTGATGACCGTAACCAAAGCAACCACCGACACCAGCAGGAAGAACAGCGCCCCCTCCATACGCCGCACCGCCGCTTGGCCCAGCCCCACCATCAGATACACCATGTGCAGAACAACGATCACACCGATGACCGTTAATAACTTGGTATAGAAAATTGCAGGAGTTACCGCAACTACTAAACAGAATGCGCCAGTTACAACCTGCGAACCAAGACGAAACCAACGCGACACATAATTCGGAAAAATGCAGTTCGCGTACATCATGATGATATAACCACCGCTGCATAAAATCAGGTACTCGATCTTGAACTGCATTTCCCATGGAAAAGCCGGCCACCATTGTGTAAGCAAGTGCTCCCCGACCAGCAACGATCGGATGCCAAACAACAAGGTGAACAGACCAAAATACAAGGGAGCCCTGTCTTTCCGTCGCAGTACGAACAACAACAGGTGATAGATGCCAATGACCAGAAGGCTTGCGGTGATGAACATTTCATCAGCGATTTTCAGATGGGTTCTGACCGTTAATACATCACTGCCGCCCAACTCGATATCCTTGGTGATGCCACCCCGCTTATGATGGAAGTTGGAGACTTGCATCACCAGCTCCACGGTATCATTCTCGGGCTGGAAGAACACCAGCTTCGTTGCCAGACGCGGTGTCATGCTGTTCTTGTCCTGGCCAACGACACCGACTTCTGCCAGCAGCTCGCCATTCACCCATAATTTATACGCATGAAAAATGGTCGGCAGCCGCAGCGCAAGCCGCTCGTTTCGATCCTGCTCGCTAAGCTGGATAACCACCCGAAAAGTTGCAAAGCCTGTACCGTCCAGTTGCCGGCCATCTAACCGATAGCCTAGCCAGGAGCCCGGGATGCTGATCCAGCGGTCATGAGGCCCGTCCTTTACCAAACGATTCTGAATGTCCTCAGGTGACAGCAGCTCTTTCCAGTAGAACGCCCACTCCCCTCTTAACTTTAGCGGATTCTGACTGACATGAACCTGCGTAATATCCAGTATGCCTTCTTCGCTTTGGAACTTAGGGGAGTCCGTTGCCGAGATGACGGCATAGCTTGCAATCAAACCTACAACAATGGCAGCGGTTATGTACAGAAAAATCTTACTTGAACCGAATCGGAAAATACCCCTCACGATGAACCGACCCCAATCTACAAAATGCGACATTTAGCTAATTATTTAAATAATAACATCATTAAAGGAAAATGGGGCCTGTAAATATCGGCGGGGCCTTAAACACAAACATCATGTTTGAGGCCCTTTTTTTGAACGCAAGAAAACCGTCCTCACCCGGACGGTTTATTAATGTGTAAACCCATGTATACTCCAAAGCTAAATCTTACTTACTTCGTACCTTGTGCGATTGCTTTCGTTTCCTGAACTGTACCATATGGATGCTCAGGGGGTGCATAGATAACATAAACTTTAAGGGGGCGATTACCTGTATTGGTTAGATTATGCCATTTTCCGGCAGGTACCATAATGGCATAGTCCTCGCACGCCATAACTTGAAAATCTAAATTATCTCTTCTATCACCCATTTGAACAAGGCCCTGACCTTCTTCAATCCGTATGAACTGGTCAGTTGTCGGATGGACTTCCAAACCTATGTCTTCCCCAACATTAATACTCATTAAAGTTACCTGAAAATATTTACCTGTCCATAAAGCAGTGCGGTAATTGTTGTTTTGTTTGGTTGCTTGGTCAATATTCACTACTAATGGTCTTGTTCCATAATCTTGTAATGCAATGTTTCCATATGGAGTATAGTTGTGGTTGTTCCAGTTGTAATAGTGGGGGCTTTGATTTTGCCATTGATACTGATAACCTGAATTAGCGTACATGCTTATGCTCCTCTAAGTGATTTTCTTATTGACCATTTATCCTATGCAACTGCCTAGTTACAGGTACGCAAAATGGGCAATAGCCCACTAGTTTACAACGATGAAAAAAAGAGGGGTTATTTGCCCCTCTCTTCCTGATCACTTCACAGGGATCGTATAAAACATCCGGCTTCCATTACCGTTGGTGTACCAGACCACATTTCCTTCGCTGACAACCGGTTTGCACTCAGACAACATAAAATTTTTGATGGTCTGAACATTACCTGTCGCTTTGCCATTTCCGTCGATAAGCACATATTTCACATCACCCGGACGGTTTTCTGTATCGAACTCCTGCCACAACACCATCATTTGATCATCCGAAATACGGACAAGCTTGGGAATCGACGCGATCTGGTCAGTACCTACATATTTGGCCAGTGTAACTGTATGAACGGAGGAATTATTAATACTGTTCTTAGGCAACACACTCAGTATGATATCCCGCTGGTCCCTTTCCAGCCCTACCATCTCATACGAGGTGTAGTCCCTAACCAAAGAATGGTCTACCGTATTCATCGCGGCAATATAGCTGCTAGAGGACATCTCAACCCCGCCAATAGAAACCCCGGTCGCATTCGCTCCGATTCTGCCTGGAATTCTAAGCAAATCCACCTCGTTGTAAGTCTTTCCGTTGCCCTTATGAAGAACTACTGAACGGGGATAGGCATCCCCATGATCCACAAGCACTTGCGAACCACCATCAAACAATACATATTGATCAAATGAATGGCTGACATGATTTTTCTGGAATCGCCCCAGATCGTTGGTTACCTTCATATTTGAGGTATTGACGATAATAGTGAGCTGGGATTGATGATTCAGCTTGTCCTCCGTGGTGTATCTTGTACGCGAGGTATGGAACACTAGAGTATCGCCTGACTCAGCCATTCTTCCGGACCCGGCATCAAAAGGTTCAACGGTATAGCTCTGTCCCCCCGTTATAGAGACGCTGTCCAACCTATTGAAGCTTTTATCATACCGGACAATCCGGATTACTTCCTTGTTGTCGTTCTCTTCGCGGTTCTCTTGTCCAAAAGCGATATAATTATATTGCGCCCCGCTGTAAAAACCGCCAAACAACGGCAGCTCATAATCGATCTTTTGCGTCGCCGCCAGCTCATACTTGGCATTGTAGGTATCTATCGTAATCTGTTTGCCAGCCTCCACGACACTTACGGTGCCATCGGAGTTATTTACAAGATAGGATGACACCGTACTTTTCCATCTTGGAAAATAAGAAGACTCGGCATTCCTCCCCACTTCACCGGATACCGCGGCCCGGTAAGCATGATCCGGTGTTCTTGAGAACATAACCAGCCGATTCTGCTGACTGTCATACGATAGCTCGAAAGGGATTTTGTCGGCCAAATCTCTTAATTGAAAGTAAGTGTTCCCCTCAATATTGTAGGCCTTAATGGACTGCATTACCCCGTCTACCATGACTTTAGAGGAGGACAACGTGGCAGCATAAGTTCTACTTCTGCTAAAATAGAGGCTGTCTTCCGTTCCCTCAGGTGAATAAGCTTTCCCTGTTTCGATTTCAATGGCTTGATTCCCCGGATTCCAGGTAATATTAAATTGACTTGGAGTTCCCGAGAAATTCCGGGCCAGATCACGCAGATTGAAGTAATTGCTGCCCTCGATGTTGAAGCCGTTAGAGCTCTTTTCTTCCCCGTCAAAATAGGTGCTGCTTCCAGTCACCGCAGCCTTCACTGTATTACTTGCAAAAGTTTTGATGCCAAATGCCGGTGTTACCAGCAATAAAACAAGTAACAAACCAAAAATCCTTTTCATTCTTCGTTTCCCTCCGTTGAATACGATATGTACCGCAGACTAAATTGAGTCTTTAATTACTTATCGGCAATGGTGCTTTACTGGTTAAGTTGCATACGTCTGTATTCAGGCAAAAAAATACCTGGACGCGAACGTCCAGGTCATAAAAATCTTACACATTAATACCCAAGATTCTCAACTGTTCATTGATTTTAGCTTCAAGTTCAGCAATTTCTTGTTTGTCCTGCTCTAATTGCTTAATCACTTCATCAAGATCGATGGTTTGCTCTTCTGCAGACGTATCTACGTAGCGAGGAATATTTAGGTTGAACTCGTTTTCTTTAATTTCTTCAAGCGATGCTACGTGAGCGTATTTATCAACATCCACACGATTTCGGTACGTTTCAATAATCTTATTGATGTTGTTATCCGTAAGTTTATTTTGATTCTTGCCTTTTTCAAATTCATTGCTTGCATCGATAAACAAGATGTTTTTTGTTTTGCGATTTTTCTTGAATACCAGAATCGTAGTCGGGATACTTACGCCGTAAAACAAGTTGGCAGGCAACCCTATAACTGTATCAAGATAGTTTTTTTCAATAATGGTTTGGCGAATCACGCCTTCTGCTGCACCACGGAACAAGACACCGTGCGGTAATACAATCGCCATGGTTCCCGTATCATTTAGATGATACAAGCTGTGTAAAATGAAGGCATAATCCGCCTTGGTTTTAGGAGCGAGTTTACCGTATTCACTAAAACGCGGGTCTTTCAACTTTGTTTCGCTATTATCCCAATGAGCAGAATAAGGAGGATTCGCAACCACAGCGTCAAAAGAGCGCGGGTGGTCGATTCCTTTTTCATCCGGTCCGTCAGGCCAATCGCTTTCAAGCGTGTCCGCATTAGACAGAGTCATGTTGTTAAATGAAACGCCATGCATCATCAGATTCATGCGAGCCAAGTTGTAGGTTGTCGTATTCTTTTCTTGCCCAAAGAATTTAATCGCCCCTGGCTTATGTCCTCCAGGCAACTCCCCTTGAACGGTTAAGAGCAATGATCCAGATCCACACGTAGGGTCATACACTGCAAAAGTCTTGTCCGATTCTTCTACGCCATCCGTGACGATTTTAGCCAATATTTTAGAAACTTCATGAGGTGTGTAAAACTCTCCACCTTTCTTCCCTGCGCTTGCTGCAAACTGACCGATTAGATATTCATAGATCGCGCCAAGAATATCTTGTCCATCTTCACCTCTGTAATCAATACCATCAACCAGCTTTACGATCCGGGTCAGTGATTTCGCACGTTCATTTGTAGAAGAACCAAGACGAGAGTCTCCAAGGTTGATATCGTTAAACACGCCACGAAAATCATTTACGGCTTCTTTGTTTAATTCAGCGTTCTTATTGAAGTTGTCAAACATCGTTTGATAATCACTTGGGATCACCATACTGTTGTCAATTTTATTAACTAAGGATGCCCATGTATCAAGCGGCGCAATGGCATAACCTAAACTTGAGGATATATCCTCCAAGTAGTCCTTCAAATCGTCGCCCTTCGCTTGATCTAAATAGGCCTGATTGATCGACTCGCCTTCGGCAACATCAAGAATATTATTTTCAACTAAATATCGTTCCTGATGCTCGGACAGATAACGATAGAACATAAAGGCTAGAATGTAGTTCTTGTATTCTGCAGCATCCATGCTTCCACGAAGCTCGTTTGCCATAGCCCACAGTTTTGTTGTAATGGTTTGTAGTTTATTGCTCATAGTGTTGTTATCCTCCTAGATATACAATCCTCACATTTAGTGCTCGTTTTTGAGGTTTTCCGTTTTATATACGTTGTACCCCTCATAGAGATAGCTTGCGTCGATGCCCTTCATATAAACTTCACGGTCGTTGATCTTATCTGTAAGCGCAGCTTTAAGTAGCAGCTTGATTTCAATGTCCTTAATGGGACTTCTTTCCATAGCAAGCATATAATCCTCTTTATCAACCTTACTCCAATCAACAACTTGCCTCAGTTCCTTTTTTAATATCGTATCAAGCCATATCCGCATGCTTCTTCCATTACCTTCTCTGAAGGGGTGAGCCACATTCATCTCCACATATTTTTCTATGATTTCGTCAAAGGTGGATTGCGGCATTTTTGCGATATTATCAAGTGCAGCTTCAAGATACATAACGGGTACGAATCGAAAACCACCCTTTGCGATATTTACATCACGCACTTTTCCGGCGAAGTCATAAATGTCTTCGAATAGACACTTGTGAATTTCGGATAAAGACTTAAATGTTCCGACCTCAAATGTATCTAACAAACCCGTTTCAAACATTTCAAGAGCTTTTTGCTTGCTGACTTTTTCCTCCACACGAGCAAGTTCCAAGGAATCGGTAATTCCTAGCTTGTTTTCTAAAGCCATAACTTAATTAATCCTCCTATCAAACAAACATTTGTTGTAGAAGTACTTTCTTCTGTTCTTTCAAGTGTTCCAGCTTACGCTGATGAAGGGTGATGAGGTGGTCGAGATCACGGAAAAACGAGCCGATTTGCGACTGTTCCTGCGCAGAAGTCGGATAGCATATTGTTGTTTTGGCTAGATTCGTCCGGCTTATCGAGAGGACCTTGATTCCCTGCATGATCGGTAACAACTGTTGACGATATGATGGTGAGTTTATATAGTATCCTAAAAAGTTGGGCTGCATGTTCACCTTAGGTCTGCAAGCTATTGTATGTAATCCTGATACTACAGGAATGCTTGTAATTCCTGCTATTTCAGTAGCTTTGCCAACGGTTGTATCCTCGGCGGCATCGGCAAACAGCACATCACCGTTTTGGAGAAGATGACTCTGATAATCTGAAACCTCCGCTCCTGTAATGAACGGAATCACATCTTTGCAGCAATCAGTAACGGCACCATATTTGATGAGAATATCACCGTAATGGACGTTCTTTATTTTTCCGTCATCATAGTTCAAATCAGCTCTTGAAAGAGTATTGCTCGGTAACGGATCGAACATTGAATCAAACCTACGCTGTTCCCAAGCGTCAGTGAATCCAGGGAAACGAACTTCAGGAAAATCTTCACCATCTTTCGAAAACATTTTTTGGAGCAAGCCAGCCTTCAAGTTTTTCACGTTATTTAACTTACGCTGATGAAGGGCAATAAGGTGGTCGAGCTTGCTGAATAGTACTGATATTTTTGATTGTTCGGCCTTAATTGGCACCATTGTTTTTAGCTCAATAAGCTTCCCAACGGCTAATCCCGGTTGCGCTGATTGACCAGAATACTGACCTAAATTCATTTTTCCAAACAAATAGTATAAAAAGCGAGTTTCGTTTTCATAATTTGCACTTACAGCAACTGCGTGTTCCGTAAAATAAGCTTTTCCACAGGAATATTGCATATTCCCACATAAGGCTCCTTGACGACCAATAAGTGCAAATTCACCATCATGATTGTATTTATTTGTATACCCTCGAATGCCGTTGCCGCCGTAGACCGGATATTCGCCTAATGGGGAAATATCCGAAGCCTTGATAAACTCTCCACTGCGGAACTTATTGCATAGATCCCCCAACTTATGCTGTTCCCAAGCATTAGTGAAACCCGGGAACCTTATTTTTGGTACATTAACTTTATCTTCACTCATTTCAGTTCTCCTTGTATGCCCTAAATTTAGAACCCTTTTTGCATCTTCCTTGCGGTATATACATTTTTTTTTGCACAAGCCACTTTTTCTATAGATCGAATGGTAGTTTCCAAGTTGGAACTAACCATCTTCCTTCTACGACCCTCTTACCTCTCTGCCAATTCATCCGCTAGTTCATAAATCGCATCGCGCAAACCGTTTCGATACTTCATTTTAGGCAAGGATTGCACTCCTTCGTCAAGCGCAAGTGTCATGTAGTTAGAACTGGCTTGAGTGATGATGTCACGGATTTGACCGGTATCATCCAAATCTTTCTCACCGTAGCGATGGCGGCTGAACAACTCACGCATCCCGGCACTTGTGATAATTTCCGTGATCCCCCACTTCACGCGGAAGTCAAGGAACATTCGATCCAAGCTAACATTGTTGGCTTGCTGGATGATCTGTTCACTGTCATTTAGCCTTGCAGGATACTTGAAGTCAAATCCTGCAGGGGGAAAGTGGCCTTTCATAATTGCGTCCGCTGCATTCATAATCTTGGCTGCATAGTTGCGATCATCCAATCCATTCGCAAATTGGTTGATTTTCTCCTGCGTTTCTTTGGCTTCTTCCTTCTTACCTTCGTGAACCTGGTTCAGTAATTGTTCAACGAGTTCCGTAAGGTAATCATAGTCCACTTTAACATCCTTCACGTGAGTCATCCGCAGTTCGATTTGGTAAAGAGGAATCTGCTTCTCTTTAGCAATATGAGACTTAAGTTCATTGGTTAAGACCGTGGTCAACATTACTTCTTGCTTGGAAGTCATCCCTAACTTCTCTAGTAACTCATCTGGATCGTCATAGTTAAATCCAACTTTTTCGCCATCCACTTCTTCAGGATCATATTGCTTTAATTTGGCCATGCCCCTGTTATATTCACGGAGCAAATCAAGCATATCATCCTTTTGCTTCTCAGAAGGCGGTAACTGTTGAAACTTCATCGTCATGCTGCTTAATTTTTCAACAACTTGTTTCACTTCGTGAAACACATCTTCAAACGGTTTGGCAATGATCCCGTCTTTTTCATTAGAATTGCGTTGTTCATCTTCAGACAAAGTAGCTGAATTTTTATTGGCATAAACAGCGAGCGCTTTATTCATCAACTTCTCGTTGTGCGCGGGCCAGCGGTAATTGACTACACGTCCCCAAGGTTTCCCTTGCATATCCGCAATCCGGTTCGTTCGTGAATAAGCCTGGATTAACCCAGCACCTTTTAAGGTTCGATCCACATAAAGCGTGTTCAGCTCAGGCGCATCAAATCCTGTTAATAATTGATCCACCACGATCACCAAATCGAGGAACTTACCATCTGAAGCAGATTTATTCAAGCGTGAAGTCACGTCCTGGGTGTAGCCCGAAACATCATCCATCCCGAAAGCTGTACCAAATTCAGCATTATAAGCCTGGATGGCCTCATACAAACCTTGATTTGTAGCAAGCATGCTATCATTATTCGATGAATTTTGACTGAACGTCACGGCAACTTTTAGAGTCTGACCGCCGTTCTTCTTATTTTCTTCATTAACACGTTGAAACTCCTTAAAATACATCATCGCCATTGGCGTGCTTGCTTTCCCGCCGCCCACGTGCGTCGTAAACAAAGCATTATATTTGCCTTCATTAGAACGGTTGCGCCAATGTTTGAAAATATCCTCCACGACCAGTTTGACATGATCCAGATTCTCATCGTAGAAGCTGGGTTCAACCGCATCATCCATGTCTTCCTGGGATAGATGGCCTATTTTCTGTTGAATTTGCTCATCCTTCCATTTTGGATAACGTTCACGGTAAAACGCAGGAAGATAGACTTCCTTCATCTGTTTTTCGTCAATCGTTGTCTCAAAATCAACCTTGAAACCTAAAACATTCCGGTCCGCAATCGCCTCACGAATGGTATATGCATGTAATAACGGGCCAAAAATATCTTCCGTTCGAAGCCCGGTCGTTGTCTCATCAAACATTGGCGTTCCTGTATAACCAACCCAGGCCGATCTCTTAAAGGCTTCCTGGATATTTTTGAAGGAGTCGCCGCCTGTGGAACGATGTGCTTCATCCACGATAAACACGATATTCTTGTCTGGAGCTTGAAAAGATTTACGTTTCACCAACGTATCCAGTTTTTGAACGGAAGTCACAATAATGCCATTGTCTTTACTTTTCATCTTACGGCTCAAATCGGTTGTGTTATCTGTGTTTTGAACGCTGCCAAATGTGTCTTCCGTCGCATCCGGGTCGTAGGCTCTATAATTTTCATTCGTTTGCTTGGTCAAGGCAATTCGATCGACCACAAAGACAACCTTATCCACTTTCGGCATCCGGCTTGCAAGCCAGGCCGTCTTGAAACTGGTAATGGTTTTACCCGATCCGGTGGTATGCCATATGTAGCCGATTTTATTTATGCCGAATTCAAAATCAGCACGTTTCAATCTCTCGATCACATTTTGTGTCGCGTACACCTGATAGGGACGCATCACCTTCAAGGTTTGTCTATTCTTTGTTCCGTCCAAGATCATGTAGTTGGTAGCCATTTGATGCGCCATTGGAATGGACAGCATGGAATCCGCAAATTCCTTCCAACTGCGTACGATCGTATTGTCACTCTTGCGCTGCCAGTTAAACGCGAAGTCCTTATTAAATTTATCTGATGTCGTATTTGCCATGTACTTCACATTGTTCGGTGTGATGGCCACCAGGATTTGCAGAGTTGAGAAAATATCACGATACTGGTTTTCATTCGCATATTGTTTCATTTGATTGAGCGCCTCATCGACATTACGGGTATCACGCTTTTCTTCAATTTGAATGATGGGCAGACCATTAATCAGAAGAGTTGTGTCAAAATATCGAGTTTGTTTCCCTGTGATCACTGCCGGACGTTTAATTTGATTGACCACTTGATAAACGGTCTCCCCGGCCCCGATCTGTTTTTGATCAAAAACTGTAAGGAACACATGACGTCCATCGTCCAAATCAATCTCGATTTGCGACACCCCGTTTAAGCCGTACAGGAACTGCCCCGCTTCATAAGGGGTCTTAATATCCGAGATGATCTTCTTCACTTGATTGAATTCCACAACACTTAAAGGATGTTCAAGCGTGTTCTGATTGTGTTGTTCCAGAATTGCCTTAAAATTATCCCAGAGCTGTGCCGTAGTCTTAATATGCGGTTCATATTTCCACAGTTTAGTTTTTACTATGTAATCAACATTGGATTCTTTGGTGCCAAAATCGCTTATTCCATCTAGATGTTCTTGTCTGGTAATTGTGCCGCTCGAAAGATATTGAATTAATTCCGTTTCAAATTGATTCTCGGTCATTTATGGATTGCCTCCTTGAGCTTTTTGATTAATACAATAATTTCAAAATTAGCCGCCCTTTTCTTTAATGCTTCTAGTCTCAGTTGGTAGAAATAAAGATCACCGATCATCCGCTGTTTGTCTATGGTTGGCAAATCCGGCAACTCAAGCTCTTTCACTTGTTTCAGCGTGTATTTTAGAACTTGAGAACCCTGCAATCCCATTTGAAACTGTTTTTTGATGGATTGATCTTCATTAAGCAAGAAGGCAAGATATTTTGAATCTATCTTATTGCCAACCACTAACTTGACGTAGTTTTGTGTGTATAGGTACCCCTTATGATTCACACTAACGATGGAAGATTTCCCCGATATCAAACTGAAAACAACATCATCTGGATATAGTGTATTGACCTTATCGAAAGTTCGCACTTGTTTGCCGTCACTACCATTAGAATCCATACCAACCAAATCCGCTTCAAGATCGGATTGGCCATAATAGTTGTAAAGTGGCGCTGTAATATCAGACGATTCTTTAATTCTAAATTGTGGCGAACCACTAACAAACTCCACCAAATCCTCTAATCTAATCATATGAATTCGTGCCTTTCTTAAATTAATTTTTTCTTGTTGTTTCCATTCTATCTAACTGACTATGAAAAGGCAATTTTTTTAATTTTTTAAAATTACATTCTCGCATGAGGATTTACTCACTTCTATATAAAAAAGTTGGCTGCCCCCTAAAGAGCAGACAACTTATCCTGGTTAATATGACACAAGGCTATCGCGGGACTGATTGGATTCTCAACATTAAATCAGACATCCTTTTTAAGGGCTGCTTGGCGATACTAAACAGGCGTCATGTATCCCAGAGATCCATGAATTCGATGCTTGTTAAACCAGTTGACGTAGTCGTACAGTTCCAACAGTAGGTGATCAAGGCTCTGGAACTCCATTCTGATGGATGAACTCCGTTTTCATGACCTTGTTGGTGGCCTCCGCCACAGCATTGTCATAAGGACAACCCTTCGCGCTTAACGACCGACCGATTTCAAAGGTCTCAGAAGCTCGTCCATCTTCTGATTTTCAAACTCACTTCCACGTTCCGTATGAAACCACTGGATTTGGCTCAGGTCGCCTTCTTTCGTAGCAAAGGCGCGAAACCAGAGCAGCGTCCTTATGTGGACCTGCACTTTGGCCGATGATCTCTCGATTGAACAGGTCAATGAGGACGCAAATGTAGTGCCAGCGGTGCTGGACCTTCACATACGTCAGATCGCTAACGACGAAGCGCTTAGCTCCAGCCTGGTCAAACCACGATCTAACACATTCGTCATAACCGCCTCATTGCAGGCCGTTTTGTGGGGCTTAAACTGGGCAATGGTATAAGGTGGAGACAAAGCCTTGCTCGCGCATAATGCGGCCAATACGGCGTCTGGACACGACGAGTCCTTGTTTTTGGAGCTTGGTTTTACTTTTTTGGGTAACTATATTTAAGGTATGCCTCTGTAGTTATCTTAAGATAGTCGTTATTTACGCTTATATAGCCTTCGTCTTCCTACAATTTGGATAATTACTGAAGCCTCAGAAACCTGCACTTTCATTGTCATCTTGCTTAACCATTGAAAACCTGCATTATGCAGATTATAACTTTGACTGTAACGTCGGCAACCTTTGTTGATACTCACTACGGAAGAGTAATATTTATATGATCATAGGAAATATACTCATTCTTTCGACTATGTAAAAAAAGCACCCATTATAATGGGTGCATTACTTGATTGAAAATATTTCTATTGGACAGGTGAAACTTGTTTGTTAAATTGTTATAGATTATTTAATGCATTAATCCTATCCACACAATTAGGACAAACCCCGCAGTGGAATTTACTACTTGCTTGACAGGAATAAGTAATTGCTATTGGCACCTTTAATTCTAAGCCTAATTGAGCTACTTCAAGTTTTGAATAATCTCGGAAGGGCATACATACTTTAACACTTCCATAACCTTCTAATAAGGTACCTAATTGATCAAAAAAGCTTTTAGAACAGTCAATTTCCTTGGCATGATTAGAGTTAATGAACGCTGAGTATACCTCAGCTATACCTTCCGTTTGAGCTAAAGATGATGCAATGGATAGAAACAGCAGGTTTCTGTACGGAAGATATAAATCATCCGCTTCCACTTCTTCGTTCCATAAATCCGGTTCATTTATCATACGAGAGTTAGAGTTGATATATATATCTCCAACCCTAACCACACGTATATCTTTTTTAAACTCTTCAGGTATAACTTTTTGAAGTGTATTGAATTCTTCTTCTTTGAAGTGCTGACCATAGTCTATAAATAAAGGCAACACACTTTTCCCTTGTTTTTTTAACCAGTAAGCCATAACAGTCGAGTCTAAGCCACCCGAAGCCATCAACAAGGCATCAAATTTTTGCATCTAAGATCTCCTGTTCATTTTTTGCTATTAACTCATAAACTGTTTTTATTACGTCATCAAGTGTATAACAAATTTGGTTTACAGTCTTCCTTAAGAACAAGTTCCGTGATTGTTTGTATGGATCAAATAATATGGTACTTTTTCCTTTTGCCGCCATCCATCCAATTTCTACGTATGTTCCAGGGTCATCGTTGAGAAGAACAGCCACTAGAATAGAGCATTTCTCTAAGAGAAGCACATCATTAATATAAGCTGTCATTTGTTGTTCAAGCGACTCATTACCACGTATTAAACCATTCTCTTTTACTGGCCTATGTGGAGTGAAATTATGATAAGTTAAGGAATCAGAAAGCTTATCAATCCATCTCACATCAACATCGGGAAAATCTGGAGCTGCTATATATACGTGATGCTTCTTTCTATCCTCCCAAGTTAATGAGGTACCAGTAAGTGCTTCCAGTTCGCTGTCTTCAGGCAGATTTTCTATACTTTTTTTAAACATTGTATGATCCCAAGTACTTGAGTACCAGGAAGCAATATAAGAAGCTATTTTTAAAGAGAGTGTTTCCTGTTTACCAGTTCTTATGTTACTTAAAAAAGTAGAATTAAAACAATCCCCTACTCCGACAGAATGCACCGTTTCTGTTAAAAATGCTGGAGTTGAAATTACAGTGCCGTTAGAAAAAAATCTTGATCCTCCTCTATTTTCCTTTAATAGAATTCCTTTTGCTTTTTCTGATCCTACATTCATTATTAATTGTTCTGAGCTACCTAAGCATTCTGATAAAAAATAGCTTGATGAAGTTGAAATGATAAATGTTTCAAGCAATATTCCGCTTTCTAACCACATAATAAGATGATTTATACCATATTGAAAATCAATATGAATCGGCGTCTTGTAAATCTTTATTACTTTAAGCAAATCAATTAATGAGTAATTGCCCGGGTATATCAAGATATCGGAATAATCGTTATTTTGCAATAATATTCTCAAATCGTTAAGCTGAAACGCTACCTCACTTTGCTCTCTAAGTAAATCATTATAACCCTGGTCGGCAACCTCAATTGAATCAGTAATGAGCATTACATTAGGGCAATTTTTCACATCACCAATTTGAACAACTGAACTTGCATTTAATTCTGTTTTGAAACTTTCAATACTTTCCTTTAGATACCCAGGAGCTATGTAAGCAAGATCGTATTGCTGTTTTAATGCATCCATAGCCCGAGCAGTATGGAATATACCACCCAATCTAAGCAACCTCTGATTTCCAGCCAACTCATTTAAATGCACATCAGTATATACTTCGCCAATTATTAAAAATTTCGAACTATTCTGCATTTAAATCAACCATTACTCTTGGTATTGGATTGACTACACTATAGGTAACTGTTCCCATATAAGAGATACCTTGCTTCATACATGCTAATAAGTAGCTGTATTTACTAGGAAGATTCCCTATAATTATTTGATTTTCAGAGCTTATTACAACAACACGCCCATTTACCAATTCCCTCTTAACTTCAATTAAATGCATAAACGGTGGTACCTCATTTAATTCACTATAGTACTCAGAACGAGCTACTTCCTCTAGCTCAACTCCTTCTATTGCTTTTTTACAAAGATCATTATTTGGTGACTTCTTTAAATCTCCAAAAGACCCATAACCTGAACTTCCCATATCTATCTCTCCTATCTTTTCACATTGATACTATTTATACACATAACTTCTATAATCCTGCCAAGTAAAATCAAAAATAAAAAAATGCCCATAAATATAGGCATTTTTATACTTGTAACGATATATCACAAACCTCTAATAATTCTCTATTATAAACTAGCTTACCAGTTATAATTCCTTCACTTTCCATAATATATGGAAGTAAATACGTTGTACTGGCAGGGATAATTTTGCTATTATAAATTTTATCGATTTCGATCCAATCTACTTCTCCTTCCGATGAAGGCATGAGTTCACCGTTATAGTTATTGGAATCGAAAAGCATTAAAAGCTGAGTGTTTTGCTGTCTACTCAAGCTAGAAACAGTCATCACACCTCTAAATCTCACTTCATTGAGTTGAAGCCCTGTTTCTTCAAAAACCTCTCTTAAACATGCTTCTATAGGAGTCTCTTGGCCTTCCACTTTTCCACCAGGTGCGTTCCAATATCCTTTAAAAGGAGTCTTTTCTCTTTTTTGTACAAGTATTTTATCTTCATCTCTAACTACACAGAGTGTAAAAATACTACTCACTATTCTCACCTCACCCTATAATAGTTAGAATTCAATAATTAATGTAACAAAAATCAAAAAAATATGAAAGAGAACGCATGTGCCTCCAGTCAGTATAATGTCCATCTTCGAATATTTCTTTTATTTATAAAACACTATTGCCTAAATATTTTAAATATAGAAAAAAATCAGGGCATTCAATAACGAATGCCCTGAGTAATGGAAAGGAGTTATTAAAGCGAATCACAATTTGGAATTAACGCACTTATTTTGATGACAGCTACCTTGTTTTTTTCAATATTTATCACTAATTATCAACCAAACCCAGATCTTGAATAAACTCAAGATAAAATTTCATGCTTCATTAATTTCTACAGTAAATTTATTAATTAAATTCTCAATCCTGAGCAATATCAATTCAATGTTCTCTAATCCTCTATCATCAATCTGTACTGTCCTTGTACTTTCTACCCACAAATCTTTTACAGAAGCATTCAGTTGCTGAATAAACAAACTATCCCTATTTATTATGTTTCTAGAAACAGTTAGCTCATTCAGTTCATGTAATCGAGCTCTAAGTAGCTTAAATGTTGCATTCTTTTTCGGATAGCTCAATTGATTCCCCTGAATTGCAACTAACTTAGACTCCAAGTAAATCCGGTAATCTCTATAGTATGAAATAAATAAGTCCTTTGTTCCTCGTTTAATTTCTTTTGTTTTTTCAACAAAAAAAGTAATAAAAAGAGCAAGTAGAACTGTCATAACGAGAGTTAACAAATCAGTCAGGTTAATCTCGTTTTCGAATTTAAATAGCCTCGATTTTATAATCCAAGCAGCAGTTGCACCGCCTATAATAAAACTGAATATTACTACAATACAGTAAATTAATACTGCTCTGTACTTCATTAAGAGACACTCCTAGTATCTTCAATATATTCAGTAATATCATCTATAAGATAAGGTTCTTCATTGGAAATAAATTCAAGATGATTTAACATCTTTTCTGCTCCATATATCCTAGCTGCCCCTCCAAATGCTTCCTCTAGAAAACTAGTACCATAACCAAAGGTACCGTCTAAATTTACAATTAACTTTACATTTTCATTAAATGCTTTTTCTAATTTTTCACATAATATTTCTTCTCGGAATTGCTCTCCTGAAAACTCACCTTCAGTTCTACTTCTGGGCCCGGGAGTTTTAGTAAACTCTGAAGCAATTTCAATTCGCAACTTATCCACTGTGTATTCCTCCTCACGCAATGATCTCCCAATACAAAAAAGTACCCTTAAAATTGCAGTCTAAAGAACCATAATAATCATTACTCACATCGGCTACAACATCGTTGGTTATGATATTTAAATTCGTGACAAAACCTCTTTTACTTGCTTCGTAAATACCAGGTAACCCTTTGCCGCGATAATCCAATCCTGTTATAGTTTTGTGTACTTTCCCCTTAAGTATCGATTCTAACATCTCAGAGTGTTTATTAATTTTCATTATCTCCATCATCTTTATATATATGCCGGTAAGCTTAGATGTTTCTGGTTTACTCTTTAAGCTTTCAAAAATCCCAACACCGAAATCCAGAAAAACAAAAGAAACCCTTTTATTCATTCTATCGTGATGTACTGTCAGCCACCACGCTTTTTCTTCCTTATTGGTAGCGGCATGATTATGTGTATTGTGCATAAGTTCAATAAGAATTCTGTACAGACCCTTATTAGTCTCTCTTTGTTCTAACGTATCGGATGTACGCTCGCATATCCATCCAGCTAAACTCGATATAACCTTCATCCCAGGTTTGGTAATAAACTGATTTCGTTTCCCATACACATTTTCTGGAGACTCATTAAATAAAGTTCCAAGATGACTTGAATTTAAATGATCCAAGAAACCAGACGAAATCAGTAACCCCTTAGATGTCCTATCTTTAGGGAAATTACCATTAAACTCGACCTTATCAAGTCTAAATTCAGTCATTTTAGAAAGCAAAACCGTAATTGCTCCATTGTCAATTTCAGTTACATTCTCCAAATTAACATAAACCTTCTTTTTATCTCTAAGTAAAGTATCCAATTTATTTATTATTTGTAATACTGCTTTTGTGTTTTTTAAAAATGAAAATTGTGATGGTACAGTTACATAAACGAATCCTTCATTTTTATGCTTTAAAAAGGTTTTACTGAGACCTTGTTCTCTGCGCAACTTCTGACGCTTCCATCTCTTATGAGCTTGGTTTCTTAAAAATAATTTTCTTGCATGTCTTTCAATGTAACGCTTATATTTCAGTTTTTTTTTCCAAGAGTTCAATTACTCACATCCTAGCTAGAACATGAATTTTAAATACTTATTGAAACTTTATTATACCACATCCGTTCCATACTGTTTATAAGTGATATTACTTCTATTTTTTCAAAAAAAGATCGAATATGCAAATTTCGCCTCATTTATGATATGGTTCACTTTAATTAATCTTCACTATTCTCCCTCTTAGTAAGACCTACTCCTCCTTCGACAGGTGTAACGAAGGAATGAGAGGTCAATTACCCGGCACTAAGTTCCTAACACTAATTGCCCGCTGGACGGCAACGATACTGCAATCCAGCGGACTTATTCTTTATACTTAGGGACGGGGCAGAGAATAAAATAGGACAAGCTATTCGTGCTTTTCTACTTTAGATCTCAAGTCAATACTTTAATTATCTATATACCCGCTTTTACACCATACACGTTACCAATTGAAACTAAGCAGCCTGAGTCACTATGAATACCGAACTCAGCAGCTTAAATTTTGTTTTGTATATGTCTACCTGACAGGGATCACATCAATTCCTTAGTTTCTTCTGTTCATTTAGGCTGAAATCCGGTGGGGTTTTACATCAATTTTACATCAAGTCTGATCTTAAGCATCTGTACCACCAATATTCCAACTCTGTCCCACATTGAAAATCTAATTAAATAAAAGGATTTTATTTCACTGTCTCACTCTTCACCAACAAAGCCACCGATTCCACATGCACCGTATGCGGGAACATATCCACCGGCTGCACCTCCACCGTCCGATACCCGCCATCCTCAAGGATGCGCAAATCCCTCGCCAATGTGGAAGGGTTGCAGCTCACGTACACCACCCGTTCCGGCTTCATCTCCAGGATCGTCTCCAGCAGACGCGGGTCGCAACCTTTGCGTGGCGGGTCGACTACGATGACGTCGGCTTCGATGCCCTGCTCTTTCCAGCGAGGGATGACGTCTTCCGATGCGCCGACTTCAAACGTCACGTGCTTCATACCGTTCAAATCTGCATTGGCGCGGGCGTCTTCGATCGCTTCTTTGACGATTTCGACGCCGTAGACACGATCGGCATGCTGGGCCAGAAACAGCGAAATGGTGCCGATCCCACAGTAAGCGTCAATGACGGTTTCGCGGCCGGTTAGTCCGGCGTACTCCACGGTTTTTCCGTACAACACTTCGGTCTGGACCGGGTTCACCTGGTAGAAAGAACGCGCCGAGATCGCAAACTGCACATCGCCTATATAATCATAAATCACGTCACGTCCCCACAGGACACGGGTCACGTCCCCGAAGATGACGTTAGTTTGCTTGGTGTTCACGTTCTGGCAGATACTGACTACATGGGGGATTTGCTCCCGGATCAGGCCGATCCAGGCATCGGCATGTGGGATATCCCGTCCGTTGGTGACCAGCACCAGCATCATCTCGCCCGTGCGGAACGCCTTCTTCACGACGACATGGCGCAGCAATCCGCGCCCGGTCTCCTCGTCATAGGCGGTGACGCCCAATTCGCGGGCGATGGCCTTGACGCGGCCCACCACATCGTCGTTATGCTCGTGCTGAATCAAGCACGTTTCCATATCGACGATACGGTGGCTGCCGCGGGCGTAGAACCCGCCGACCAGCGCGCCGTCCGTGACGCCGACGGGCACTTGAGCCTTGTTGCGGTAGCGCCAAGGCTCGGCCATGCCCAGCGTCGGCAGCACGGTGATGCCGGGGCCGCGCCCAGCGGCTTCGGCGGCGTTGCTTCCGGCCTCGGGCCCTGCGCCCACCACGTGCAGCTTACCGATGCGCTCCAGCGCATCGACGACATGCTGCCGCTTCCAGGCGAGCTGCCCGGCGTAGCTCCAGTGCTGCAGCTGGCAGCCGCCGCATCTGTCGTAGATCGGGCAGGGCGCGGCCACGCGGTCCGGGCTCGCTTCAAGCACGTCAAGGAGCTTGGCGTAGCCGTACTGCTTTTTCGTCTTGAGTACCTTGACCCGGACCTTTTCGCCTGGAAGCGCTCCTTGCACAAACAGCGTGTAGCCCTCGGCCCGCCCCACGCCTTCCCCGTCATGGTTCATGCCGATGATGTCGATGACGACCTCGTCATTTTTCGCGACCGGCAATCCCTCGATTTGCGGCACATTCCTATTCTCCCCGCGCTGCCCTTGCCGCCCGCTCTCCGTCCGCTTCCCCTTCGAATCCCGCCACGCCTGCTTCTGCCTGTTTTGCCCCTGCTGTTTCGTCATACTCATTGCCTCATTTCTATCCGCTTGAATTCCGCGCTTGCTTTACTCTCATCTTAACCGGAACTTGCCCGTTTCTATCCCGCCGCCTCTAACCGCACAAACTTCTATCCGCACAAAACCCCCGCCGACAGGCAGGGGATCAGCAACAACTCGAACCTATTCACTTCAACTAACTGGACTGTATATCAACTAACTGGATTTTATACATCTAATTTCGCAACTTACGCGTACATGAGCTGATTAACTGGAAAACCTACATCTATTTTTGTGAAAAAAGGACGTTTGCGCTCGGACCCCTCAATTTAGCTGTAGGTTCTACAGTTAATGCTTCACATTTAGCCAATTTCTCGAAATTACCTGTATAAAATCCAGTTAATTATCGGTCGGCACATGAGCCAATAGGGCAAAACCAGCCGGCCAATATACATCATCGGCTACGACGGATAATCCCCGGGATGAGAGCCCTCCCTCATCCCGCCCATCTAGCTAGTTTAACTAACAAAGAGCCACACTCGCCGGATATTTGCCACTTTCGATCATCGAACGCCTTCCTAAGCAAAGATCCGCAAATGCTGCGGAAGAATCTCGAACACGCCCGGCAACTCGCCGCCGAGCTCGCCGTCGAGATTGAGCAGCACGTTGTCCGGCGAAGTCACTTCCATCCGCTGCGTCTTGAAATAGACGACGTGCGTGTCATTGAAGTGATCGCCGCGCAGCGCCATCGTCACCAGGCGGATGAACTCCGCCAGGTTGCATTTCTTGACGGCGATGACGTCAAGCAGGCCATCGTCGATTTGCGCGCCGGGGGCAAGCTTCTCGAAGCCGCCGACGGAGTTGCTATTCGCGATCAGGAACAGCATGAACTCGCCTTCCATTCGATCATGCCCTTCGGCATCAATGATAAGATGGGTCGGCGACAGGCTGGCCATTTTCTCAATGCCCTTCATGTAATAAGCCAGCTGGCCGATCAGAGTTTTGAGCCGGCTCGGCACTTCATAGGTCAGTTCCGTCAAAGAGCCGCCGCCGGCAATATTTATGAAATGGCGCCCATTTACCTTGCCGATATCGATCGGACGGGTTTTATTCTCAATTACCAGATCGCAATAATCCTCCCAGCGCTTGGGGATCTTCATCGCGCGGGCGAAATCGTTGGTCGTTCCGAGCGGAAAAATCCCCAGCGGAGGCAAGTTATCCTTGCCGGCCATCCCGTTCACGACCTCATTCAACGTGCCGTCTCCGCCGGCCGCGATAATGATATCATACCCGCGATCCACGGCATCCGCCGCTTCGCGCGTGGCATCCCCTTCCCCTGCCGTAGCATGGCAGGAGGTTTCAATTCCGGCCTTATCCAGCCGGTCGAGTACGTCGGGCAATAGCCGCCGCATCTCTTCCCGTCCGGATGTCGGATTATAGATCAACCTAGCTCTCTTCATTCCATTAACGCCACCTATTATCCGCATTTATTTATATATGTGTATTTAACCTCTTATTGACTCAATGTCTTCATTATATTCAATATTTGCCCTAACATCCAGCGAGCGAGAAAAGGATGCGGCAGCAAGGCGTCCCCGGAATACCGGAAATCAAGGCCGGTAAGCCTGGATGGAATCGCGGTCTTCGTAAAATAGCCCGCGCTGAGGAAGAGCGGCGCCACAATGACCTCGAAACCCCGTTCCTCATTCCAATAGCTTACCTTGCGCCTTACGCTGTCAGGATTGAGCAGCGCATAATCGGCATCCGCGAGCCCGCTGAGTTCTCCCGTTCGGGCTGCCAACGAGGAAATGCCCCGCTCCCAGCGCTGACGGAAACCGTCGTGAATGCTGCCGTGTCCCACCAGCAGCAATACTTCCCGCTCGGGCTCCCGCGACAAATTCTTCACCTTATCCCAGATCATTTCGGCGATCACAGGGTCGTCATCGATCGGATCACCAAAAAACACGCGTGCGGAGCAACGGAGCCGCTCCATGTCGGTCTCTTTCTCCGGCGTGTTCTTAACGCCAAGGGCAAATGCAATTTCATCAATATGCGTACTCCCGGAGGAAACGAACAGAGGGATTACGATCAGATCGCTTACGCCTAGAGCTTCCAGGCGATCAATGCCATCCTGAATCAGTCTGCCTTCCACCTTTTCCAGAAATGATGCCTCTACCGGAACATCCTGCGGCAGTCCGGCCGCCGCTGCTGCGACGGCCTCATCCACCAGAATGACCCACTCCGGGTCAGGCGAGCCATGACTAATGACTAATACGCCGGGTTTAAAGGGCATGTCCGCCTGGTTAAAAGAATCCATCATTAACGTCCCAAACGGTCCAGCGTCATTTTGTAACCGTCATTGCCGTAATTGAGGCAACGCTTGACCCGGGAAATCGTTGCCGTACTGGCGCCGGTCTCAGCCTCAATTTGGTTGTACGTGTTCCCTTTGCCGAGCATTCTCGCAACCTCAAGACGCTGAGAGAGCGATTGAATTTCGTTGACTGTACATAAATCATCAAAAAAGGTATAGCATTCCTCGATGTCTTTCAGAGTAAGAATGGCTTCGAATAATTGATCAATCGTTTTATCATTCAACTTCTTAAGCTGCACTAGATAATCATCCCCTAATGTTACTGTATCCACAATCCCATTGTACCCGAGCCGAGTCCCCATTTTCAAGCATTAACGGTTTCACGCATCACAGAAAGAACGCCCAAATCCGGCAATCGCCTATCGAATCGGGACATTCGTCTATACGCATTCGCCTCCGGGCACATACAGTGTAGTAAACAAACGCCTATCAAGGGCGGGTTCAACGGTTCAATTTTAACCAAAATATTAATAAAGGAAAGTGATCCAATGCCACATTACCAATCTCCTCACCGGAGCGCAGCGCCGTCTTCTTATCCATACAATGACATTTACCCGGGGATTACCCCTTATGAAGCCACAGACTTACCCCTAACTGCGGAAGCTTCCGCATTTGCGCCATTCTCGCCGGCCGCCGGAAGCTCATTGACCACGCTTCCTGCCGCGACGGCTGCGGATACAGCCACCAAAGCTGCATCCGGATTCTCCCTCGCCAATATCGGCGGCATGATCGAGCGGTTGGGCGGAATCGAAGGTATCCTGGCCACGATGGGCAAAGTGCAAAAGGTCATGCAGACCGTCCAGCAGTTTGCGCCTATGGCCAAAATGTTCGCAGGACTTCTTCCCGGGGGCAAAGGCGCGAAGCTGCTGGGCGGCTCCGGCGGTAAGCTCGATGAATATAAGCCCCGCCGCAAAACCCGGAGCAAAAAAGGCCGCAAGAGCACTTCCGGCTCCCGCAGCCGTAAAAAAACAGGCAGACGCCGCCGCTAATTCCCGGCGGCGTCTTGCTTTATTTGAACCAGCCCCGCTTCAGGAAGGCCAGGATCATCCAGATGCTAAGCAGGCCCATCAGGCCCAGGACGGCAAAATATCCGTATCGCCACTCCAGCTCAGGCATATACGCGAAATTCATCCCGTAAATGCCTGCGATCAAGGTGAGCGGCATAAATACCGTAGTAATTACGGTAAGTGTCTTCATGATCCCGTTCATCCGATTGGAATTCAACGAAATGTAGGAGTCGCGCAAATCCGCGGTCATTTCGCGATCGGTCTCGATCATTTCCGCCAGCTTCAACAAATGATCATGAATGTCCGCAAAATAAGCGCGCGGTTCTTTCTCCCCTTGTATATGCTGCGAATTCAAAATTCGGTACATCAGATCCCGCATCGGAACAATGGTCCGGCGCAGCTTAAGCAGCCGGCTGCGAAGATCAAACACCTGATTCATCAGCACTTCTACGGATTCGCGGCTCCCCTGCTTTTCCAGCTCGTCCAGCTCGTCCTCAACCGCATAAACACAAGGGAAATATTGATCTACGAGTGCATCGATAACCATATAAGCCGCCACAAAAGGTCCCCGTGCCCAAGCCTTCCGGTTCTGCGCCCGGCCCGCCAAGCTGTTCCATACATCATCGATTTCCTTCAGCGCCCGTTGATGAAACGAAACCAAAACCTTGTCCCCGATGAACAAATTCACTTCTTCCGTATTCAAGGTTTCCGGGTCCAGGGCATGAAGGACGAGAAATTCATAACCCTCGTAATAATCGACCTTCGGTCGCTGCAATACATGGAGGCAATCCTCAATCGCCAGCGGGTGGAAATGAAAGAACCGGTCCAGCTGCTCCGCTTCTTCCTCACTTGCCTCGTTAAAATCCACCCAGCTCCAGCCGTATTTTGAATCTCCAATCGACTCGAGCGGAATACCCGTCTCCACTTTATGATCATGCGTAATGCCCATGGCTCGGATCATGCCGTCTCCTCCTTCCTGTCTCCTCTTCAATATATAAAGAAAAGCCAACCCGGTTAGATTGGCTTTCGTGTCTTAAGCTTGATTCATTATATTAGAACAACACCGTGTAAATTAATCCTGCCAACACAGCCACGATTGGAATCGTGATTACCCAGGCAATAACGATCCGTCCGGCCAGCGACCATTTTACGGCCGAGAACCGCTTGGCCGAACCTACGCCGAGGATGGCCGAGGTAATGGCATGCGTCGTACTAACAGGCAAGTGCAGCAATGTTGCTCCGAAAATAACGGAAGCGCCGGTAATATCGGCGGCAAAGCCGTTAATCGGTTCGATTTTAAAAATTTTCGTACCCATCGTTTTGATGATCTTCCAGCCGCCGATCGAAGTTCCGAGTGCCATAGCCGTCGCTGCGGAAAGCTTGACCCACAATGGAACTTCCATATGGTCCTGGTATTTGGCCGTAACCAGCGCAAAAGTGATGATCCCCATCGCCTTCTGAGCATCGTTCGTCCCGTGGGTAAAGCTCTGAATCGCCGCCGTGATGATCTGCATCGTCCGGAAGCCTTTATTGACCGTATGCGGACTACGTTTGGCAAAGACCCATTTGAGTATCATCATGACGATGTAACCAATGACAAAGGCGATCAACGGGGAGAATATCAATCCCTCGAGAATCGTAGTAAAACCGCTCCAGTTCAATTTCTCCGAACCGGCTCCGACAAATACGGCTCCTGCAAGAGCCCCGATCAAAGCATGTGACGAAGAAGAAGGAATCCCGAACCACCAGGTAATCAGGTTCCAGATGATCGCCGCGAGCAGCGTTGCAATCAGTATCTCCAGCCCGTTATCCAGCTTGGCGGGGTCCGCCACACTGCCGCCGATCGTTTTGGCCACGCCGGTAAACATAATTGCCCCGAGAAAGTTCATGACAGCCGCCATCATGATTGCGGTCCGCGGCTTCAGTGCCCGGGTAGAGACTGAAGTCGCGATCGCATTCGCCGTATCATGAAATCCGTTGATGAAGTCAAAAGCGAGCGCCAGTATGATAACGATGACAATAATTAGTAGACTCGTATCCATATCTTTTTTGCACAGACCCTGGTCTCTCTATATCTGAATCCGCGCAATCCCAACCTCCCGAAAATCGATTGTAAACCTAAAAGTCTGGCTTAACTTATGAATTGCGCATGATAATGGATTCCAGCATATTCGCCACGTGTTCGCACGCATCTGTCGTCGTTTCAAGACGCTCGTAGATCTCTTTCTTCTTGATCAGAACGATCGGATCCGTCACTTTCGCAAACAGCTCGTTAATGCAAATTCTCAGCAGCTCATCGCCTTGATTCTCCAGGTCATTCAGACGAATCGTATATTCGCGAATGGCAAGAAGCTTCTTCTGGGACAGCAGATGAATCGCTTTTTGAATTTCGTAAGCCGAATTGCGCAAAATTTCCGCAAAATGAATGATATGCTCGTCCGGCTCATTCAGATGATACATATAAAAACGGGATGTCGTCGCTTCCAAACCATCCATGACATCGTCCAGCGTTGTCGTCAGGTTCATGATGTCATCACGTTCAATGGGTGTAATAAACGTTTTGTTCAATTCGACGATAATGGTGTGTGTGTATTCGTCGCATTTGGACTCAAATTCCTTCATTTGCTTAGCAAATTGAGCCACATCCTTAAATTCCGTTACCTGCTGGGCGAAATAGTCCGCCGAATGGACGATCGTATCGGCCATGTTCTCCAAAGTTTGGAAAAAGATATCCTTTTTCTTCACTCGCATCTGAGTTCCTCTTTTCTCTACGTGTAATTTTTACACTCCTAACACCTGTAACACACCTGAATATTCTATCACAACTCGTGAGTTTATAGGAAATAATGTCGCAAACATTTCATCTTCATTTGCTTATATTTACCCTAACTTTCCCATTCTTATCCTTAGTTCCCCATAATTCAACACGGCTATCAGACTTTGCCTGCTTATTCCGTCTTCACATGACTGTCGAAATCCGGTTGATTCGGCACCACATTAAAATAAGTAGTCCCGGGAACGAACGGAACCTCGACATTATCCTTCACGAAGCGGATGACATCATCCGTGCGATGTATCCATTGCCCGCGGATAGCCTTTCCCTGCTGGAACAATATGGCTTCACCTCCAAGATTGAGGTCCACGGCCAAACGGCCCACGTCGTCGAGTACTTTATGGTCCGCGCCCAGCACAACAACATTGGCAGCCGTTAAAGTCTCTCCCGTGTCGAGATCGGTATGCGGGCTTCCGTTAATGTACCTTTTATATAATTTAGTCTCCGTATCGTACTCATAAGTCACCTTGTAGTTGTCCAATTGGAACTTGATCTCTATCGACCCCACCGGTTCCCCTTCAATCGGGTCGTCCTTGCCCCGGAACGTATAGCCGGGAACCTCCGTATCTTCGGTGGCGTATCCCCGTTTGGCCGCGCCCTCCAGCAGCTTCTCCACATTGGAGTATAAATTGTGCGGCGCTTTCCGCGATTTATCCCGCCAGAAATAGGCTCCCGCATTCGTGATCTCGTCCAGATCCTCCTTATGCTGGCGCTGAAGCACGGCATAAGCGTCGTTGCTCGCCCCTGCATGTACCAAAACTCCGTGATAACTCTCGCCAAGCTCGATCATGTACGGGCGAATACTGCGAATGGGTCCGATTTTAGCCTCATCCGCATTGCTGTGAAAGATCGACACCAGCCGTGTCACCCCGCCCTCGGCCAGAACTTCATAGACGATATCGGCGCCTGACAGGCCGGATTGGGGCCTTGCGGCCGGGGCATTATTCACCATGACCGCCAATGGACGCCGGGTCAAGGGTTCATCCAGCGGCATGCCCGTTAGCGGAGCCGTAAACGCGGAGCCTTCGGTTTCCGCAGGCTCACCGGATGGCTCATTATTTTCACTGACAACCGGTACTGTAGACTCGTCCTCGGGAAGCGAGCCCCCTTGCTTCTGACCGCAGCCTGCAAGAAACAACAAGCCTGCCAACAACACCAGGAAAATAAACCTGGTTCTCGTGATGGATAATTTCATGATTCCTCCGTATAACTATGTATTACCTCCATTATACGTCGAATAAAGTCATGGCGAAAAGAACAATTGTACGAGATTGGCAAGAAATGTCGGGCATTTATTACAAATTTTAATTATAGTGTAGTTATAAGAAAAGGAGGAGATGTCCAAATGTTTGTTCATTGGTTGAGGAATAATGTGATCGCTTCATGGCTGCTCGCCGTGATCCGGATCTATGTGGGATTCGAGTGGTTGACTTCAGGCTGGGGTAAACTGACCGGCGGTTTCGACGCCAAAGGCTTTCTGACCGCAGCGATCGATAAGAGCGGCGGTGAACATCCCGCCGTCCAAGGGTGGTGGGCTTCGTTTCTCGAGCATTTCGCCCTGCCTGGCGTAGGACTGTTTAATGTGCTGGTCCCCGTAGGCGAAGTACTGGTCGGACTTGGCTTGATACTGGGCCTATTCACTTGGGCGGCGGCCTTGTTTGGCATGATCATGAACTTCGCGTTCTTGTTCTCGGGAACGGTAAGTACGAATCCGCAACTGCTTCTGCTGCAAATTTTCATTGCCGTTGCGGGTGCGAACGCCGGTCGGATCGGGCTCGACTATTATGTACTCCCTTATTTGCGGCGGGTGTTTGGCCGCAAACGCGTTACCGGCACTTTCCCCGGCAACCGGTAAGGTAAGTAAAGGGCCAATTGGATCGGCCCTTTACTCCAGGCTGCCGAACCTCCAACAGTTCAGGCTGAGGCTGCCATACTCATAGCCTTGATACAATTTAAGGGCCTTGCGGTCATGATCCGCGGCTCCCATGGCATAGAAGAGCGGGGCGAAATGCTCCGTGGCATAAGACGGAACGGCTTCCCTTACATGGGGAGCCTTTTTCTCGTATTCAAACAAGGAACGAAGATTCCATTTCCCCAGCTGTTCCCCAATCCAGTCGTCAAAAAGAACGGCCCAGGACGCCGGGGCCGCTCCCTCGCGATCCAGGAGACGCAAATTGTGAACAAGCCCGCCGCTGCCGATGACTAGTACATCTTCATCGCGCAGACCAGCGAGCATTTTACCGATGGCATATTGTTCGGAAGGCGAACGTTTCGAATCTACGGAGAGTTCCACTACGGGTATGTCTGCATCCGGAAACATGGCGCGCAGTACGACCCATGCCCCATGGTCTAGACCTCTGCCCGAGACGGGCCGGAATGGCAGATTGCAAGAGCCAAACAAGGCACCGATTTCCTTGCTCAGTTCCGGTTGGCCGGGAGCCGGATAGCGAATGCTGTACATTTCTTCCGGAAAGCCGTAATAATCGTGAATCGTAGCATGAGTTTCGTCTTCAGTGAGAAGCTGGACGGAGGAATCCCAATGCGCCGAGAAAATAACGACCGCCCGCGGGCGTTTCAGCGTCTTCTGTCCCAACTGCCGAAGAAAATCAATGTAATCATCGTTTCCGATAGCCAGGGTCGGGGACCCATGGGCTATAAACAATGCAGGCTGAGCCATTTATCCGGCCTCCCGTCAAAGCGAATGGTATACTTCCATTTTATCCCTAAAGGAAGCCATTTACCACTTTCCCGGAAAAAACCGTCTAACTTTTTCATTTCTCACGTCATACGCGAAAGCTCAGATCATCCAATGCTGCCAATTGCTGTTCGCGGCTTCCAAACCGCCAAGCCATTCTCTCGTTTTCCGAATCAGTTGTTCCCGGGTTTCTCCGGAAGAATACGTGTGATCCGCCTGAAAAATAATCTCTTTGTCGCAGCGGCCTTCCTGACGCATCCAGAACACTTTCTGATAGAGGAACGCATAATCGGCCGGGATGGTATCATCGGATGTACCATGGATGACCAGCACGTCTCCCGTAAATTTGACCGCTTCCTGAAACGGCTGATAGGTGCCGAGTGATTCGAAAAATACAGGGCTTAAGCCATATCCCAAATAATCGGCAGTGCCATGCTTAATTGCCTCATCATGAACCTTGCGTCCGGTAATTTTAACAATATCGCTGAACGGATACCCGACTGCGGACCAAAGGATCAGGTTCTTGACCCGCCGGTCCCGCGCTGCCGTAAGCAATGCGACCGCTCCGCCAAGACTATGGCCGATCAAGGTTACCCGGGTCGGATCGATATCGCCGATGGAAAGGGCGTAATCAAGCACCGCCCTTGTCTGCGCGATCATTGAATCGATCCCTTCCCGTCCGTATTCGCCGCTGCTCTCCCCGCATCCGATGTAGTCGAATCGGACGACGAGGTAGCCCTCATTCGCCAGGTCCCGCGCAGTCTTGACGAAGAGCCGGTCCACTCCGATCCGGCTACCGACGAAGCCGTGGCAGATGACAACGAGCGGAACCCGGTCCTTGCACCGTCCTGTTTTCTTGTCCTGAGCCGCATAATGAATGCTTGCCGCAATCTGTTCTTCCCCGTGATGGATCGTAATCTGCCGTTCCATGTCCAGTCCCTCCGTCCGCAATGCTAATTGAGAATTAATTAATGTTATATTAATCCGATGAGTTTAATATGAATTGATATTAAACTCATCTTAGCACCGCTGCTCTGGAGTGTCAATCCTTTCCTCACTCATAGGACTGGATAAAGTACATCCGGGTTTGTTCGGTTCCCTCCCATTGATTTGTAAAGAGGCTGTCCTCAGGACGACCCGCGTCCATCGACATCCCTTGATCATTGACGGAGTCCACGGCCTCCTCTTCACTCACCACTTCCTCCAGGCTTCCCCGGGAATGACTGTTCAACAAAAATCTTCGGGTCAGTTCAGATTCGTATTTGCCCATTCGTCCATTACCTCCTTTATCTTTTGCTGTAGTTTCGGCGGAGCCGGAGTCTTTTTATTCCTTGTTCAAAAAATAGACAACCTTGGTTACTGATTCTCCGGTCATACATGGAATTATCCGAACGGTAAGGTATAGCCATTTCCGTAGGCCCTTGCGGAAGTGACAAAATTTGCAGTATACTACTGGAGAAAATCGGTAAATTAAAAGCAAAATGGGAGAATCAATCAGGATTTGCACAGGTTGGGAGGAGAGGAAATCATTGTACATTCATGAGATGATTCATGAAACTAAAACATTAAGACAACGAATGACCCCGGCTAACGAAGCCTATTTTGGGGAAATGGTCATGTACATCCGATCCGGTTCGAGTTCTTTGACGGAAGCAAAGGGAGAAGAAGTACTGTTGGGCTTGGCCAGACAAATCATCAAGAATCAGGACAAAGGCATTACCGCCGCAGAGCTATTCGGAACCGACGCAGCCGCCTACTGCGAACAGCTTGTGGATGATGTCAATATGCGTAAACCGCGGAGCACCAAAGATAAAATCAAATACTATACGATGATCCCATGGGTTGCTTTAACCTGGGTCTTCTTTATTTACATGATCACCGGCTTCTTCAGCAAATGGTTTGGCGGAGAGCTGGAATATACCCTGATCAGCAGCGCTTCGCTCCTTCTTATTGCCGCACTTTCCATCGTATTAATGGAATTGGTCACCCGTTTTCTCGGCCCCGGCTCCAGAAAGAGCGAGCAGGAGCAAACCGCCGCCCGATCGCGCAAATTTGATCCGAAAGCGTTAGGCGTGTACCTTGCCGTTGCCGTCGGCCTGGTCGCCATCGGATTGCTTTTGGGCCGGATCATGCCATCCTTTACCGTGTCGCCTTGGGATAGCTTAATCATCTTCGTCATTGGGATTCTCGGGCAAAAATTCATTTTCGGACGACGGACCAAATCATAAGCAAAATAAAGGCCGGACCGGGACATGCTCCATACGCATGCCCGGCCGGCCTTTATTGAATTTTGCGATTTTTAGATTTCCATTTTTCGATTAATCAAATAAGAAATCAACCAAACCATCAGCCCCATGAATACGGCTTCGACCGCAAAAGCACCCCAATGCAGTCCGAACATATTCTCGGAGGAAAATTCCGCGCTCATTTCCCCCGAACCGGTTTCAGCTGAGAATATGCCTACCGAAAAAACTCCGAACTCGGCGCCGAACAAAGCTTTCTCTATCACGCCGATCACATATTGAATGACGAAGAAAGTCAAAATTCCGACCCAAGTTCCACCCTTGCCGCGAATACTTATAGCTGCGCCGATCGCAATCGCCAGAAAAATCATTATAATAAACAAGCTGTACTGCCATACCCCGAGCAGAAAAATGACGACAATATCTTTTATAATTTCTCCGTTCAATCCGTTGAACCCTGGCAATGTCGCAATATTCAGATACACAAGTCCATGGACGGCCATGATCGCCAACACGGTAAGGATAAAAATCCAGCAGAGCAAGAACGAAGAAATGACCGACCAGACCGGATGCACCGGCAATAACCTGCGGTGGTAAGCCTTAATATTGTGATCGAACGTTTTGCTGCCGAGGACAATGACGAAAATCCCCGCAGAAGCATAGAGAATAACAATTAAAACGATGGTTATCTCCGTTGCCCAATTTCGCGTAATCCCGAACCATGTGATCAATAATTCGGCAATTGCCAAAATGGCGACCATTCCCAGAAAGGTATTGGCATTCCGCTTCCAATCGTATTTTAGCAATTTCATCATTCCGCAAACACCTCTTTGAACATGTCGTCCACGCTTTTTCCGTGCTTAAGCCGTATATCCTCCACTTCCTCCTGCAGAACGATCTCGCCGTTTCGGATGAAAATTACTTCATCAAAAATCCGTTCAATATCCCGGACAAGGTGGGTTGAAATGACCAAACTGCTGTCCTCGCTATAAAATTCAACGATAGCGTCAAGAATTTTCGCCCGGGCCACCGGATCGACTCCGCCGATCGGTTCATCCAGCAGGTATAGCTTGGCCTGGCGGGACAGCGCTAGCGTCAGCTGCAGGCGTTCGTTCATCCCTTTGGACAGGGAGCTTACCCGGTCCGTATCCTTCAAATTCATAAAATCCAGCATTTTCTTTGCCTTTTCCTCATCAAAATCGGAATAGAAATCGCGGTAGAACCCAACCGCGTCCCGAACCTTCATCCAAGACTCCGTCAAGGGACGGTCCGGCATGAAGGATACGGCCGATTTGGTGTCGAGTCCGACCGGAGCCCCCAGCACGCTGACGCTACCACTCGAGGCCGGTATCAATCCGGCGGCAATTTTCATCAGCGTGCTTTTCCCACTGCCGTTCGTGCCAAGCAGACCGATAATTTTGCCGGAGTCCACGCCGAACGAAACGTTGTTTAACGCCGGTTTCGAACGGTATGACTTCGATACTCCTTCAAACTTCAGTAATTTATCCACCATCACTCGCGTCTCTCCTTTGACGTTGTGGTTATCGCCGTTCCTCCGGCTTAACGGCTTCCGCGACGATCGCCGTGATATCCTGGTCCGTAAACCCCAGCTCCTGCATTCCGTTAATGAATCTTTCCAGCAAATCGCCGGCCATTTCTTTTTTGATCGACATAATTTTCTCTTCCTCACTTGTCACGTATCTTCCAAGACCGCGTCTCGTCTCCACTACGCCTTCACGCTCCAATTCCTGAAAAGTGCGTTGCACCGTATTCGGATTGATTTGCAGCTCGGCTGCAAGTTCACGCACGGAGAGAATCTTGTCTCCGGCTTTCATTTTTCCGGTCACGATCTCCCGTTTGATATAATTCATAATTTGAATGTAAATCGGCAGATTATTGTCGAATTCCATAGTCACATCTGGCCCTTCCTTTCCGCCGCTGATCAGGCCGTATTTTAAGCAACATCCCGTTTTTTAAACGTAACAAAGCTTGCTCCAAGAAACAAGACTAGATATACGGCAAGCACGATCAGCGAGAACGTCAGCGTCATGCCTTGAACCGGCGGAGTGCCGCCTTCCATATATACCGACAAGTTCACGTTTGTGAAATGGACGTACTTGATGATGTCATATCTTGATAATAAACCCACGACCAGGCTTTCGATCAGAACCAGAAGCATGCCGACCCCAATCGTAGCTCCGGTAGAACGGGTTAAAACGCCGATCATAAACGTTACCGTAACATAAATCAGACTATACGCCAGTTGAACCGCCGCAGTGAGGAGAACATCCACCCATCCGTACTCTCCGGCCTGAAGGCCGAACAGCATTCCTCCAACGAGAAGCGAAAAGATACCCGCGAATAGAGATAGGGACAAAATATAAACCAGCACGGACACATATTTGGATGCAAGTATTTTGCTGCGGCTCTGCGCCCGGATCAGGAGGAGCTTGATCGTCCCCAGGCTGTGTTCCTTCGCTACGGAACCGGCCGTCCCGATGATTGCCAGAAACGTAAGCAGCTGTCCCATGCCATTTTCGGAGAACACGCCGACCATAAATTCGAAGCCTGAAGGCATCCCGTCCTGCGAGCCGAAGTTCTTCATCAAATAAGCGATCATCACGACAACAACGGCGATAGCTGCGTAAGGAATGAAGAAGCTGCGTTTCTTGTACATTTTCAACCATTCATTCGTCACCAATTTTCCGAAACTAAGCAATGCGGTTCCCTCCCGTCCATTTCAAAAACTCATCTTCCAGTGATTCCTTAATCTCCTCAATCCGGTACAATGCGATTCCATCGGCACCAAGCGCTCCAACCACCCGCGGAATGTAAGCGTCCCGGACTGAAACTGTCACTTCGTTCTTCTCCTCCGACACGTTTAATACCGTAATTTCCTCCATCCGTTCCAGCCGCGCCTTCGTCTTACCGGCGTCATCCACCCGGAAGGTTACGTTCACTCGTTCCGCCTTCGCAGTTTCTCCGCCCGAGCCTCCGAGATTTCGAACCGTGACCAGCTTGCCTTCCTGAATGACTACGACCCGACTGCACATCAGCTCCATCTCCGACAGCAAGTGGCTGGAGACGAGCACCGCGATTCCCTCTTCGTTCGCAATCCGTTTGAGATAATCGCGCATTTCGCGTATCCCTGCCGGATCAAGGCCGTTGGTCGGCTCATCCAGAATGAGAATCGAAGGATCATGCAGCAAGGCTTGAGCTATTCCTAAACGCTGCCGCATCCCGAGAGAATAAGCCTTCACTTTTTTCTTCATCGCGTTCTCAAGTCCGACCAGCTTTACTACCGTACGGATCCGTTCCTCCGTAATTCCTTCCATCATCCGCTGATACTGCTTGAGATTATCGTAACCGGTCATATAGGGATAGAACTCCGGGTTTTCAATGATCCCGCCCATATGGGCAATGGCTCCCGTAAAATCCTTCCGGACGCTGATCCCTTTGACGAGCACATCGCCTTCCGTCATTCCGATTAAACCGACGATCATCCGGATGGTGGTCGTTTTCCCCGCTCCGTTTGGCCCGAGCAATCCAACGATTTCTCCTTTGTGTATGTCAAAAGAAAGCTTATCGACGATATTTCTGTTCTTGATTCGTTTGGTTACTCCTTTGACAGAAAGCACAGCCGTATTGTCCGCTTCGCCTTTCTCTAAAGGTTCTTTCATTGAGATCACTCCTTATTCTTATTACGTACTAGTGTCATAGTTGAATAGTACACTAGTTTATTGGTATTGTAAAGCCTCTATCTCAGATCTTGTGAAAAGCGGCTTCCGCCCGGGAGAATCGACGCCCTTATTGGGAATCATGAGTGGACACTTTTTTGTCTACCTTGGGGCCGAGTTAGCATCATATAAAAAAAGCCCCGGCTAATCCGCCAAAGCGGACTGCCGGGACTATGCAGGTTCCCAAACTCAAATCAGTAAATTAAACAAGTTCAGATCACGGTTTAACTCCGTATAAGGTATGCCTTTGGCCTCCATCCGTTCGATAAGCCCCTGGTAATCTTCCTTATCACTGAGCTCGATCCCGACGAGAGCCGGACCGTTCTCTTTATTGTGCTTCTTGGTGTATTCAAAACGAGCGATATCGTCATTCGGTCCAAGCACCTGCTCCAAGAACTCGCGAAGCGCGCCCGCCCGCTGCGGGAAATTAATCAGGAAATAATGCTTCAATCCTTCGTAGATCAGGGAACGCTCCTTCATTTCCTGCATCCGGTCGATATCGTTGTTGCCCCCGCTGATGATGCAGACTACAGTTTTACCGCGAATCTCATCGCGGTACATGTCGAGCGCCGACACCGGTAGCGCACCCGCCGGCTCTACCACAATCGCGCTGTCGTTGTAAAGTTCAAGAATCGTTGTACACGCCTTCCCCTCCGGGACTTTGACGATATCATCCAGCAGTCGGGAGGAAATTTCATAATTCAGATCGCCGACGCGCTTCACCGCCGCCCCATCGACGAACTTGTCGATGGTGTCCAGCGTAACCACTTGCTTGCGTTGGATGGCTTCCGACATGGAGGCCGCTCCGGACGGCTCCACGCCGATCAGCTTGGTTTCCGGGCTCATCGCTTTCAGGTAAGTACCCACCCCGGAAACAAGTCCGCCGCCGCCGATCGTGACGAATACATAATCCGCCGGGGTATCCAGGCTCTCCATGATTTCCATGGCAATCGTTCCGTTACCGGCAACAATCTTCGGGTCGTCAAACGGATGAATGAACGTCATCCCGCCTTCATTGCATGCCTTCATCGCTTCCGCAAAAGCATCGTCATACGTATCTCCGGTAAGAATAACTTCTACCGACGAGCCGCCGAATCTTTTTACCTGCTTGATCTTCTGGTTCGGCGTAGTGCTCGGCATGAAGATTTTACCTTGGATACCGAGCGCGTTGCACGAAAAGGCTACTCCTTGAGCATGGTTTCCCGCACTCGCGCAGACGATGCCTTTCTCAAGCTCCTCTTTACCGAGGCTGCGAATCATATTGTACGCGCCGCGTATTTTAAACGAGCGGACAACCTGCAAATCCTCCCGTTTCAAATAAACTTTACAATCATATTTAGCCGACAGAGTCGGGTCCAGTTGCAGCGGCGTGCGTCTAACCACTTCCTTTAGAACATGGTGCGCACGAATGATATCTTCCATTCCTACCGTATGGCTTTTCGTTTGACTCATCTCTATCTCCTTCCAACTCGATTCTCTCATTCTTTTAAAGGTACACCTGAATCGCCCGAGGTTCAAGAGGTATCTTCATAATATCCTTGGCATTGTAAAAAACATACAAACGCCCCTTGGCCGGCTGCGGATCAGCGTGGACCAAAGGGCACTGCACTTACTTTGAGCTCTTTTTAGCAACCATACTTGGTTTAGGCTGCACTTCCGTCTTGTTGACATGGGCGATCTCCGTCAACTTCCATTCCGTTTCGCCCAGCACAAGATCGGCGGGAAACTCTTCTCCCTTTTGCAGATAGTTCTCTCGACCGAGTTCATCAGTATATACGCCTTCGACCTCCACGATTTCGCGGGAAACCGGAAGCATGTCTTTCTTCTCTTTGCTCACTTTAGATCGCCTCCTCCAGCATAGTATCTCCCGGGGGAAATCGTTTATCCAAAACGAAAAAGACCGCCCGGACTCACCCGGACAGTCTCTTCCCGTTCCCATCTCAGATTCTTTTCACAGGCCGCAGAACCGCATAACCATACCCTTCCGGAAAATGCCGCTGATAATCCTGCTTATCGTCTTCGTCCCATGCGTATCCGAGGGATGCGGGGTTGAAATTCCACGCCAGCGCTTCCACGGCCTGCATCACGGGCCAATTGTCCTTCAAATAATCATAAGGAGGATGAAAAAACACCAGGTATTCGGAGGCCGGAATCAGCCTGCACTCCATTCCTTCCGGGATCACGCCCGTATCTTCTACGGGGACGGGAATTCCATATAAGTAGCCTTTCTTCCCGTTTTCATAAAACCATCCTGCCGTCTGGCCCAACTGACCGATCAGCGTACGGCCGGACATGCTTTCCAGAGTCCCGCAAATTTCGTCACAGTCATGCCCGTTTGCCCAGAACGAGCCGTAGTTTGATACTTCCTTGTCCCGAATTCCGATAAATTGATGGGCCGGAATATGCTCTACCTTAACCTCGATATGCTGGATAGCGGATTTTAAATTCATGTTCCATTGCTCCTTCATCGCGAAATGATAAGGAGAGAAGACTTCCTGCCGGACGGCCAGCTTGATGGGACGTTTCGATTTCCGGTAGGCGCCCGGCGTAATGCCGAACGCTTTGACGAACGCACGAGTCATCGCTTCCTGAGACGAAAAGCCGCATCCGATGGCAATGTCGAGCACCCGTTTGTCCGTATCGCGGAGCTCCAAGGCGACACGGCTGATCCGGCGCATCCGGACATAATCCCGAAGCGTCATCCCCGTCAGTGCATGAAACTGCTTTGTGCAATAATGAGGTGAGTAACCCAACTGCTTCGACATCGAAAGCAGTGAAGGCGCCTCCTCCAGATGTTCGTCAACCCAGTCAATCATCCGTTGCACCATCTCGTTCCATTCGTACATCTCCGGCAGCTCTCCTTTCATGAACAATGTATCACGATCATTTTCGAGGCTTTTGATCTGAATTGCAAAAGTAAAGACCGCCCGCTGACGGACGGCCTGAATGGATGTTTCTCTATAAGTGCGAGTTCAAAAAGTCAGGTTTTCAGGACCGAGAAGGTTGGATGAAGCTAGGGACTGAGTAGCGGAGCGTACATGAGGTACGTGAGCAACGGAAGGCCCGGCTGAATTCAAGATTCGACGTCGAATCCGCTTCATGATCCCCTTCGTCGTGGAAAGATGACTTGTTTGAACAACCTCTATAATTGATTATACCAAGGCCTTCGCAGCGATGTCTGTGCGATTTTGCTTACCTTCGAACGAAATTCTGTCTGCTGCGGTGTAAGCTTTATCGCGTGCCTCGGCAATATCCTTTCCGAGCCCGACGACGCCAAGCACACGTCCGCCGCTCGTCACCAACTCGCCGGCCTCGCCCTTGGCCGTGCCCGCATGGAAGACGAGCGCGTCCTTCTCCGAAACCTGGTCGAGTCCGTGAATCGGCAAGCCTTTCGGATAAGACGCCGGGTATCCGCCGGAGGCCAAAATGACGCAAACGGCCGCTTCCTCGCTCCATTCGATCTCCACATCAGCCAACGTTCCATTAACCGCCGCCAAAAAAATCTCCAGCAAATCGCTCTTCAGCCGCGGCAGAACTACCTGAGTCTCCGGGTCGCCGAAGCGTGCGTTGAATTCGATCGTCTTCGGCTTGCCGTCCGGCGCGATCATCAAGCCGGCAAACAGAACGCCCCGGAATGGACGTCCTTCCTGAACCATCGCCTTCGCGGTCGGTTTGATGATCGTTTCGAGCGCCTCTTCGATAATGCTATCCTCGATGTGAGGAAGCGGCGAATAGGTGCCCATGCCGCCCGTATTCGGTCCCTTATCGCCGTCGTATACCTGCTTATGATCTTGAGCAGCCGCCATCGGGCGTACCGTCTCCCCGTCCACGAACGACAGGATCGACATTTCCTGCCCCGCCAGGAACTCCTCGATCACGACCTGGCTGCCCGATTCGCCGAACACCTTGTCTACCATGATCTGCTTCAAAGCGAGCTCCGCTTCTTCCCGGGTAAAAGCGACGGTTACGCCTTTCCCTGCGGCCAAGCCGTCCGCCTTAATAACGATCGGCACAGGCTGGGCTTGCAAATAAGACAGCGCCGCTTCGTAATCGTCAAACTTCTCATAGGCTGCGGTCGGAATTTGATATTTTTTCAGCAAATCCTTCATGAAGGTTTTGCTGCCTTCGATCAGCGCCGCATTTTTCCGCGGTCCGAACACCGGTATGCCTTTTGCTTCGAAAGCGTCGACAATTCCGTCCACTAGTGGATCATCCGGTCCTACGACGACCAATCCAACCTTCTTCTCCAACGCAAACTCCGTCAGCCGGTCGAATTCATGAACCTGAATCGGAGCCAGCTCCGCAATTTGCCCGATCCCCGCATTTCCTGGTGCACAATAGATAACGCCAGCTTTAGGACTCTTGGCCAAAGACCAACAGATCGCATGCTCGCGTCCGCCGCCGCCGATAACTAAAATATCCATCCAACATTTCCTCCTTAATGTATAGCATTTTCGGTGCTACAGGTGCTCTTGGTGCTCTTGGTTGTGTTTAGCCACTCTTGGTGCGCTTGCCTCGTCTAACGGACACAGGAGACGTTAAACCGCCTAAAATGGCTCATTTCTGATTTTAACGGACACCACAGCACTTATTCCCTTAATTAGTGCCTACTTTACTGCCGAATCAGGAAAATAAGAGTTCCCATGTCCGTTAGGTTAGAAAATCTGTGATTTTCGCCCCCATAACGGCCGTGGTGGCCGTTACGCAAAGCGCAATCTCCTCTTCGTCCAACGAAACGACACGAAAAACGACAGGGCCGCCGCAGCGGTCCTGCCGTCCAGGCCTTAGCTTAATGTTTGAAATGTCTTACGCCGGTGAATACCATGGCAATACCATATTCATTAGCCACTTTGATCGATTCCTCGTCCTTAACGGAGCCGCCTGGCTGAATAACCGCCGTGATTCCGGCCTTTGCGGCGATCTCCAGCGTATCGCCCATCGGGAAGAACGCGTCGGAAGCAAGCACGCTGCCTTTGGATTTGTCTCCCGCTTGCTCGATGGCGATCTTCGCCGATCCGACCCGGTTCATTTGACCGGCCCCAACGCCGACCGTCATGTCATCCTTCGCCAGCACGATGGCGTTGGATTTCACATGCTTAACAACTTTCCAGCCGAACAACAGCTGTTTCAATTCCGCTTCTGTCGGTTTACGATCCGTTACGACCTGCAGATCGCTTTCGGTCAAGGAGTGAACATCGCTCTCTTGAACAACCATGCCGCCTTCAATCGAAGTAACGACGAGCTGGCTGTTCCGGCTGCCCGCCGACTCTAAACTGCCGAGCTTAAGCAAGCGAATGTTTTTCTTTTTCGTCAACAGTTCCAGCGCTTCCGCCGTAAATCCTGGCGCCAGAATGATTTCAAGGAAAATCTCTTTCAGCAGCATCGCAGTTGCTTCGTCAATAATCCGGTTGGCCGCGACAATTCCGCCAAAGATCGATACCGGATCGGCATCATAGGCCTTGCGATAAGCTTCATAGATGCTCTCGCCGACACCTACGCCGCAAGGGTTCATATGTTTTACGGCCACGACAGCCGGTTCTTCAAATTCCTTCACGATTTGCAGCGCTGCATTTGCGTCATTGATATTGTTGTACGACAATTCTTTGCCATGGAACTGCTCGGCTGTCGTCAGCGTATCCGCTGCAGCCAGCGGCTTGCGGTAGAATGCCGCTTTTTGATGCGGGTTTTCGCCGTAGCGAAGGTCCTGGATTTTCTCATAGGTTACCGTGTAACGCTCAGGCAGCGGATCTCCGGTCACGTTCGACAAATAATCGGAGATGAGCGCGTCGTAAGCCGATGTATGACGGAACACTTTCGCCGCCAACCGTTTACGAGTTTCCAGCGTCGTATCTCCGCCTGAACGAACTTCTTCCAATACAGTGCCGTAATCGGCCGAATCGACAACCACGCTGACAAAAGCATGGTTTTTGGCAGCCGAACGCAGCATGGTCGGTCCGCCGATGTCGATGTTCTCGATTGCGTCCTCGTAAGTCACATCGGGCTTGGCGATCGTCTCTTGGAACGGATACAGGTTTACGACGACCAGGTCAATGTAATCCAGTCCCAACTCCTTCATTTGAGCCTGATGCTCCGCGCTGTCGCGAACGGCAAGCAAGCCGCTGTGAACGGCCGGGTGCAATGTTTTGACGCGACCGTCCAAAATTTCCGGAAAGCCCGTAACTTCGGAAATCCCGATCACCGGAACTCCTTCCTTCGACAACAGGTTCTTCGTTCCTCCTGTCGAAATGATCTCCACACCAAGCTGTGACAGCTCGCGGCAGAATTCCACGATGCCTGTTTTGTCCGACACGCTAACGAGCGCTCTTTTGATTCCCACAATTGGCTCCCCCTTATTAATGACGAATAATGACCACGATATTTCTCGGGAAATATCGAAACCTCTCCAACTAATCCGGCTGAAAAAGACTTCTTTCGCATTCCGGCAGATCAACTACGGCAGCTTGTCAAAAGTGCGCAAACACTTCTCGACGCAGCTTTGCCGCTCTGCCGTTCCATTGCTCTATGCTGAACCATAAGGTTTTTCGCTCATACAACAAAACGCTGTATTCTACTGTCGTATAGTGACTTTCCTGCCATCCACAATCACTCGTCCACTCGCAAACCATGACACAACCTGCGGATACAGCTCTTTTTCCGCTTGGTGAATTCTGTCTTCCAAGGTCTGAATATTGTCATCCGGCAGTACCGGTACCGCCTCTTGCGCCACAACCGCGCCCGTATCCATGCCCCCATCGACCAAATGCACGGTAACCCCGGTTACCTTCACGCCGTAGTCCCATGCCTGCCCGATCGCATCTTTGCCTGGAAAAGCCGGCAGCAGCGAAGGATGGATGTTTATCATTTTCCCGGCATAAGGTTTTACCAGAACCGACGTAAGGAGCCTCATATATCCGGCCAGCACAACGAGATCGACCTGATGTTTTTCTAATTCGGCTACGATCTCTGCTTCGTAATCTTCACGCCGGGCATATTCCTTAGGCGTAAACAGAAAAGTATCCACGCCAGCCTGCCGCGCACGCTCCACCACCGGAGCCTGCGGCTTGTCGCAGACGAGCAGAACGATTTCCGCGGAGCCAAGTTCTCCTGCACGCGAAGCATCCACCAGCGCTTGAAAATTGGTTCCCTGGCCGGAAGCAAACACCGCGATCCGGCAGGAGGAAGAGGACGCCATTACACTTCCGCTCCCTTAAACGTAACGATGCCTTCGCCGGAGGTTACACGCCCGATCACATAAGGAGTTTCTCCTGCGGCGCGAAGTGCGGAAAGCGATGCCTCGGCATCCTGCTCCGATACCACGATAACAAGTCCGATGCCCATATTAAAAGTCGTAAACATATCTCGGTTGCTGACATTGCCCTTTTGCTGAAGCAGCGAAAAGATCGGCAAAATCGGCCATGAGCCGTAGTCGATTTCAGCATTTACCCCTTCCGGCAGAACGCGCGGAATGTTCTCGATGAACCCGCCGCCGGTAATATGGGCCATCCCTTTGACCTTGACCTGCTCCAGCAAGCCAAGCACCGGCTTCACATAGAGCTTGGTCGGTGTCAGCAGCACGTCGCCGAGCACTTCGCCGCCGAGCTCCGGTAAGCTATCCTGCAGCCCGTAGCCGGCTTGCTCCAGCAGCAGCTTCCGCACCAGTGAGAAACCGTTGCTATGCACGCCGCTCGACGCTAAGCCGATCACCGTATCGCCGGCTGCAATCGTGCTGCCATTGACGATTTTGCTCTTGTCGACAACGCCGACTGTAAATCCGGCGATATCGTATTCGCCTTCGCTGTACATGCCCGGCATTTCCGCCGTTTCGCCACCGATCAGAGCACAGCCCGATTCATGACATCCTTCGGCAATCCCGGCCACGATCGACTCGATCTTCTCGGGCACAACTTTATCGCAAGCCAGATAATCGAGGAAGAACAACGGCTCCGCCCCTTGCACGACGATGTCGTTGACGCACATCGCGACCGCGTCGATCCCGATCGTATCGTGCTTATCCATCGCGAACGCGATTTTCAGCTTGGTGCCTACGCCGTCGGTTCCCGATACCAGCACCGGCTCCTCATATTTGTCTTTGTTCAGCCCGAACAAAGCGCCGAAACCGCCCAAATCAGTCATAACCTCCGGACGGAACGTCCGTTTGACGTGCTTTTTCATCCGCTCTACCGCTTCATTGCCTGCCGCGATATCCACACCGGCGTTTTTGTAAGCTTCAGACACGTAGGGACACACTCCTTGTAATGGATTTATTGGACACGTTCAACCTTCAACCCTTGCAATCGTACACGTTGTAACGCTGAGGAACAGGGAAACCTGGAACGCATTGTGCCAGGTTCGCTTCTACCGGCTTAATTAACTGGAAAACCTGCGGTTAATTCGCTAGAAAACGCTTCGTCCCCTTAATTAACTGCAAAACCTGCAGTTAACTTGCTAGAAAAACTCTATCCGAGGCAAAAAGCCCTAAATTAACTGGAGAAAATACAGTTATTCTACATCTACTATCAAAAATGAGGAGATTAGCTGCAGGAAATACAGTTAGTTCTCAGCTACATAACATTGCCATTAGCCGACTGAGATTCCTGCTCACTGCCTCTCCAAAATTCATATTATTTCATCCCATAAAATACATAGCCCGTGAAAAATCAGCAGGTACAGCCAAATTTCTCTTCGCCGTCGAAATCGGTCCTAGTCGGATAATCGTTGTCGAAGCAGGCCATGCACAGACCGCCTTTATAGTCGTCCTGATTGTCGCCGCCGACGGCACGGATAAGGCCTTCCGGCGTCAAAAATTGCAGTGAATCCGCGTTGATCTCCCTGCAAATCTCCTCGACCGACTTGGCGGAGGCGATCAGCTCGCCGCGATCCGGCGTGTCGATCCCGTAGAAGCACGGGTTCTTGAACGGCGGTGAAGTGATGCGCACATGCACCTCGGTCGCTCCGGCATCACGCAGCAGATTTACGATGCGCCGCGACGTCGTGCCGCGAACGATCGAGTCGTCGATCATGACGACGCGCTTGCCTTCCACCACGCGGCGGACGGCGCTCAGCTTCATCTTCACGCCCTGCTCGCGCAGCTCCTGGCTCGGCTGGATGAACGTCCGGCCGGTATATTTGTTCTTGATCAGACCGAGCTCGTAAGGAATGCCGGTCTGCTCCGCATAGCCGATGGCGGCGGAGATGCTGGAATCGGGCACGCCGGTTACGACGTCGGCATCCACGAACGATTCCTGCGCCATCACCTGCCCCATCCGCTTGCGCGAAGCGTGCAGGTTAGAGCCGTTCAGATCACTGTCCGGACGTGAGAAGTAAATATACTCCATCGCGCACAACGCTTTCCGTTCAGGGGCGGCGTACCGCTCCTCTCGCAAGCCGTTCTGGTCAAGAACGAGCAGCTCGCCGGGCCGGATATCGCGGATCGATTCTGCGCCGACCACCTCGAATGCGCATGTCTCCGACGAGAACAGGTACGCATCTCCGAGCCGTCCCATCGTCAGAGGGCGCAAGCCGTTCGGATCGCTGGCGACAAGCAGCTTGTCGTTCGTCAGCAGCAGGAAGGCGAAGCCTCCGACAAGCTGCCGAAGCGCGTCCTTCGCCGCTTCGACAAACTCCTTCGGCGAGCGCGCGATCAGATGCGCGATGACCTCCGTATCGCTCGTCGTCTGAAAGATCGAGCCGCTTTGCTCCAGCTCGCGGCGGATCTTCGGCGCGTTCACGATGTTGCCGTTCGTCGCCACCGCCAGGTCGCCGTCGCGGTATTTGAAGATCAGCGGCTGCGCATTCGTCAGCCGGCTGTCGCCGCTTGTCGAGTAACGCACATGCCCGATAGAACGATCGCCAACCAGCGATTCCAGTTTATCGCGGTCAAACACCTCTTTGACCAGTCCCATTCCGCGATGGTAGTTGAACGATTCCCCGTTCGTCACGCACAGTCCGGCGCTCTCTTCCCCGCGGTGCTGCAAAGCATGCAGCCCGTAGTAGGAAAGAGAAGCGGCCTCGGGATGGCCGAAAACCCCGAATACGCCGCATTCTTCTTTTAATGTATCGAAAATATCGCTCCGGCCCGTGCCTTCGTTATAATAATCGCCTGTCCACAACCGTTGCGTCATTATTTCATCAGACATGGAATGGTGTCCTCCCAGACCCGCTTGAGTCCCTCCACAGGTCTGTTCAGGGCGGAAGCTCCGCCTACAGTGATGACCAGATCGCTGCCGGCCACCTCTCCGATTCTTTGTACAGGCACACCGCGCGAAGCGATGAAGTCCTGCAGCTTCTCCGCTTGTTCCTTCGATGCCGAGAGCAGAATCCGGGACTGTGATTCACTGAACAAGGCCACATCGGGACGCAGCGAGGAATTAAGTTCCACGGTAGCACCCAGGCCGCCGCTGATGCAGGATTCCGCCAGCGCTACAGCCAGGCCGCCTTCGGCCAAATCATGCGCAGAGCGAACCAAACCTGATTGGATCGCGCCGAGAACCGCATCGAGCAGCTTTTTCTCAACTTCCAGATCAAGCTGCGGAGGACGTCCTTCGGTTACGCCATGCACAACAGCTTGGAATTCACTGCCGCCGAGCTCGCCCTTCGTATCGCCCAGCAGGAATACTACATCACCCTCAGCCTTGAAGCCCTGGGTCGTAATATGATCCGTATCATGTACCAGCCCGACCATGCCCACCACCGGGGTCGGATAGATCGCGCCTTTCGCATTTTCATTGTACAGGCTGACATTACCGCCGATAACCGGCGCGTCCAGCACGCGGCAGGCTTCCGCCATCCCGTCGACCGCACGCTCCATCTGCCAGAAAATTTCCGGCTTTTCAGGGCTGCCGAAGTTCAGGTTATCCGTGATCGCAAGCGGCTCCGCACCCGAGCAAACAATGTTGCGCGCAGCTTCGCTAACCGCGATCTTGCCGCCGACTTCAGGATCCAGATAAACAAAACGTCCGTTGCAATCCGTCGTCATCGCCAATCCTTTGCGGGTTCCGCGAATCGTTACAACCGCAGCATCCGATCCCGGACGAACGGCCGTGCTGGTGCGAACCATGTAGTCATACTGGTTGTATACCCATGCCTTGCTCGACACGGACGGCGACGCCAGCACTTGATCCAGCGCAGCGCCCAAATCGCTGACTTCTGCATAACGCAAAGTATCTACTGCCGCATTTTGCTCATAGTAAGCAGGAACTGCGGACGGTTTTTCATAAATCGGACATTCGTCGACCAGCGCCGTTACCGGCATATCGCCGACAACCTCGCCATGATGGAACAGCTTCAAGCGGCCATCGTCCGTGACTTTACCAACTTTGGAGCAAATTACGCCCCAGCGTTCAAAAATCTCCATCGCCTGCGCTTCATCCTTCGGCTCGACGACGAACAACATCCGTTCTTGCGATTCCGACAGCATCATTTCGTAAGCCGTCATGCCTTCCTCACGCTGCGGCACTTGGTCCAGGTACAACTCCAGGCCGTTGCCCGCCTTGCTCGCCATCTCTGCGCTGGAACAAGTAAGTCCCGCTGCGCCCATATCTTGAATGCCGAGCACGATGCCCGTGTCGATCAGCTCCAGGCAAGCTTCCATGACCAGCTTCTCCATGAACGGATCGCCGACCTGAACCGCTGTCCGTTTTGCTTCCGACTCTTCCGTCAGCTCTTCCGAAGCGAACGTCGCGCCGTGAATGCCATCGCGGCCCGTAGGCGGCCCCACGTAAAAGACCGGGTTGCCGACGCCTTTGGCTACACCGCGTTGGATTTTGTCGTGATCGATCAGCCCGACGCACATCGCATTGACCAGCGGATTGCCGTCATAGCTGTCATCGAACACCACTTCGCCGCCTACCGTCGGAATGCCGATGCAGTTGCCGTAACCGGCAATCCCGGAAACCACATGCTCGAACAAATATTTGACGCGGTCGCTTTCCAATTTTCCGAACCGTAAAGAATTAAGCAGAGCCACAGGTCTTGCGCCCATAGAAAAAATATCACGGATAATCCCGCCCACGCCCGTAGCCGCGCCTTGATAAGGCTCAACGGCCGAAGGGTGGTTATGGCTTTCGATTTTAAATACAACCGCCTGATTGTCGCCGATGTCAACGATCCCCGCGCCTTCGCCGGGTCCCATCAGAACGCGCGGTCCCTCCGTAGGGAAGCGGCGCAATAACGGCTTGGAGTTTTTGTAAGCACAATGCTCGGACCACATCACGCTGAACACGCCGATTTCCGTGTAATTCGGTTTGCGGCCGAGGAATCCGCAGATCAGTTCATACTCGCTGTCCGATACACCCATCTGTTTGTAAATTTGCTGCTCCGCGATTTGCTCCGCGTTCGGTTCCTTAGCGGACACTTGCTGACTCATGCCGATCCCTCCATGCCTTTAATATCGAAGTAAACATTTTTTTGCCGTCTTCGGACCCCAGCAGCGAGTCTACCGCACGCTCCGGATGGGGCATCATCCCGACCACGTTGCCGTTTTTGTTGGAGATGCCGGCGATATCCTCCACCGACCCGTTCGGATTGTTCACATATCTGAAAATAATCTGGTTATTCGCCTTCAAATCAGCCAGCGTAGCTTCATCGCAATAATAGTTGCCTTCCCCGTGAGCGATCGGAATCTTGATCTCTTCGCCCACCTCATATTGCGTCGTAAACGGGTTGCTGTTGTTCTCAACGCGCAGCACCGTATCATGACAGAGGAATTTCAGCGACATGTTGCGTAGCAGCGTTCCCGGCAGCAGGCCCGCTTCGGTCAAGATTTGGAACCCGTTGCAGATGCCGAGAATATATTTGCCTTGCTCTGCGGCCTTCGCTACTTCCGCCATAACCGGAGCAAACCGGGAAATGGCTCCGCAGCGGAGATAATCCCCATAAGAGAAACCGCCGGGCACGAGAATACAGTCATAAGCGGAAAGATCCGTAGCGGTATGCCATACGTAATCTACAGGCTCGCCGATCGTATCTTCCACCGCTTTGTAGCAGTCGATGTCACAGTTGGAACCGGGAAATACGAGTACTGCGAATTTCATGAATTAGTCCTCCAGTTCAAAGCGGTAATCTTCTACCACCGTATTCGCGAGCAGCTTTTCGCACATGGCCTTAACACGGGCTTCCGCCTCAAAACGGTCGCTGGAATCCAGCTCAATTTCCATATATTTGCCGATCCGTACGCTTTCCACTTCCTTGAAGCCCATGGAATGCATGGCTCCTTGCACGGCTACCCCCTGCGGATCAAGTACGCTTTGCTTAATGGTGACATAAACGCGAGCTTTCATCATATTCCTCGTGTTCCTCCTATTGTTGGTTTGATTTGAGCGGCGCTGCCGCGGATGATCTATAATTGCATAAAAATCACTAATTACTGCAGCTCTTGGCCAGTCAATCGGCTGTAAATAAGGCGATAGCGTCGGGTTGTTTCCTCTACCACTTGAAGCGGCAGCGGATCCGGCTGACTGTTCTTGTCCCAATCCGAGCCGGCCAGATAGGTCCGGACCGGTTCTTTGTCCATGCTGTCGATCTCGATATCGAGACCATAGTTTTCTTTGTCCCAAAAACGGGAAGCATCCGGCGTGAAAATTTCGTCGATCAGAATCAATTTCCCATCGATCAAGCCGAATTCCAGCTTGCAGTCCGCCAAAATAATGCCGCGCTCCTCGCAATAATCGCGAGCGAAGCCATACAGCTCCAGACTCCGGCTGCGCAGCAGTTCCGCCAGATCCGCGCCTACCAGATCCGACATTGCTTCGAATGAAATGTCTTCGTCGTGGCCGACGTCATTTTTGGCCGCTGGAGTGAAAATCGGCTGCTCCAGCTTGCTGTTCTTGCGTAGTCCTTCCGGCAACTTGATGCCGTTGATTTCGCCGCCGGCTTCATATTGCCGCCAGCCGCCGCCGGTAACGTATCCCCGCACGACGCATTCGATATCGATCCGCTCCGCCTTGCGCGTGACCATAACCCGGTTCCGCAGCGCTTCACGGTTCTCCTCCGGTATGACTTCGCCAAGCAGGTTCACGTCCGTATGAATTACATGATTCTCGATCAAATCTTGTGTCAGTTCAAACCAGTAAGCGCTCAAGCGGTTCAGCACATTGCCCTTATCGGGCACGGCCGGATCCAGTACATAATCAAAAGCGGAAATTCGGTCGGTTACCACGATCAGGTAATGCTCTCCCAAATCATAAAGCTCCCGGACCTTGCCTTTGTACAGCAGCGGGGCCTTTACAAGCTCCGCCGCCGTGGAAATGGCCGGTGCCGGTGTAGTAGGCGTTGACATGATTGCCGTCCTCCTTCTTTGGGGCTGCTTTGTTACAAAGCCGCCTCTATTCTCGCTTCTTTTGTCCAGGATCCTCTTTCGGTTCCCGGTTATGCAATAGCGGTAAAAAATATCTATATTCTGTGGAATAACGGTATTTTTTACCGTTATTTGATGGAGGAGCAGCAGGGCTGCCCCCCTATTCAAATTCAAATGCCTTATTGTTCGATCAGGCCCAGCTTGCGGAAAATCGTATCCACATGCTTCAGATGCCAAGCCGGATTAAATGCGTCCTCGATTTCTTCTTTGCTCAAGACGGAAGTGATTTCCGGCGTTTCTTCCACGATGTCGCGGAATTGACGCTGAGTCTCCCATGCCTGCATGGCGCGAGGCTGGACAGTGTCGTAAGCCTGTTCGCGGCTGAAGCCTTTGTCGATCAGCTTCGTCAACACGCGTCCGGAGAACGGAACGCCGAATGTACGGCCCATGTTGCGCTTCATATTTTCCGGGAAAACGGTCAGGTTCTTCACGATATTCCCGAAGCGGTTCAGCATGTAATTCAGCAGCATCGTCGCATCCGGCAAAATGATGCGTTCCACGGAGGAATGCGAGATGTCGCGCTCATGCCACAACGGCACATCCTCGTAAGCCGAAATCATATGGCCGCGGATAACCCGGGAGAGACCGGAGATGTTCTCGCAGCCGATCGGATTGCGCTTGTGCGGCATCGCGGACGAGCCCTTTTGCCCTTTTGCGAAGGCTTCTTCCACTTCACGGAATTCACTCTTTTGCAGCGCACGGATCTCGGTCGCGAACTTGTCGAGCGACGTGGCGATCAGCGCCAGCGTTGCCATGTATTCGGCATGACGATCACGCTGCAGCGTTTGCGTCGAGATCGGAGCCGGACTTGTGCCGAGCTTGCGGCAAACGAATTCTTCCACAAACGGGTCGATGTTCGCATAAGTACCTACGGCCCCCGAAATTTTGCCGAATTGCACGTTATCGGCCGCACGGCGGAAACGCTCCAGATTCCGCTTCATTTCTTCGTGCCACAGCGCCATTTTGAGCCCGAACGTTGTCGGCTCCGCATGAACCCCGTGCGTACGCCCCATCATCGGCGTATCTTTGTAGGCCAACGCTTTTTCACGCAAGATTTCGATAAAGTTGACGATGTCTTTTTCCAGAATTTCATTCGCCTGCTTCAGCAGGTAACCGAGCGCCGTATCGACCACATCGGTCGAAGTCAGCCCGTAGTGCACCCATTTGCGTTCCGCGCCCAGGCTTTCCGAGACGGACCGCGTAAACGCGATAACATCATGGCGGGTTTCCTGCTCGATTTCATAAATCCGGTCGATATCGAAGGACGCGTTCTGACGCAGCAGCGCTACGTCTTCTTTGGGAATAATGCCGAGCTCCGCCCAAGCTTCGCATGCGCAAATTTCAACTTCGAGCCAAGCTTTGAACTTGTTTTCCTCGGTCCAGATCGCTCTCATTTCCGGTCTGCTGTAACGTTCGATCATGAGTTTTGATTCCTCCAAATATTGGTTTGCTGTATAAAATCCAGTCCGTCCCGAACATCCCCACAAAGCAGGTTGATATGTCCCATTTTACGTTTAGGGGCCGAGCCGTTCTTTCCATATAAGTGTACTTTCGGAACCACGTGAAATCCAGTCGCATTACTTGCGGCGCTCGCTCCGGGCGTTAAAGCTGAGTTCGAGTCGCCCAATTCCGGCAACCAGCAATCGGTGGTTACGGCTTCCGTCACCGCATCCAGATGCTCGCCCAGCACATTGACCATAACGACCGGCGTCCGCAACGACGGGTCGCCCAGCGGCAGATTACATATCGCCCGCACATGCTGCTCGAACTGCGAGGTATTGCAGGCTTCCATCGTGTAATGTCCCGAATTATGCGGGCGCGGCGCCAATTCATTGACGTAAAGTTCTCCGTCCCCCGTCAGGAACAGCTCAACCGCGAGCAGCCCGACCGCTTCCATCGACTCCGCGATCCGGGCGGCCAGCCGCTCCGCTTCCCGCAGAATCGGCTCCTCGGCCCGGGCCGGAACGATGGACGCATGCAGAATGTTGTCCACATGAATGTTCTCCGCCACCGGGAAAGTCCGAATTTCGCCGCGCGGGCTGCGCGCCGCAATGACCGACAGTTCCTTCTCGAAAGTAATGAACTGCTCCAGCACCAATTCCGTCCCCGCACGACTCAACTCGGCGTAGGCCGGGCCAATCTCTCCTTCGGAGCGGATGACCCATTGTCCTTTGCCGTCGTAACCGCCGGTGGCCGTTTTAAGAACGGCCGGTATCCCCAGCCGGGCTGCGGCCGCCCGCAAATCTTCCTCGCTGCCGATCTCCGCGTACGGCGCCACTTTGGCGCCCGCCGCTTCAATCGCGCGCTTCTCGCGCAGCCGATGCTGCGTCGTGTAGAGCAATCGGCTGCCTTGCGGCACGTATGACTGCTCTTCCAGCAGCGCGGCTACACCAGCGTCCACGTTCTCGAACTCATACGTGATGACGTCGGCGCGCGTCGCGAGCTCCCGGGCCGCTTCTATGTCGCCGTAACCGGCTACGATTTGCCCGGCAACCTGTCCGCACGGTGACTCCGGCGTCGGATCCAGCGTGACGAAGCGGTAGCCGAGGTTGCTTCCGGCCAGCGCCATCATCCGGCCAAGCTGGCCGCCGCCAAGTACGCCGATCGTCGAGCCCGGCGCGATTACCGCCGCTTGCTTCGCCTTCAGCGCGCTAGGCTCTCCGCCGTTGCTGCCAAGCGCCTGCCCCCGCTGTTCCGCCGCGCTCATTGCTTCTCCGTTTCAAGCACCAGCTCGCTGCTGCTTGCCAGCACCGCATCGCGCTGCCGGTCGCGGCGTTCCTGCAGCCGCCCGGCCAGCTCCGGATCGAACGCGCCAAGCATCTGTGCCGCGAGCAACCCGGCGTTCGTGGCTCCCGCTTTACCGATCGCGACGGTCGCTACCGGGATTCCGCCAGGCATCTGTACGATCGAAAGCAGCGAATCAAGTCCCTTCAGCGCCTTCGACTTAACGGGAACGCCGATGACCGGCAGTAGAGTCTTTGCCGCAACCATTCCTGGTAAATGCGCCGCGCCCCCAGCGCCGGCAATAATAACTTTCAAACCGCGCCGGGCCGCATTCTCCGCGAATTCAAACATGAGATCCGGTGTACGGTGAGCAGATACCACTTGCTTCTCGTAAGGAATTCCCAACTCCTCCAAAACGACGCATGCATGGGACATCGTTTCCCAATCCGATTTACTGCCCATAATTACTGCTACCTGTGCTGACATCGCTATAACCCACTTTCTATGTTTTATCGCGGACCAAAACGTTTTTCACGGCCCGTTTATACACAACCTTCGTTTTCCTTGCAGGCCCCCGGCCCAACAAAAAAGTCCGGGATACCATGAAAATAACATGTATTTTCAAAGCTCCGGACCCGTGTGAATGTGCCGCCTGATCTGCAATTGCCTGACCATGCGCGGTCCAGGCCATCGCTGAATACATTGTCCTAAGGAGCAACCTATTCGAAAGAGGTTGTTCAACAAGCGCCGCTCTAAATCGAGCTGCCCCGCCTACTGAACACGCACTTAACATTGACGCATTCACTCGTAGTCCGAAAATTTACGGTTTTCAGGTAGAAACTTCCGGGCCTTATCCCCGGCTTTATACGAGATAATTATTCAACTGATATTGCGGTTCCCCGCTTCACCTCTAGTGTACCAATCCCGAACAAAGGATGTCAACTAAAACACGAACATTAAAATAATGCCAAAACCGAATGTTCGGCTTTTCCGTAATGTTATAACCGATAGCCTACTATTGGTGCCTGGTAGCTTGTCTTTTTTGCCGACGTATTTGATAAGAGGAGCGGCTGCTTGGGAACGTGAAGCCCCTACTATAGTCGAGGTTGGATTTACCTTGGTGCACAGGGGTAACGTTACTTGCTCCTACTCTACTAACTCTACTCTAACTACTGTACGTGGCTCCCCACACCTGCGTCTGCTAGTGCTACTGCTTTTGCATCTGCTCCTACTTACTCCGCTCTCCTCTTGCTCACGTCTACTTCTGCTCCAACTCTTACTTACCTTTATCTGACGAGCTTGTTCACTCTTACTTACTCTTATTTACTCCTACTTACTCTTACTTACTCTTACTTACTCCTGCTCCTACTCCTACTCCTACTCCTACTCCTACTCCTACTCCTACTCCTACTCCTACTCCTACTCCTACTCCTACTTCTGCTTCCACTCCGGTTTCTACTTCTCCACTATCCTTTTGCTTACTTTACTTCTACTCTTACTCTAACTCCGCTTTTATTCTACGCTTACTTCACTCTTACTCTACTTTTACTCCTGCACCCTGCCCAAATTTCCGACGCCAAGTCTCTTCACATTTCTAACGGACATACGAGCCGCTAAATCACAAAAAACCACCTATTCGCAACGCTAACGGACACAGATGACCTTATTGGCCTCCTTTCGCTCAAAAAGTTACAGATTCCACCAACTTAAGGGCTCTGGTGTCCGTTAAATTCCAAAACCAGCGAATTTGTGATGTTTAAGGGCTCTCCTGTCCGTTAGCGGGACTGGCTGCCAAGGTTGAAGTTGAATTAGCCCCTATTCTGCTCCGCTCCCGTACCCTGCCCAAATTTCCGACGTCAAGCCTCTCCCACATTTCTAACGGACATACGAGCCTCTAAATCCCAAAAAACCGCCTTTTCGCCGCGCTAACGGACACAGATGACCTTATTGGCCTCCTTTCGCTCAAAAAGTGAATGATTCCACCAACTTAAGGGCTCTGGTGTCCGTTAGTTTCCAAAACAAGCGAATTTGTGAGGTTTAAGGGCTCTCATGTCCGTTAGCGGCGGGCGGAGAATACTACAAAAAAAGGAACACCGATCACCGGCGTTCCTTTCAACTCACTTATTTATTTCACAACAAGCACCGGAATCCGGGCATGCTGAACGACATTGTGGCTGACGCTGCCAAGCACGAATTCACGGATGCCGCCAAGACCGCGGCTGCCGATGATGATGATGTCGCTGTCGTGCTTTTTCACATAATCGAGGATCCCTTCCGCAGGAGCTCCCTGGAGCATTTCGACCTTGGCGGTTACGCCGGCCGCTTCGAGCCGGTTCTTCGCTTCCTCAACCGTTTTCTCGGCCAGCTCGTAAAAATCCTGGTTTACCGAAGCAGGAATAGGAGCAAAGCCCTCCGCCACATAAAACCGCGGAAAATCGAACACATGCAGCACCTCAAGCGTCGCTCCAGGCGTGACCTTAACCAGATCGATGGCCTTATCAAGCGCTTTGTTGGAAGCTTTGGAACCGTCATAGGCGGCTACAATTTTAGAAAATAACATAGGAACGCACCCCTCTTCTCTAAAAGTATGTACACCATTAAACGTTCGAAACTCAGTATGAAACGAATAAAGCTGCAATGACGGAAGGCCGTCAGGTCAAAAAATAACCGTAAAGCACGGCATTGAGCAGCAGGAGCAGCGGCACCCCGATACGGAAACTGGCATGCTTCGTCTTATGACGTTTCATGTTCATCGCCAGCAGTATACCCAGCGCTCCGCCGATAGCGGCAAGCAAGAACAGTGTCTTCTCGGGAATCCGTTCTTTCCTCTGCCTGGCCCGCCGCTTGTCGTCGGACATCACGATATAGGCCACGAAATTGATAAAAATAAACCAGATCAAAAGCCCTAACCGCATATCTTCCGCCTCCTCGCGCCCGGCCTTACAGGCATTCGCCTTCCTGACTCCATTATACTCCTATCTCTTTCAATTAAAAAGCTCCCCTCGCGGGGAGCACTGCATGCCCTCAGGACTCCTGCTTCGGAATTTCGTTCAGGCTTGGCGGGTATTCCGCCTGCTTCTTGGGCTTTAGCGAAATGCTTTCCTCCAAGATACTGGATTTGTTCTGCCGGTTCTGGGTCTTCTCAGCTTTGTTGTGCGGCATAAGATCACCTCCCGGCTTTAGCATCCCGAGCGTATTTACCTTTTATTCGAAAAAAAGATATCTCGGAGGGTTAATCGCCTTTTTTCTCCAAAGCCGCTTTAAGCAGCTCGCCTAAATTGGAACCGAGTGTTTCCTGCTTGGCGTACTGCTTCACAAGCTTTTGCTGCTCCCGCTTGTTCACGTGCTTGGAATCTTTATTCACCGTTTCCGTGATGCCGCAAGGTAGGCACTGAACATACAACCCGGCCTTGCCTTCTTTCATCTCCATCTTCTTGTGGCACTGCGGGCAGCGTCGGTTAGAGAGCCTTTTCTCTCCGGAACGCCGGTATCCGCAATCTTCACTCGGACAGATCAGCATCAGGCCGCGTTTCGATTTTTTCTCCAGCAGCCGGGTTCCGCAATCCGGACAATGGCTGTTCGAAACGTTATGGGGTTTGTACGAAGCCTCGCTGTTCTTGACCCCGCGTACCAAGACTTCGGCCATTTCCCGAATTCCGCCTAGAAAAGGCTCCGGCTTGCCTTGTCCGCGAGCGATGCGCTCCAGCTCGGACTCCCACTTCGCCGTTAATTCCGGCGACCGGAGATCGGCTGGGGCCAGCTCGATCAATTGCTTGCCCTTACCCGTAGGATGCAGGCTGGAACCCTGGCGGTCGATCGTATCGGAGCTGACCAGCTTCTCGATAATGTCCGCCCGAGTCGCCGGCGTGCCAAGGCCGTGCTTCTCCATCTGCGTCAACAATGCCGCCTCCGTATAGCGCTTCGGCGGTTGCGTCCGTCCGCTCTGGATCCGGCAGCGCTTGACCGTCACGGTCTCGCCTTCCTTCAGCTCCGGCAACGTAGCCCCCGTGCCTACGCCCCGATCTTCCCGGTCTTCCCCGTTCTCGTTCTCATCGTCGTCCGACTCATCGAACGCCTGCCCGTCATAAACGGCTCTCCAGCCGCTGTCCTTCACGGTAACGCCTTTGGCGTGCAGCTTCTCTCCATCGACCTCCAGGACGACAGCAACGCTGTCGAACCGGGCCGCCGGATAGAACAGGCTGATAAAACGCCGTACGATCAAATCATACAGCTTGCGTTCCTCTGTATTTAAGGCATTCAATATGACTGTTTGCTCCGTCGGAATAATGGCATGATGATCGCTAACCTTGCTGTCATCTACTACCCGTTTGCTAACCGGCAGCGGCTTCCGCAGCAACGGTCTCGCTAACGATGCATATGGCCCGATGGCAACGCTGGTCAAGCGCTCCTTCAGCGTGTCGACCATATCGGAAGTCAGATAACGCGAGTCCGTACGCGGATATGTGACCAGCTTGTGCTGCTCATACAAGCGCTGGAGCACATTCGATGTCTGCTTCGCGGAAAAGCCCAGCATCCGGTTTGCATCCCGCTGCAGCTCAGTCAGGTCGTAAGCCTGCGGATGCGGCACCTGCTTCTCGCTCTTGTTCAGCTTGATGATCTTGCCGCTTCGTCCCTCCAGCTTACGCTGCAGTCCAGCCGCTTTATCCGCGTCAAAAATACGCGAATCCCCGCCGTTACCGCGCCATACGGCTTCGAAAGAGCCCAAATCGGCGCGAAGCACCTGATATTCCTCCGACTGGAACGACAAAATCTCGCGTTCGCGCTGCATGATCATGCCCAGCGTAGGCGTCTGAACGCGTCCGGCCGACAGCGGAGCGCCGAACTTGCAAGTCAGCGCCCGCGTCACGTTCAAGCCGATCATCCAGTCGGCCTCGGCCCGGCAGCGCGCCGAATGATACAGCCGGTCAAATTGCCCGCCCGGCTTCAAGGAAGCGAAGCCTTCTTTGATAGCTTTGTCGGTCTGCGAAGAGATCCACAGCCGCTTGAACGGCTTGTTCCATTTCGCCATATCCATGATCCATCTCGCGAGCAATTCGCCTTCCCGCGCGGCATCCGTCGCCACGATCAGCTCGCCGATGTCCTGGCGGCGCATCAACTGCTGCACCGCTTTATACTGATGACTGCTCTCGCGCAGCACTTTCAGCTTCATTTTCCCCGGAAGAATCGGAAGATCCTCCAACGACCAGGTTCCGAACTTGCCATCGTAATCCTCGGGTTCGGCCAGACCGACCAAATGTCCAAGAGCCCAGGTCACGACATATTTCGGCCCCTCAAAATGTCCCTTATGCTTATCGCGGCTTCCCATCACCCGGGCAATTTCCCTTGCCACGGACGGTTTTTCCGCCAACACCAACGTTTTCATAAATGTAATCCTGCACTCCTTTCCTTGCCTCCCCTCATTATATCATCCTCCCGGCCTCTCCGCTCCCGACTGTCCAGTCGGCTTTGCCAACGCATATTTCCCTCCAGAAACCCGCTTATGTAAGGGTCCGATCTCGCATGTTTTTCATCATTTTCACATAGAGAACAGGAATGAGGTGCAATAATAACCTAATCCTCTGAATTTCCTTTCAAATACTACAGTAACGTGTAATAGAATTTATGGAGCAAGTTTCCACATTTGCCGCTTGGAAATTAAACAAATTGCTGTTACAATCTAAACTAATACCTGGTATTAGTACCTGATGCTAAATTTAAGAATAAAGGAGTGACTCGCCGTGACCTTGTCTTCTAAAGCTCGGATTACCGCAATCGGCACGTATGTACCCGAACGAATTCTTACCAACGAGGATCTGGAAAAGCTCGTCGAAACGAGCGACGCATGGATTGTGCAGCGAACCGGCATCAAAGAACGGCATATTTCCGCTGAGGATGAGTTCACCTCGGATTTATGCATCCGGGCCGCAGAAAATTTGCGCGACACTTTTAAGGTTAGCCTGGATGATGTCGATTTGATTATCGTATCAACGACAACTCCCGATTACTCCTTCCCCACGGTTTCCTGCCGGATCCAAAAGCATTTCGGAATGGAACATGCCGGAGCCGTCGATCTGAACGCCACCTGTGCCGGCTTCACCTATGGGCTTCATATGGCAAACGGAATGATCAGCTCGGGCCTTCATAAAAAAGTGCTGGTCTTCGGCGGAGAAACGATGTCCAAAATTACCGACTACACCGACCGCAGCACCTGTATCCTGTTCGGGGACGGTGCCGGAGCCGTCCTGGTGGAATATGACCCTGACCACCCGAGTTTCGAGTCGGTCTTGATGGGGACCCAAGGGAGCGGCGGCATTCATGTATACCGTTCAGGTCTCTCGACGCAAATGGATGGCAATGCCCTTGCGGGCGATGGCCGGATCGTTCAGAACGGACCCGAAGTATTCAAATGGGCCGTCCGTACCGTTTCTTCGGGTATCGAACGTCTGCTTGGGCAGGCCGGACTCACCTTGGACGATATCGATTGGTTTGCGCCGCACAGCGCAAATTTAAGGATGATTGAATCGATCTGCGAGAAATCAGGCATTCCTTTGGGCAAAACGCTGCAGAGCGTACAAGACATGGGCAACACATCGTCCGCCTCGATCCCGCTCGCCCTGCAGTCCGGAATTCGGGCCAATCAATTAAGTCCCGGCGACCGGGTCCTGCTCTATGGATTCGGCAGCGGATTGACTCATTGCGGAATGATAATCCGCTGGAATCTAATCAGTTAAACTCCCGGAACAATAAGAGCGAATACACATATTTGCTGGAAGGATACTTGAAACTCAGTACCAATCCCGCATCTTCAATCCTTATCGACTTCAACGCGTTCGTCTTCACTCTGCATCGCACCAGGCTGGCGGCGGCCCGCCCGTCATTTTTGGAGATCGCCCGGGCAAGCGCTCTGGCATATGGCGGCCCGCAAGCGATTGTCCCAAAAAAGGGAATCAGCGCCCGGGCCATCAGCCGGTGTATACCCGCATTGAAATGAAACTGCACCTTCCCCGGCGGAATTGTGATTCCGCAGGAATAATAGGATCCCGGCGCCGGAAAAGAAATAAAATAGCCGATCCCGTTCGTACCCATACCGCGGCGGGAGAGACTTGGCGCTACCGCGCCCAGCAGCTTCTGCATTCCATCCAAATCAGCCCTGACGACAGCCCGGCTCCAGGCCGAGGCAAAACCGCGGCTCCGCGCCACCACCCTATAGAACGGCAGCATCTCGGCCGCTATTCGCCGCAAAAGCCCCGCTGTCGGAAGCTGTCCCACACGCCCCCGGCGAAGGGTTCTCCTTTTGTTCCCTTTACGTTCCGACATATACGATCCTCTCCTCGTGGAAGACATGAACTTCCAATCAAATCGCTTTTCATTATTAATGCATCGTATGCAATCGCCCGTATTAGCGGGTGGGCTTAGGCTAATTATCCAATTAACAAAAAGTCCGCATAAGGAACTCTCAGTGAAAGTTTTGGACGTTTATGTTATCGTTTTGGACAGATGTATTAAATTTACGGAAATATGGTAAGATTTCTCTTCCATTTGGCATCTATAGAAAAGACACGAATCGTACCTACGTTATTTTGTACTCAGAGGTGAGCAGGTGTACACGGAGAGACTGTTGCAGCATTCGGAAGTAACGGAGACGGATGCGGATGCAGATGCGGTCCTGAATATGAAGGATGAAGAGCTTGTCAATCATGCACGCACCGGCAGCCGGGAAGCTTTCGGAGAATTGGTGCGACGCCACCGGGAACGTGCTCTGGGCTGGGCCTCTTCGATAACACAAGATGGCCAGTTGGCGGAGGATATTGTTCAGGAGGCTTTAATTTCCGCATTTTTGCGAATTGAGACGCTAATGGAGCCGGGAAGGTTTAGACACTGGCTTCAGACGATCGTTCGCAATCAAGCCATGATGAAGCTTCGAAGAGGCGGACCCGGCGGCAAAGAGAGCTCCTTTTCCGCTCTGGAAGCCCGACATTCGGAAAGTTACCGTTCGGATATTGGCTCCGGGCTGGAGCACTTATTGTTTCGAATATCAGCAAGACTGGACGAAGAACGCAGCCTGGATCAGGATCCACAGACGCGATTGTTGCGCAAGGACATGTACATGGGTCTTTATCAGTTGCTTCGCTGCCTTCCTGCCAAAGAACGCGCGATTTTCGAAGCTCATGTGTTCCGGGAACTGTCGCCAAGTGAAATTTCAGAAGTACTGGGCGTTTCCCCAGGCTCCGTGTATACTTCAATCTCCCGCTCGCGTAAAAAATTGCAAAGAGAACGGATTCGTGTTTATTTTCAGGGATTTGCACAGGAAAAAAAGCAATCCGGCAGTTGTACCCGCCGGGTTCTTGCGCCCCCGATACCTATGTGAGGAGATGATCTAAGAAATGATAGAACGCTCATGGGAAAAAACGTATACCGCCGCAGCGCAATCCATTTATGCAGCAATACAGTATACGGACAAGAAGGAAGGATTTTCACTCGTAGATATTATGGGCCTGTCGAGTCATGCCTTTCGCATTAATATTCATCCTGGCGATGTGAGTCCTGCTGGACCCACGATGTTCTCTCCGACCGAGCTGCTGGAAAAAGGACTCGGCCTTCTCGGTTTCAGCTGTGAGCAATTGCATGGATTCCAAACCCCTGCACCCCCGGAAAAGCTGGAAGAGGCAGTCAGGTTTGCGCAGGAATCGATCGACCGAGGAATCCCGGTTATAGGCTGGAGTTTATTTATTCCCGAATTCGGTATTATCTACGGTTATGACGATGAAAAGCAGGAGTTGTATTGCAAAGATCCGTCCCATGACGGACCTCTGCCCTACTCAAAATTAAATGAACTTCCCTTGAACTTTGTGTTTATGTTGCGGCTTCGCAATTCCTTCCCTGTTGATCCGGCTCAGGTCTTGAATACGGCTCTTGGGAACATCATACAATTCGCCAGGGAGGAAGCGCCGACCCTATCCAAAGAATACCGGCACGGAATATCCGGGTATGATGCCTGGATACAAGCCTTCCAGAACTGTTCGGTGAATCCGTTCGGCAACGCCTATAATGCGGAAGTAGTTGGCGATGCCAGGGAATTTGCGGTACAATTTTTGAAGTCACTCCCTGACAAGTATATGGCCGACTCCGACTCCAAAGAGGAGCTTATTAAGCTATCCGGACAGGCAGCACACTATTACGAGAAGGTAGCGGGGATTTTCCGGGAGTTTCAGAATTTGTTCCCCCACCCACACGGCGGCGAGCCGAATGATCCGAAACAAGCCGAGGAAGCCATTCGCTTGCTTGAACTGGCGAAACAGTATGAAGTTTCGGGTATTGCCGTTCTTGAACAAATCCATGCCAAGCTTAACCGGAAAGAAATCCCGACTACATAATAATTATTAGACAACCAAAATTCAAAGGAGATTTCAAACGCCGTGCCAACGATAAGACGACTTTTGACCGAACAGGATTTCCAGGAAGCGATGGACCGGCAGCTTCGCATCCGCGTTTTCCGTAATGACCATATGGTCGACAACAACACCCATATCATCCGGTTTACCGACGATACCATCATCACGCAAACCGGGGTCAGCGAATTAACGTATCATCCCCGCCGGGACAGCCAGTTTTTTGAGCTGAGAAAATAAAATCGGAGCCTGATCGGCTCCATATAAAGAAATGAAGTGTCGAAAAGTCCCATGGACTTTCTCGACACTCTTGGACGCCTTGCGGCGTCTTTTTTCTGCATATTTGCTTTAGTTGCCCCTTGCTTTCCGCTCCCTGCCCCGCACCATGCAGCTGACGAATAATAACGGACTTTTGAGGTCTTATTTTCACAAAAAATAGCCGTCCATTGAAAATAAGGGACTTTCGGGCTCTTATTTTGCCAAAACAATGCGAAAAGCCGGAAGTTTAGCAAGACTTGAAGAAATAAGGACCAAGAAATCTCTTATTTCTCACTCAGAGCCTAAATTTGCAAAAATAGCGCCCAAAAGGTCCTCTATTTTGTAGCGGGAGCATAGTACTATGCAGATTCTTTAAGCGAACTTAGTTCCGGCTCGGCCTCAGAGGTTTCTTTTCCGTAGCGGATAAAGATCCATACCCCGCCCAAAATAGCGACTCCCGCAATCAGCTGCACACCGGTCAAGCTTTCTTTAAGCAGCAACCAGGCCAGCAACGAAGCAAATACCGGTTCGCCAAGAACCGCCATCGAAACGGCGGAAGCGCTGATGAACTTCATCAGCCAATTGAACAAATAATGCCCGAACAAGGTCGGGACGATGGCAAGCAGCAGGTAAATCCCCCACTCCCTCGGAGCGTATCCTGTAAAAGCAAATCCGCGAACCGCGTTATAACCCGCAAGCATTGTTGCCGCGGTGAAGAATACCCAGAAATTGTAGACAAAGGCGCTCATATTTTTAAGAAGCTGTTTGCCGGCAAGCATATGGACCGCAACCGCAATCGTTCCCAGCAGGGAAAGCAGATCACCTTGCAGCGCTGTGCCCGACAATTTGAAGTCACCCGATCCGATCGCCACTGAGCCGGCCAGAGCCACCCCCATGCCGATCAGCATGGGGCGGTTGATTTTTACGCCGAATAATAAGAAAGAACCGAGCATTACGAGAATGGGCTCCAGCGTAAGAATGACTGTCGAGCTCGCCACGGTAGTCAAACGAAGTGAACTCATCCACAGCAGGAAGTGAAGCCCGAGCATCGCCCCGGATAACAACAATCCCTTCCATTGTCTGGAGGTCAAGCTTAACATCTCGCCCCGGTATTTCCACGCTAATGGAAGCATCAGCAAGTTCGTCAGGTACAGACGATACATAGCGACGATGGATACTTCCGCGTTTGACCAGCGAACGAAGATCGAAGAGAACGAGATCGCAATAATGCCTATGATATATAGAAGCTCGTATGAGACGGATGACTTGGATTTCATGTTCATGATGCTGCTGCTCCCCTGCTTCAATAATAGTAGTGTCGATAGATTCCGGTAAGCCGTCCCTAATTATAGACGATTGCTGCGGGTTCCTTCAATGGAAATATAAAAGCCGTCGATCTGCTGGAGTAACACGATCAACCTTTGCTTTGAACCGTCCCGTACGGTGTGCTACATTGAAGATATCCGCGGGGATTGCCCGCTTGCTCAGGGACTTTAAGATAAAGGAGAACTCATATATGAACATCAATCCTATTGTATCGCCAAAATGGCTGCTCGCCCGGATGTACGAGCCGGACCTCGTTATTGTGGACTGCCGCTTCGTGCTCGGAAACCCGGAAACGGGCAAGGCCGCTTATGCCGTCTCTCATATTTTCGGTGCCGTATTCCTTGATATCGAAGATGACCTCTCGGCACCCGTCGGAACGCACGGCGGACGGCACCCTTTGCCGGAGCCGCAGGAGCTCGCCGCCCGCCTGGGACGCGCGGGCATCAGCAACGCCACCCGGGTCGTGGCCTACGACGACCAGGGCGGCTTATATGCAGCGCGGCTATGGTGGCTGCTGCGCTGGCTGGGCCATGACGACGTGTACGTCATGGACGAAGGCTTCGCCGCCTGGCAGGCCGGCGGCTTCCCCGTGACCGACGCGACGCGCACCGTGGTGCCGGCGTCGTTTGTCCCGGACGTCCGCGGCGACATGCTCGCGGACGTCGGCGAGGTCCGCCGGGCGCTCGGCGATCCCGGCGTCCTGCTGGTGGACTCCCGCGACGCTTCGCGGTACGCGGGAGAACAAGAACCGATTGACGCTAAGGCCGGGCATATTCCCGGCGCGATCAATCGGTTCTGGAAGGGCGTGCTGGATGACCAGGGGGCCTGGCTTGCGGAGCCGCAGCTCCGCGAGCAGCTAGCCCCGGTCATCCGGGCGCTCGACGATGGCCGAAAAGCCATCGTCTACTGCGGCTCCGGCGTCAGCGCCTGCCCGAACGTGCTGGCGCTGCACCGGCTGGGCTACCCGCAGGCGAAGCTCTATGCAGGCAGCTGGAGCGACTGGATTAGCTATGAGGAGAATCCGGTGGCGACTGGAGAAGAATAAAAAGAAGAACCCGCGTTGTAAACTGGTACCCATAGTTTGGACACTTTGAAAAAAGGTGTTCAGGCTGTGGGTACCTTTTTGTATACTGGAATAAGCATCGGGGGGGATTGCATGAGCAAGAAGAGATTTACCGAAGAGGACCGTGAGGTCCTATCACAAAACAAGTACGTGGTGAATGTAAGTGCGAAGGCCATAACTTATTCAGATGAATTTAAGCAGCTTTTCA
>NZ_JAGQEH010000008.1:0-218678 GCF_018101095.1 Paenibacillus sp. Marseille-P2973
TACATTGAGTTCTTTTACAACCGCAAGCGCTCAAATAGCACAATTGGTTACATGTCACCGGTGCGCTTTGAACAGATGTACTACCAATTTACAGCTTAAGGGTGTCCACTTTGTTGACAGAAGAGCAAACCTACATGTAATATCACCAGTTTAGCCGAATTGGGCTCAAACGAGTGAAATTAGCGGGAGTTTTTACAGTTAATTCTCCGATTTATTCTCTCGGGCTAAAAATAGCTGCAGATTTTACACTTAATATACGGTTGGGTTGACCGTCACCGTGTGACCAAGCACCGCGCGCCGGAAAGGCGGTTAAGGCCTTGGCCGGCGATCTGGCCCGCGATCTGTTCGACGATCGGCCCGAAGACCTGTCCGGCGATCTGTCCGGCGATCGGCTCGGTAATCGAACCGCCGGACCGATTACCAATCCACTTATTCTCCCGGGCGGTCCAAATGGTACAGGTTGCGATACCGCGGTTCGCGTTCCATCAGTTCGGCATGGGTACCGCGCATCAGAATGCGGCCGTGCTCCATGAAGATGATCTCGTCCATCTCCTCCGCTCCCACCAGATGGTGGGTCACCCACACGAGCGTCTTGCCCGCCGTCGACCGGAATATGGTCGACAGCAGCTCACGCTCGGTACGCGGGTCGAGCCCGACGGTCGGCTCGTCGAGGATCAGCACCGGCGTGTTCTGTAGCAGGACGCGCGCCAAGGCGACGCGCTGCCGCTCCCCGCCGGAGAAACGCTGGCCGGTCTCCCGCATCGGCGTGTCCAGTCCACGCGGAAGACCGGCGACCAGCCCGCCGAGCTGCGCCTGCTCTGCCGCGCGGGCAATCTCCTCCATCTCCGCGTCCGGACGCCCGAGCCGGATATTGTTCGCCACCGTGGTGTCGAACAAGTGCGGGCTCTGGTTCAGCACGGAGATGATCCGCGGAATGCCGTCATCGCCGAAATCGGCGGCCGGCATTCCGTTAATCGTAACCGCGCCCTCCGAAGGCGCGATAGCCCCCTGGATCAGCTTCAGCAGCGTCGACTTGCCCGCTCCGCTGCGGCCGATCACCGCAACACGCTTGCCTTGGGGAATGTCCAGCGTTACGCCGTCAACGGAATTGCCGTCTTCGGCTCCGTAGGCAAAGCGGACACGCTCCAGCTTCAGGTGCGCGCTGGAAGCGGCCTTGGCAATCGTCTCCGGCGAAATGGAGTTATCGCCGCCGCCATCGCCTCCCGCATGCCCGCCACCCGAAATCCGATCGAGCCGGTTCAAGGACTCCCGGTATTCGGGAAGGCGCTGAACCGCCTCCGACACCGGGAGGAACGCATCGGCCAGCGGAAAAATAACCAGTACAAAAGCAGCGATTAGCGTATAGTCGATTCGCCCGTCCGCCGCTTGGCCGCCAGCCCAATAAATCATCGATACGACCGCGAGTCCGACCACCAACTGGCCGATTAACATCCGCCAGCGGGCCCAGGATCTGAGCTTACGCTCCTTGCGCATGACGGCGGCTTCATCCCGTTCGTACTCGCGCAGGAAATCGTCCGATCTTCCGCTGATGACCCAGTCACCGATGCCCATCACGGCATCGGTCAGCTTCTGGTACAAGCCGTTCCGCTCCCGCTTCACTTCCGTGTCCATCCTCCGGGTCAGCTTCAGCGAGATATATGGCAGGACGGCAACAAGAACGAAAATATACAAGGCGATCAATAAAGCAAACGTCCAGTCAAAGAAGCCGAGCGCGATCACCGCCGCGGCATAGAGCACCAAGGCGATGAGACTCGGGAACACCGTGCGTATATAGACATTCTGCAATTGTTCGATATCATCGGCCAGCGCCCCGAGAATGTCTCCGGTCCGATAGCGGGACCGGATAAACAAAGCTTGCGGTTCGAGAATGCGGTACAAACGGACCCGCATTTTGGAGAGAATCCGCAGCACCGCATCATGACCGACCAATCGCTCCACATAATGGATCACGGCGCGCCCTATACCGAAGGCCCGAACGCCGACGATCGGCACATATACAAGCAGGACGTTGTACGGCATGGTCGCCGATTTGGAGATCAGAAAGCCGGAGGTAAACATCAGCATCGACGCCGCGAGGAGCGTCATTACGCCGAGAATCAGGTAAAGAGCAAACCGGCCGCTATACATCCGGAAATAAGGAGTAATCCACGGTTCTTGTCTCTGCTGTCCCTGAGCCTTCATCGCAATCCCTCCCGCTGCAATGCCGTCAATTCATAATAAGCGCCTTGGCGTGCCAAGAGCTCTTCATGCGTGCCCGTTTCGGCAACCCGCCCCTGCTCCATGACAATGATCCGTTCCATGTCCTGCATCCAATGCAGACGGTGGGTTGCCAGAATGACGAGCTTCCCTTCGAAGAGGGGCAGCATCGTCTCCTTCAGTTCATATTCCGTCTCGATATCAAGATGCGCCGTCGGTTCATCAAGCAGGATGACCGGCCGTTCGCTCAGCAGCGCCCGAGCCAGCGCCACGCGTTGCTCCTGACCGCCGCTAAGCGGGCGTCCGCCGCCGCCGATAGGCTCGTCCAGCCCACATGGGAGGCTGCGGATCAGCGCGCCGAGTCCGGCGGCCTCCGCGGCTTGCTCCACCTCAGCCGATGAAGCATCCGGCTTGTTGAAGCAGATGTTATCCGCCAGCGAGCCGCTGAAAATATAAGGCTTCTGCGGAATATACGTAATCTGCTCCCGCCACGCCTCCGGGCTCAAATCGCCAAGCACCGTACCGTTCAGTTCAATGCTTCCTGTTGTCGGGCGCAGGAATCCGCCCAGCACATCGATCAGGGTCGATTTGCCGGCGCCGCTCTCGCCGATCACGCCGATCCGGCCCATTCCGCGAATCTCCAAATCCACGCCCTCCAAGGAAGGCTTGGCTCCCGATTCTATCGCATCATCTTCACCTTGGCCACCATCAGCCTGGCTTTCCTCAGCCTCATGTTTCACGCCCAATCCCCGCAGCACCAATGTGCTTTGCGGCGTCCAGCGCAAATCGGCTCCCGCCGGAACCGGCGCCGTCTTAGACGCCTCTTCCTCCGCTGCGGCGATGATAGATTCCATCGCTGCGCCAGCCTCTTTGCCGTCGAGGGTCGCGTGATAATCCGCGCCGACCATCCGCACCGGCAAGAAGTACTCCGGCGCCAAAATCAGCACCGTCAGCGCGGGCAGCAGCTCGATCCGGCCCTCTACCAGCGGCAGTCCCAAGCTTACGGCCACGGAGGCTACGGACAGCATTGTAAAGAAATCCAGCGCAAACGAAGACAGAAACGCCACGCGGAGCGTCCGCATCGTTGCAGAACGATAGGAATCGCTGACCCGCTCGATGGAATCAATGTGCGTTTTGCTGCGCCCCAGAAATTTCAGCGTCTCCAACCCGCGCAGCGAATCGACGAAATGATTCGACAGCGTACGGTAAGTTTGCCATTGCCGCTCCGTCTGTTTGCGGGCAGCCAAACCGATCAGAATCATAAAAATGATCAGAATCGGCAACGTCACCAATAAGATGACCGCCGAGGTTTTGTTCAGGGTAAAGACGTACAGCCAAACCAGCGCCGGGGTGATCCCCGTCGCCAGCATCCGCGGCAGAAAGAGCTCCAGGTAGTTACGAAATTTCGTTACGCCCTCAAGAACGAGGGTAACGAGATTGCCCGTACCTTCCTGCCCGGCAAACCGGGGCCCAAGTTCAAACAGCTTGGACAGCACTTGCTTCCGCAGGGATTGCCCGGTCTGCTCGGCAAACCGGTAGGCCGTCTTCTGCATCAGCACTCCACATCCCTGCCGGACCATAAAAGCAAGCAGGAACATGCCGATTCCACCGGCCTGTTCCTGCAGCTTAGCGCCGGCAAACAGGGCGGAGATGACCTCCGCCAGCCATTTAGCCTGCAATATAATTGCTATTGTTTGAATCAGGGTCAAGCCCGCCATAACGGCCATTACCGGCTTGATCCCTTTGTATTTCATTAGTCCCTGGCCCATTAGTACTCCAAATGCTCCTTTTCGTGAACACGTTTATGGAAAACAAAGTAGCTCCAGATCTGATATCCCAGTACGAACGGCAGCAGTGTCAAAGCAACGATCGTCATAACCTTCAACGAGTAATGACCGGAGGCCGCGTTATGAATCGTAAGCGAAAATGCCTCACTAATCGAGCTGACCATCACCCGAGGGAACAACCCGACGAATACGCCCGAGATCGAAAGCACGGTCAGAGCGCCCGTCATGCCGAATGCCCACCCGTCTTTGCGCTTGGTCATGAACATTCCCGCAAGCAGGAAGCAGACCAGACCCACTACGGCCATCAAACCGAGAGGCAAAGCTCGAACTTCGAATACATCCGTCTGGAAGTAAGTCATGACAGCAAAGATGACGAACAAGGCGGCCAGCGGAATCAGCAGCTTATGTGCCAGCTTCCGGGCGCGATCCCGTAAATCTCCGGTCGTGCGCAGCGAGGTGAACATGAGGCCATGCACCAGGCAAAGCACAACTACGGTAATACCGCCTACTAATGTATATATATTAACCATATCGAACAGTCCAGCCTTCATTTCCATGTCGCCGTCAATCGGCAAGCCCTTAAGCAGGCCGGAGAAAACGACGCCGAGCAGGAACGGAGGCAGCAGGCTGCCGAGGAAAATAGCGACATCCCACGTTCCCTTCCACTTTCCATTGTCGACTTTTCCGCGGAATTCAAACGCTACCCCGCGCGCAATTAAGGCAAGCAGAAGAACTACGAGCGGAGTATAGTATCCGCTGAACATGGTGGCGTACCAGTTCGGGAATGCCGCGAACATCGCACCCCCGGCGGTCAGCAGCCACACCTCGTTAGCGTCCCAGAACGGACCGATCGAGTTAATCAGGACGCGGCGCTCCATATCATTCTTGGCGAGAAAACGGGTACTCATTCCGACCCCGAAGTCAAATCCTTCAAGGAAGAAGAAACCGATGAACAATACGGCCACTAACACAAACCAGAGTTCATTAAGAGACATGGTGGTATCCCTCCTTCGAGAATGGATCTGACGAATGGTCATCAGAAGCGGCTATGGCGTTCGGACCCTTCTTGATTGTTTTCACGAACAGGTAAACCATCACGATAGCCAATGCAGTGTAAATTAAGCAATAAGCAATCAGGGAGAACAGCAGCTGCCCCGATGTAACGCTTGGCGAAATGCTGTCTTTCGTTTGCATCAATCCGAATACCGTCCAAGGCTGACGCCCGAATTCTGTCATAACCCAGCCCGCCGTATTGGCGATAAACGGAAGCGAGATCGCCCAAAGCATGCAACGGTAGAAAAATTTATTCGGCTGCTCCAGTTTTTTGCGCCATGCCAGATAGGCGCCGTACATCCCAAGCACAATCATCAGACATCCGGCGGCAATCATAATCCGGAAGCTCCAGAAGGTCGTGCGTACCGGAGGAATATAGTCCCCGGGACCATAAGTTTGTTCATACTCCGCCTGCAGCTGATGCATGCCTTTGACTTCGCCCGAGAACGAACTGTACGACAAGAAGCTGAGCAGATAAGGAATCTTGATTTCAAAATTGTTCTTTTCATTTTCAGAATCGATATGTGCATAAACCGTCCAAGGTGCAGGGTCGCCGCTCTTGCCCCACAAGCCTTCGGAAGCCGCCATTTTCATCGGTTGCGTTTCTACCAGATATTGCGCCTGCTGGTGCCCGAACAACGCGGTGGAGAAAGAAGCCACCAGGCCGACAATGACCGCAATCGTGAACGACTTTTTGAAAAATTGAACATCCTGCTTACGCAACAATTTATAGGCACTGATGCCGGTAATCATAAACGCGCCGGTGGCGAATGCACCGAGCACGGTATGCGGAAATTCTACCCACAACTGGCCGTTGCCGATCAAGGCGAAGAAATCATTCATTTCTGCGCGTCCGTTGTTGATCTCGAAGCCAACCGGTCTTTGCATGAACGAGTTGGCGGCCAGAATCCAGAACGCCGACATGGTCGTTCCGAGCGCTACCAGCCAAATGCAGAGCAAATGGACTTTTTTGGACAAGCGGTCCCAACCGAAGATCCACAATCCGATAAAAGTAGACTCCATAAAGAAAGCAAACAGGGCTTCCACCGCCAGAGGCGCTCCGAAAACGTCGCCTACAAACCGTGAATAGTCCGACCAGTTCATGCCGAACTGGAATTCTTGAATAATCCCCGTGACGACGCCCACCGCAAAGTTAATGAGGAATAGCTTGCCCCAGAACTTTGCCATCTTCTTGTATTCCTCTTTGCCTTTGACGACATACATCGTTTCCATGATGGCGATCAGAAGAACCAGACCGATGGACAAAGGCACGAAGAAGAAGTGAAAAATCGTCGTCGCCGCAAATTGAAGTCTCGCAAGCACTAACGGATCCATAATTTTTCTTCCCTACTTTCTTCAAACAAGATTAATTCTTAACTAATGTGAATTCTATCACGGAATTATGAAGATAGACGGGTAAAAAGTAATAATTTTGTGACAAGAATCACATGATAGATGTCACATTAGTGAACAAAGTCCTAAAAGCCCAGTGCTGGCGCGACTTTGCTTCTTATTTGTAGGGTTGTGAAAAAAATGTGTCAGCTAGTCACTGCTTTGGATTTCCGTCCGTCCAGCATGTGCCGGATCGTCAGCACGGGGTGGGACCACAGCATGCGGGGACCGGAATAGCGCATTACTTCCTTAATCATTTCTCGGGGATCCGGAGCATAGCAATGAACCGGACAGTCCACACAGGTGGACTTCTCTTCCCCGAAACGGCAGTAAGTCAGCCGGTTCATCGCATAACGGTGCAGCTCGCGGCAATCTTGGCATAAACCGCCTTCCTTCGTAACCTCTCTGTGCTTTCCTTTGCAAAAAATCAAAATCATATGCCCGACGGTTGCCTTCTCCCGGCTGATTCTAGGCCCGGCCTGGCGTCGTTCCTGCCCCGAGCCTTTAGTCAATGTGTCCATTTCCAACCCCCGCTTAAGTAATGTGAATTTGTGGGATAACCTCTGCCTTTTTCGTAAAAAATCCTAATTTGTGTTGCACGGGCTCCCTCACGGCAATTTAACGGAAAATGCTCTTTGCCATAAAACCCAGTTGGCCGCAAGCAGCAACGCTGCATATACATATACGCCAAAGCTGACCAAAGTCGCCGCATAATGCACCAGAGCGAAGCCCCCCAGAAGCAGCATCAGCGGAATCATGCGCATACCTTCACCCTGCTGCGCTGTTTCCAACCGTTCGGAGAATGGCAGCGCCTTGCTCAGATAAGCAAAACTAAGCACGGAATAGGCTAAGATAGCGAGGCCGGCCACAATCAAATCGGGTACAATTTCGGCCCCGAAAAGGATGACAAACACGACGGCCTCTACCGCATACAGAGGCAAAATGAGCCGGACCACAGCCGCCATCAGGGTTCCCCGGTATACCGGAACGCGATCGCCGATCGGCAGAACCCGGTAAATCCATGCCGCCTTGTAGCTGCGCGAATATTTCAGCATCAATATGACGTTCGGAACCAACAGGGCGCAAAAGTAAATGAACAGATGCAGCTTCGTCCCCGGTAATCCGGATAATCCGCGTTCCCTGCCGCTCGTAAACAAAAAGATGAAAGGGAAGATCAGCGAGAAGCCGATAGAGGGGTACACTTTAAGCTTAAATTCCCGTTCATTCCCCATCATCGTCCAGGCAAATCTGAAAAATACCTCTTCTTGCGGACTTGAGCCTAGCAAATGTGAAATGGATTTCAGCCATTTTCCGGCGCCTTCCTTTTTACGGCTCCCCGGGTCAGCAAGCTTTTGCAAATTCCTTTCCAGCGACGGCATCAGTTTAATGTACAACAGAAATGTCAGGATCGGCACGCATAAAGCCAGCAGCGAAAACAAAAGGTACGATATACTGTTGTCTCCGTGCAGCAGTGTCTCAAACGGCGCGCCGAACCAAACCGGGACGATGACAAATTGCCACCATTTCGGCTGAAACACCGCTTGCTGCAAATCAACAAAGTCGAAGAGCCTGATAAGCAACTGATACCCCAGCGCGATAACGATGGTGAGTCCGATTTGCACATAGTTGATGAAGTCCTTCAGCTTCTCGCCATCAAAAAATTTAAGCACAGCCAGGTAAATCAACGCCGTAATCACGACGATTAAGAGGTCCATCAAAATTAACTCGGCCACGAACAGCAGAAAGAATCCTATTCCATGCCGGACGAGTCCTACACCCAGCGGAACGATCGCAATTGCCCCTGTCAGGAAAAACATATAGAAGCAGATATGCAGCATCTTGGCCATCGCAATCGTTCTGCGGTTCACCGGCTTCGTGGACAAAATGTTCCGGTCCCGGATATCCAGCAGCACGGATGAGAAATCTGAAATCAGTGAGGTCATGATCATAAACATGAATATGCCGAAAATCAGGCTCATCTGAAAAATAAAGTTGTCGCCGAGCCCCACAAACATGGAGCTGAACGCACCGAAAATCAGATACAGCCACAAAGAGCTGAAAAACTGGTTTTTCTCCGTTCCGTTTATCTTTCCGCGGTCAGCCTGATCTTTGTTCCTGGCCTTGCCGATAATAGTGGGCACTCTTCTACCGTCCATCGTCAGCTTGATTTGGAGAATGCGGCGCATCACGGGGTAATCTACTCCAAATTTTCCGAAGACGCCTTTGAACCGGTCCAGCACCCATAACGTTCTCATCTCTTTCATCGGCTACACCTCTTGCACGATCGCCACAAATTGCTCCGCGATCTCTTGATGCTCGTTAAATCCGGTCAACTGATTAAAAATCTGCTCCAGCGACCCCTCTTGGCTCTGTCCCTTCAGCTCTTCAAAGCTGCCGTCCGCCACAATGCGCCCTCCGTCCAACAGAATGATGCGATCGCTGATCTTTTCCACGACGTCCATGATGTGAGACGAATAAAAGATCGTTTTCCCTTGGGCAGCCAGCAGGGCGAGAATTTCCTTCACCACCATCACGCTGTTGGCATCCAGGCCGCTTAACGGCTCATCCAGAAACAGAATATCCGGATTATGCAGGAGGCTGGAAATAATCAGCACCTTCTGTTTCATTCCTTTGGAAAAGGTAGCGATCCGGACGTTAAACACATCCTTCAACCCGAACATCTCCAACAGTCGCCTCGCTTTGCTCTCCGCATCCGCTGGCTTCAGGCCGTACAGCTCGCCTATAAACGTTAAATATTCTCGTGCCGTCAACGTATCGTACACTTCTGCAACCTCCGGCACATAGCCGATGCGCTTCTTGTAATCCACGCCCCCGTCGCTCGGGCTTTCGCCGAAAACCCGGACTTCGCCGGTATAGCCTTCCACCAGGCCAAGCATAATTTTAACGGTCGTACTCTTGCCTGCCCCGTTAGGGCCGATGTATCCGATAATTTGACCGGGGTTCACATCCAGATCGATGCCGTTCAAGACGTATCTGTCCGAAAATCTCATTCTTAAATCTCTAACGGTGATAACAGGACTGTCAGTCGATTTGTTCGATTTGTTCGAGTTGTTCGAGATCATATTCCCACCCTTTCCGTTTTGAATCTTCTCTTAACAGGAGGTCCCTTATATAACATTACTGCAAAAAAAGACGGAACCCTTCACGGATTCCGTCTTTTCTATTCTTCATATTGATTTCAATCCCGTTTATGCCTCTTGTTCTTGGCTTCCCGCAGCCGGAGCGGCCGGAATGAAACCGCTGATGTCCACGCCCAATCCTTGCGCAAGGCGCATGCCGTACTCGACGTCGGCGCGGAAGAAGTTGCAGATGGCGCGCAGCCGGGTTTGTTCCGTCGTCTGCCGCAGATCGTTCACCAGGTTACTGATCAGGTTAGCCTGCTCTTCAGGAGTAAAGCTGCGATACAATTCGCCGGCTTGCGTAAAGTCATCGGTCTTGGCGATTTTCTCGCGGCCGATATGCCCGGTTACAGGAACGACGCTATCCTGGTAACGCGGGTCTTCCTTCGGACTTTCTTCCAGGCTGTTCGGCTCATAATTAACCGGCGACGGATCCTGCATGACATTCATCAAGCCGTCACGCTGATGATTGCGGACCGGCGCATACGGGCAGTTGACCGGAATTTGCAGATAGTTCGCGCCGAGCCGGTAACGCTGAGTATCCGGGTAAGAGAACAGCCGGCCTTGCAGCAGCTTATCTTCGGACGGTTCAATACCCGGAACCAGTACGCTTGGAGAAAATGCCGATTGCTCTACTTCGGCGAAGAAGTTCACCGGATTGCGGTTCAGGGTCATCGTGCCGACTGGAATGAGCGGATAATGCGATTCCGGCCATACCTTCGTCGGATCCAGCGGATCGAAGCTCCAAAGATCGAGATCCTCTACCGGCATCAACTGCACATTCAGCTCCCACTGCGGGAAGTTCCCTTGCTCGATGTGATCATGCAGATCCCGTGTCGCATGGTTAAAGTCTCGCCCTTGTACTTCACGCACCTCATCCGCCGACAGATTGACGACTCCCTGTTTGGACTTCCAGGTGTATTTCACATAAGTAATCTTGCCTTCCGCATTGATCCACTTGAAGGAGTGAACTCCGAAGCCGTCCATTTGCCGGTAGTTCGCCGGCGTCCCGTTATCCGAGAACACCCAGGTCATCATGTGGGTGGATTCGGTCGACAGGGACATGAAGTCCCAGTACCGGGCCGGATCCTGAATGTTCGTATCCGGCGCAGGCTTCAGTGAATGAACCATATCCGGGAACTTGATCGCATCGCGGATAAAGAATACCGGCAGATGATTGCCGACGAGATCATAGTTACCTTCCTCCGTGTAGAACTTTACCGCGAAGCCTCTAGGATCGCGCGCCGTCTCCGGCGAGCCCTGACCGTGGATAACGGTCGAGAACCGAACGAACACCGGAGTTTCGCGGCCAGCCTCCTGCAGGAAATGCGCCTTAGTAAACTCGGACATGCTCCGCTCCGTAACGAACACCCCGTGAGCGCCGGCTCCTCTCGCATGAACGACCCGTTCCGGAATACGCTCCCGGTCAAAATGCGCGATCTTCTCCAGCAGATGGTAATCCTCCAACAAAGTCGGACCGCGTTGTCCTGCCGTCCGCGAATTCTGATTATCTCCCACTGGCGCTCCCTGATTCGTCGTCAATCTGTTGTTGCTGTTCATCTATAAATCATCCTTTCGGCTTTGATATTGTATTTAGACTTAATCTAAGTTCTGAATTAAATTCTACCATGCCCGCATGAAAAAGTGCATGAAGGTTAGATGAGGAAATCATGAACGCTCGAACTCCTGACTTCCGATTTCTCACTGCCATTATATAAGTAATCCCCGGTGAATATTCCAAGCGGACCCAAGGCTGATAAGTAAGACAAAGCCCAAACGCAAAAAAGCAAACCCTGCGCATAAGAGCGTAGGGCTTGCTTGCTGCATCACAGATATGGCCTGCGTTATATTACTGAATTCCTTCTTGCACTTCTTTCAACATTTCCGGTACGGACAACAGGCCGCCCCCGGAAAGGTACCAGTAGTTAGCGTCCAGGTAGACGATCTTGCCGTCTTTGTAGGCGTTCGTCTTTTTCACGAGGTCGTTCTCAACCAGCTTAGCGGCCGGTTCGGCTTGCTTGCCTTCTTCAGTTACGACAGCATCGCGGTCTACGACGAACAGATAATCCGGGTTCTTCTCCGCTACGAATTCGAAGGAGATGGAGTCCCCGTGCGTATCGGCTTTAAGATTTTCATCGACTGCTGGGATACCGAAAACATCATGAATGATTCCGAAGCGCGAGCCCGGTCCATAGGCGCTGACTTTGCCGCCAGTCGTCAGGATAACAAGCCCCTTTTTCCCGCTGGAAGTCGCCACATCGTTCAAAGCTTTGATCGAATCGTTAATCGCCGTAAGCTCTTGTTCTGCTTCAGCCTCTTTGCCGAAAATTTCGCCGAGCGTTTTCACGTTTTCCGTGAACGAGCCTATATAATTGGCAGTATCTACGCCCATAAAGATCGTTGGAGCGATCTTGTTCAACTCTTCATAAGCCTCGGAAGAACGGCCGGAGATGAAGATGACATCCGGGTCCAATGCATTCAGGCCTTCAAAGTCCGGCTCAAACAGCGTACCCGCATTTTTGTACTTGCCGTCTTCGTATTTCTTCAAATGGGTAGGCAAACTGGCTTGTGGTACGGCCGCCACTTCCACACCAAGCTTGTCGAGCGTTTCCAGCACGCCCATGTCGAACACAACCACTTTGGCCGGGTTCTTTTTGACCTTGGCTTCGCCCAGCTTGTGCTTGATCGTAAGCTCTTCATCCTCGGCTGGCGCGGCAGCTGCCGGCTGCGTAGTATCCGTGCTTCCAGTAGCTCCAGCGTTGCCGCCATTGTTTCCGCTATTTTTGTTCGCTCCGCAAGCGGCCAATACAAGAACCATAACCAGAGTAGTAAACATTAACGCTAACTTTTTGCTATTCACCTGAATTCCCCCATATTTTCACAATTTAAAGTCATTTCGAAAGAATGCTTAAGCAAAATACACGCATATTTTGTTGCCGCCGATCTCCTGGACCGGAATTTCCATATCGTAAACTTCACGCAGCACGGACGGTTCGATAATTTCATCGGTCGTGCCTTCCTTGACCACCTTGCCATCCTTCAGCGCGACAATATAGTCGGAATAGCAGGAGGCAAAATTGATGTCGTGGATCACCAGCACTACCGTTTTGCCAAGCTCATCGACCAATCTGCGCAGTACCTTCATGATTTGCACAGAATGATTCATATCCAGATTGTTGAGCGGCTCGTCGAGCAGCACGTACTCCGTGTTTTGCGCGATGACCATGGCGATGAACGCCCGTTGCTTCTGACCCCCGCTGAGTTCGTCGAGGAATTTATTCTGCATCGTTTCAAGGTGCATATAGCGAATCGCCTCGTCTACATAGGCTTCGTCTTCCTTATTCAAGCGTCCCTGCGAATAGGGAAAACGCCCAAAGTTTACGAGATCCCGCACCGTCAACCGAATATTGATGTGATTGGATTGCTTAAGAATTGAAATCTTTTTGGCAAGTTCCCCGCTTTTCCATTGCCCGATTTCACGGTCTTCGATCAAGACTTCGCCCTCGTCCTTGGCAATCAGTCTGCTGATCATGGACATCAACGTGCTCTTCCCCGCCCCGTTCGGCCCGATAAAGGAAGTAATCTTTCCTTTCGCGATCTCCAGCGAGACATTGTCGACGACCTTTTTACCGCCATATTGTTTGGAAACTCCTCTGACCTTTACCACGATTTATTCTCCTTTAGCAGCAGATAGATGAAGTACACCCCGCCGATAAAGTTGATGATGACGCTTAGCGAAGTGGAGAAGGTAAACACTCTCTCGATGATCAACTGACCTCCGGTTAAGGCGATAAAGCTGACCAGGGAAGCGCCGAGGATCAACGTTTTGTGACGGTAAGTATTCAGGAACTGATAAGACACATTGGCCACAAGCAGCCCCAGAAAAGTAATCGGTCCGACTAAGGCAGTCGAAATCGATATCAGGACAGCGACGACGATCAGCATCCGCTTGACGACATATTCATAACTGATGCCCAGGTTGACGGCATGATCCCGACCCAAAGCAAGCACATCCAGATACTTGGTAAACCTCGCAAAATAAAGCGCCACAAGCATCACGCCGACGAGCGACAGCCAAAGCAGATCGGAATTGACATTATTGAAGCTGGCGAACATTTTATCCTGGATGACCAGAAATTCATTCGGATCAATCAGCTTTTGCAGGAACGAGGTCACACTCGAGAAAAAAGTTCCGAAAATGAGCCCGATCAGCAGCAGATGATAAATGTTACGCCCTTCCCTGCGAAACAGCATTCTGTACAGCAGCATGGCGAACACGACCATCAGTCCGACCGCCAGTACAAAGCGCAAATTTTTGCTCATCATGGTTAAGGCCGTTCCCCCGATCAGGAAAACGATCACCGTTTGAAGGAGCATATACAGTGAATCCAGACCGATAATACTCGGCGTCAGGATCCGATTGTTCGTAATCGTTTGGAACACCACGGTAGAAAAAGCGATGGCTGTTCCTGTAAGGAGAATGGCGATCAGTTTTCTGCCCCGTCTTGGCAGTATGTAATCCCAATGTCCGCCCGCCTCGATCGTCATAAAGACGACGGCAAGCAGAACGGCGATACCGGCAAGGATCCATAGTTTGGTTTTATTGCTCATATGTCTTTCTCCTCAACAGCAGATACAGGAAGATACCGCTTCCGATAACCCCGACGGTCAGTCCGATCGACACCTCATACGGATAGATGATCAACCGTCCCAGAATGTCGCATGCCAGAACGAAGACTGCGCCCAGTAAAGCCGTGTAAGTCAGGTTTCCCTTCAGGTTGTCTCCGCGGAATATCGTGACCAGGTTTGGAATAATTAATCCTAGAAAAGGAATCGACCCGACCGTCAGCACGACGACCGAAGTAACGAGCGCCACCAAACCTAACCCGATGTTGACGACCTGCTTGTAATTCAAACCGAGGTTGACGGAAAACTCCTCGCCCATGCCCGCGACCGTAAACTTGTTGGCGTAAATATAGGAAACCGCCACTAGAGGCACGCTGATAAACAACAGCTCGTAACGGCCCTGCATGATCATGGAGAAATCCCCATACAGCCACGCGGACATGCTCTGAATCAAATTGTATTTATACGCAAAAAAAGTAGTTGCCGAACTGACGATTCCGCCGAACATTAACCCGACGAGCGGGATAAAGATCGTGTCCTTGTATTTCACCCGGTTCAGAATTGCCATGAATATATAAGTTCCGAGAAGGGCGAAGACAAAGGCTATGGACATTTTGACGAGCGCTCCCGCCGATGTAAACAGCAGCAGGGCCACCATAATGCCGAAGCTGGCGGAGTCCATCGTGCCCGCCGTCGTCGGCGACACGAATTTATTCCGGGTCAGTTGCTGCATAATCAAACCGACGATGCTCATGCTGACTCCGGCGATAATGATGCTGACTAGCCGGGGAATCCGGCTGATCCACAGCAGTTCCCAAGCTTCCCCGCCTTCCGGCCCGAACAGGTCAAACAGTGACATGCTGGAAGCTCCGATAAACAGGGATGTAATAGAGAGTACGATTAATAGTGCTATTAGAATGGTGAGAGTTTTCTTCATTATGAGATCGTCCTTACTTTGCCTCCTCTGGCCTGGAGGAAGCCCAAGTGATTCGCTGCCGGCAGGACAGACGATGAACAATTAATAATGATATTCATTATCAATTAGATTGAATTATACCGTGCGTATTTTCACACTGTCAACCGTTTTAAAATTTAAATTATTATAAGAGGCTCTTTATTTTGCTGCTGAAATCCTATTGTACGAACATATGTTTTTGTATAAAATAAATTGGAGAATATTAGGAACGGGCATAAAATTGACGCTCCTAGATTGAATGTACATCGATGCATGAATGGAAGGGGTGTCCGGCTTGGCTGAACAATCAAATGAACCGAACGAAAACAACAAACGAAGGACGAGGACGAAATCCTTGGGCCATTACCGGGAAATGCTGGGCCGGTACGTATTTACTCAACGCAGGCTGCTGATTTGGTTAGCGGTGCTGCTGCTGGTGTCCATCGCCCTGCAGCTCGTGAATCCGCAGGTGATCCGTTATTTCATCGATACGGCTCAAGGCGAAGGCAGCTTGAATGCGCTTTATTATGCTGCCGCCATCTTTATCGGATTCTCCCTGATCCAGCAAGTGATTTCCGTATGCGCGGCCTATTACAGCGAAAACCTGGGCTGGACGACGACCAATCGGCTGCGGGCCGATCTCGTTGAACACTGCCTCTCGCTCGACATGACCTTCCACAAATCTAACACCTCAGGCACCTTGATAGAACGGGTCGACGGCGACGTCAACGCGTTAGCCAACTTTTTCTCCAGCTTTATGATCCACCTGCTAGGCAACATTTTACTCATGTTAGGCATTTTACTTCTGTTATTCCGTGAAAATATTTGGATAGGCGCAGCGATGTCCCTATTCGTGGTAGGAGCTGTTTTTGCCATCCAGTGGATCCGCAAGTTCACCGTACCGGTTTGGACGAAATGGCGCGCCCAGAACGCCGAATTGTACGGCTTTATCGGCGAGCATCTGGAAGGAACGGAAGATACCCGCGCCAACGGGGCGGCCGGCTATGTCATGAATCGTTTTTACGACCTGTCGCGGCGGATGTTGCCCGTACGCATCCGGGCTTTCATGGGCTTCGGGATGATGTGGAGCACTACCATCTTCGTCTTCGCCCTCGGGAATGCCGCCGCCTTCCTCGTCTGCGCCTGGCTCTGGAAACGGGGCGAGCTCACGATCGGATCCGTCTATCTGGTCTTCTATTATACGGAGCTGCTGGCAAAGCCAATCGAGAAGATCCGCACCCAGCTTGAGGATTTGCAAAAAGCCGATGCCAGCCTGATCCGTGTCCGCGATTTGCTTAGCACGAAGCCGCAGATCACCGACGGCCCGGGAGCCCCGCTTCCCGCAGGGCCGCTGTCCGTGCAATTTAACGGTTTGACATTCTCTTACGAGGCGGATGGCGAGCCGACGCTGCGCCACTTGAACCTATCGCTGAAGCCGGGCCAAACGCTCGGACTCCTGGGCAGAACCGGCAGCGGCAAATCGACGCTGGCCCGCCTGCTGCTGCGCTTCTATGATCCCCAAGAGGGATCGATCGAGCTGTCCGGAGTCGATATCCGGGACTGCAAGCTCCATGAACTGCGCAGCGGCGTAGCCATGGTGACGCAAAATATTGAGATTATGGAAGGTACCGTGCGCGACAACCTCTCCCTGTTCGATGAAGAGATTAGCGATGCTGAAATTCTCTCCGTCCTGAAAGAGCTGGGCCTGGAAGAGTGGTTCGCTTCGCTTCCGGATGGCCTGGACACGGTGCTGGCCTCCGGCGGAGGAAGCTTGTCGGCTGGTGAAGCCCAGCTGCTCGCCTTCGCCCGGGTATTCCTGAGCGATCCGGGGCTCGTCATTCTGGACGAAGCCTCCTCGCGGCTTGATCCATTAACGGAGAACCGGATCGAAGCGGCGATCAGCCGGCTTCTGGAGGAGCGGACGTGCATTATGATCGCTCACCGTCTATCAACGGTACAACGGGCCGATCAGATTTTAATTCTGGAGAACGGGCAGATTGTGGAAAACGGCCCTCGGGCTGAACTGGCTCGCGATCCGCAGTCCCGGTTCAGCCGGATGCTGGCCGTCGGGCTTGAGGAGGTGCTGGCATGAATACAAGACATTTTTTCTGGAGATTACTCCTTTATCGCCCTGTCTTCTATTTCTCCAACCTGTTTGCGTGGATGGTCATACATATGGCCCCGCTGCTGCCGGGGTTGATTACGAAGGCTTTCTTTGACCACCTTGAGGGCACTTATGATTTCCCTTACGGAATTTGGGGGATCGCCGCCCTGCTGGTAGGCGCCGCGCTAGCCCGAATCGCGCTGATCGCCGGCGGCTTCTGGACGGACGCCAACTTCCGGTTCCGGATTAGCACCCTACTGCGGAGAAACATGTTGGCCCATGTGCTGAAGGAGCCCGGCGCCAAAGCGATTCCATGTTCTCCCGGGGAAGCGATCAGCAACTTCCGCGACGACGTCGATCATACGGAAGAAGCGATGAGCTGGTCTGTCGATATGTTCGGGCTGATTGGATTCGTAATCGTCTCGAGTTATATTCTGATCTCTATCGATGCGCAGATGACGTTCTTCGTGTTCGTGCCGCTGATTCTGGTCGTTACGGCGGCGCAAATCGCCACGACGCGCGTCCAGAAGTACCGCGCGGCGAGCCGGGCCGCGACGGCCAAGGTCACGAGCTCGATCAGCGAGATGTTCTCCAACGTCCAGGCGATCCAGGTCGCCGGGGCCGAGACGCGGATCGTGCGCCGTTTTGAACGGTTAAGCGATGAACGCCGCCAATCGATGGTCAAAGACAAGCTGATTACCGAAGCCTTGTCATCGGTGTTCACGAACTCCGTAAATCTTGGGACCGGCCTGATTCTCGTGCTTGCCGGTTATAAAATGCGCAGCGGTTCGTTTACGGTCGGCGACCTGTCCTTATTTATTTACTATTTGACCTTCGTTACCCAATTGATTTCGAATGTAGGTAACTTCATGACCTATTATAAGCAGATGGCCATCAGCTTCGGACGGCTGAAGGATATGCTGCAAGGGGCGTCCGCCCGGATTCTGACCGCGCCGGCCTTCATCGGGCTCGGCAAGCGGCGTGAAGCTGCGGCTGCCGCGGGTGCCGGGAGTGCGGGCACTAGGAGCGTGCGTGGCGGGAATGCAGGCGGCGAGGCTGTCGCTGGGACGACCGTTGGCGGTACGAAGAGGACGGGGGTGAAAGCGGCGACAGGGGTGAAAGCTAGGCGCGAGGAGGACCGACTCGGCGCCGATGTAGCGGGGACGGTACAGGCGGACCCGCTGCAAGTCCTGGAGGTGCGCGGCCTGACGTACCGTTACCCCGAGACGGGCCGGGGCATCCAGGGGATCGATCTGCGCCTTGAGCGCGGATCGTTCACCGTGGTCACCGGCATGATCGGCTCGGGGAAGACGACGCTGCTGCGCGCACTGCTCGGCCTCTTGCCGGCCGAAGGCGGCGAGATCGCCTGGAACGGCCGGCGCGTGGAGGCGCCGGCGGACTTCTTCGTTCCGCCGCAGAGCGCGTATACAGCGCAGATTCCACGCCTGTACAGCGACAAGCTGCGGAACAACATCCTGCTCGGGCTGCCGGGCACCGATGGCAGCCTGGAGCAGGCGCTGCACGCCGCCGTCATGGAAGACGACGTGGCGCAGCTCCAGCACGGCCTCGACACGATGGTCGGGCCGCGCGGGGTGAAGCTCTCCGGGGGCCAGGTCCAGCGGACCGCGGCCGCCCGGATGCTCGTGCGCGACGCACAGCTGTACGTGTTCGACGACCTGTCGAGCGCGCTCGACGTCGAAACCGAACGTAAGCTGTGGGAGCGGCTCTTCCGCGACAGGGGCGAGGCCACCTGCCTCGTCGTGTCGCACCGCAAGGCCGCGCTCTCGCACGCGGACCACATTATCGTGCTCAAGGACGGCACGATTGAAGCCGAAGGCACGGCGGAGCAGCTGCTCGCCGTGAGCCCCAGCTTCCGCCAGCTCTGGCACGGCGAAGAGAGCCATGCCGGAGCGAAGTAAAGCTCCGGCTCCAAGCCCCCTCCTTCCGGGATGAAACCGTCCCGATTGTGGCATAGTAACGCAAGAGATTTCATCATGTTCTTGCGAAGGAGGAAATTCTGTGGAGAACCTGCATGAGTTTGTCGAAAAAGTCCATGATAAGCAGGACAAGGACGAACGCAACCGGAAACGGGGCAAAGGAAATCCCGCCGGCCAACTGCCAACCAAACAGCATGGAACCCAGAAATAAATTGCACTATTAAACAAGAGCCGTCCCCTTCAGCACATTGCTGAGGCGGACGGCTCCTTTGATTCTTCAGGACAAATTAATAATTTTAGTGATCGTAAAGATCCTCGCCGGAGATGTACTCATTCGGAACGTCATCCCCCGGGCTAGCATGATTCTTGATTTGGCTAAGTCGCCCTGCCCGGCCTTCTCCGCCGTTGCCTGTTGAAGCATTTTGGGCGTTGCTGCTGCCGTTGCCGACCCGCCGGTTGTGCTGCTCGCGTTTGCTCGCCATGTCTGTAACCTCCCGATGTCAACTTCATCCTGTTGCATGTTGAAGCAGGCATCCTGCCCGTTTCTAGCCTTTGACATCGGGCCGGTTTTTATTCCTTAATCGTTACCGTTACAGGCGACCATTCCGCAATTACGGTTTGACCGTGAACCGATACGCTGCCTTCCGGGGTAAGGTCTTTTTCCGTCATAATTCCGAGCGCGATGGTAAACCGGTTGAATTTGATCGGTACCCCGCTCTCTCTGCGAATTTCCGTGCCGTTCACGTAGAAGACAACTTCGTCGTTCCCGCGGTTGTAAGTAATTTTATAAGTGTTGAATTCCCGCGCTTTGAAGTCCGTATCTTCCTTAAACACGCAAAAATACTTCGTCTTGTCGCTGGCCGGCACTTCCACGCCCGGGAAAGGCAAAACGGCATAGACGCTCGCGTATTTGTCGTTGCCCGCAAAGAAATCGAGCGCCGCGCCGGTCGTGAAGTCAAGCAGGTTCAACGATACATAGCCATCGTACAAATCGCCGGGCGCCGTATTTTGCGAGCGGGCACGGATTTGCAGCTCAAAGCTGACCTCGCCGGACTCAGGAACTACGACGTCCTCCACGGAATAGTACATATGCTTGGCATTGTCCAAAATTTGAATTTGATGATTCTGACGGCTAAGCGGAGCACGGCAGTACAGAATACCGTTACGAACGATAACTACGGCCTCCGGCTCGCGATATTCCCAAAATGACCCGTCGGGCAGCGGGAAGCCGCCTATTTTCCAAACTTGTCCCTCATTCAATATCGTATGAAAATCGCCGAATACTTTTTGTTGTTCCATGAATTGTCGCCCTCTCTCTTAGAAGTGATTTTTGTGAATGAGATTATTATAGTGTTAAAGCTGGATCAGTCCTTGCACCAACAGGGCCGCCATCATAATCAGCCCGCAGCGGATCGAAGCCTGCAAAGATGCACCCATCAGCGGCAAGTAGGCCGCGGAAGGATTATGCTCTTTCAGCCGACCGTACACCCGATACACGGGGATAATGGTGAATAGCGCCAACAGAGAATAAAGCGGCAAAGTCCCGATCACCGCGCAAAGAATCAGAAAGGCATAGGCCAGAAAAAGCATCATTTTCGAGAAGTTCAGCGCACGCTTTTCGCCCCAGACGACGACCAGCGTGTTTTTCCCGGCCTGCTTGTCCGCCTGCCAATGCAAAAAATGGTGGTTAAACAGCACCAGCGTCGTCAGCAAGCCGATCGGCATGGAGAGCAGCACGGAATCGATGCTTAAATCCTGTGTCTGCACATAATAAGCCCCCATTACCGGTAGCACGCCAAAAGACAGCAAAATAGCCACTTCACTCAGCCCTTTGCCCCGGTATCCAAACCGGATTGGCGGAGCCACATAAAAATAAGCGATTAACCCGCCCAACCCGCCAAATACGAGTACCGGCCAGCCGCTGTACACGCTGAGCACCACGCCGCACAGTACGGCCAGTCCAAGCAGCGACCAAGTAATCGCCGAAAAGGTCCGCTCGGACATCAGTCCGCCGGACAGAAAACCGGAGTTCGTCGAGATCACCTCCGGTGTTTCTTTGGCCGCGACGTCGGCTCCATTTCGGTAATCCCATAAATCATTGATCATATTCGAGAACAGATGGGCCGCCCCCGCACCGATCAGTGTAATGACAAACAGCACCGGGTGAAACACGCCTTTCCACATAAAGGCCCCCAGCGCGCCGAGAAATACAGGAACCAGCATCACGGGAATCACTTGAAACCGGGATGCTTTCCTGAAAGTTGTCCATATGTTCACCGGTTAATTCACGCTCCCATGTTATAGTGTGTTAAAAATATCACTATTCAATTATACATGATCTTTTTCATAGACGAGCGGGGAATTTTTAGAAAGCCACGAACTGGACCAAAGTCCAGGTTTTTACTTCCCCATAGACTGAAGATACCTGGCAATTTTTATAGTATGCTGTGAGAAGATGAATACATAGACGAAGGAGATACGATACGCATGAATAAAAGATCTTGGATCGGCCCCGTACTGATCCTGCTCGGCTGCTACTTATTTTTCTTCCGTAAGGAAGCAATGAGCACGGGCTCATTATTCGGGCATTTCTGGCCTACCATGTTCATCATACCGCTCGGACTGTTTTTCCACTGGCTCTACTTCTCCTTAACGGAACGGAGAGCCATCGGACTGCTGATTCCGGGAGGCATCCTGTTTACCGTCGGACTGGTTTGCCAGTTATCCACCCTGTTCGACAGCTGGCAGTATCTGTGGCCCGGTTTTATTTTAGCCCCCGCCATCGGACTGTTTGAGTTCTATTGGTTTGGAAATCGCAACAAATACCTGCTGATCCCAATCAATATTCTGGGCGCGCTTTCCCTACTATTCTTTGCCGTCTTCTCGCTCGGAACACTGTATAACCGGATGATTCTCGGGCAGCCTCTGCTGGCGATCGCCCTGATCATAATCGGCGCCGGCGTCATGATCGCCCCGAAATCAAAAAGACGCTTTTAGAACTCTCTACGAAAACCAGCCCCCGCGGTGTTGCTGCGGAGGCTGGTTTTTTAGCTTTTTGGGCGAAGGTTAAGGGACTCTCATCAACATTTAGCATATTTCATAGACTATTTCTCAATTTGTTCTCTTGTAGAGGACAAAATAGGAAAATGTCCACCAAAAGGTGGACACAAGCCTAAAATGGTTCCTCGATTATTTACTACTATATTTAGCATCGAATCCTCGATCACCTACCATATACAGACATCCATTGAAGGGGAGCAGTATATGTCTTCTACTGAATCGTGTCCACTCTTTGAAAGACATTTTCGTCAGTTTTGTTCGCCTCGAGAGGACATTGGGTTGTTCCTAGGTTCGGTTACGTATTAAGACTTGGTTTGGATCTGGTTCGGAGCTAGTTAAGACTTGATTCATATTAGTTCTGTCTTAACCGCGATCCGCCTTTATCGCCCACGGTTGCCGGACAGAGGTAACTGTCTTTCCGGTATTAATCGCTTCGGCCATAAGCAGGCTCAAATATTGATCCTGTGAGGCTTCCGCCAAGCTGTAGAAGGATGGTCCGCCTTCGATATATTCGCCCATGTTTCGCAGGCTGGTGGCGATGGCGATTTCCTCGTCGCTTAGACGGGCCAAGGGGAAGGGATTCCGGTACATCCATTCGGCCCCGGCAAGGATTCCTTCATGGAAATAACCTTCGAGGTTGCCGTCCTGACCGGCGTCGATCCTCCGGAGCTCCATCGTCACCGGCGTCCGGAAATCTCGAAGGTAGCGGACCTCCCGCCCTTCGAGCTCGCCGCGGTGCCCCCGGACGAGTACCCTATTCCGCCGGATCCAGGAGAAGTACTGGTCGTAGGTGAAATCAAACAGGGCACTGCGCCCGCCGAAGCTGAGCAAGGCCAAGTCCTGTTTGGAGTCGGCCAGTGTTTCTCGCTCCGGCAAGCCACGGCGGCTCGGCCCTTGCGTCAGCGGCGTCACGATTTGCCGGCCGCTGATTTCGGCGTCCTCGAAGCCGACTCCGAGCAGGTGCCGGATCAGGCTGATCCCGTGGTATCCATGGCCCGCCGATACCTGGACGTGGGATATTCCGCCCAGCAGCCCGGAGCGGACTACCGCCAGCCTTGCGGCATGCATCGGCTGGTAGATAAACTGTTCGGCCACCTGTACAAGATTGGTGCTGCCGACTTTATCGTGCAGCCGGAGCAATTCATCCAGGCTTCCCCCAGGCGGCGTCTCCGTGAGCACCGGAATCCCCCTGCCGGCCAGCTTTGCTATGTACTCCGCCGCTACGCTTCGGGATAAGGTCAATACAGCAAATGAAAAGTCTCGCCGGCCCAAAAACCCGTCCAGATCGGAGGTTGTTTTAATACCCCAGCGGCTTTCCATCTCCCGCGCTTTGGCTTCGTCGCGCATCCAGATTTCGCTGACCGCGAATTCCTCGGGAAGCGCCTGCGCAATCCGCAAATAAAATTCGGCCCGCCAGCCTCCGCCCATGATACCGAAGGTGATTTTCCGTTTTCTGTCACCCTGCTGTTCCTCGCCCATGTTCTCCATCTCCTTTACTTTTTTTCCATCCGAATAACCTCAAGCAAAGCTATCTTTTCATTTTACTACAAAAAACCGGAAGACCGCACGAACAGCGGTCTCCCGGTATTAGCTTCGATATGGACCCGCCCCAAGTCATCCGCATCTTCTCGCAGATTTCAAACCAAGGTCGGTCTTGCTGTAAGTAAGTTACATCGTGATCAGAACCGCAAGTCCCAATACCGCGATGCGCGCCAGGTTAGTTAGAACAAAGTTTTGCACCGATAACGCAAAGGTAAATTGTTTGGTCGGCATCTCCGAGAATTTGCGAATATTTTTACGGACAGGGATCAACGTCAACAACGCAAGCACTAGTAGGAATGGAGATACGCCTAAGAATAACAAGACCAAGATATCAGCGTAAGCCGCATAGTACAGAATCCGGAACAGCCGCAAAGCATGATTGCGTCCGATGTAGACCGGCAGCGTGTAGCGTTTATTCTCAATGTCCTCCTCCAGATCGCAAATGTTGTTCGCCAGCATGATATTTGCAATCCCCAGAATCGCAGGAATAGAGACGAGGAAAATCAGTATCACCTCCACAAGCTGAACCTGCAGCAGAACGGTCCCATTTTCAAGAGTCAGAGAAGCCAACTTCTCCTCCACATGGATATAAGCCGAGATAAACATAATGACAAATCCCATGAACAGCCCGGAAAAAATTTCGCCCAGCGGCATGCGGGAGATCGGGATCGGCCCGAACGAATACAAAATTCCGACCGCAAAGGACAATCCGCCAAGCAGGAGAATCAGCAGTCCTGTTTCCAAAAACAAAGCGATCCCCGCCCCAATGGCTATGCTCAGCAAAATAACAATAATGGCAACCACCGCACCGGGATTCATATTATACTTGACGATCGCGTTGTGGACCTCATATCCATACCCGTGCTTTTTGGAAGCTTTTCTAAAATCGTAATAGTTGTTGATCGCGGTTGTAGCCATATCAAAGCTTAGCAGTGAAAGCAGCATCAGAACGAAGTGTCCGACCTGGAATTCTTGAAAACGAAACAAGGCGTAGACCGTTCCCAACAAAAAGGGGATCATGCTGGCCGCTTTTGTCTGAATCTCCACCAGTTTGAAAAATTTTCGTATCGCCATCTCCATCATCCTTTTACTTATCTTAAAAAGATGATATCTAATTTTTGAAATATCTTCTGTTTTAAAAGTCCTTGACAATCCCAATCGGAAGTGTTTTCCATTTGAATTGTCAGAAAATAAAGGATATTCCGGGTTTGTGTAGAAAGAAGTTAGGTACTAAGCACTGCATCGTAACACTTTGTACCTCTTATCTCCTACTCACCTGAATCTAACCATTACTCTCACCACTTTTCGCTATAGGGGGATCGTCAGGTATGACGCTAAAGAGATTATCGTCTCTACTTCTGCCGGCTTTATTTCTGGCAGGACTAGCGCTCGCTCTGTTTTGTGAGTCTCACGAGTTGCACCTTATCTTCGGATTATCGCTGACTTTTACGAATATGGTACTATTACTGCTCACCCGGTATTATGGAACCATTTACGGATTCTCCGCTGCGACCGCCGTTTATGCCGTATCCATATTTGTTTGGGACAAGCCGTATTCCCAAGCTATATTCCTTCTGGAATTGATCGTACTCGGCTTGCTGATGCGCTGGTCCAAGCGGGACCGGATAGTTCTGGCGGACGGCCTGTTTTGGCTGTTGATCGGTGCCCCTGCCATGCTGTGCGTTTATTATCTTACCTATCAAACCATCTCTATAGAAATTGGTCTGATGGTCATTATATTGGCGGCCAACGGATTGTTCAATGTTCTGTTCGCGGATATTTTGTGGAGGTACCTGCCTAATCGACGGCTAAAAAAGGGCTTAGCCTTTCAACAAAGACCGCTTTATTTCAGCACGGTTCTTTTCCATATTATGATCGTTTCGATCGCCCTGCCCTTTCTGTTCTACATCGTCAATAATAGCTGGAATACGTATGCCTCGTTGTCCAACTATTCGCTTCAGCTTGCCTCAAACACCGGGAGACACATCTACGAGGAAATACGAAACTTTGAAGCGAATACTATGCAGCTAACATCCCCGGACACGCCGGAAGCCCGAAATTTGCAAACTCTTGCCCAGCGGTACGCGTCCGAAGACCAATATCGGATCATCATTACCAGCCTATCCGGGGAAGTGCTCGCGGATAGCGGAAACAACGACAATGCCGCGGCTTTGGCCCGTTTTGAACCCGCCGATTCGGACTATAAAATTCAAGATAACTTTTACTTGCACGTTCCTGAGAAAAAGGTCCGGATTCTGCCTGATCAGGAATGGCATGAAGCCGACTATATTTACAATACGGATCTGGGCCCGCTGCCCTTGCACCTGACGGTTCTGGTGCCTATGCGGCATTATCAAGAGCAAGTCTACGGGCAGTACACAGGCCAATTTGCGTTCCTGATTCTCTTCTTTATTAGCGCAGCTATTGTTGGCCAAATCATAAACCGCCAGCTGTTACGGGGTTTGACTGGACTGACGGCACTGACCACGAATCTGCCGGGAAAACTATTCACCGCCCACAAGACGGAATGGCCAAAAAGCCGGATTTATGAGATTCGGTCGCTGATCCGCAATTTCCGGGGAATGTCGAACAAGCTTGTCCATATGGTCCAGGATTCCGAGCATAACAATCTGCTGTTAAAAGAACAAACCAACCGTCTGCAGCAATCGGAAAAGAAGCTGCACAGCCTCGCCTACTATGACGAGCTGACCGGCCTGCCTAACCGGTTGCACTTTTTGGAGTACACCAAATCGCTGGATCTTGACAACTCTGACCGCACTTTGCCTTTTGCCGTGATGTTTGCCGACTTGAACCGCTTCAAGCAGGTCAATGACACGCTGGGCCATACCGTGGGAGACAGACTCCTGAATAAGGTCGCCGGCCGCTTTTCCGGCATCGTTTCCGAACAATGCAAAGTATTCCGGCTAAGCGGGGACGAGTTCCTGTTCGTCCTGCATTATGAGAATATTTCGGATGTTCAGCGGACCGCCCAAGTCATTTGTGACTGTCTGGATGAGCCATTTGATATTAACGGAAGAAGCTTATATATGTCCGTAAGCGTCGGGATCAGCGTATTTCCGTTCGACGGCGACGAAATGGATCAGATTATGCGCAACGCGGATATTGCTATGTATGTTGCAAAGGAACAGGGCGATGGATTCTACCATTTTTATGACAGCCTGATCGAAAATCAGCGCGCGGAAAATATGCAGCTCGAGAACGATTTGAAAAGTGCGCTGCACGGCGGGCAATTCACGCTGTATTATCAGCCTAAGATCGATGCGGGAAGCGGCGAAGTAATCGGCGCCGAGGCGCTGATCCGCTGGATGCACCCGGACTTTGGCGTCGTTTCGCCGGCGAAATTCATTCCTCTGGCGGAAAACTCGGGAACCATCCTCGACATCGACGAATGGGTGCTTCGCGAAGCCTGCCGGCAAAATAAATCGTGGCAATCCCAAGGACTCGCCAAGTTTCCGGTAGCGGTAAATATATCGGCGAGACATTTTTATCAAAGCAATCTTATTCCGATGATTACCCGCATCCTTAATGAAACGGGCCTGGCGCCGGAATGCCTTGTCCTGGAGATTACCGAGGGTACGCTGATCCATAATGTCGAGTACGGTGTACAGGTCATGGAAGACCTGCGCAAGATGGGCATTCATATCTCGATGGACGATTTCGGTACCGGCTATTCCTCGCTCAGTCAATTGGACCGTCTGCCGATCAACGAAATGAAGCTGGACCGTTCCTTCATTCAAGGCCTGGTGGAGGATTCGAAGAAGTCATCCATCGTCCGTGCGGTCATCGAGCTCGGCCATCATATGGATTTGCGGGTCGTGGCCGAAGGGATCGAGTCGCCGGATGAACTTAGATACTTGACCGAGCTGGAGTGCGACCAATTCCAGGGCTATTATTTCAGCAAGCCGCTGCCTAGTCAGGAATTCTCCTCGTTCGTTCGGCAATGGGACGGATCTGCTTTGATCCAGATCCCATGAATACTGAATTGCGGGGCTATCTCTCATAAGATACAATGCTTACAACAGACTCCATCCTAAATAAAGCGAGGTATCTGCATAATGGGCTCATTCCAAAGAGAAGATCTTATCGGCTCATTGATCTTTTTCCTTATCCTGGTGATCCTTGCCTGGATCAATCTGCGCAAATTAAGAACAGGAGATTATGATTATAAAGCGCTCCGCAAGCGGGGACTGATGTGGACGGAGATCGCTGTAGTCCTGTTCCTCATGCAGTTTATTTTACGCAAAGGGGACAACCGGTTTCTGCTGGTGCTGGGAATGTTCGTGCTGTTCGCCGCCAGTCAGTGGCTCGGCGCGATTTATTATGACCGCAAGAATAATGGGGAGCGATAGAATAATCCAATATAATAATCCAAAATGGCGAAGAACGCCCCGATTCATTCCATAAGAGTGAAGATGGGGCGTTTTATCTTTTTAGGAGGGATATCGTATGAGTTTTGAGACCGCACATGCAGCTTATGTTAAGCATCATTTACAAAGTCGGACCGGAGAACGTAAAGGCCGCTTGGAGCGAGGTCACCGTGAAGCTGAAAAACTATTTTGCAGCAACGTCTGGTGGCCACTACGGGGAGACTTTTCCGGATTGCATCCGGAATACGAAGTACTGGATTGGCGTGGATTTTCCTATTTCTGCGATTTTGTATTTCTCACCGAGCATATAAAGCTAGTCATTGAAATCAAGGGTTTCGGGGCGCATGTTCGAGATATGGACAGGCAAAAGTATTGTTATGAATTGAATAGGGAAACATTTCTGACGGCTTTGGGGTTTCATGTTATCTCTTTTGCCTACGACGACGTCGCTCATCGGCCTGACCTATGTATTACTTTACTAAGAATGGTGCTAAGTCGTTTTCACCCAGAAACTTCCCCCGTCAGTATCAGAACTGTAGCGGAACGAGAAACCCTACGGTTGGCCTGTCTTCTTGCGCGTCCTGTTCGTCCTATCGATGTGGAAACCCATTTAAGTGTGAACCATCGAACAGCAGTGCGAATTCTGCATTCTCTATGTTTGGAAGGGCTGCTCTCTCCTGTAACCGGAGCAGAAGGAAAATATGTCGTCAGATACGAGCTACAGCCCCATGCCTTGTCGAGATTATAAACCGGATTATGGAGTAGAATTGGAGGATAAATACTGCAATTATACATCCTTCGATCCGATTAACCCTTATATCGTAGAGCATTTCTGCAAAAATACATCATTTTTACCAAAAAGGCTCTTTTTACAGCGGTTGTGCTTGGAAATCCTGTACAAATGCAGAAATCCTTCTCTTACGACCCGATCCGGGGAATAATAGCTGCACTATCGCATCATTTTCTCATCTGCATAGCGTGGCTTAGCGCGAACTAGAATAATGCATATGATCTAGCACGACCTAACCCAAAAAGACCCAGTTTCAGCTCAACTTGCTGAGCTAAAACTGGGTCAATTGACTTTAAACTCAAGGATATGAACTCATACTGGAAAGAGCCGAATGTATAAAATACCGGTTGCGACCTTCCCGTTTCGCTTCATACATCGCCTCGTCGGCTTCCCGGATGAGCTGGTCCAAATCACATGGACCGCCCTCATATACGCAAATCCCTATACTTGGCGTAGCGATGAGTGAATAGCCTTGATAATTGAAAGGAATGGAAAGACTTGAAATGATCCGCTCTGCTACCTTGGAGGCATGCGTCGAATCGCTGTGGGTTAGCAGCAGTAAGAACTCGTCTCCACCAAGCCTGCAGACCATATCGGTATCCCGAATATGTCCGGTCAATCTTTCGGCAATTCCCCTCAAAAGTAAATCACCAGCACTATGGCCAAAAGCATCATTTACCTCTTTGAAGTTGTCCAGATCGATAAACATAATCGTTAGAGGATTCATACCTTCATTTATGTATTGTTCAAACCGCATATTGAACATGGCCCGGTTGGGCAAGGCGGTCAGTTCATCATGGTAGGCCAGGTATTCTACCTGTTCCTCCAGCCTCTTCCGCTCTGTTATGTCTATTATAACTCCCGCTAATCGCTCAAGATGCCCGGTACTGTTAAAAAAGGGGTTCCCCCGGATCTGCGTCCACCGGTACTCTCCATCGCTGCGGACAATCCGACATTCTACCGTAATGCTTTTCTTGTCCAAAACCATTTCTTTTTGGGCCTTCATAATCCGCGATTTGTCCTCAGGCAATACAATATCTGTCAACATCCGATAGTCGCCCTCAAAAGCTTCCGCAGGCATTCCGGTAATATGAATGATACCTTCGGACAGCTGCATGACGCCTCCGCTCAAATGATATGACCAGGTGGCGATTTCAACATTCTCCAAAATGTTGCGGAGTTGACTGCCGCTCTGTTCTGCCTTCAGCCAGAGAGATTTGATGAATTTGGTGAAATAGAGACAGAATGCGGTTGCAAACAATCCAAAAACGACGACATAGGCAATATCGCTGCGGTCAACTCCCGCAAACATTTCATCGTGCAGCACATTGAACATATAAATAGCGGTTGCAAGGTACAAAGCACCAGCGAGTAAGACAGCCCGATAATCAAGATATATTAAAGCAAACAAAGGAATCAGGCCTAGAAAAATGAAGTTGACCAAATAAGGATAGTTTAAAGTAAGCGCCAGCAAAAACACATATAACGAAGTAATCATCAAAAACATCGTCAGTTCCGAGAAACGTTTGCTTGCCACTAGCAGCAGCAAAACAATACCCAGCCCCAGGCCGACGGGGGGATATAGGACATAGATGCTCTGGTCCACAACCAGATTTACCACTAGAGAAATTGCATAGAAGCCCCACAGCAGCTTCAGTATCAATACATTTCGCCGGTGAATTTCTTGTTCCCTGTTCATAATCTAATTCACGTCTCCAAAAATAGTAATAAAGAACTAGATTTTCTTACTTCCATATTACACCTTTGGGAATTATAAGGGTACTGTTTTGTGAAAAATTATGATTTTCAGCAGTTTTATCTGCCTTATTGAGCGTAATCACCGGAATAATTGATCAAAGAAGCATCCTGAACTCCATTAATATCGGAAATCGAATGAAGGAACGCCGTATTGTCGTCCCTAAGTCGCAGTTCAACCGTAAGTTCGGTAAATTCCCTTCTTACCGTTTTTGACTTTAGGCGATACGGTAACTTGCGCAGTTGCTCCCTAACCTCATTCGCAGCCTCTTCTGTGTGGCGGATGATCAGCAGGAAAGGCTGCTCTCTGATTTTGCGGCGAGATAGCCATAACAAGGTCATTCCAATTAGTAACGAACCGAATAAGGCAATCGGATACAACTTCGCCCCCGATGCAATTCCTGCCGCAAGAGCCCAAAACATATATACGATATCCAGAGGGTCTTTTACAGCGTTCCGGAATCTCACGATGCTCAAGGCCCCTACCATTCCGAGCGAAAGCACGATATTCGTACTGATCGTCATGATGACCAATGCTGTAATCATCGTCATTAGAACAAAGGATACATTGTAGTTGTAACTATACACAACTCCTCGAAATGCCTTTTTATAAACCCAAAAAATAAACATCCCGATAATAAAAGCACATAGAAGTCCTAAAAAAACGTCAATATAAGATATATTACGAAAAGCCTCCAGATTTAGAACGCTCTTTTTGATAATGTTATCAAAATTCAGGTTATCTCCCACTTTGTTTCCCCCTGTAATTATTCTTTAAAGTGCCGATACCGGGCTTCCCGACAAATGACATACTTTGAAATAGAAGAACGGACATGTTTTTCCGTCTCAATGATTTGACGGACATGAACGGGCAAAAATGAGTCGTACTTCACTTCCATAATGGTCAGCGGGCCCATAATCGCTTCTCTTAACACCATGGCGTCGTCAAACAAGTCTACGGTATTAACACCTGCCGAAAGCATTTTATCGAAGGTAATTCTTACATTACCCAGATCGTATACATAAGCTTCCCTAATATAATCGACGATTACAACGGGGCGAAACGCTCGATGCACCAACGCTGTCCGAAATTGCTGTACCAACGCTTCTTCCCTCTTTGAGAGAATTTCTGCGTCTCCGTTCATGATAGACTCGTATTCCCTGTGTGTTAGCCGGGCTGCATCCTTACATACATAATCACCGTACTTACTTTTCCGCTCCAAAGAAATATGGTCCTTACTTCCGTTATATATGCGGATCCTGTACTTCTCTCGCGCAAAAACTCCATTGTTCTTATCGTGCAACGAATGGTCATGAACCCCGTCGAAATACAGGCTGCGTATGCCGTAGCCCTCCCGGCCGGGCGAATGGCTGTCCATCCGAAGCAACGCCGCGGCCTTTTGGCTGAGAGAAAGGTATTCGTGTGTGTTCAAATAATATTTGAATTCATGACGCAGCTTTCTTCCTTGAAATTGCACAGTTATTCCACCTCAAATTCCCTTATTCCATAATAGGGCTGTTCCTCAGTATCGAAATATTTGTCGAAGGCGATCTGCGAATGCCCCTGAGTATCACGCACGATTACCTTCCAGTAATAGATTCCTTTCGGCAGCCCGTCCAGCGTGACAGTATTATTAGAAAGGTCCTTTTTAGTAGTGACAACCTGAGTAAATTCAGGGTCTTTAGCTACGGATAAGTCATATAGAAGGTCATCCCCTTGGAAGTCATAAGACAACCCCCAACTATACGTCTGTTTACCGTCGGCTTCGGTCTTCACATCGTCCAAATAAAATGGCTTAGGCTTCTCCAAATCTTCTAGAAACAGCTTTTTCCCCATCTCCGGAACCTGGGCGATATACTCCATCTCCTCCGATAATCGGCTCGTCATTTGCGGCAGAAACTTAATATCAGGTGCGCTTTCCAAATAAGGTTTGACCGTACCTTCATAAAGCTTCATTTGGGCGGTCACCGTATCCTTATTAATGTATTTGGACACTTCTTCGATCTTATCCTTGAGCTGCTGAATATGAGCCTCACTTCGGAAATAACGATTGTGAAGTACGCTTCCCCAATAGTTACTGAGCCCGTTCTGGTAATCACTGATACTCTTCTCCATTCGCTGGACACCCCAAGCCCCGTCATAATCCCACGGGAGAAAGTACCATTTGTCCGAATTTAAAGGAGAATACAGATAGAAGTTATTCGCGTCCGTATCCATATTGTCCGTCAATATATTTACGGCCAGCCAGGTCAGGTAATTATCCAAATCAAAATGCTCTTCAATGACTTTATCAATAGGTATCGACATATCGTTGACATCGTTCAGCATAGCAATAAGCTTGTCATGGTCCTCATATCCTTTAATCTCGAGAATCGACTCAAAAGCTGCCTTGTCATACCCTGGGTCCGATAGTTCTTTGATTTGATCCGGATAACGAAAAAATTCGAAGAAAGCTACTTTATAAAGCTGACCGTAAGGGTCAAGCCAATGCGATTTTAAAAACATTTCATTCGGTTGTTCGATTTGAGTATAGAGTCCGTAATTTTCGTAGCCGCCAGGATTAGCCCCTTCGGATAAGTCCTTCACATACAGATGGACGAATTGAGTTCTCAAACTGGTGATATCCGGAACCTTCTCCAAGAGGTCGAACGTCAGTTTATTGCGAATTCTTGAGAAGTCAAAGGCATGTTTGTTCAAATTAATCGTCCGCTGGTTCAACCAGGTTCCCGCTTCTTCATTCAGGCGAATCTTATAAGACTTCTGCGAAGCATACCGAGCCGTATTACCACGCAGACTAATTTTGCCGTTGAACTCGCTGATTCCGTAACCGAACATCCCCTGCTGCGGTCCGCTGCCGTCGACGGCCCCCTCCTGAACAATGACCTTCATATTATCCTGACTGTAATGATCGGTAATCCGATTCAATGCATACCAATTGAGCCCGGTCTTCGCTTTCTCCTGGTTCTGCGGCAGAACCGTTACATACAACGCTTTTATCGAAGAATCTTCATCCCGTTCATAAACCCGCTTATCTTCTTGAAGACGACTGATATCCTGCTCCATCTTCTCCGATCCGACGACGGAGGCTGCTACCGCTTCGCCCGAGACAGTGCCGGAATCAATTGATGATGTTGCTGTACAAGCGCTCAGCAAAACAGCGAGTAGCGAGACCGAAACAATAATAGAGAGCGACTTTCCGGGAATTTTGCGGAATGTCTGGTTCTTTGGCCGCATAGTGTGCATGGGCTGCATACAGAAGGTAAAGTAATCAATATTGCCAAGCACTTGCATCAGCCTGTAGATCGCCGCAGCTAACCCTAAAAAGGAGGCGATAAACATCCCTAATCCGTCACTGTCTGTTTTATAAGTCGCATAAGAAATGGCCACGTTCAGAACGACGAACAATAGGCTAATCCAAAGAACTCCTTTGCGATCATCAAAGTACATTAACAAATGCAATAGGACGAACATGATGATGAATAGGAAATAACCAAGGGCCAGAATCGTAAAGATATCGATCTGCTCCATCGTAAATCCCGTTCCCGGCAGGAATTTCATTCCCAGAGCAAGCGAGATTATCGTAAACAACAACTGCACTTCGGTCAGAAAGCTGATTTCCAGCATCAAGGTTCTCTGCATCTCCTTCTTGGCCCTGCTCATCTCCTGATAAGTTCCGCCATGAATTACCTGATTGTAATACGTTCTGAATTTCTCATAAAAGCGGGTCTCCACAGAGACCACGAAGGTGACCAAGGTGGGAATGACCGAAACAAAAGCATAAAATACCGGCAAGTCATAAAACGGCGACGTCCAAAATTGATCTCTAACCAGCGTCCCCTTAGAGCTAAACCAGTACACAAAGCAGTGAACATAGATCCCGGCATACATAAATGTGCCGATAAAGAACAAGGACGGATACTTCCTAAAATACGAGAAGAAAGCAAAATAAAGCCGCTCCTGTCTCGCTGGAAATACCTGTTCAAAATGAAAGGATGACAACAGTGCGATTAGCACGAATCCAACATCAATGGCGACCAATGCCGCCGTTGCCGGGTTTATTTCCGTATAACTTAGCAGAATCCAGCCTGCGACTACCGAGACTAACACTCCAACAGCGAAGGTTCGCACTATTCTTACGTAATCCTTGAGAGCCGACAAATAAACCGACTGAAACCAGATCACTACCAGAATCATAAAAAATAAATACGCGGCTAATTTATAACCCGGAGTCGCCGCTACGCCCCGAAGAAAGAGCCAGGCCGTTAATCCGCTGAAAGGAAGACACACGGCTAAGGCCCCATAATAAGACGATAGGATCCGGTCATATTTCTTTTGGAAGATCATATCCGCGATATACCGGGTCAATACCATAGATAAACCGCTCGTAATAATAATCGAGAATATGAAGGCGTATTGCACCGTGGCAATGTACAATTCCCAATCCAAGTAGCTCGCCTCATTGAAGGTCATCAACCGTTGCAGCACTACAATCAGAAACATGCTTAGGATCATGGGCCCGACAGTAGTCAAGGCTGAGAATGCATAGGCCTTTACGTTGTTGAGAAGTCCTTGTTCACGAAACAACTTTCTTAATTCAAACCCGATGCCGGCCATAACGCACCTCCTTCAAAGAAGCGTATAAATTTCGGTAATTTTCAATAAAGTCGCGGTGCTGATAATGAAGCGTCACTCTTTGCAATGCGTTTCTCCCCATCTCTTCCCGAAGTTCCCGGCTCCTGCAAAGTTCGATAACCCGCTGGGCCATAAATTCATAATGCATGACGGGTACTATGAAGCCGGCAGGCCCGATGCCGTCATCAACTCCATAGAGAAGTTCCTTGCAACTACCCACGTTAGTGGATACGAACGGCTTGCCGCTGGCCATGCCCTCCAATACAGCCAAAGGCTGTCCTTCGCTAATACTGGAAAGCAGGAGAATATCCATATGCCCCAGATAATCCTTCACTTTGACTTCACCTGTAAACTCGATATCCTTAACCTGAAGGGATTCCACCATTTGAAGACACTCTTGGAAGTAGGTGTCGTCCTCTTCTGTTGGACCCATGATAGTCAATGTGGCATTCGGCACCTCGCGTTTAATCAAAGCAAAGCTTTGGATCATCGTTTTGATGTCTTTGATCGGAACAACGCGGACAACAGCGCCGATTCTTATCGTTTGTTCATCCGAATTTTGATTATTGGTATAGCCGCTATCTATGTGGACTCCATTCGGAATGATGGCGATCTTCGAACCGTCGCAGCCAAGTTCCATTTCAATTTCCTTATTGCGGTTAAACAAGGTAACCACTTGGTCCGCCGCTTCATAAATACTGCTCGACAAGGTATAGAAATACTTGATCCATAAATCTTTAAAATATCCCTTTACCCAATCCGCCTTAATGATTTCCTCTTCCCGTTCCCGTGAATAAATGCCGTGCTCCGTCAAAATAAGCGGTTTTCCATACAGATGCTTGGCTAGCGTTCCAATAACACCTGCATAACCGGTCGAGACGCTATGATAGATATCCGCCTCGGGAACTTCGTTTCGAATCGTAAGAAAAAGCGGGAGGATCATCGAACGAATCGTCCAAAACATTTCGGTAAACGGCACCAGTTCATACTCCGTCCGGCAAATCTCCTCAACCATATCGAAATAGTTCTTACTGGACAAAAAATCAGCCGTATGGTGAAATTGGCGGGAGCGAATCAAATCAAAAAATCCCCCCCAATCCACTGTCGCCCTGCCGCTGATTAGCGAACTCAAAATCTCTTCTTCCTGCTTGCTAATCCGGAATCGGCTTCCCCATTCGCCCGTTTCATCCAGATAGGCATCCAGAAACACTTCCTTCACCTCGATGATATTGGCCGGAAGCTGATATTTGAATTTTCCCCGATTTTTGCTCTGTGCCCCAATCGAATAAATAATGAATTCATGTTCCGACAACTGCGACGTCAAACTATGAATCCAGCTGGACACCCCTCCGGTGATATAGGGATACGATCCCTCGGCTATTATACAAATTCTCATAATGTTCAATCGCCCAATCCTATTTCAAATTTGTCCTCGGTCACTGTCACTAGAAATACCTGATCGTCGATTTTTGTTACAGTACAATTCTGAAGCCGGCCTATACGGCGCTCAGTCCGCAAAATGAAGAAATTATCCTGCTCAAGGTGGGATACTTCTCCCTTAATGCTGTTTGCGCCCTTCTCCCAACTCACTGTGGAGCCCAGTACATCCTCCATATCCAAGGCAGCTTCTGTGGAAGTCATGGCCCGGAGCCACGGATAAGTCGTCCGGAGTCGCTCCAATTTCAATGTAAATCCCTTATACAATTCCTCCCACGATAAACTTTGGCCTCTCATTTCATCGAGGATATCGTCAGGGTGAATAAAGTGTGAGTAGAACCCGAGAGAGGTAATCGCGTTTGCCTCCGCCCACTGTTCGAATGGAGAATCCATATAACCCGAAGAAATTCTCGGCATTTCAATAATTCCGTCCGGAGCGACCTCGAATTCTTGAACGTAAGACACCTTGTTAATATCTTCTTCGTACAAAGAAGAAATGACCGTTAAATTGGGCCAAGCCTGCTTCAAGGCTTCGCGTCCTACCGAATCCAGCATATTGGAAGGAGGAATATAGGACATGATCTGGTAATTAGGAAAAGCGCGATGCGCAAATTCCAGCACCTCGGCTACGGCTTGCTCCATCTTCTCTTGGGACTTCCAGACCTTATACTCGTAATAATCCGCAATTCGCAGATCCGTCTGAAGTGATTGGTGGTTATAGCCGTGAATTCCGATTTCACCGCCGCTCTTAATGACCTCTCGCCCGTACGAAATCAAGTTGTAACGATCTTCATCCGCAGGATATTGAAAAGGCCCTTCCACATCGTTCTGATATGATTGAATAATTCCCGCCGTATACTTTAACCCGGCTCTCTTGGCAGCCTTCAGCATGTCAGGCCACCAGATCTCCCTATAAAATTGCTTGATATCCTTGTGATAGACGTCATAGATGGAAGGCACGCTCCCTTCCGGGATGGGAGAAGGAAAATCGTCGATATAGATCAGCTTAGAATTAAAAACCGGGTAAATATAATCCGGTTCCAGCATGCTGATCGCCCCTGAGAATAACCCACGGTTCACCTTCTCCTGCAGCATCGTCCCGTTCATAACCAGGAATGCACCGTCGCCGTATTCCGTTCTCCAGATCAGCGGATTGCCGTCCATCGCCGACGCCAGTAATTCTGATCTCCCGTCGATTTCAACCACGTTAGAGATGTTTACGAAATAGGGATCATTCGACTTATAGCCCTTTTCTCCGATTAATATATTGGAATTCAGCTCAATCCCTTTAGCAGGATAAGTCCCCCCCACCGAAACGATGCCTAATTTCCGATATAATTGATAAAAGGCAGAGTCTGTCTCCAACTGGCTTGTAAACAGCACATAACCACCCTGTTGCACATAATCAGAAACAGCCAATATGTTTCCGATCGGATCCAGTTGTTGATTCGTTATGATAGCAGCCGCACAGCCCTCTAGACGGATCGCTGAGCCTGAGGATGTGTCCGTAACCGCTGTGTTCTTCTTCATGTACTGCAGCATCCGGCTCGTGTTATTCTTGACACTTACACTGTATTCATCCTCGGAATCATAGAAGATGCAGTAATCCGGACCCGAGAACTCCAGCGCCTGAATCTCCTCTGCAGTCGCCACGCGGAGTTGCCGTTCCTCCGCCATACTACCATTGCGGCTGAATTGCAGAACATACTGGGAACGGGCAATTTGCAGCGCCAATGCCAACACGATAACGGCAGCCAAGATGACGTAAACGTTTCGTTTTAAATTAAATCCGTCTTTCACTGTAGGCGCCTCCTGACCAATACCTCACCAGCGTTAAAGCCCGATTGGAAAGTGTAAGCGGCGATTTCTTCAGTAACTCCAGAACGGTTTGTACATTATCATAGGATCGCATATGATAGTAAATCTTTACCAAGCCAAGATACGCCTCCTCGCTTTGCGGGAATCTCTCCAGGTACAACTGCGCGGTACGCTCGGCTTCCCGCAAGAGCCCAAGCTCCAGCTCCGACTCCATTTTCCCTTGATAAGCCGATTCCATCCCCGGATCAATTCCGATCAATTCATCCAGGACTTGAATATAGGAGACTCTATAGTTTCTCAGCGTCTTCTCATCCAGAAACCCGCTATTCATATATTGATCCAGCACTTCTCCGTATGCCTGCAGCACTGCTGGATCCTGTTTATTCGATTCATATTGGACGGAGAGCTCCTGCATGGAAAGAGTCAGCTTTCTTTTGATTTCCATTACGGCGCTCACAGCATAATGAGAAGTCTCGGTATCTTCATTACTGATTGCCTTTTTAAGAATATCCATGTACTTAAAGGCGTCCTGTTTCAGCACTTGAATCATAACTCTGCGCCGGTCTGCATGCTCATTAACCAATAGCGCCTCCTCAATAGAGACCACGTTCAGTTCCTCCGCGGAATTAAACTCCATTTGGATCGCCGATAACTGCTGCCCCTTCCCGTCATGCTCGAACAATTCCTCCATTTGCTCCGGGCTCGCCGGCCGCAACCATGATTTAGGCCAAAATAACGGAAACAACCACCCGATCAGAGGGAAAGCGGCGACAAGCACCCATCTCAGAACCCAGTTACGCGGCGTTTGACGATAGCGTACCCATAACAAGATACCCGAGATGAGTATGTATACAATAAGCACCCACTCAACCATAGGTAACTTCCTCTTCAAGTATTTTCAAGAATATATTCCGTTCCGCGAAACGTTCCAAAATCCGTGCAACGTCCTCAGGTCCCGTATTCGATAACAGAATCATCAGCTCATTCGCCGCTCCGAGTCCGATATAATCCGTTTCCCTCAGCAGGCCTTTAAGCTTATTTGAAAAGTCTCTGAGTGAATCAACGTGACCGCTTTGGATTAGAAGTGAATAATTGATGTTAAGCTTCTCTTTGGCCATTCTCTTATTCCTCAGAATCGACTGAAACACTTCATTCGTCAGGATCGAAGAGTCTTCCACATAACGCAAACTTTCAGTCGCCTCCACATAAGAGAATGCTCTCGATAGAGAGGAGGATACCAGTTCAACCGTAATCTTGAACAAGTTTTGATAATACAGAGAAAAGTTCTCGAACGGAATATCGTCCAATGCAATGATGGCTACCGTCTCGCCGCGTCTTTGAACCGGAGCGACCATTAGTGGAACGCCAGGTTTGAGTTCCCGGTTGACATAAATCTGGTCGCCGAGAAACACTCGACCGACATAATCATGTTCCTCCACTTTCAGCGATTTTGCCGTTTCCTCACCGATATTCATTGAATGCGCCACCAGCCTCAAGTAGTCGCGATTCGAATTTGCGATGTAGATGGACACGGCCCGTGTATTCATAATAGATTCGATCACATTGACCGTAGAAACAAAGATTTCATCCGGTTCCAAGCTGTCCAATTCTTTGGTAATCGAGTGAATTTTACCGAAGCTGTCCCCGCTATTCATAATTCGCTGTTGCAGCTCGTTCTTAACTTCCCGGACCTCCCGGTACACGCCGTTAAGAAATTCATATTTCTCGCCAAGCTCTTTAATTTCGATATCTTGGGAGGCAATCTTACCGTTTTTGCGTTCAACCGCATAACCGACCACAAGGCCGATGCATAAATAAATGGCAATTTGAAAGAAAAAGTCCGTATCGTACAGCATGGAGACGAGTTCATGTCCATTAAGCAGCCGCTGATAGGTCAACAAACAAACGGACAACGCAACAGCCATAATCGACTGACGATTGCCATACAAAATTCCGATGATGGTTATGTAGAACATCTTGATGTCAATGAATGAATAGGCCATATCCCACTGACTTAAAGTGAGCCAAGATATCAAAATGAAAGCGAGTAAATTCTCAAGATAGGGTTTGAATACTTGGATAAAATAGCGAGTACGTGATGTGGGGGTTGGTGCTTGGTGTGTAGTTTCAAGGGATGCGGAGTGTTGCTGTTTAAACCATTCGTACGTTTTGGTTAAACCTTGCCTGAGCCCGTACATTGGCGTCCAGTCAAGGTCCTTCTTGATATTCTCGTTACTGAGCACGGACCGATGAATATCCCCGCTTCTGGCACCCTGATAAATAAGGTCCGGCTCCGTGCCGTGCAATTCTTCAAACAATCTGATCAGACTGTTTACAGAAGTCTCTGTTTGGGTAGATAGGTTATATACACCCATAAGCTGCGAATACGACGCCCTATAAATAGCATCGGCTATATCTTCTACATAGATAAAATCCCGGGTTTGCTCTCCATCGCCGTGGATATGTATGTTTTGTCCTGCAATGATCCGGTCTGCAAAAATCGAAATTACTCCACCTTCTCCAATGCTGTTCTGGCGCGGGCCATATACATTGGAAAACCGGAAACACAGCGTTTCAAGGCCGTACAGATCTCTCCACTTCTGACAATAAGTTTCGCCCACCCATTTGCTCATTCCGTAAGGCGAAATAGGGCTGCATGGTGCTGATTCCGGCAGAGGGACATCCTCGCTTGTTCCATAAACCGCGGCTGAGGAGGCAAATATAAACTTCTTGGCGCTATATTTACTTGCCAGACTGAGCATGTTTATCAGACCTAAGACATTCGATTTGGCATCCTGCCTGGGATTCTCAACAGAGGTAGCCACATTTACCTGTGCGGCCAGATGAACGACGGCATCAAATCGATTTGAAGAGAAGATTTCCTCGCATTTTTGATCCTCGACGGATAACTGATACCCCCGGTGCTTGAAGTTAACATTGTTCAGTTTACCGGAGGACAGGTCATCGATAATAAAGACCTCGTAACCCTCTTTATGAAACCTTTCCGCAACATGGGATCCGATAAAGCCATATCCGCCTGTTACTAAAACTTTCATTCTACCACCTCTTCTTACTGAGATCGTCAACTGAAATCTTCAATTTTGTAATATTTGTCACTGTCTTTGAATCCATATAATATCATAGATGTTAAATATGCACTACCAATTTTTAACTACAAAAACCCGACTCCAGACGGATTTCAGAAAAAAGACATATCCTGATCCGTCCAAAACCGGGCCAATTTATTCAGGTCCATTCAACTATTTTGAGGGAAGATCAAAGTTATTTGAGAATCTCCTGAACCGCGGTCATATCTCCGCTCTTGGGCAGCTTATATTTATCAGAGTCGTTCCATACGTAGCCTATTTTTACAATACTGTTTTGCGTGAGTTTTCCAAGGTCACTCCAGGGCAAGTAAACTTCCAACAGATCATCCGAGAGAAAATAATTCGGCGAATCTGAATAGCTCTTCAAAAATTCCCACTTCCAAACCGTGCCGTTCGATCCGTTATACCGGTACAATCTGCCGTTCTCAAGCAGATAATCCGCTCCGCTCGATTTCCAATAAGGCGCTTTAAATCCCGTATTTATATTATTATCCGTATTGATGAACAACTGGCTCTTGGTGGTTAAATCGCTCCCTTGAACAAGAATATACAAAGAGGAGGCATCCTTTGCCGCCTTCATCGACGAAGTTTTACCTGATCCAGTAGAATGTACAGCGATCTTGCTCCAGTCCTCGGCATCGCCGTCAATCGTAATTAACGGGGCGGGAGTGACAACATTCGACCCAGAGAACTCTACAGCTCCGATATCGATGGCTGTTCCTCGAATTCTGACGGATCCCGTCAGATCATATTCTCCCGGATTCAACGCCGACCCTTTATCGATGGCAGGCGAGCCCTTTTTCAACTGAATATCATGGGCCGCTTTATTCGCAAACAGCGGATTTCCGAACAAGGATCGGGTATCATTTCCCGTACCTTGTTTGAAAGAAGCCAGCGAGCTATAGCTCTTTCCGACCCATCTCCACTGGCTGCCCGCCGTTCCTGTCGAGTTATAGTACAAGTTATAATCAAATTGATTATTCGATCCGCTGCTATTCAGTTTATTAACCGACAGCTTTCTCGAATTACTAAAAATAATGTTGTTCTTGAACTGATTGTCGGTATTGTTCCATTGCAGGGTGATATCCCCATATCCTTGTCCCAAACTGTCATTCTCCACGAAAGTGTTGTTCACAATTACATTCTGCGACGCTCCGCCGTTGCTCGAGCTTGAGCCTCCCATAATCAGTCCGGCGCCGTAGTTGTCGTGAATATAATTATTTCTAACAACGATGCCGCTAGTCGTTTTCCCTCGCTTTTCACTGGCAAGTTCAATCCCAAAATCACTATTATAAATCTCGTTTCTCTCGATGATCACCTTAGTCGCACCATCGGCGTATATTCCACCTGCAGCGTGAATCCCGGTTCCATAAGCTTTATTCCCGGAGGAATCGATGCGGTAAACTATATTCCCGGAAACTACCCCATTTCGGGTCTGATCCACGCATGAACCAGAGCAAGCCCTATAAAATCCGGCTAGTTCAATGCCAATATTGTTATTCTCATAAACCCGGTTATTCGTTACCGAGAACCCATCGATATTGCCGCTTAGTGTCAGTGACTCGCTCTTTCCAGTTATCAAATGATGGACCTGATTTCCGCTGATCACCAATCCTGTAATTGCATTGGATGTATTCCCAAGTACGTGGATACCGTGCCCGTTTCCATCTTTGGAGGTATTCTCAATATGGTGAACATTATTATTCAGTATTTCAATCTGGCTGCTTCCGTCCTTTACCCGAATACCGGCCGGATCTGCTGAGGAGCTGGACGTGGATAAGTTTCGAATTTCAAAGCCGGCGATTGTAACAAAATTAACATTAGAAAGCTGCACCAAGGCCTGACTTCGCGATAACGAGAGCCCTGTCCCGTCGATAATCGGGGTTTCCTTTTCATAATTTCGAAACGTAATCCGGCCGGATTCCGCCGACCCTGAGACCTTAATGTTAACGAATTCGTTGTACACCCCACCCCGGACATACACGGTATCACCCGGTCTGACAGAATCCGACGCTTTCTGGATAGTTCGCCAGGGTGCCGACAAAGTTCCCGGATTGTTGTCATTTCCCGACGTAGCCACATAGTAGACGGTTCCCACTGCGTCAGCAAATACACTGTTGGATTCGCTTATATATAATGAAGCAGGATGATTGGCAAATAGAAGTAAGGCGAGGCACAATGCTCCGGAAATCCACCTTTTTAAAGTTCCCATCTCTCACACCTCTCTTCTTTGTTTCCTAGAAAATACCATCCTCATTTAGAGTTGTCCATAGGCAATGACTTGCCTCAATTAAATTCGGGTTTATTACCGAATGCGACTGTGTAAGTTCAAACGTAGGTTGTTAAGCTATATCTCATGAAAAATCCCCTTTCTCTCAGCAAGAAAGGGGATTCCTATACTTATGCCTTATATTCTTTCATATTCCTGCTCAATATATACTTGCTTAAGGCACGTATTGCTGGACGATGCTTGTTACCTGCCCGTTCTCTATCGTCAAATGATACGGAAACTCTCTTACATCGAGAACCCCGGTGTTCTGGAATAGGCTGAACAGCTTCTCCAAGCTTATTTGTTCATTCCACGAAATATCGACATCCTCAGGATTTCCTGTATGATCATAGATTTGCATAAGGACCTGGGCATTCGCAGCGACCGGATAGCGTTCCAGTCGGTCGTCCTCATTTACGATATAATAGCCGTCAGGCGGACCGTCGATGCCGGCATCCGGTTCCATTTTGGCGAACACGTCCTCGGCTTCCTTCCCGGAGTACCATTCTATAGGATCAACCGTGAGCACACCGCCGTCCGGCCGCCGGCAGCAACGCAGGTAGTCGATTCGATGAACGCGGTCGTCGGGCTCGTGCCGAACATGGAGCCGACCGTCGTTGCCGTTGCATCCGCCAGCAAAGCCGATTTGGCGCGCGGGAACTCCCCGTTCTACATGGTGCCGGTTTGTTCCGCCATGCCGATCAGAGTGTAATGCCCCCAAAGTCAAGAGACGATATTTCGAGGAATAAGTTAATCTTCCTCGTTTTGTAATCTATCAATTTAGGATGCGATTTGTCAGTTGAATGGGCATAGAATTGATCTGGCTTGGCGCCGCCAAGAGATTTATGAGGCCGTTCCTGATTGCAAAATTGGATATAACGCCAAAGTCTTTTGGATAATGACCCTGTGTTCCAGGTATCCGTCTATACCTCCCATCTTCCTTAAATAAATCCTGCCCCGGATACTTCTGTTCAGCACCTTGAAAATTCTGCCCTCTACCAAATTGGTCATTTTAATACTCGATGATGTATTTTTTCTGACCATTAAAATCATATTCATATACTCTTCTATCATTCGCCGAGTTTTTATAGTCTTTTACTTGCCCCTGCTTCGTAGGAGTTGCTGAATCAGGTTTAGCCTGATTAAAGGCTTGTTTTTTCTAGTAGTTTCACCCGTCCCCTCAATCTTACACTTAAACAACCCCAACGGATCCACATAACCCACCGGATCTCCGTTGACATAAACGAACCGGTTCAAGGTTTGCCCGTCGGTCAGGTCGCCGAGGATGACGTCGCGGTTCAGGAACCGTTTCAGTTGCGAGTCGTAGTACCTTGCCCGCATGTAGTACAGACCGTTAGGGTCGGTCATGACTCCGTCTCGGCCGTTGTATTGGAACGGTTGGTGAAGTGCTATCTAATCATAATAAATCTGTCATTAGGCATAAGGAGACCCAAAAGAAAAAGAGCCTTAATGGCATGAAACCAATCAAGGCTTATAGTGATTATCTTCTTCTAAACTACTTAATAATATAAGGCAACAGTGGCAACAGTTTTTCTTCACTAATTTCTCTTATACTTATTCCAAACTACTTTATGAAGACCTACTTTTCAAGAAATGTTCTACGACTTCTTTTGCTCGTTGAGAAGGTAAATGTCTAGAATTGTGAAGATATACGACTTCATCCACAAAAAAGTCTAAACTTTCTGCCATTTGAGTAGGGAGAATAATAATCGCTCCAGAACTTTTCAGCACCTCAATACAAATATGAATGCTACTATTCAGTATTAGGTCGTTAATCCACCCGGTACTCATCCAAGGGAAACAAAATATTTGTTTACCATAGGCATAACCAATTGCTACGGAAGCTCTCCATCTTTCCCAACTAAGCTCCTCTAATTTTAGGTTTAAACGATCTTGAGACAAATTGAAAATTTTAATAATCTCCTCAATACTGTGGGTGGCACCATTAGGATTCTGCTTAATTGCTTCCTGTAATTGATTAATAACACTATTACTTTTTAAGAAAAGCCTACGATTGGGTATTCCTTCTCCTACGTACCAGCCAATTTTCCGTAGTTCAGCTAACGTTATTATATTCCCATCAATCTTAATTTCCCCAGTAATAAACTGTTCTCTGCCTATTAAATTGTAAGATAGCCCCCAACCACCCTCTCCACACTGACCGATAATCCCATAAGATCTACCCTTTTTAAAAACATGATTGAAGTCCTTGATGTTATCGATCATTTGACCATAATTCTCCATCTCAGGATGATACAAGGCGTTTTCAATATTAACCTCAATTCGATTTACTCCCAGAACTCCCACCATCCTTTCTTAAATCCAACCTCTTTAACATCAAAAATATCAATTGGAACCCTCTGGGTATCTATAGTTTGTACAGTTATATTCTTTATTTTTGGGTTTACTATACCTACATCAGGTTCAAATGAAGCATTTGTGATGTTATAAGTATAGCGTGAGTTTCCTGATCTTACCAAGCGACTCCGGGCATCATATTCTACGAGGCAATGGATTCTCCGTTGCTCGCATATCTCCATTTTGTACTCCTCACTAAAAAAGAAACCTCAATAGGCAAAAGCCAATCAAGGTTATACGACCATTTATTATTCATACAACTTCCCGACACTTCCAACCATTAGAATCACTTCTCGTCCGCAAGCTTGTATAGCTAATACTAAAACATTTATGCATTTGTTTTTTATTAAAGTAGCCCGCAGGTTACAGCTGTCGGGGGAATAATACTGATATACAGAGTTAATGAAACATCATCATTTAAATATTTTTTTTAGCACTTTAAATATTAAATTATTACTTTTGTCTTTATAACGATAGAATTCTTTACCAGGCGGCAACTTTGTATTCAGTATATGAATATTTTGTTTTTTGAAGTTATCATATTTTTCACTATAGATAGACATAATATCCTCAATGAATACGTTGCTATCCTTAATTGAATAATAGTCCTTTAATGCTGGATAACTTAAGTGTATAGGACTAACTTCGTTATTTAAACTCCTTGCAAAAGAAACCATTGTATCCAATCCTTGTGGATACCATGATAAGCATCCTTGCAGTGTTATTGCTAATACAGAATTATTTTCACTAATCAATTCAATAATTATTGAATCATCGAATAGGTATTTGTCTATACCGATTTTTCTAGCTCCCTTTCCTTTTATATAAAATTCAACATCGTTAATTATTAGGTTTGTATTTCCAACAAATCCCCTACCACCAGCTTGCTTTTCTTGTTTTACTCCCTCAAAAACTAAATTTATAAAATAACTCTCTACACCCATTTACCCTCTTCCTTTTACACAATTATTAATTACTAGCAATTAGAAATTATCTTGTTATTGTCAATAATTAATTTTTTTTAATTTGACTGGAACATTTTTTAGTCCCAATCTTTTAGCTGCTTCCCATCTATGGTGACCATTTTGAATTTCATAAGTTCCATCTAATAATTTTTTCACTACGATAGGCCCATCAGTTACATCAATCTTTCCGTTTTCTGCAATATATTTCATATGTTTTGATATGGCTCTGTCTGAAGGACCAATGTGAGGCATAGAAAATTCGTCTAACGGATTTGCTACTAGTTTATCTGTAGATAATTTTTTTGTTGTCAACCGTTCCCATAAACTAGGCTTTGCATATTCACGTGGAGGATTACCCACAACATCGCACTTAAACAACCCCAACGGATCCACATAACCCACCGGATCTCCGTTGACATAAGCAAACCGGTTCAAGGTTTGGCCGTCGGTCAGGTCGCCGAGGATGACGTCGCGGTTCAGGAACCGTTTCAGTTGCGGGTCGTAGTACCTCGCCCTCATGTAGTACAGGCCGTTAGGATCGGTCATGACTCCATCTCGGCCGTTGTATTGGAACGGTTGGTGAGTGCTGCCTTCATGCTGCTCTAGTTCGCCATAGATTCCGTAGGTGTAACGGTCCGTTACGCTTCCTTGTTCATCGGTCAACAGCGTGGTGCTGCCGCGGATATCGCTGTGGTAACACACGTAGTTGCCGTTAGCATCCTCCCGGCCGATGAGGCCCAGGCCGTAGACATAGAAGGCTGTAGGCGTTCCTGCCTCGTCCAGTTCCATGAGTACCCGGCTTAGTTCTCCCAGATCGTCCACGACGTACTGCGTGGTCTTTCCCCTCCAGCTCATGGAGGTTCTCGTCCCCAGCATGTTATAAGTATAGCGTGCTTTCCCTGATCTTACCAAACGATTCCGGGCATCATATTCGTACGAAGCCATGGATTCCCCGTTGCTCTTGTACAGCAGGTTCCCATCGGCATCCATCTCTACCGGGTAGTCTTCAAGAGCGAGCAAGCGATTGTCGGGAGCATACTGGAAGGTTGTGCCCCGACTGTTCATGGAATCCTGGATGTGCGTCAGGTTGCCGCCCAAATCATACTCATAACTTACTATTCGTCCCTGGGAAGCGCCCGAGCTTAGACGCCGCATGTAATGGAGCGGCGTCAATTAAGTCAAATGCATTTCATGTGCGAAGAACCGAAATGATGGAATCTTCTTACAGGTATCACATGGGTTATATGTGCTATTGGTAGAATAATAAGTTCACTCGGTACTGGTTCAACCCCCACCAACAAAGAAACCTTGAAAGGCATTGAGCCGATCAAGGTTCACATTACTAATTTTAAACTAAATTATAGAGATGAACCTTGAAGGAACAAAATCCGCCAACCAAACTATATTATTGCCTTGGTAAAATCTGACCCCCTCAATTGAAGCCTTCTCCGCTTGAATTTTTAGAAGTACAGGGGTCGTATCCTTACGTTTTCCAACTAAATTGGCGGTATTAATATCCACTGATAAATGAACATACTGCCTTTCCATCGGTAGAAGCCCATCATTAAAAATTTGTTCCACTAAATGTCTTGCAGTCCCATGATACAGGAATGAAGGTGGCGTTGCTGCAGTTTTTATTATTTTTTGAGGTATAGAATGACCATAAATCGCTCTAATTCTACCATTCAAAATTTCATGTCGCTTTTTATCAGCCACTTCAATCATATTAACTAAATCGGTCTCTTTAACGGATTTCCAATGTTCATTTAATTGCAATCCAGTTAACAGTTGACGAATCTCCACCCACCCCTCATTATCTAGTTCAAGTTCATATTCCCAAGGTGCATGGCGTAATGCATAAGATATCTCCTTGCTTAATAATGAATAATTCATTCTCTCGTCAATCCCCTAATGTTATTTTCGTTTGATGGATAGGCAAGTTTTTGATTAAATTAATATCGTTTACAACATTTTCGGCAATAAACTCGTAGCATCCATAATCCTCAAAAAAGATTAAATAGTGTTTAAAGTTAAATTCTTCATCACCTCTAAAATTATTTTTCGTTTCTTCTATCCACCATGAATTTATAACTTCAACTAAAGTATCAAGTGTTCCAAGCATATATTCTTTTAAACAATCTTCACTGGTTACTTTAAAAGAAATTGTATTTTTAAACGTTAATCCTGCCCATTCATACGTCCCTATCTCCGTTTCGTAATCGTGCAATAACACAATATCTCTTCTCGCAGTTTTAATTAGTTGGGGGGCTTCAATGAATTCCTGCGAAGCCCCATTAATCTTTAATACAGATTTAAATTCCATAACTGCACCTCTTATTTCAGATTACTAGCTTTTCCACCAGCGCCCGTGATTCTTATTGTATCTGTTCCTGCACTTGTTAATCCATTTTTCGCTAATCGCTCAGTTATCTTAATTTCAAAATAAGAATCACCTGTTCTATTTACGAAAGTCCACTCACTCTCTGGAATACCTGCGCGTTTTAATGCTAGTGATGATCTAGTATTAATTAATAACTTATTTCCATCTCTCATTAGATATTCAACTGGTAAGTCACTAGCTTGTAGTTCTCCATTTCTTAGTTTTTGAGCGACCTCTCCATTGGTCATATTGGCAAACTTGCCATCTTTACTGAAATTAACTGATGCTGTAGTTTGAGTGAACTTCCCACTATCACCCTTCCCCCCAACATCACACTTAAACAACCCCAACGGATCCACATAACCCACCGGATCTCCGTTGACATAAGCGAAGCGGTTCAAGGTCTGGCCGTCGGCCAGGTCGCCGAGGATGACGTCGCGGTTCAGGAACCGTTTCAGTTGCGGGTCGTAGTACCTCGCCCGCATGTAGTACAGGCCGTTAGGATCCGTCATGACTCCGTCTCGGCCGTTATATTGGAACGGTTGGTGAGTGCTGCCTTCATGCTCCTCTAGCTCGCCATAGATGCCGTAGGTGTAACGGTCCGTTACACTTCCTTGTTCATCGGTCAACAGCGTGGTGCTGCCACGAATATCGCTGTGGTAACTCACGTAGTTCCCGTTAGCAGCCTCCCGGCCGATGAGGCCCAGGCCGTAGACATAGAAGGCTGTAGGCGTTCCTGCTTCGTCCAGTTCCATGAGTACCCGGCTTAGTTCTCCCAGGTCGTCCACGACGTACTGTGTGGTCTTTCCCCTCCAGCTCATGGACGTTCTCGTTCCCAGCATGTTATAAGTATAGAGTGCTTTCCCTGATCTTACCAAACGATTCCGGGCATCGTATTCGTACGAAGCCATGGATTCCCCGTTGCTCTTGTACAGCAGGTTCCCATCGGCATCCATCTCTACCGGGTAGTCTTCAAGAGCGAGCAAGCGATTGTCGGGAGCATACTGGAAGGTTGTGGCCCGACTGTTCATGGAATCCTGGGTGTGCGTCAGGTTGCCGCCCAGGTCATACTCATAACTTACTATTCGTCCCTGGGAAGCGCCCGAGCTTAGACGCCGCATGTAATGGAGCGGCGTCAATTAAGTCATGGTTATATGTGCTATTGGTTGAATAATAAGTTCACTCGGTACTGGGTAGCCCCCACCAACAAAGAAACCTTGAAAGGTATTGAGCCGATCAAGGTTAGTTAGTGTCAATAACTTTCTAATTCTTCCATTTGCAGCTGAGCAATTTTTCTAAACGGTTCGTATAAAACAGATATTTTTCTTTGAAAATCAGTGTCCTCTATGAGAATTTCATTCTTTTTTAAGTCACCGCTAATTGCATAAAACTCTTCACATTCAATAGATGCACCTTCACCACCATCTGCCTCGTCCCCGGACTTCAGTAATAACTCTTGAAGAGTAATTTTCTTAGACAAGTAATTGAGGTAAAAATATCCAATAACTGCATCGCTAAAAGGTGGAATATTTTTCATATAGTCTCTCTCTAAAATCATTAGATCACTCAAGACTTTACTTAATATATCAATATTACTTGCTAAAGAAACATCGATTAACCAAGGCTCTGGTCTTGTCAGACGAAGTATGCGTTCGTCAGCCCAATTTTGCCAATCTGCCTTACTATAATATTCGCTAAAAGCGATTGCAAACAAATAATGCGCAATAGGAATAATTTTTACCACCTCGGAGTTTCAGGATATATTCCCGGTGTACCTGGCCCATGTTGTCTTGGATTATACCATGGATTTGGATGGTAATGAGGAACTGTATGAGAAGGTACGTCCGACCGCCCATGATTAGTATAATCGTTATTACCTATCCTTCTGCCAAATTGATCAAAAATTGTTTCCCTCTCGTATAACTCACCAGTTTTACCATTGATCTTTTGATCAATGATACTTCTTGTACCTGGTGCCGTGTATGATCTTTCCCTTGTGGTAGGCTCGCCTTTATAAATTTCCTTATAGTCTTGTTCCCAGTATCTTTCATAACGAGCTGCTTCTGATGGGTCCATTTGTTCAACAAATGATTTCCCCGTCCCCCCAACATCACACTTAAACAACCCCAACGGATCCACATAACCCACCGGATCTCCGTTGACATAAGCATACCGGTTCAAGGTCTGCCCGTCCGTCAGGTCGCCTTGAATAACGTCACGGTTCAGGAATCGCTTCAATTCCGGATCGTAATAGCGGGCCCGCATGAAATACAAGCCGTTCGGGTCGGTCATCACCCCATCCCGGCCATTGTACCGGAACGGTTGGTTCGTGATTCCGATGTGCGTACCAGTCCGTGACTCGGCCGTTCTCGTCGGTGAGCAAGGTCGTGCTGCTCCGGATGTCGCTGTGGTAGCTGACGTAGTTGCCCTCCGCATCTTCCCGGCCAATGAGCCCCAGCCCGTACACATTAGGCTTTCGGCGTCCCGTCTTCATCCAGCTCCATCAGCACTCGGCAGTTCCCCCAGATCGTCCGTGGACGGTGCATGGTGTGGGCGGGTATAACCTCGGATTGAAAAGAAACCTTGAAAGGCATGAAGCCAATCAAGGTTAGTAATACTATTAAATCCACTTAATCATCTTTGTGGGCCCCGGATGGTTCCAATTAAAGATAGGCAACCGTCTTATTAGATAAATTAATTTCTGATCTAAAGGCTCTTACGTGCTCCTATTCCGCTTTCCTTCAAAATACTGCTCAACAAATTCTTTGGCCCGTGGGGAGGGGGTATGCTTTTCATTGTTCAAATGTATTATCTCATCGACAAAAAAATTTACACTTTCTGACTTTTGGGTAGGGAAAATGATGATTGCCCCTGCATTTTTTAAAATATCAATACAAATATGTATACCGCAATTCAGTATCAGATTATTTACCCAACTAGCATCACACCAAGGAAAACAGAAAATTCGCTTGCCATGAGCAAACCCAATAGCGATTGAAGCTCTCCACTTTTCCCAACTTAACTCTTCGAGAGGATAATGGATTCTATCTTTTGATAGGCCAAATAAATTGGTGATATCCTCTGCAGTAAAATTACTGCTCGTTTGTACTATACCTTCTTTGATCTGTCGATAAATAGTTTTTCTTTTTCTTATTAATCCTTTTGAAGTGATTCCGTCACCAACATACCAACCGTAATATTCTAGGATTTTCTCATCCGCTGCCTGCCCATTTAGCAATACTTTACCCTCATACGGTTTATCTCGTCCAGTTAAGATATGGGACAATGTCCATCCGCCTTCGCCACAGCCTCCTATAATGCCATATACTTTGCCACTTTGAAAACTTGTTGATAGGTTATTACAACTATCTGGCATTTTTCCATAGTTTTTTAGGAAGGGATAACCTCCAGCTGTCAGATTATCTATTTTAATCTCTATTTCCAAAATTTCCACCTACTTTTCTTAAATCCTACTTCCTTGACATCAAAAATTTGTATTGGAATATGTTGTCCATCTGTGGTTTCTACTGCAATATCTTTGATTTTTGGATTCACAATTCCACGATCAGGTCCAAATGAAGCATTAGTTTTAAATTCAAGCACAGTTTCAGTTCGACTTCCGATTCCAGCAGCTTTAGCTTGTGATTTAGTCGGTTGTTCTTTCCACGCAAAAACTCTCGATTCCCATAGGTTTCCTGGCCTTCCTAACGTCTGGGACTCCATGATTTCTTTAGCAGATTCTTTAGTCGTTACATGATAATAAGTTTTAGCATCACCCGTCCCCTCAACGTTACACTTAAACAACCCCAACGGATCCACATAACCCACCGGATCTCCGTTGACATACGCGAACCGGTTCAAGGTTTGCCCGTCGGTCAGGTCGCCGAGGATGATGTCGCGATTCAGGAACCGTTTCAGTTGCGGGTCGTAGTACCTCGCCCGCATGTAGTACAGGCCGTTAGGGTCGGTCATGACTCCGTCTCGGCCGTTGTATTGGAACGGTTGGTGAGTGCTGCCTTCATGCTGTTCCAGCTCGCCATAGATCCCGTAGGTGTAACGGTCCGTTACGCTTCCTTGTTCATCGGTCAACAGCGTGGTACTGCCGCGGATATCGCTGTGGTAGCTCACGTAGTTTCCGTTAGCATCCTCCCGGCCGATGAGGCCCAGGCCGTAGACATAGAAGGCTGTTGGCGTTCCAGCTTCGTCCAGCTCCATGAGTACCCGGCTTAGTTCTCCCAGGTCGTCCACGACGTACTGCGTGGTCTTTCCCCTCCAGCTCATGGACGTTCTCGTTCCCAGCATGTTATAAGTATAGCGCGCTCTCCCTGATCTTACCAAACGATTCCGGGCATCGTATTCATAAGAAGCCATGGATTCTCCGTTACTCTTATACAGCAGGTTCCCATCGGCATCCATCTCTACCGGGTAGTCTTCAAGAGCGAGCAAGCGATTGTCGGGAGCATATTGGAAGGTTGTGGCCCGACTGTTCAGGGAATCCTGAGTGTGCGTCAGGTTGCCGCCCAGGTCATACTCATAGCTTACTATTCGTCCTTGGGAAGCGCCCGAGCTTAGACGTCGCAATTGGTCGTACGTATACTGCTTGTCTTCTTCCTGAATAATTTGACTGATCTCGTTGTAGGTGAATCGGAATTGTTGGAGCATTATCCCATGCAAATTGCTGTCCTGGATCCGGACTAATCGACTGGCAGCGTCATACGATCTTCTCTCCCGAGTCCCGTTCGCCCGCGTCGTCTCCGCCAGTTTTCCGCTACGGTCATAGCTGTAGCGGGTCAACCGTCCCCGCCAGTCCTTGACTTCCACCATTTCTCCGGCGGCGTTATACCGGTAGTGAACCTGTTTACCATCCGGATAAGTAAGCATCGTAAGGCGGTCAGCAGCGTCATACGCATAACTGATCGCATGTCCCATCGTGTCTGTACTGGAAATCAAACGGCCGGCAGCATCATAGACACGAGACAACACGGACTCCCCTTCAGCGAGAGAAACAACACGCCCATTGGCATCATAGTCGAGTTGAATTTGGCCTACCTCGTCCTCAAGGCCGATCAGCCGGCCGGCAGCATCATAGCGGTAAGCAGTAGATTGCCGCCTTGCATTGACCCGCATGGCAAGAAGTCCCCGCAGATCATACTCATAAGCGATTCCATTGCCGGATGCATTCTTCACCTCAACCAGGAGACCCGTGCTATCGTAACGCAATTCGGTCCGGTTCCGGTTGGCATCCTCGTAAGCCGTAATTCTGCCTTCTGCATCATATTCCTGACGATAGAAGGCCTGTTCCGCTTCCACCACTTCCGCCAATCTAGCCAGTGCGTCATACTTAAACCGGGTTACACGTCCCGCAGCGTCGTTCTCCTCCGTAATCTGATGATTATGATTGAAACGGTAACGGTTCGTTTGGCCAAGCCCGTTCGTGACGGCAACCGGATTCCCCGCCGCATCATAAGTCAGTTGTTTAACCAACCGTCCTTCTCCGTCTATAACAGCCTGCAATCTTCCGGAATTATCGTAATTATAGTGAGTCTCCCGATCCAATGGATCAAGTACTGTAATCAGCCGGTCAACGGCGTCGTATTGGAGCTTTGTTGTGTCTCCTATCGGATTGACTTCAGAAACGAGCCGGTCCGCTTGGTCGTAGTCGTATTGAATAGTATGTAATAACGGGTTCGTAACACTCGCCAATTTCCCAGAAGCGGTGTAGGTATACATGTGTGCGGCTCCAGAGGGATCCTTGGACCCTACCAAGTGGTCGTCCGCATTATATCGGTACTCCCAGGTATGACCGAGTGCGTCGCTAGTGCGGATTAAATTGTCATTTCCGTCATATTCACGAGTGAACTCGAAGCCAAGCGCATTCTCCACCCTTGTGATCCGGCCGGCGCCATCCAGTCCTACCTTGGTCAGCCGTCCTTCGGCATCCTCCCATGCCTCTAGCTCTCCATTATTCTTATAATAGAATCTTCCGACCGATCCGTTAAAATCACGATAAAAAGACTTCTGCCCTTCTGCGGTATATCCCGTCTCCGAGGTTCTACCATCCGCTCTAGTGACTCCTATGAGACGAAGCTGTTCATCATAATGATAGGCCGTTGCTTGTCCTTCCGCATCCACTTCTTTGATGAGCAGATCATGTTCGTCATAATAGAAGTGTGTTTGATGCCCCAGTTCGTCCGTATACTGAACCTGACGTCCCCGTTCATCATAAAGGTAGGAGGTGCCAGTTCCATCCGAGTATCTCCGATCGACTTCCTGCCCGTACTCATTATATGTATAGTTAACTTTGCGGCCGTCCGGGTACTCGATTTCCTGTAACAGACACTGTTCATCGTGAACATACTTCGTCTGATGCCCCAGCGGATTAGTCCAGGTGGTCACCGTCTGCCCAGGGATGGATTCCGTATCATACTGCAGATGAGAAAGATGTCCATTAGCATCACGCTGAGCCACAATTCGGTGCTGGGCATCGAAGGTATTCTCGAATTGAAGCTGTCCGTCAACCGTCACGGACAAAATTCTGCCTTCCTCGTCGCAAATCATATCCGTAGCATTTCCGTTCGCATCGATAAAACGAGTCATCTGCGACTTGTCGTTATATACAAATCTAACTGTCCGCTCTGTATCTTTCACCGAAGTAAGCAATCCGGATTCATCATAAACAAAGCCCAAACTTCTCCCTGTAATCTTGTCAGTTAATTGCTCGATCCATCCCCGTTCATTATAAGCAGCATTTAACGCTTGTCCATCTTGATTCACATGCTCCAACAGCACCCCGGTCTCGGAAAAAAGGAATGTTTCACGATTCTTGCGGCATTCCAGCTTATATCCCTGTTCAACCGGATGGAGTTCGTCAAACCTGGCATCGATATCTTCTGTCCTGAATACTCCATCAGTATCCATACGATACTTGTTCAGTCTGGAAGCATTCCTGAAGACTGTAACCTCGGGGCTGTCCGATGAGGTTCCCTCCTCAATTTGCAAAGACATAGCATAATTATGGGTCCATGCGGCCCCCATTTCACTATACTGAAGCAAACCGGAGTGATAATGAATAACAAAAGGCCACGTAGCCGCTCCATATAACTTAAGCGCTGTATGGCTAATTAATTGATCCCCCGTGCCCATGTGGATCGGGTCACCGCCCAAGCTATCGCAATTACGGCCAGCGAGATCCTGGGTTTGTTTGCGCGTGGCGTCAGCCGTACCGGAGACCGCACTAGATCCGGCCTTCTTGGCATCATTCATATGATCTAACGTCTTGCTCGTTTGACTCGCCGCATCACCTACCGCCTCCACGGCTTTACCTGATTTCGAGGCTCCTGAAATAACCGCGCCTGCAGCTAACCCAGCACCGCCCGCAGCCGCAAGCGCGGCCGCTGTCTCCTGCCCCGCCTCACTCAGGACTTCTCCTGTCTTGGCAACGTTCCCGACATGGCTTCCCGTGCTGGCTACATCTGCCGTTGAATCGGCTAACTTGGAAGCATCGCTTAGTGCTTCGGTAGCATTATTCGCTTTGTTCGCCAGACCGGCGATGTCGTCGCCATAAGTTAGAACTTCCGCAGCGTCGTCCGCTTTACCCGCTAAGCCTGCTATATCATCGCTATGCTTAGCGACAAAATTGACTCCGTCCACAACCTCGTCGGCGAACTTTACTACCTTGACCCCGTTACGAACCGTCTTACCCAGCGGACCCACAACAGCCAAAGCACGTTCCCAAGGAGCCAGCTTGTCCCCCGTAATTAAATCCCGGCCAGTAACCGCTTCTACAAGTCCTTTAACATTTCCTATAATCGGACAGAAATCCAATGCTATGCTAACGCCCGTCTTGAATACGCTCCACCATTTACCGGTGTTAATCTTCTGACCGTAAGCGTCATCTTCCGCAAACTGCTCTCCTTTACGTACCGCCAGTTTGGAGAGCTCGGTCAGTTCCCTGTTCAGCTCATCGAGCCGTTGGTTGATCAACCGGAAATTGCTGTCCACGTCGGAACGCCTCCGGCTCTCCATCGTCAATCGACTCATCGCTCGCTGCAAACCGGATTGAATATCTTCAATTTCCCTGACTGCAGAACTTAAAGTTTTACCGGTTTGTTTCAAACTGGCAACATCCACTTCGATTTTCAAACCGCATCCCCCTATTTCCTCTTGCTTGCCGTCGAGCGAGCAGCCGCTTCACGTTCCCGCCGGGCTCTCTCCTCGGCTTCGCGTCTTCGATCTTCCTCGAGATCCGCCTGACGGAATGCTTCCGCAATTCTCTCCAGTTGATCCGCAAAGGCATCCATCTGTTCGCTGGTTCTCTTCAGTTTGACTTCGGTCTCCTGGAATCCCTTAGTAAACCTCTGATAGGAATTACCGGCCCACAGCATGATCTGCACGCTATTATGCATGCGTGATCCCTCGCTCTGCAATTGCCTGCTTCCGCTGCGGACTTGTCTGGCTATACTCTCCAACACCCCAACATCGACACGAATGGGCATGAAATTCCCTCCTTATGTACTCGCATCCGTTTTTCTGAACCTTTCGGATATGGCCTTGAGTTCATCCCCTACACTCTTCAGCAATGTAGAGACACTTTCCAATTGCTTATGCGCATCTTGATAGGAAGAATAGAACCTTTCACGCGATTTCCCCTCCCAATTTCCCTCCAGTCCATCGATTAGTGATTTCAACTCTTTAGCCATCTGCAGATTCTGCTCGCAACACTGCAGGAAACGATCCCCGATATTCTTAATCTGTTCCGGCTCGATTTTGATGCGATTTCCCATTCTTATGCCCCCTCATTGACCAAATCGAATTTTGCCGCCAATTGTTCCAACGCTGTAAGGACTGGCTCCGGGCGGTACTCCCTGATGCATAATTCCTTCTCGTCCGGCTCTGTAATTAAGAGAAGGTCGCTCCCTCGCTTACTGTAGCGGTAACTTTCCGTCTCCCAACCAATACCGTACCTGCTCCAGAATGACATCGTCGCTAACCGTTCCGGCACGGTCTCAACGCTAAGAATATCGGTCATTACATCCAATTCAATCTCCCTTGCCTCCAAAAGTTCCCTTTTTTCCTGGCTGCTCAAAGCATCCCAGGTACTTATGTTCATTTCATCCAATATGATATGGATCGGCTTCTCACCACGCACAGTAAGAGGGAGGAATCTCGCCAGGATATTCATGGTCAGTTCTGCATTGGCTACAGGTGTTAGGGCAATCCCATCTCTGTCCGACGTCCGCTCCACGACCAAATTAGGCGTAAAATGAAGGAAGGCCTCGTAGTCCCCGATCTCATGATCATTCTTCTTTAAGTAGACAGCCGTATCGGAACCGCAGCAGGTCAAGCAAAGCCCCAGCAATTCATCCATTTCCAGCTCATCCAATCCCTCAATCGGGATCAAAAATCCCCTGTCCATGAGACGTTGTCTCACCTTTTGATATTCTTCTTCAAGCTCTTCCATCAAATAGCCCTGAAAGGGATCCCCAAAACCGGCAATGTAGTTGATGCCCAGCATTTGAGTAAGAAAAAAGAATTCTTCTTGTGATAAATGAAAGATGATCTCTTCTTCCGATGTTGTCATCCCGTTCTCTCCTCCTTTTAAGGAAAGTTATAGTAAATACGTCAATAGAGCGACGATAATAATGACCACGGATGCTCCAAGCAGCACAATCCACAGCTTGGCATAAAGATTGTCGCCCCCGTCCGTCGTCGCCTTATACTGCTCCCGAATCTTGCCGATGTTCGTAATTTGTTCTTCTTCAGGTTCATCCAGCTTCTCTTGAATCAAGGAAATCACGATTTCGATTTCTCTATGCAGTGAGGATCCCGGCGGAATACCATCGATTAACCTGCCATATTCCCACAGGGCAGCGGTCAGCTTGCCTTGTTGTTCAATACTCCGGGCTCTAGCCAACCGATTCTCCCCTTCTGCGTCGAGCAAATGCTCCCTAGACTTCCTTCGCCCTTCGACAGCATTCTCATCATCATGAAAAAGGAAGGAGCTTGGTTCAACGCCCGGCGAATCTTCTTCGGATTCATCCGAATCCATTGCCACGGGGACCGCCGGCGCAGATAATGCTTCAAGAACAATGGACCATTCCCCGAAAGAAGGGCATTGCTGAATCTGCTCCGCATTCCACAACCGTTCAAATAATCCCGAGACCGGCAAGCCGTACAATTTCTCCAAAGTCTGAATCATTATGGACTGCCGCTCATTCTCCTGCTGCAATTCCCCTGGTGCAAAGAAGCTGTCCCCCCAGCATTTCTCGCGTATGCCCGGTTCGCACCAGGTCAGCATCTCGGCTATCAGGATTCCCCCAGAGAACCGGTCTACATAGGGGCTCCATTGCATATCCTGTTCGAGAAACGGCGCTCTATAGCCGTCGATTCCATCCGGCAAATCATCCGGCTCTTCAAGCTGAGGAGAGTAAAGGTCCTCCAAATCAACCAATTGAAAATTTAATTCTCCGGCGGTGGACTCTATCATGACATTGGAAGAGGACAGATCGGTATGCGCCAGGCCATGCTCTTCCAATTCCATCATGGTGCCGGCAAAATTCCCGGCCAACTTCCTGCAATTCTCCACTGAAAGTTCACGTCTCGATGTTAAAATATCGTTCCAAGTTTCCGCTTCAATCCAAGGCATTACTACAGCATAGAGAAGTTCAGGGTATGTACTGAGCAGTTCTTTACTCTCCTGTGGATGAATGATCCTTCTGGAGCCGGATTTTAGTCCCGCGAGGCTAGAATACCTTGAAATAACCTCCGATTTCTTCATAACCGTAGGATATCTGAAGGAAGGACGAAACACCTTTAAGGCAAAGCTCTCGTGATCTTCCTGCCGTACTATTTTGTATACCGTTCCTTGTCTGCCTTCTTGTCCGTAAGGTACGCCCGCAAAGCGGGGATGCTCTTCGATCCGGTAATCCTGGCCCAAGAGCGAAAACAAATAGTTATGTTCGGGTGGAAACAATTTGCGTCACCTTTCCTGCTTTAATCCTGAGAATGAGTTGAATAACTTTGTCTTTTTTCAAGTCTGATATAGGAACCGTCCATAACTCCCAGCTCGTTCAAGGTACGCCCCGGATCAATCGGCTTCCAGCGCTGATCCCCGTTGCTGATCAAATATTGATACTCCGTGTCCGTAAAAGGATACGGCCCCCATTCTTCCAGTCCCGGAAGCACCTTGGCAAGAACTTCTCTCAACGGCACTTCTCCCGGTAATTCCAAATCTACTGATCGTCCTGACGATTCTATGATCAGGGTTACCATTGTCGTATTCATCCGATTCTCCTTTCGCCCCTTACCCTATCGGCGTAGCAGCAGACATTTGGAATCCCAAAGCGATTAAATCTGCACTGGTACCGGGCAGCATCATTAGAGCTCCTTGCCTCAGGGAATAGGAAGACTCTATCATCATCTCGCGATAGGATTCCGGAAGTACGGAAGACATCCGCTTCAACTTCTCGGTGTATGGATCCCCGGAGAAGCTTCCCGGCTGCATACCTCCCCATGCTTTGATATCCCGAATCTTCCCTCCTACGGCCTCGTCCGTTATAAAAATATTCTCAACCAATACACGGCCATCCGGCACTTCCATCGCCTTGATCCGTTCGGCGATCGGCTCCGGATCTTCTCCCGTGTATACACCGTCAGTCATATGGCACACGAGAGGGGCCGGACTGTACTGCAAATTCGGTAGCTCCGACTGCAAGATCTTCTCCGCTTGTCTGAACGCTTTTGCCGTGTCGGTGAAACGTTTGGGATATAGCTGGGGCAGGCTGCCGCTATTGGCTATCCGGTCGATCGATTTCACGCCGTCCAGAAGGTCATAGACCTCATCGCTATAGGCCAAGATGGCTATTCTATATCTCGGGGAAAGCCTGGAGCCTTTCGTCGAACGGTAAACGATTTGGCGGATTGCTGTATTTAGCGCTTCATTAACGATATCCATTCTCCGCCTGCCTTCAAATTCCAATGTCATAGATCCGCTGATGTCCAATAAATAGATGATTAAGGCAGGGGTTTCGCTGGTTGCCTGAATTTGATAGCTCACAAGCGTTCATTCTCCTTTTATTGCGTACTGCAAATAAAGTAAAGACCAGGTAAACCAATACCTGGCCTTCTGTTTTGTAACTCGCTTAGCCTTGTTGATCCGCTTCTCTGAAGCGTGCGGCAATTTTGGTCAGATCAGCGGAAACTTCCTTCAACATATTTATGTATATCTCCATATTCTTCTTGTCTGTCTCATATCTTTGGAAGAACTTTTGTTGTGTCATACCGTCCCATTGACCTTGCATCGACTGGATCGCAGAGTTAAGCTTGCTGGCTAACTCTTGGCTTTGCTGGGCCCCCGTATTAAATTGTTGTGCTACCTTGTCAATCTCTTCCGGGGTAATTAAAATTCGTGCCATTCCATTTCCTCCTTAAGTATCAATAAATTAATAGAATATGCTAAAATAGTACCAATAACGCCAGTATTTATCAATACAAAATTTGGTAAATTGTGTCGAATCTATGACTGACTCACACTCTCGAACCATGCCGAATTCACTAGATGGACTTGCTCGACAAACCGCTCGTTCCCGTGGGCAAATGCATGAGCTATTTTGACACGTTCATATTTGCGCTTAATATAAAACCCTTCGCCTGGAGGCAAGATCTTCCCGCTTTGGTCGTACGGAATCTTGATATTGAACAGTTGGGCCTCGTTCAAATCTGTAGTTCCAAGCAGCCACCCCACTTGGGCGGATTTAACCTCCTTCAGCCAAGCATCCCAGTTCTGGTTCATGTCATTCGCTTGGCCCGCCGCGATAATATAGACCCCATTCTCCCGGCCATATCTAGTGATATACTCAAGTTGCTCCGTCAATGCAAAATTGGAGGAGATCCGCTTAGCCATCACATCTGCATCGTCTATCAACAGCATAAGACGCGGTAATCCGGGTATTGACGCTTCTGCCTGTGCCCGCTTTTCGATTTCCAGCTTCAAATCGCCGATGATCTTCTCCAATGTACGTTCGTCTGATGCAAAGCCCTGCGTATGGGCCAAGTCCTTTAGAGAACTGAGTCCCGGTGAAGAACGACGGATATCAAAAAGATACAGATGAAGTTCTGCTGGAGTGAAGTTCCGCGAAGCCATGATTCCAAGCGTCATCAACATCGAGGTCTTTCCGCTTTCCATCCGACCACCGAGAGTAAAATACGGACCGTCCTCCATACTCCACAAAAAGCTTTTTAAGTTTGAAACCTGAAGCCCCAAGGTTAAAGAATCTTTCTTGTCGTCCGTTTCTTGTTCCCATACTTCTTCCAAATAAACCGTGTCCGGTAGAATCCGGATCGGCATAGGCCTTGTTCCTTGCCAATTGGCATCCATGTGGTGAAAATGCTCTTTAACTTGTTTGGCACGTGTGGACTCATTGACCGCATCCAGCGATAAAGCCGTTTGAAATTCATAAGGAGGAAGATGGCCCTTAACGAACCCGCGCCCCTCGGGAAGTTGCCCTGGTGCTTTGGATAAACGCCCTACAGCATAATGATAATCACCAGCATCCGCAAGCAGGAAAGAAACCGCATTCGGGAAATTGCTTCGGATTTTGTCATAGATATCGGATACCCGGTTGGCCGTGAGCATAAAGTAGATTCCATATCCGGATCCTTCCCGGAACAATATTTCCAGCTTGTCATGAAGGGTTTCATATTGTGTCTTAAAGCTGACATATCCATCAATGATAATAAGGAAAGCCGGCAGTTTATGATGGGTATCCGCACAATAGGCCTGTCTCGACTTCACGCCCGCTTCCGCGAACAGAATTTTCCGGTTGGACAATTCTTCTTCGAGGAAAGCCACCAAACGGATGAGCTTCTCTTCTTCGTCATCAAGAAGAACATCGCCCGTATGCGGCATGAGAAGGTAATCCTTAAGCATTCTGCCGAAATCCAGCGCATAGATGTGCAGGTCTTCCGGAGTACAATTTCCGGCAAGAGAGTATAGGAGTGTCTGAATAAACGTAGTCTTCCCCGTACCCGGCATGCCGTGTACAATCCAGTTTCCCGACTCGATATCAAGCTTCAACGGAAACTGGGTCTGATTAGCAACATCATCCACCAATCCCACGACCGGATGTATGATTTTGTCCCCGATCTCCGCCGTTTCCGGAATTTGATCCAAAGTTAAGTATTGCGGTAATGGAGGCAACCACGGTCCTGGCAGACGGCGGATTCCTGCTTGTTGACAGTGATCGGCAATATAACGGATAAGAACGCTTAGCTGCTTCTCTTCAATACCAAAGTCATTATTCGCTTCTTGCTTCTGTCCGGATGAAACCTCATCTAAAGGATTACTGATTTTGGCTCTTCTTCCGTCAAGACTTAGCCTGTACGCCGTAAAGCTGGTTTGTTGAACCGATTTGTTCGGGTTATACGGCGCGCCGCTCCAAGCAAACTGCACCAGTTCGAACACTTCATTGCTCCCCACCTGCAGATAACCCCTACCGGGAGTGGTTATGTATGCCGCATCGCTGATTTTAAGCATTTCGCGGCTGTCCGCCTCATCCTGCACCCGGAGACAGACCCGGTATCTGGAGTTGCTCCAGATCTTGTCATCCACAATCCCGCCAGGTTTCTGTGTCGCAAGAAGAAGGTGAACGCCCAAAGTTCTGCCGATTGCCGCAATGGACACCAATTCGCTCATAAACTCCGGCTGGTCCTTCTTAAGCTGGGCGAATTCGTCAATCACGATGAACAAGTGCGGTAACGGTTCCTTTGTTCTCCATTCGGTCTTGTAGTACTCATCAATATGCTGCACATTGCCTGCCGCGACAAACAGCTTCTGTCTGCGATTCAATTCCGCCTTTAATGAAACCTTGGAGCGTTCGATCAGCCCCTCTTCTTCGAGGTTGGTGATCGTAGCGATGACATGGGGCAGATCCTCAAAGGTGTTCGACATGCCCCCGCCCTTGTAGTCAATAAGCATTAAAGCCAGATCATGCGGGTGGTATTGTACGGCCAACGAGGCGATCATAGACTGAATGACTTCACTTTTCCCCGAGCCGGTTGTACCGGCCATCAAACCGTGGGGGCCATGCCCTTTTCTCTCAATCTTATCGTGAAGATTCAGCAGAACAGGCTTCATCCCACCGCGAACTCCTACCGGGAAAGGAAGCGTATTGGGAAATCTTTGTTTGTCCCATTTGCCGGCGATATCCAGTTCATTGATCTTCTGAATGCCATATAAATCAAATAAGGTTAGAACATTGGCCACCTCATCCGCCGAGCTTGTCTTCACCCGGTACGGAGCGATTTGACGTGCAAAATGGTCCACTTCCCCCGAGGTCATATGATCGGGCTTAAACGACTGAACATAAGGCACTTCGTCTTTAGGCTTGGCATAAGCCGCTCCCGCTAAGCCACCCGTTACGTTCGTGGATCGCATAACAGCTTCGTCTCCATGCAACTCAACGACCAGTTGGCACTCCTTAGGAAGCAGGTCCCTTTGAGCGGCCAATACAATCGAAGTCGCGCCGATGCTGTCTCCGTCTTTCATTAACAACGGCAGGATAGGTTCATGTTCAAGCATTTCAATATAAGGAAGCAAACATACGAAGAAAGGAAGCGCCTGAGTCTGTTCCTGTTCTTTCATCCATGATCGGCGTTGAAGCAGTGAATGGAGTTGCTCCAGGACTTGAGTCTGATATCCGCCATCCTGAAACAAGTATCTGCCGGACCGCTTATCATCCCAAATATGCGGTAGCCAGCGTAGCCAGTCCCATTCCCCCGTTTGCATCTTGCTCATAAATGCGGCAAGCTTCACCTCATCCGGCGAATGGTGAGTTGCGATCTGGGTTACCAAGGCCCTGCAAAAGCCCTGAAGCTCCTCTTCGTTGCCAACAATCCCTACAACCCTGTACTTATTCAAATCCAGCAATGCAGGCGCATTGGCAATTGTAGAGAATCGCTCGGCTAACTCGTTGGCCTTCTCAACCAATGGGTCTTTCTCGATGCCTTCGCGCTTCGGGACCGTAATATCGAACCCGCTCGGTACCGTACCGATGCCGGCACGTATTTTCAAGAAGTCAAAGTCTTGCGGAATTCGATCCCATATCGAAGAACTTCTCTCGCTCATGGCTTGAATACAAAACAAGGGCTCCAGATGAGTCTGATGCCAATTTAGGATCAGCTCATTCTTCCAGCTCTGAAGCTTCTCCCGCTGTTCATTCAAATGCGCATCGTAGCTCTGATTACGTTTCTTGATAGTTCGTTTGTGCTTCCCCTTCTGCTGCAAATGCACCAGAATCGGTACAAAGTAGGAAACGACCATGGTGCAAAGCGAGATCATCTGGACAATAACATACGAACCGTTACCGGCCCTTTTATAGAACATCATCATAGCGGCCGAGCCCGCAACCGTAACGATGATAGGAACCATAATAGAGATCAGGTTCAGAGTCGGCGGCTGGGGAATGGAGGGCGGCCGAAAAACTTCAAGCTGGCGTTCGCCTTGATCTTTAATAATCCGGGGGGATCTGCGATAGTAAAAAGAAGACATGCCTCGAACAACTGCCTTTCATTAAAAATTTAAGAAATTTTACCTAAGTCAATAGTCATAAAAAATTATACCACCTAATTTCTGAGAAAAATGTCGAAACATGTAGCTAATTGTTTATTTGTGATAAACGAGAAAGAAAAAGCCTTGAAGGGAACTTGACCCTCCAAGACTCATTGTTGTAAGACTATAACACGGTAAATATTATGCCTGCTGATCCAATTGCTCCATCTTGTAGGCATACCTTGCTAATTCCACTTTCTGTTCCTCGATAAGCTGAATTTGTTTCATTAAGCCGTTGAAAAAAGACTCCAGCCTTTTTCGCAATTCATCCGCTGCACTCCCTGTCCAGTCCCGAATTCCGTCCGTAACGGTTCGGACATGCCGTTCATTGTCCCGGAGTGTTTGGAGCAATTGATTCAGTTCTCTCTCTGCTTTCATCAAATCCACAAGTTCGACAACAATTCTGCTCATGTATCCCCCTCCTGTCAACCCTGATCGGCGCGAATAAAATCATCGGCTTTTTTGTTGATGTAGTCCGCAATTTGCTGCCCCTCACCTACATACCATCTATTAAAAGTGAGCAAAGTTTGAGTCAGTCTCTCCGCGATTGGTTGGAGAGATCGGCTGCTGCTCGTCTCCACCAAATGCTGAATACTCCGAATCGCGGAAGGCAGCTCAGCCTGAAATTCTTGAACATGCCGGTTCAAGGTCTGTCCTGCCTCTTTAAGGGCTTCGGGTCGAAGCTGAATCTTAACTCCCGTAGCGGTCGCGAGAATGGTCCCGAATTTCCCCCAATTACTCCCGTAGCGGGCAATCAGATCCTGAACCGCTTCCTTCATTAATGTCTGATTAGCCATGCTCTCTTCATAATATTGTAATCTGGGCGATCCTGAGATTGGCTCCCCATCCATTGTGAACAGTGCATTCGATATATTCCCCGCCTCATCAAACTCGAAACGTTCAAGAGCATGTGTTCCTTCGCCCATAATCGAATTAAAAAATTTTGAAACCACTCCGAAATTCACCAGATCGTAAGTAACTGGTACAAATTTAATCCGAAATTCAGGGCCAAACAGGAAGTCTTGAAAGGAATTTGCTCTTTTTTCAGTTGTAATCAGAGGATAGTAAGCGGTTGAAGAATATTGGTACCTCTTATTGGCTTCTTCATAAGTTGAGTATGTATAAAAAGTTGAACCAACATGTCTATCAGCCTCTCTCAACCCTGAGCCTATGGCATCCCCAGGATCCACATAAGACACATTCGTTTTATCGAAAACGCCTCTGTTGCTCTTCTCCTGTAGTTCATCGGAAAGAAGATGATTGATACTGGGGGCATTGAAGGTAGTGGATGAAAGCCCGTTTCGAACCGCAACGTATTCTGCTTCTGCCCCGCCCAACGAATGTCCTGTTGTTGTAATCTGCGCGTTGGGATATGCCGTCCTGACCGTACGGTAAAGCTCCTCAGCTTGATGAAACTGATTGGTTTGGTAATCGTACTCCATCTTTTGATAAGTCCGAGCCGCTTCGGGCTGAGATAGAATCCAGGGGTTGTCTTTGATCTTCTCATACGATTGGTGAAACTCTTCTAAACCCTTGATTCTCCCACCGACCACATCCATCCCGTCCGTACCATAGTCCATAAACATACTCCAGAGAGGACGACCGAAAGGTTCCGTTCCCCGGTAAGCGATGATAATATCATCCGTATTTTTATTTTTAAACACCGTAGCATCGAATCCCGAGCCATTGGTATCATGCAGCAAAGCGCCATCGGGTTCGATGACTTCCCAGTCGGGGTTTGGATTATAAATTTGCTTCCCCCTGTTATATGCAAGGTTTGATAATTTCCAGTTTAACTGGTCATTTATATATCCCATAAACCCTCCGCTAGTTCCACAAAATTCAATATTAGTATATTATATTATAGTAATATATTACCATACTTAATTATTGCCTTATCACCAAATTATAAATAGGTAAATCTTCTTATGAATCGAGGCTATGACAATGAAAAAAATAAAAATATTCTTAATTGCTTTTATTCTTTTAATTTCGCTCAATGGATGTATGTCTAAATCTCAAAAGGAAGCCATTTATAACAAAGCTGTACCTATCGCAACTGAATATATGAAAACCCATTTTGATTCATCCATTGTTATTTCTAATGACTTTGATATTAACGACCCCGCAAATTCAACTATTGTTTTATATGGATATTTAGATAATCAGCCTGAGGCAACCTTCTCGATAAGTATTAGCCACAAAACCTACGAGGTCGCTCAAGTTGCCGGGTCAAGAGAACTATGGAATCATCAAGTTAACTCCGATAAGGATAAAACTCAATAACCTCACGGGTAGATGGGACAATCTCTAAATCTAGGAGGGGATGTCATGTGAGCAATAATCTTAAGATCTTATCTATCTTTATTCTGTTAATTCTTCTCTCGGGATGTATGACGAAGTCTCACAAGGAGAACATTTACAACAAAGCTGTACCTATCGCAACTGAATATATGAAAACCAATTATAACTCCGATGTATTTTTCACCCGAGACTACGATATTAATGACCCCGTCGACTCGGCAATTGTCTTATACGGATATCTTATTGAAGATGAGGACATTACATTTTCTCTTTATATGAACCATAAAACCTATAAAGTCAATTTTGTTATGGGACCTCAAGCCCTTATGGATAAAAAGGTTAATTCAGAAGATGTGGGCCCCTAATGTGCAACATCGATTACATTTTTGATCTTCTCATAAGACTCATGAAACTTCTCCAAAACCTTAATGCCAAAATATCTATTTATAGTATATGACTAATGGTGCTAAAGTTTAGTAATTTCATGTGACTGCGAATTGAGAAATGGAATTAAACTGTTAGTGAGGAAGCGGGGCGAGTATGAATAAATTCACAAAGGTATTTTATTTGATATTTATGCTCGCACTTATAGTCTTAATTAGTGGGTGCATGTCGAATTCTAAAAGAGAAACTATCTACAAAAATACCGTACCGATTGCAATAGAATATATGAAGGTCCACTATTATGCTTGAGGTGGTTATAGACAAATATTATGAAGTCAATGATCCTATGATTTCAGAAATAATGCTTTACGGTTATCTGGCGGACGAACCGGAGGCGAACTTTTTTATAAGTATCAATCATAAAACTCTTAAAGTCACTTGATGTGGGCGGATCAAGCAAAGTTTTAAATCGTAAAGTAGAAATTGAAAAGGCAACACCGTGAATTTAACTTTGAACTTTATAATCTGAATACATGTAGGTGTCTTTCATGGCTAAGAAACTAATTATCTGTTTCTGTGTTATTCTGTTAATTTGTCTTCTCTCGGGATGTATGTCAAAGTCTCAAAAGGAAGCCATTTATAACAAAGCTGTACCTATCGCAACTGAATATATGAAGACCCACTATAACGTAGAAGTGATCATTTCTGATTACTACGAAATTAATGATCCGGCAAACTCTGAAATCGTATTGTATGGACATATTGTCGAAGATGCAGATGCAAGTTTCACCGTCGGCATAAATCATAAGAGCTACAAGATTAATAGAGTGGGTGTGTCTAGCAAATTAAAAGACAGTAAAGTTATGACAAATGAGAATCCCACCCCCTAGGAATAACTCCGGCTAATTCATCCGTCTCTCTCAACACTATATCCATCGGGATATATATTCTCAAAGTTACGATTGTTTTCAAAAAATCTGTGAGTAAACGAAGATAACAAAAAACAGGTCAATTTCGGTGGTATCTGACCATAATCAACCTGTTTGATGTAAAGCAATAGCGTAATTTAGGTTATAAAGTTACAGCATTTGATGTGCGTACAATCAAAATGACGAAATCTTTATAAGGGTATCACAAGGGTTATTCATGTTATTAATTGAATGGTGGGTTATTCAACAATGGGTAGCCCCCCACCAAAAGTGAAATTTTAAGACGAAACCAATCATGGTATAAGGTACTATCACTAACTATTGCGGTAGAGTTGGTAACATAGGGCGTTTGTTTTCCAATTCAAACCACATTTCAATATGCTTACATAAAGAAGGGATATCTGCTATGGCTTGTTCACACAAAGTTTCATAACTTTCTCCTAAAATCCCTTTTAAATTATAGTTTACAGCATATTCATCACTTAATTTCGCCCTATAAACTTTAATTGGCTCAATAATATAATTCTTATGACGTGTGTTATTGCTGACATTTATGCACCACTGAAGTATACCTTTAAAAGCATTGATACAATCTTCTAAACGTGTATATACTTCATTCTTATTATGAAATCGAAAATAAAAACCCGCTGGACGGTCATAAATATTATCTGGATTATACATTGAAGTTCTTTGCCATTCAAATGACCCTAGTTTTGAGATAGTATAAGCCATTAATTCAGGATACGATACCTCTCCATTTTCCATAAAATAAATACTCTTAGAGGACATTGTTTCTCACCTACTTAAAATTTGTGTACTTACAGATATCTTTCCACCATTCAACTCACCATTATTGTAATAATTTCACCTTTACCTCCTGCCGCTTGCGCTAAATCTTCTGCTATTTCAGAACAATCATATTCTAAATTCGACTTGTATTTACCAGCATTGGCGGACATTTCACTAGAAACTTTCAACATCCCATTTAGCATTATTTGAGGAAGTAGTTCAATTCGATTTACATCGGTTATATGTGTTATTGGTTGAATGATAGGTTTATTTGGCACTGGCCCTCTCTGAATATAGCAAAACGGTTATCCATTACGGATAACCGCGTCAATATTTTATGAGTCTTTGCTGACTAGATTCTACCCAATGCCCTATCAGCTTCTATTTGAAGTTGTATCGTTTTAGTTCCCATGTATTTCTGTGCAATCCCTAGAATTGATCTGTCATTTCCAAGTGCTTCTAGCACCGTAATTGAAAAAATGTTCTTTAAGTGAGCATCTTCATCATTAGATACTTCTTCAAAATATTTAAAAATTCTTTCTAACAAATTGATGTTATTTTCCTCACTTAAAAGTTTAATTATTTCAGGAATGAAGATGTCCTCAATTATCACTGTTTCCAGTGCCTCACCGTAATTTGCGATTGATTTTCTATACGCATCGTTAGCAGACGGTATGAAATCCAACATTCTTCTCAAAAATTCTTCCGATTTTTTATTCATAACCACCAACTCCTCTATTCAAATAATCTTATTGCTTTCTCTAAATCATCTATTAAAGCATCAAGTATATCTAAATCATTAAGACTAAGTTTTTCAGATTTTGCTAGTGCATTTAACTGTTTTACCCGATCCTTTGCTTTTTGTAGGTGCGTTGAAGACCCCTCGTAAAACTCCTTTGTTAATATAGAAGCAGTTCCGCCATCTCCAACTGTTGCACCTGGTCTATAAAGTTCACTTACTATTTTTCTTAAATCTTTATTTTGAACAGCAGATAACAATTTTTCTCTAGTAGAACCAGTAAATTCAGGCATTTTGTCTAAAAGATTAGTAACTCCATCTACACCATTACCCGTCCCCTCACCCTTAATCAGCTGCACCAAGTCACTGGCACTCGAGCCTAAGTTGCCTGCTCCTTTTGTTGCTGTACTTACGCCGTGGGCAGCCAATGCGGCGGAGGCTATCATCCCCGGAACTCCAGCTATAGCCCCAACTCCGGTTGCATCAAGAACTACAGATCCAGCCTCCCCACCTAGCCCCGTTAGTGTCTCTAAAGCTCCAAATACAGTGGAGACGGTGTGTCCGGTCACTTCTCCCACCTGCGCCGCTATAGGATGATCATACGCCCTTTCCCGATCCGGCCCATGGTTATATCTTCTTGAATAGCGCCTTTTGCCCCTTGGATAAAATCCCAGCCTATACCCAAGCCCTCTTGGATGTTCTCTTTCGTATTCTCCCATACTGCCGGAATGCCCGCGATCACTTCCCCGGCCTGCCTGGTAACATAGCGGATTCCCCCGGCTAATTCATCCGCCACTCCCAAGAGTTTGGCCCCTTCATTAATTCCTTTGCCTAGCCGGCCTAACGATTGCAAGGCTCGTTCCCAAGGCTCCAATTTCTCCCCAGTCTCCAGCACTCTCCCCGTTACCGCCTCAACGATCCCCTTTATATTCCTAATCACAGGCATAAAGTCCAGAGCCTTGCCTAGATTCTTTATCCATTTCCAACCACTTGAGGTTTCAATGTGCTGACCGGAAGCATCATCCTTCGTGAACTGTTCCCCTTTTTGAAGGGCGAATTGGGACCACTGCTTCAGCTCCTTCTCTAACTCTCCCAGACGTTGATCTATGTACCGATAGGAACCATCCACATCCCCACGAGCCCGGCTCTGCATGGTTAAATTACTCATCGATCTCCGCAAGCTGCTCCGGATTTGATCAATGCTATGAACGGCGGAAGTCATCGTCTGACTGGTCTGCTTCAGACTGTTTACATCCAGTTCTATTTTCAAAGAGCCATCCCCCATTCTCTTATAGAACAAGAGGCCTCAATCTTCTTGAGACCTCCTTGTTCCGAACGAATATACCCTTAATGCGGTACTTGAGAGCTAAAGTCATCCCGGCTGGATTTATCCGCATGATAGAACACGACATCCCCGTACTCCAGCTTGAATAGGTTACCGTAAGAATCCCGGATCAGAGGTTGATATCCTTCCATCTCCCACTGATTCTGTTTCCACTTATTCATCAAGGGCGCATCAATGTACTGGAGATGAGGATCACTCAGTTTCCCGTCCCGGATTGTCTCCACATTGAAGTTGACGATAATATACCCGTCCTTCTTAAATATCGGAGATTTGTCATCCAGTCCCCCATGCGTCCGGCCGTATTCCGCAATGTTAGTCCCTGCCTCCACGACATAGGGATTAGCCGGTAAGCTGTACTCCCCATACCATTTTTGAATCGCGGCATTGGCACGTAACTCATCCACGGATAATGGCAAATTGGTCTTCGGTCCGATGAAGGTCCGCACTTGTTCGGGGAGTAACAGCAGACTGTAACTTCCCACCGGCGTTTTCTGTTTGGTCAGCTTCTCCAAGTACTGCTTCTCAAACTGCCATTTGGTCAGGCTCCCCGAGGTACCGTACCGCTCAAACTTGTAGTTGGCCGTATCCTCCAGTTCCTCGGTTGTCACATTTCTCAGCCGGTCATTCAGGATCACATAACGTTTCACCTGGTCTTCCGTAGAGCCAATCCTGACGAATTGCCTTGTGTTTGTCTTATAATACAAATCTACCGGGAATCGCTGTTTACCGTCCTTACTGACAAAATAAAAACTCGGGGTAATCCGGATCCCATCCTGTTTGCCAAACATATTGCCTTTGGTTTTGAAATCGAATTTGAAATGGTAGCCCGTTTTAATCGCTACATTCTTATAGCCTTTCAACGGGTGGCTGCCAGGATGAATAGGCAGGGTATAGATAGCTTTGTTGCCCCGCGGATCGCCGTCAATTTCCTGTTGTCCGATCCAATAGGAAATTCCTCTTAATTCTTTGCTTCCTTTTGCTGTACGGAAGACGGATTCCCAGTTATAGTCGGCAATATCCGTGACTTCAAAATCGTAGACCCGCCCGATCACTTCCACGGATACCTCGTCGGTAGCCATGTGATGAATCAAATTCAGGTTGGCATCCGGTTCGCCTTGATTCGTGTAATCGTACGGAGCATTTTCAGCTATATTCCTGAAATACACTTGATAATCGCCTTCATCCACCCATACCGGTAAAAAAAAGTTTGTATCTAGTTGATCCACCGGGATATCAATCCAGGTGTACTTCGGTATGAACTGGCTTCTGTCCTCGTTATACACATCAAAAGGGAACAATACCTGCTTTGCCCTGTAGTATTTGGCATAGTCCCGATCGCCGTATCCCGGGTACCATCCTTCGTTCAGATGTTGTCCGTTCGTAGGGATCCTAACCGTGAACGGACGCTCCAAAATTAAGGCTGACCTTTGCAGATTAGGAACGGTCTTCTGATTATGCGCCTGATCGTCCGAAACCGAAGAGTAATTGACGACAGGGGTATGAACCGTGACCGTATTGATTCCGTTGATATCAAATTCCAGGTCAGATCCTCCGTTTACGTTCTCCGGCAACAGATTATAGTAAATGGTTCCATAGCTCTCCGTATCGGCTTTATTCAGCAGCATGCTGCTGATCCACTGGCCGCCTTCGTAAAGCACGTAATCGTCAATACGCTCAGGGTAAGGAATTTCAGTGGGCTCCGGCCCATCGTTGACGACTTTGGAGTCGTCCATAATCGTTTCTCCATTAAAAATCAGCAAATCATTTTGCACTTCAGGATCCTCAGTTTGCGATTCGGCAATTGCCTTCAGTGCCTCCGTATCATCAGGCGCATCCGCTTCCGTAGGCTCCTGATTACCCCCGTCAATCTCGGTCGGGGTGAAACTGATCGTACCTGTTTCCTTTGGAAAAACATGATCCTCTACGGATTCACTATTGATTAGCTCCACCGAGGGTGGAGCATATCCATTCGGGTACAGCGTAACTTGTCCACCGGGCAAGGCATAGTTCTCCATTCTGGCCTGATCAATCTGGAAGACCTCCAGTTGATTGATTTGCCAGTAAGAATACTCTCGGGGATCCAGTTCAAACTCGTAAGTGATATCCAGTGTACCCGTTCTCGGAATCGGATCCTGCTGAACCGGATTCCCGTCCGGTCCTGGGATTGGCTCTTGCTCTTCCTCCCACTTCGTTGGATAAGTCACATCGACGGAGCACTTGTAAATAACCTCTCCTTCCATGTTTCCGAACGTATGCTGAAAAAGATAGTTCAATCCCCAAGCTTGGGCATACAGGTTTTCCGAAGTAGGAATCGCTCTTATGGCATCAAAATGCAAACCGCCGTTGGCTCCATCGTCCGCCAATATGTCTCCCGTTGCATTCGGGTCCATGACGGACGCTTCAGGTGCGGCAACTTGCTGCGGTGGTCCGATGGTAAAAGTGCATTCCCCTTCGCCGTCTGGGGGTTCCGAATCAGGTGGTTTAATCCTATACTGGGCTACCATGTTAACTCCCCCGACAAACACGTTAAAATTCCGCTGCACAACCTTTGGATCGCCCGCATCCTTTTTCTGGATATAGAATCGATCGCCTGGCCTTAGAACAGGAGACAGCCATGAAGTATAGATCTCGTACTCATTTTGTCCGACTGTTATTTTTTCAGGAAATGATTTTGTAATTTCATGTCCTGCTTTATATTTTCCTATCAACTTCTCCTCAAATACCGATCCATTAGACAATTTTAGGATCATGTTGACGGGGTATTCCCTTCCCTTAAAGGTCATCTCTACATCAAAATATTGCCTAAAGTCCGACTTATTTGCCCAAGACTCCGCATTCATTATGCCTTGCAAGGTATGGAACGGTCCCTTTCTTGGGGTCGGATTATCTCTTGGCCCGGTCACGGATCGCATGATAGCACTTGCGTAGATTTTTTGACCCTGTGAAAGTGCCTGCTCAAGCCTGGCTTTACCGATCGCATCTTCAACTTCATCCGCAGTCCATCTAAAAGTAGTGATCATATACTCACCTGTTGGATCCTCAACATTAGAAATTACATGACCCTTCCCGTCATCCTGCAATTTGAAATACTTATTGACTCCCAATTTTGTTGGATCGCATTGAGCAGTATAATCATACTTATCATCTGAAGTGCATGTATCTTTCAGATGTATATACCACCCAATAGTTTGGAAGCGGATGTTGGTAGTTGCCTTTGTGGATTTGGCAGTAAAGAAAAAGTTACCATCATCATCAAAGTCTGTATCCGGAGCGGCATACCCAATTTGAAAGGAAAACAAACTTAGTAAGATACTTGCTACTAGTATGGCACTTATTTTTCTCATCACTGTTTTACTTCATAAAGCTTGCAATTTTCGAATATGCTAGAAAAACTATTTGTTTTTAACGTATCATTAAAGGCATTGACATAATTCGTGGATATTTTTATATCGGCATAACCCTCATACCAAACACCCTTTTTCAGTTTCAAATGCTTTACAGACCACATATTATCGATAAAAACATCTTCGACATCATTAAACTTCGTATAGTTAATTATTTTAAACCTGACCTTTGCGCGAATATATCTCGCCCCTCCAGTATTAAAAATCATGGTTGGTTCAGGATCTACTGATCCCACAAGCTGAACCTTATTTCCTTTCAGTTTTTGTGCATACTCTTCCAGGTCCTGAACTCGGACGGAGATGGCTTGATTCTCATATTGAAATAAATTGGTCGCAAATGTTTTGGGATTCAGCGTTTTATAATCTACGTTAAGCCGCAATGCATATGCATCCTTTACACGAGTTACTAAGCCAAAGGTCTGCTCACTTGTCCACTTCACCCGTTGATCTAGTTCCGCTGCTGTATCTGCACCAGGTTCGTAGTGCATATACGGAGAAACCTTCATCTCATACATCTCGTTCGGAATATCCTCCAGAATATAGGGATAGTCCTTATAATTCTTCGGCAAGTTTGTAGTGCGGATTTTACGGCCAAAGTCGTCGACCGGGCCCAGATCGATGCCTGGAGTGAGAATATTAACAATCCCTTTATCCTCATCAATCTTAACTTCAGCAGACAATTGGTCCTTTACCAGATTCAACGGAATCATAGTATTTCCATCTCTTTGGGTTACCCGGCTATCCAGGATTACCGAAGAACCATTCATCATCGCCGTAGAGGAACCTACCGTAAGCACGATGTTATTTCCGTTTTGCTTGATTGTTAACGTTTTAGACTTAGCATCCCAATTTGATTGGATGCCTAACTTCCCGGAAATCATCCGGAACGGAATCATGGTTACCCCGTTATCAGAGTAGGGATAACCGCCAGTTAAAGGGTATTTGATTCCATCCATATGTACTTGAACCGGGACTTCTTCTGCCTTAACATTGCCAGCGAATACTACGAGCATCAGGAGAAAGGCTAAAGCCATTCCTAAGCTCTTAATCCATCTCGCTTGTGCTTTCTTTATTGTTCTATCAGAAAAATTACTTTGCATTATTATTCCCCTCTCTATCTTTCCATACGTTAAAACGATGTACGGAGAGTATACTTAGTGAGCTTCAATACACTACAAATAATGCCAACCCCACCCCCCTGACCCTCACCTATTCATTCACGCATTCCTTAGGGAAATAGCCGGCAGCGGCAGCGTCCTTGGCATTGTCGAAATTCTCTTCAGGGTCGTAAGGAAAGCTACACCTTGCTTTGTAGTAATATTTAATGCCTGTCTGCGGGTCTATAGCGCCAATGATATTTGTCTTCTTAACAAGACGTCCCCCGCCAAATGCGTAATTATTGTACGTCTGATGCCCGACGGGCATCCCTTGTATGAAAGCCATGATCCCAATGTCGCTGATCGTATTCGTCCATTCCTCTTGGGAAATCTCGGGGAGCTTAAACGTATAGCTAATCCCGTAACGCGTGGCATATTCGTTATAGGCATTAATGAAATAAGCAAAATCCTCTTGCATGCTTCTCACAATCGTACTGCGCCGGACCGTATCAAAGTTTGCGGTATCATTTAATAGCGGAATTGAAGTTTCCCCTGCAAGATCCTCCCGATACCCTTGAATCCACTCTCTTTGGTCAGCGTCATAAGCATATACATAGCTATCCAGGGTGAAGTTGATCGTATTGCCGCGGCTGTCGGAATAGGCGTATGGCTTCTTGGGTCGCCACATTGGTCTTGCTATCGTCTGTCCGGTCGTATCGGTATATTCGGTCATCGTATATAGATAGTAACCATCATAATCTGTGATCCCGATGACAGGGATATAGGAAGCAAGTGTACCTTGACCAATAGGATCGTTCTCCACGCCAAAATTTAAATATAAGGTTCGGAAAAAGGTATCCAACGCCAGTTCCTTATTCACTTTAAAGAACTTGTCCGACTCGTATGCCGCTTCATATTCCTGAAGTTCATTCATGTTCAGAACCTTGCCCGCATCCTGAATGGCCGTTCGCAATGCAGCCGAATACTGGACTTCCAACTGAAGCACCGTCTCCTGGTCTCTCGTACGCATATCCAAAACCAGCATAAACGGCAAGAATATGCAAACGAATAGAATGGCCAGATTAGTAATCTTCATTAATTACCATTCCTCCATACGGCATGTAGATCTTGGTGTTATCCCCCGTATTGCCGCTCAGGAAAAAATCCTGCAGAATCGTTGCCATAGTCCGGTTGATATTCTTAACCTTCACGGTAAAAAAATCGCCCTCAGCCATCACGTATCTCCGCTTTGGATCATCGATCGCCAGTGTGTTGTCGGGAAACAGCCTTTTCATAATTTCGTCTGTGTAATGACCGTCAAAGTAAGTCGTAAAGCTGTTCTTAAAGCCGGTGGGGTCCGCCGGATCTACATATTCTGGCATGTACTTCTTATGCAAATGCTCCATTGTAATATCATATTGATTACCGGTCGCCCCTAATTTCCGGGTCAGATCCGAATACATCGTCGGGGTAATATAGCCTTTGGTCCGGGATGCATCCACAAATTCGGTAACCGCCGATTGAGCTACGATTTGAGACAGATTATCCTGACGTTGCGCCTGCTGGTACAGCGGATATCCAAACATCAGAATCAATGCAATAAATACGCCCAGTATTTTTGATAATGATAATTCCAGTCCACTCACCCTCTAGAAAAAACAATAGTCTGAAGCGCTCCACTTGAATCGTAAATATAGTCGACCTGATAGGTTTGCCGCAGCGAGATCATAGAGGTATCCATCTTCTCAACCTCGGTATTTCGGGAAAAGTAGGTTCCGCTCACGCTAATATCCGCACCCAGCTCATGAATATGATAGAGGCTCATCAGCACCTCGGCCCCCGTGTAAGTCTCCTCGCCCTTATCCTTCAAATCCGTAAACAGCCGCCGCTCCTCTAACTCAGTTGATCTATGGGCAGCTTGAATCGCTTTGTCCTGAAGATTTATTCCGCCGATGGCAAACATACAAGCCGTAATGAACAGAAATACCTCCACGATCCAAAAAATAGACTTTTCAACGGTATCGCTCATCAAATCCCACCTGTGCAGAAGGGGATCCCTTTTATGAGAGAAAAGGGATCCCGGATTAGGGTTTATTGCTGCGTAAATACAATGCCACGTATCATATTGTTCGAGTCCCTAACAATATATGAATCGAATTTCCCACTTGGATTGATATATTCATCGGCAGATTCATTTAATGCATCCTCGATGGCGATATTTTTATTATCATCACTTCCTATAGAATCAATAAGGCCACCTTTCACAGAAAAAGTGGTGCCATAGATTTTAGACGTATTTTTAGCATTTTGCTTTCCAGTTGTTACTTGAATTCCAAATTGTTTTAAATTCATATACTGTCTTACTGCATTAAGCACCTGGCTTCCAGACAACGTCGTATTGTTGTATGTATTAAACTCCGTATCCGAAAGCTGGGTCGTGATCGAAGCCATCTTCGTCTGCCCCTGCTTGGCGGCGTCCTGGGATGAAATCGTAATAATAACAACAATCGTGATCAGCATGATGGTGAGGAATATCCCCGCCGCAACTCGTATACCAACGCCAGTATTCTCTTCCATACTTATCAATCTCCTTATTAAATAGTTTGTATTTTTGAAGATAGATCACTTAATTGACCAAACGACATGTACAGGAACGGAAAGACCAGATACAGGGCAATTAACAGCGCCCCTGGAGTCCAACCGATCATTTTACCCCATGACGTCTTCTTGCGGATCAGCCGCTCCAGCCGTTCCTTCTTCTGCTCCGCATAATATTCCTGCTCCATTTCCAAATCGTCGAACGCATCATGAATGGAAATCTTCTCGACCGCTTGCAGCAGCCTTCGCACAATTCGTTCAAAGGATTCAAACGGGGCTTCCTGCTGTAATGTCTTGAGCGCTTCTTCGGCGCCGCTGTCAAAGGTCAGCAGTGCACGCTGGATCGCAGGTTTAAAGATGATCCCGTAGCGCTCCATCCATTCCAGCACGGATTCTACGGAGATGCGTTCAAATTCGGACAGAATCGAGATCAGGACATGGAACTGGTCCACCTCGTTCTGCATTTCCAATGCACGCATCCTTCGCTGGAATTGAAGTATCCACAAGGGCAGATAATAACCCGCTGCGCCAACGGCTATAGCGATCAGCAATTCCCACCACTTGAGATATTCGTTATTGATGACCTGTATCTTGTCCATAATCCGATTTACGGTATTATTCAGGGTAACGTCTTCCAAGGCCCCATTTTGCTGGACCTCAGCTACAACCCGTTCCCTTGAAAGATCCCGTACATCCTTTAGCTCCTTGATCATGGAGTTATCCGCTTTCGTTAACTCCCGGGCCTCCTGAATCTCATTTTCATTCATGTAGCCCAATATGTTCATGTCTACCTTTGTCGGATCGGTAAAGATATGATGTACGGCGTTCCAATGCAGGAATAATGAAATCAGAATAACCGCTGCAAACCCGGCAACACTGACCAGGACCCGATGCAGAAAGAACCATTCCATCGTCAGCGGAGAGTTAGCCTCCTTCAAGAGAAGATCCAGCCGGTAATGCTGGCGGGTGTGCTTGGCAGGCACCAGACGATCCACAACCCATTGAAGAGGCGGCCATGAATAGACCTTCTTCTCCCATTGCTTCCGCTTACCTTTGGTAACATACTTAGCCTCATCATTCTCAGCTAACTTACGGATGAGGACGTAGCTAATAATGGCTATCGCAAATATGGATAATTGAATAATGAATCCAATCCGTCCTTCATAAAAGTCCTTCGTAATCGGAAAGTAATTCTCACCCCACCGTTTGAGGGGAAAAGAAAGAAGGATAGGCGCAAGTGCGATCATCGTCAGTCCGCCGAGCTTGTAACGCAATCGCTGCCGCCTCAACAAGTCGTATCTGATTTCCTGAACCAGCTTGTTGATCGCGTTCAAGTACATCGAGCCCTTTTGCAAAGTTCGGTCTCCATATTCCTGAACCAGATGCGAAATTCCCGAGAATACCTTCAAATATCGATTGGGAGCTACCGCATAATAAGCTTCCAACCCTTTGGTCGGATCATTCGAGGTTAGAATCTCGTGGATCTTCTCCACCTGCAGCTTAACTTCGTGAGCAGATGCCTGAGCAGCCTGATAAATCGATTCATCTACCATCCGATGTTCCTGATAATAATGGCGGTTATCCTCCAGAAATTGCGAAAACTGCTTTAACTGCTTATCCTCGATCCGGTTGACGAACAGATCCAGAAACATCTCGTTGACGACCACAGCAACCAGCACGCCGAAAAACACCGCTATCCAACTCCTGCTGAAAATGCCCAGCAAAACAATGACAAGCAAAAGCAAGCACAAGGAGAGAAAGGTAATTCGCATCGTTTCTTTGCGAAGTGTGTACTCATCATACGTATTGATCGCTGACAGCCTCTTGCGAATGCGCTTAATCTGATTGGCGAAAATAGGAACTTTCTGCAATTTGACATATGACTTTTGATAAAATCTAAGCAGCTGAGGGTGGGTTGCACGCCTATTCAGTGCTCCGGAATTCCAGACGCTTCCGAAATTCTTCTTGCGCCTTCTTTCCTTTAGAATCGTATAGATCAAGAATAAGCCCGAGCTGAGAATGGCTATTCCGCTGATTAGAAGGATCCAGAACCATTTATTCATGGCCATCCCCCCAATGCTGATCCAGAAATTGTTGAAAAAGAATCCGGTCTTCCGCGTTCATATTAAACATCATGTTCTCGATCTTGTCGCTGGAGATCGGGGATGTCGCCACATATTCTCCATCCCGATATTCGATGATATTACGGGCGACCCATACTCTCCCATTTGTTCGCCTGTAGACCTCTCTTTGTAGTTCCACCAGAGTGTCCAGCTTACTCTCCAGAGTATCCCCAGGATGCGAAGACCCGCCTCCTTCAAGCAGTTCCAAATCATAAGTAACAGGCATGATCTCGGTAATTCTCTCGACATAACGTCTTCCGTCGTTTTCCTTACGCAGATGGATATCCCACTTAACGGCATTCACCACCTGCTCCTCAGCAATTCTTTCATTCTGGAAAACGCCCGTCTTCAACAATGAATTTCTAAGCGACCAAATCAACTCTCTAGCAGATGTTGCATGGTGCGTAAATACTGTGAACAAACTGGCGACCTGAGACATCTGAATCATCCATGCAGCCACGGGATCGGTAGCGACCTCTCCCAGAATATTGACGGAACCGTCGGTCTTCTTCTGTAAGTCCAAACCGGCTTGTCCGGAGATACTATCCGTCTCCCTAAAGGAAAGCGTATTGCGTTCCGGGTAAAGTCTTCTCAAATGAAGCTCGAACGTCATCTCTTGGATCCGAAGCGTTAGTGTCGCGTATATGTACTTTACGGCAGCCATCACCAAACTGGTCTTCCCCGAGCCCTGCGGTCCGGTAAATGCGGTAACCTGTGCCCCCTTCATTAGAAACTTGATCATCTCTCTTGGAAGTTCAGCATTTTGCGCTTTCCGGGAGGAGATCAAGCTCTCGAGATTCATGTTGGGAAGGTCAAACTTCCGAACAAAGAAGGCCCAACTTTCCGCAAAAGGCGGACGAACGACAACCACGCGCGAGCCGTCCTTCATTTCATTTACTTTATAGCCGTTCGTTTCAGTTAATTGTCCCGGATTATCATACTTGTAAATATTCTGGCATACCCGTTTCAATTCGCTGTCCGAGCCAAAGCTCAGAAATGACAAATGAATGGACTTTCCTCGAAAGAATATCCAAACGCTTTGATAGCCGGGATGCTTGGATTGCTTCATTCCTTGCAGAAGCTCCATCTCATCCTCAATGACCTGCATACTGGTCGGAATACCGGAAACCCCGCCGGACACGCCGTCAATCGACATATCCCGAATATCATCAATAACTCCGAAGCCTTTGTAATACTGGTAAATCCGCTGAACCACAATATTAAGCTTATCTTCGTAGTCCATGGTGCTCTTGTATTCCCTTTTGAAGATCCTGTCGATTTCCTCTCCCGTAATAATGTAGGAATCCACGGTTCGGTCTTCGATAACCTTCTTCGGTACATCCAGTTCATACTTATCGATCCACTTGGTGAGCCCCTGAAATCCGTATTGCTTCTTGTATAAATGGAGCATGATATCAAATTTATCCTGATGCGTCAGTTTATCGATATCATCAAAGGGAATAACCCGGTTAATATTGTCTCCATTAAACCCGTAATTACGGTCAAGCAGGTCGTAAATGTACTGTTTTAGGTATACCTTCTCCTGGATGTCGCCGGAGGTCGCGTTCTTCATCGCACTTCTCAATTCGGAAACAATGGCCTGTCTTCGGTGATATTCTTCTCCCGTAAGCCCCATATCCAGAAGATTACTATTTACGTATTCATTGATCGTCCGTTTGACATAATCCAGAATACGGTCAAATTTAAAATAGTCTTGATCGATATTCTTCTTTGCCTTTGAGCCATGCTCGGCGGACGAGGGCTTTTGATTGAATTTCACGATCAGGAAAACGATCAGCATAATTAATATAAGTACGATAATCGTGAAGTTTAGAATAAAGGAAAGCCTCATCTATAAGGCCCTTCTTTCGTTCTGGTTGTCCGATATATAAACATCGGTTCGTTCCAGGATACGCCCGGCAATTTGACGGATTTCCTTCATAAAGACATTGTTCTCATGTTGCTTGTTCAAATTCTTGCTTCGCGAGAAGAACCCTCGGATATCGCCATCATTCAAGTGATCCCTGAAATCCGTATTGTAAGACAGCGGGAGAATCTCTCCTTTGTACTTATACTTGGCGGCAATATTTCTTAATTTATATTTGGAGCTATGATCATACTGCCCGATCACTAATAGATGAGGGATATGATGCAGGGCCTCCGGCCAGTATTTCTTCGACGGATCAAAGTATTTGTCTAACACATTCACATCCTGATTCAGACAAACCACAATCAGGTCGGAATTCTGCAGCAACGTGTTTGTTACCGATTGATCGGTTCCGCTTTGGCCGTCCAGAAGAATGACTTCGTAATATTCTTCGGCCTTGTCGAAGATGATCTCCATAACCTGATTGTCGCAATGCTGCTTGCCCGGCTTCTCGGAGGTCTGGAGTAAGTCCAGACGCCCGCGTTCAATAGGGAGTGTATGGTTCCTGACCGTGTCCTTCTCCAGTTTGTTGCTACGGGCGGCCCGCTCCAAAGCATCGATTCCCCGGGCGGATACCTCGGCAAACTGCTTGTTATACCGGGAAATCGCCCTGCCGAAGAATTTTTCTAAGGTAGTATCCCAGCACTGCGGCTGCGAGACTAATGTATGATTCTCATATTCAGATCCGATGAAGGCCGCGGTAGCTGCCGTTAAGCTTGTCACGCCCAAACCGTGCTGCATTCCCCAAAATGTCACTCTTCCCATCCTATTTACTCCTTTCTGCCTTTTTCCATAATGCGTTGATCTGGCCCGAATCCAGCTCCAAAATCGATTCTACGACGCTCTTGATCACATTCTTATACTCCGAAGAGAGCTTCTTGAGCTGTAGAGTATTGGAGAATTGATTATGGATTTTGCGGCTGATATTCCCTTCTTCCAGCAAATAAATCAGCGACTCCTCCCAATAGATCGGCAGATGATCATAGAGCTGAACCAGATAGTCTTCAGTAAAAGTACCGTTGGACTCGCATATCACCTTCGTCATCGGTAACGGGCGTCGTTCTTCTGGAAGGGACTGAACCAACGATTCAAGCAAAAGCCGGTTTCCCTGCATCACCGGATTCTCATAGGTAGTGACGAGGTAGAAGGTATCGGAAGCAACCACTTCACCTATCCTCGCCGGATCATCGGCATCAATGATGACGTAATCATATGAAGATAAATCGACCCGACCCTCCAATTCGGCAACTTTGTCCAATGATTCGGTAACATCGAAGTTGTCATACTGTTGGACGTTCTGATCGATATCTAATTTCGGATAGGCATAGCGGTACCGGCCAGAATCGGTCATATCCGCCAGCAACACTGTATGGTCCATACCAAGCAGCTTGCATACATAAAACAGAAAGTCTGTCTTGTCGTAATCTCCTATAAAAACTACCTGCTTCACTGTTCTCAACCTCACTTCTTGATGGGGACTGACTCATTATTGTCATTGAAAATTTGTTCACTGCTTCTTTGTGAAGTAGACTGGTTCATTCCTGAATTCTCGCCTTCCAAGCCTCCTGATCCGCTGTCCATCAGAGAATTCTGCTGAGTACCTTCTCCCTCTTCACCAGTTTCGATATTATACTCATAGGCCTTGGCATCGGTGGCGCTCTTACCGTTGATATAGCTCTGAACATCCTCCGGTTCCATCGATTTCAGATCCTGCTCGAGTTTGTCCCGGACTCTGCGTTCCATCTCAAACTGAGCTTTCTCCACGATATTGGGATCGGATGCTATCAGATCCTGAACCAATGGATTTGGAGGATAAGTAATGAACGCTTTCTCTTGCATGTACGGGTCAACATAGCTCAGGGCATAAATAGAAGCGTCGTTAATATAGGCATCGACAATGGCGCTGGACATCGTCAGAATCTCTTGCTCGTTCATTTCGTACCATACCGTACCGGTAAGAAGGTCTTCTACCTTCTTCTTGGACAAGACAATGTAGTCCTGACCTGTCGGAAACTTAATGCGAACATCGACAAATTCATCCTTCTTCAGCTTCAGCGGCAATTCGATCATTCTGAACTCCTGCATGCGCAGGTCATCGGGCGTAACGCCTTCTTCAAAGAGCATGGAGCCCGTTACAACGGCCTTCTCCTGAAGATCGATCTTGACATACTTGCCGACAATCGACGGCTTATCCACCACATCCGCCGGCACCGAACTAACCGGAACACGAATGGTTTGCAAGTCGGTTTCCAGCAGCCGTTCCCCGGCCAGTACACTTCGATTCACGACCGTCACGTCCACCCGTTCCTCATTGAGTTGCTTCTCAGCCGCCTCCAGCTTCAGTTCGATCTCGGACGTGTGCTTCTCGTATTTGCTATGTATATGATTGAAAACAAGATAACCGATAACTAAACAAATTAGTAAAACAACGGAGCCGCCGATAAGTGAGGCAATCAGCAACCTTTTTTGTCGAAATCGAATCCTAGACATTCTTCTGCTCCTTCCACATGTTCGGGTATGCTATTTTGGGGCTGATTATGTGTATAATCATGTCAACTTCATACAGCCTACCTCCATACGCGCTCCTGCCTCCTTCATGAAATACCTCCAATATACCTAGCAACAACCTAAATACAGGAAAATTATATCATAAGGGATTTGCAAAATTTGTCGATTATTGTATATTATTATGACTTCGAAGAAAAATTTAGGAGATTCGGACCGTGACATTAGGCCGATATAACAAAAAACACCAAATTCCGCATGAATCCGAAATTTGGTGTACGATTTAGAAGCTTATAATTTTATAAGAAGCACAATAACTAATAGAACGATGATCAGGATACATACCCCAATCACGCTATAGAGTATGTTTTTCGTGGACGCCTTCTTCTTCTCACCCATATATTTCTTAAGAAGGTTATTCATAAGAGCATCGCTGTCCGATTGGTTCTTATACGGATCCGGGTGAGGCGGGATACGATAGATCAAATTACCCGGCAGTTCTTTGCGGATATCCTTGATCCCCAACTTCTCGATAAAGGGAATGCAATAAAGCCAGTTGGACTGATCCATATGCTTATATCTCTCCCGAAACCGGATTAGTTGAGGCTGCCTCCATTCGCTGCCTGCTCCCAAAACAAGCTGTACACCCGCCCTGAAAAATTCCTGTCCCCAATCATTCTCGTCTACGGACCCGATATCAAGAATTAAATAATCATACCCAAGCGCAATCAATCCGCTCATGTCCTCGGAACTACTGCTCTTAAAATAATCAACGCCATTAATGCTAAAGCGGGTGGTTTGACTTTCGAAGTCTTTAATTCCTTCATAAGCGTGCTCAATCCGGGTGAAATCACGGGAATGATTAGCTTCTTTTAGCGCAACCCTGTATCCCTTGCTGCTTAAATAGTTGGCTATCATGAGACTGAAATGCGTGGCGCCCATTTTGGATTCCACTCCAATTACAGCAACTGTAATCGTTCCTATAATCCGATCCTTCAGAATGACACGTTCTTGGACCGGCAGGTCAGGTAGTTCCATTTCCATGATGTCTTCCCCGTATAACGGACGCGACTTCAGATTCGACGTATATCGATAAATGCGTTCCTTAACTCTCTCCAGATTAAATTCCGGGTCCTCCGCCGATAAGGGTGCCTGCGGTTGACCATTGGCCGGCTGAAGCTTAGACAAAGCGCGGACTATAGGCTTAGGGGACGTCCCGGGAGCGGTCGTAATTACCGTGATTCCCATATCCGCCAATTGATGAATGACCCCGTCATCATCCTGCCGATCCAGAGCAATTACAATGATCGGAACCTGGCTCCGATACGATTTATACTGCCGGATTCCTTCCATAAATGCCTTGGACTCCACGCAATCTAAATCCGTAATAAACGTCGAAATATTGATTCTTGCGGCCGCCTGGCAATGTTCCCAGTATTGTTCGGGAGTAAATCTCCCTACCTTCTCAAAACTGATATCTGAATTTCCGATGGCTTCGAGGACATAAGGTGCCGATTTGTTAGATATAATGATCGCGTTCATTGCTACACCCCGCCGTCCGTCAAAATTCTGCTTTGTTCCAATCCGTACACCTTATTCATTCCGTTCAATCTGGAACGTTCCGCCGACTTCTTCGCTTCCTCGATCACCCGTTCCAGATCAGCCTCGTCTCCAATCAGCATGATCCCGGTAAAGACACCCCCCGGCAGTTCCGTTTCAAGTCTCATCCGAATCCGTTCTGCCAAGTCCCCAATTTCAACATCAGGTTTAGTGATCAGAACCGTAATTCCTCCTTGATGATAGCGTCCGGAAAAGCCGTATTCCGAGGTATATTTTCTGATCACCGTTCCCACATTCTTGATTAGATTATCTTCAGAGGTCTGAGCTACCTCCTCCAGAGCGATATCAATGTAGATCAACCCCCGGGCCTGTTTACGGTTCAGCGAAAATTGGGCCTGCTGCATGAAATGCTTGCGCGTAAACAACCCTGAAATTTCGTCCCTTGTTGAAGTATAAGTGGCCGCCTGCATAATCCCGACAATCCGCTCAAAGAGCAGTGTAAACATTACGAGTAAAGACAGGATTAAGAATAAGTTACCGAACAAGAGCAACCGGTGGACTTTCGTAATCCCCCAAATAAACAGGCATAACACATAGACCGCAAATAAACCGATCGTAAGGGAATTCCTCATTCTCATGGCACTATCCTCGAATAGCTTAAACACGCAGTAAAAACCCAATCCCGAGACAATTAGAAGAAGTAAGAGAGAGGTCATCTCCAGTGGGAGAAATAGGGATGCCGCTGCAGTTAGCACACTTAAAAAGGTAGCCCCTAGATGAAAATACAGCTTGTCATCCCGCTTCGTATGAAATAATCGAAAACTATTTATTTGCTGCATCACGAAACCGCAGGTAAATAAAGATACAAAAAACAAATAAATCGCATTCGGTCTATGAGAAAAAATAGCCATGCCCATAGAGGATATCGCCGCCAGTAATGCGGCACCCGTGAAATTCAGATATAGCCGATTCTTCCACCTAAAATACATTAATCCGGTCATCAAAAATAAGACAAGGCTCATTCCAATAGCCAAGCCATCCTGTAAGGCCTGAAAATGATCCATTGAGGTATTCATCTCCTTGTGTCTTTAGTCATGGGGAGATTATACCACCTAATTAATGAGAAATTTGTCGAATTATGATTGTTGCTGTTTGATTATGAAAAATCAGGTCTAGAGATAACTCGATTGCTAGCGCTATCAATTATATGAATTCGCACTAGAGGATGCCGAATGAATAAAATACCGGTTTCGGCCTTCCCGCTTCGCTTCATACATCGCCTCGTCCGCCTCCCAATAGCCCGATTCGGCAAGCCGGTCAGTTCATCGAGGTAGGTTAGATATTCTACCTGCTCCTCCAGTCTCTTCCGCTCGGTATTGTCGATAGTGACACCTTCCAGCCTCAGGTAATGACTCGCCTATATAAATTCGGGTTTTTACAGACTTTGGTAGCACGTATAATTTCTCATGAAAAATCCCCTTCCGATCAACAAGGAAGACCATCCTGACAGATGTCTTCATATTCTTGTCTACTAGAAAGGGGACTCTATACTTATGCATTTGCTCAATATATACTTGCTTAAGGCACGTATTGCTGGACGATGCTTGTTACCTGCCCGTTTTCTATCGTCAAATGATACGGAAACTCTCTTACATCGAGAACCCCGGTGTTCTGGAATAGGCTGAACAGCTTCTCCAAGCTTACTTGTTCATTCCACGAAATATCGATATCCTCGGGATTTCCTGTATGATCATAGATTTGCATCAAGACCTGGGCATTCGCAGCGACCGGATAGCGCTCCAGTCGGTCGTCCTCATTTACGATATAATAGCCGTCCGGCGGACCGTCGATGCCGGCATCCGGTTCCATTTTGGCGAACACGTCCTCGGCTTCCTTCCCGGTGTACCATTCTATAGTATCAACCGTGAGCACACCGCCGTCCGGCCGAAGTTCCAACCGATCGATATAGACAGTTAAATTTTGTAATTCCCGGACAACATCCGGCGACTTATCCGACTTGGCGGCTCCAGAGCTGGACGTAGTTAGCGAAGACATTACGACGACAAGGAATATGGGGAGCAAAACCGTCATTAATTTTCTCATTGCTTAGTTCCCGCCTTTCCGGTCTTCGGCATGATCGCGAATGCACTTTCGCTTAACTCCGGGATTATGCCTTTTAGAGGTTGTTCAAAAAGTCATCTTTCCATGACGATGCAGACCATGAAGAGGGCTCGACGTCGAATCTTGAATTCAGCCGGGCCTTCCGTTGCTCACGTACCCCATGTACGCTCCGCTACTCAGTCCCTAACTTCATCCAACCTTCTTGGTCCTGAAAACCTGACTTATTGAATTCGTACTTTAAGTATAAATAACCATTTCCCAAACAATGAAACATAGCGTGTTGCTTCTATATTCATTATATGACCCGCCAAAGGGAAAAGGATCACAATGAGGTTAAATCTGGTGACAAAATTTTATTCATTGTATCCGTTTTAATGCGCCGGGAAGAATGCCAGCTGAATAATAAAGATCACCCCGAATACATAAAGCAGGGGATGAACTTCACGTCCTTTTCCGCTAACCAGCTTCATCACAGGATAGGTGATAAACCCGACGGCGATACCGGTCGCGATGCTTGCCGTCAGCGGCATCATCAGCAAAATGGCAAAGGCCGGAAAAGCCTCGTCAAACGATTTCCATTGAATACGGGCCAATCCTTCCATCATAAAGCAGCCGACGATGATGAGTGCCGGAGCGGTGATGGCCGGGAGGGAGGAAATCGCCCCCATCAGCGGCGACACAAACATCGACAGCAGGAACAGAACCGCCACGACCAGCGAGGTCAGGCCCGTCCGCCCGCCGGCAGCGACGCCGGTAGTCGATTCGATGAACGCGGTCGTCGGGCTCGTGCCGAACATGGAGCCGACCGTCGTTGCCGTTGCATCCGCCAGCAACGCCGATTTGGCACGCGGGAACTCCCCGTTCTGCATGGTGCCGGTTTGTTCCGCCACGCCGATCAAAGTGCCGGTCGTATCGAACAGCGTCACGAGCAAGAAGGCGAATACGGTGGAGTATAAGCCTTGAGTGAAGACACCGGCAATGTCCATGTCGAAGAAGACCGGCGTCGGAGGCGCCGAAACGAGGCCGCTGTCAAAATGGAGCTGACCCGTAAAATAGCCGATCAACGCGGTCAGCGCCATACCGATAAACAGGGCGCCCGGTATCCGGCGTGCCATGAGCACGAGCGTAACGAAGACGCCGAAAATCGTCAGCAGCGTTACCGAACGGTGCAGATCGCCAAAGGTGACGAGGTTGTCCGGGCTGGCGACGACGATGCCGGACATTTTCAGGCCGAGAAAGGCGATGAATAGCCCGATGCCGGCAGTGATGCCGAACTTCAGCGAGTCGGGAATCGCGCGGATCAGCGCCTCTCTGAGCCGGGTGAGGCTTAAGAGCAGGAACAGGACCCCGGCAATAAATACGGTGCCGAGCACGATTTGGTAAGTCAAGCCGGTAGATGCGACCACGCTGGTGAAATAAGCGTTGAGCCCCATCCCCGGAGCAATGGCGATCGGATGATTTGCGAACAGCGCCATGAACAGCGTGCCGACGACGGCAGCGATGACCGTCGCCATGAACACCTGGTCGAACGGGATCCCGGCGGCATGCAGAACGGCGGGATTGACGACCAGAATATACGCCATGGCCAGAAAGGTGGTCAGCCCTGCCAGCAGTTCGGTTTTCACATTGGTGCCATGCTGTTTTAATTTGAAAAATTTATTCATGTGGCTCTCCCTTCTTAGGTAAACATTTCATGTTGTTCAGCCCTTTAGTATTCTCCATCTATCCCCTATCGTCGTCAAGCGATTCGTGATTAATTCCACAAGACCTTCGATTTTAACAATTATTTATAAAAAAATAACTCCCTCCCCATGAAAATCAATGATATATTGGTCCTTATGAAATATTAACCAGTTTCATTTTCTATTTAGAGTCAAAGGAGACCGATTACTATGATCAGCAATGAAGCAAAACCTAAGGTCGCCTTGATTACCGGCGCCAGCCGGGGAATCGGCAAAGCGATCGCACTTGAGCTCGCCAAAGCTGGGCACCACCTGTTCATCAACTATTACGGTGATGATAAGGAAGCCGCCGACGTTCAGCGGCAAGCGGAAGCCCACGGCATACGGGCCGAAATCTACAACGCCGATGTCAGTGATCCTGTTCAGGTGCAATCCATGTTCGCCGCGCTGGACAGCGCGTTCGGCCGGATCGATATCCTCGTCAACAATGCGGGAATCGCCCAAACCTCCAGCCTGACGGAGATGACGAACGAACAATGGGACCGGATGATCAAAATTCATCTTTACGGCGCCTTTTATACTTCGCGCGAAGCGGCCCGCCGGATGCTGGAACAGAAGTCCGGCAAGATCATCAACGTCACCTCGGACCTTGCCAGCCAAGGCGCAGCCGATCTGTCGCACTATGCTGCGGCCAAGGGCGGAGTGACCGCCTTCACTAAGTCGCTCGCTCGGGAGCTTGCCCCTTATGTGCTCGTGAATGCTGTCGCTCCGGGCGGCACGTTCACCGATGTTCGTTCCTCTCTGGAGGAAAGCGACAAGAACGATGCCCGCTATTTGCTCGGACGGCTCGCATTCCCGCAGGAGATCGCCAAATCGGTGCTGTTCCTCGCCTCGGACGATGCGAACATCTATACCGGCCAGGTGCTCGGCGCCAACGGCGGCAGCGTTATGAACGGATAACAGGCTAACTGTTACCTCCTCGAATATACGTGATAAAACGAACAAATCCCGATAAGCATTCGCCTTTCCGGCGGAGCCTATCGGGATTTGTTCTATTGTTGCAGCATAAATTTATGTCGGCTGTTACGGCTCCCATATTACGGTGGGTAGCCCTTAACTGCTTATCTAAATTGAGATTACCAGGCGTATGCCTTTGGCGCCTCTCCGCCCGGTCCCGGGAAAATCTCATCCAGCGCCTTCAAAGTATCCTCGCTCAGCTCCAGTTCAACGACGCGCAGCGTATCCTCAAACTGCTGGAGCGTACGCGGCCCGATGATCGGCGCGGTTACCGCCGGATGGGCCAGCGTCCAGGCCAGAGCCACGTTCGCCTCCGACTCGCCGAGTTCCTTGCAGAGAGCAGTGAAACGCTCCAATTGCGGGCGCAGCTTCTCCTGGCGCTCGCCCTGCTTTGCCGTCCGCGAGCCCGGCTGCGGATTCCAGTTGCCGCCGAGCAAGCCTCCGTCGAGCGGGCTCCATGGAATGACGCCGATGCCAAGCTCCTCGGCGGCCGGGAGAACCTCCAGCTCCGGCAGGCGGCAGAGCAGGCTGTATTTGTGCTGCTCGGAGACAAGCCCCAGCAGACGGTGATCTTTCGCTTCGTATTGCGCTTTGACCAGATCGCGGCCGGCAAAGTTGCTGGAGCCGACATAACCGATCTTGCCTTGCTTTAACGGTATATCAAAAGCGTTCCAAAGCTCGCTCCAGGATACGCTCCGGTCTACGTGATGCATCTGATACAGTTCAATATGGTCAGTTTGAAGCCGGCGCAATGAGTCTTCGAGATGCCGGCGGATCTTATAGGCGGACAGCCCTGCGCCGCCGTTCGGGTCCTCATTCGGGTCACCCATTCCCCCATAAACCTTTGTCGCAAGCACTACCTTTTCTCTTCTTCCGCCGCCTTGGGCAAACCAGCGTCCGATAATTTCCTCGGTCCAGCCCCGGTGCGGCGTTCCGCCATACACATTGGCGGTGTCAAAAAAATTCACTCCTGCATCCACGGCCGCGTCCATGATTTTGAACGCTTCCTTTTCCTCGGTACTCGGTCCGAAATTCATCGTTCCTAAACATAGACGGCTTACTTTCAAACCGCTTCTTCCTAAATTCGCGTACTTCATCGTTACAACCTCCTCGAAATATGATGGCTGGCATAACAGAAGCAGACTACTTCTCCATTATATACCTGAGGGAGGCTTGAACAAAAATAACGGTATGTTTACGCGAATCCGAAGAGATGGACAGTCACGAGCCCGAGCCCGGACAGCACCAGCGAACCGAGCAGAGCGGCCCAGAAAGGCCGGATGCCTAATTTGCGAAATGCCGAGAAATCGACGCCCAGCCCCAAACCGGCCATTGCCATGGCGATCAGGAGATAGGCCGCAGTTACGATCATGCTTGCCGCCTGCGGAGGAACGATTCCCCAAGTATTTATGCCGCTCATCAGAAGAAAGCCGAATATAAACCAGGGGATGGTGCCGACAATTCCACTTCGCGCGGTTTCCCCTTGGTCCTCTTGGCGCGAACGCCGAGGGGTTTTGCGCTGCATCCAGGCTCCCACTAAAAGAGCCACTGGAACCAGCATCGCTACACGGGTGAGCTTCACCACGACCGCCAGGTCGACAGCCGATTCCCCGCCGGGTGCGGCCGCTGCGATAACGTGCGCAATTTCATGGAGCGTCCCGCCCGAGAAAACCCCGTATCCTTCCGGGGTAAGCCCCAGGATCGGATAGAGCAAAATATAGGCCAGCGTAAACATCGTTCCAAGGATGGCTACGATCGCGGCACTGATTGCCGTCTCTTCGTCTCCCGCATCCACTTGCGGGGCGATGGCCACAACGGCGGCCGCCCCACAGATTGCGGTGCCGCAGGCCGTCAGCACACCTAACTTGCGGTCAACTTTGAGCCATTTTGCAAGCCCGTATACGACGAGCAGCGTTACAGTTATATGAAGTAATGCAATGACGAACACACCGGGTCCGGCCCGGACGATATCTCCTAAGTTCAGCCGCATGCCGAGAAGAATGATTCCGAAGCGGAGACATTTTTTGCTCGAAAATGAAACGCCTCCCGCAGCCTTGACCGGAACGCCAAACACGGCCCGCCAAACCATGCCCAGGATAATCGCAATTACAAGCTGGCCCATAATATTTAAAAACGGAATTAGCGACAAGCATTTAGCTGCCGCCGCAAGCAGCAAGGTCAAGCCAAGTCCCTGCACAAAACCTGATTTTTGACTCCGTTTATACGGTCGTGCTTTCATTGATGTCTGTACCGTTTGTGCCATGTTGTTCACTCCAAGCCTGTTGAGTTAGAAAGGATCCGCGCGGTCTGTACGTTCATGTTATCTCCGCAGGCCAGGAAAGTGAAATACGAATCAGCTATCCCTATCATCAGAAATACTAATGATTGGATTGTTGCGATCATGGGGTAGAGATAAAATGGAGTGAGAGAGGAAGTGAAGGACTTGATCGTGGAAACACTTCGCGTATTTGTAACGGTGGCCGAGCAGTGCCATTTCTCCCGGGCGGCCGAACTGCTAAACTTGTCCCAGCCGGGGGTCAGCATGCATATCCGCAATCTTGAAAATGAATTCGGAGCCCAGCTGTTGAACCGCTCCCCTAAGCATGTGAAGCTGACGGAGGAGGGCGAGATCTTGTACCGCCAGGCGAAGCAGATTCTGGCATTGTATGAGGATGCGAAACAGGAAATCCGGCTGCTGCATGAGATTGTGACCGGCTCCATTCATATCGGCGCCAGCTTTACGATCGGAGAATATATTTTGCCGCGTCCGCTGGCGGAGTTTGCCGCAGCCTATCCGGAAGTGGAATTGCAAGTCATGATCGGCAATACGGAGGAGGTCACCCGGGACGTCCGGCTCAGCCAACTCGATCTCGGTCTGGTGGAAGGCGAAGTTCCCGATCAATCCGATCTGCAGGTTACGCCTTACATGAAGGATGAAATGATCGTGGTGGCCGCTCCCGAGCATCCGCTGTCCTCGCTTCGCCGGGCGGAATGGTCCGATCTGCAGGACAGAGTCTGGGTTTTGCGGGAAAGCGGCTCCGGCACCCGGGCATTCAGCGACCGTTTCTTGCAGGAGCGCGACCTGAGCATGAGACATTCCTATGTCTTCAATAGCAGCCAAGGCGTAAAGGAAGCGGTCGCCGCCGGTCTCGGCATCGCCCTGCTCTCCCGCTGGGTCGTCCGTAAAGAGCTCGCCGTAGGTGAGTTGCTCGAAATCGAAACCAACGGCGCTCCTTTGCAGCGCAATTTCTCCCTGATCCGAAATAAGCAGGCTTCCCCCACTTTAGCCGTGGATATGTTTCTTCAGAAACTGTTGCAGAAGGGTAACTAGCAGAACACTAGAAGGATTATGTACATAGGCGGCGCATAAGTCGGCTTTAAGAAAAATAACGGGAATTTCTGCAGTTAATTTCACCCGATCTCTAGATAAGAAAAAAATAACTGGAAAACCTCCAGTTATTTTTTGTGTTTTTATTACTTTGGGCTAAATACGCTCGGAATAACTGTAGGTTCTGCAGCTAATTCGGCAAATGAAGCATTTACGGACCAATTAGCTGTAGATTTTCCCGTTAATTTAATTCGTTGGCAGGCCAAGATTCAGTCGCGGAGCTATTCACTCCCCGGATCTCTCCTCGTTGTCCGATTGCGGCAATGTTGCCTTATTAGCCGGAGCCTGCAAAGACGAGGGCGAAGGCCCTGCCTCGGCCAGACGGAGAGGAGCGGCCGCTTCCGTTGCCATGCCGCTGTCCGAGTCCGCTTCGACATAATGCTTCAGCATAGAGAGCTTGTTCTCCCAGAAGCGATCGAAGTAGGACAGCCAGCGCTTCAGCTCTTGCAGCGGATCGGCGTCAAGCCGATAACGGGTCTCCCGGCCAACCTTCCGTTCCCTTACCAATCCGGCATCCGTAAGAACGCGCAGATGCTTGGAGACGGCAGTCCGGCTCATCGGAAAATGGCCGGTGAGGTCCTTTAGCGGCAGCTCGCGGTCGCCGAGCAGGCTCAACAATTTGCGCCGGGTCGGATCCGCGACCGCCTGGAACACATCCTGCTTCGGCGCGGCGGCCGGCATCGTCAACCCCCGACGTAGGCGGACAGCTTGTTGACCAACCCGCCCCAGCCTTGGTCCATACGGTCGCGCACGATTGTATGAGGCTCGCCGAACTCCGTAACCTGATCCGCCGTCCAGCCGCCATGAATCACCGTAAACTCAATTTGCCCCTCTATTTCCACCAGTTCAAAAGTAAGCGTCCAGTCTTTGCCCCAATTAAAGGACAACTTGTTCGGAGGATCTACTAGCGTTACTTTACACGGGGACTCCCCGAAAGGACCTGCCTGCAAATGAAACTCATGCCCGACCACCGGCTTAAGATCATTCGGCATAAACCAGGAGGACAACCCCTCCGCAGTTGCTACTGCTTCCCAGACCTTCTCTGCCGTTGCATGCAATAAAATCGTATGCCGGATGTCCGGCAATGTGCTGTTTGCGTTATGTTCCATAAATATAAATTCTCCCTTCAGATTGATATCAAAACCAGAACACACAAACCAGAAATCTAAAATTAGAAACCATTTGGTTTCATTTCGTGATTTCATTATATGAAACCAATTGGTTTCATGTCAACCCAAACGAAAGACCGTATTCCCCCATAGGTTGTGAATACGGTCCTTTCTTCATTCCGCTTATTCTTTTATGCGGATTTCAAACAATCTCGCCGTCTTCACGGCCGGCAAGCTGACTTTCAACTCCCCGTCCGCCGGGTTCCAATGAAACTCACCCGCAAAGCCCTGAGGATAAGCACAATGTACATCCAGCTGCTTACCCTTCAGCCAATTCAGCGGGATGACCTTCTCCGCCCGACTGCCCGACTCTTCGGACCGTACCCGCCAGACGGCCAGATACACGCGGTCATCCTTGCGGAGTCCGAGACTGACCCAATCGTCCTGCTGCGTCGGCAAGCCGAGCGGCCAGAACGGCAGCGCCTCCGGAATATCGCCGCGGATCGTTTTGTAGTAATCGAGCGCTTCCTTGACCAGCTCCCGGCGCCGCGGGCTCAGTTCGGCAAGATGTCCGCTCTGATGGACACGAAGCAGCAGGGCGTTCACCATGTTGAACACGACCTCTTCGTCATCGCCCTCCCGCAGCGGATACGACCAGATCGCCGATTGCTCCGGAGTCAGCGCGGACGGTGATGCCGCTGCAATGGCCGCATAGTTCACGTAGTCCTCCTGATCCGAGGTGGACTGGATGCTGTGCCGGCTAAGCATGGCATAGTCCATTCGCATACCACCGCTGGAGCAGTTCTCGATGACCAGATCCGGGTAGCGGGCGAAGATTCCGTCCAGCCATTCCAGATAGGCCCGGTTATGCTGCAGAAGCCCGTCTCCGAAGCTGTCCGCTTCGCGCTCGGTCCCGATTCCCGCATTAATGTTATAGTCCATCTTGATATAGCCGACCCCGTAATCCTCGACCAGGCGGCGGATCACTTCCGTCGCGTGCGCGGTCACCTGCGGATTGCGGTAATCCAGTTGATAGCGGCTCCGGTCCTTAACCCGTTTGCCATGCCGCATGAAAAACCAGCTGTCATCCGTTTCCTTCAGCTTCGGACTGTTGATGCCCATGACCTCCAGCTCCAGCCATAACCCCGGGATCATTCCTTTGGTGCGGATGTAATCCAGCACGTATTTGATTCCCTCAGGGAATCGTTCCTCGGACGGCAGCCATTCTCCTACGCCATCCCACCATTCACCCGGCGCATACCAGCCGGCATCGATACAGAAATACTCACTCCCTACCTCAGCGGCAGCATCAATAAGCGGCAGCAGCTTGGCCGTTGTCGGGCTGCCCCACAGGCAGTTCATATAGTCGTTGAAGATGACGCGCAGCTTACGGTTATCTTCATTGGGTCGGCGAATCACCCGCCGATACCGGGTCAACGCCCCGATCGCTTGCTCAAAGCCTCCGCTTACCGTCCCCACAGCAACCGGTACACTTACAAATTCTTCTCCAGGCTCAAGCTGAACCCACCAGTGATTATCATGCTCAGTCGGGCCGCTGATGAGCAAATTAAGATGATTATACTGATCGATGATTTCCCAGTGCCAGGAGCCGTTATGCTCAATTTGCCAAAAGAGACTCGATCCCGCTTCCTCGTTTTCCAGCACCGCCATCGGGATGTGCTCGGCGGCCGACCAGGAGCCGGTATTGCTGCAGGACACCCGCTTAGAAGTACGGTCCGTCAAATGCGACAAACCGAGCTCCGGAAGACGGTAGGATCTCCATTGAAGTTCGCTCTGCCACCCGGTGTGCGGAAGGAACAGCTTCATTTTGTCATCCCGGGAAGCTTGGCCCTCTTTATCGATCCCAGTCAATGCAAAGCTGGAAACGTACTCCACGCCCAAGGCTTCCGTTCCGTCATTGCTCAAGACCGCCCAGACCCGCGCAACCGGAATTCCATCATAAAATTGAAAATGCTGAACCGCCCGCAGCGAAGTCACCGGGTCCTTCAAGCTGATTTCCAGCTTGCGCCCGATTGAATTCCGGGTATCCTCATGACCGTCATATTGCATGCGCAAGCCCGGATAGGTCGCCCGATGCGTTCTTCCGTGATACTCCGCTCGGTCTTCTCCGGTAAGCTGCAGTTCCATCAGCCGGAAGCCCGGCTTTTGCGCTTCAGTCACCGTCTGCGCATCATAGGGAGTTGCCCCGAAATGAAGCAGCCGCACATCTTTCTCCCCGGTCACTTCGAGAACCAGATAAAGTCCGTTTTCCGAAAAATTATAAATTTGGGACATTGTCGTTCACACCTGCCTTCTTTGTAATCCTCCGTAAAGGTGACGTAATCCTATGAAGCTAATTTTATTACTACCGTATCCAAAAATAAACAAAACGCAGCACCGCCCGGTGCTGCGTTTTAGTTTAAGCGGCCTTTGTGTTATTGAGCAGAGCCCAATTGCACCCAAGCTTGCTCGATTTCAGTTACGGCTTGGTCTTTGTTTTTGCTGCCGCCGATGTATGCTTGCATAATTTCACCGAATTTTTGATGGAACGTATCCAGCGAGTAGTTGATGGCCAGATCGCCCGACGCTTGAGTCTTCAAAATTTCGTCCATTTGTTTCGGCATATCCAAATCCGGAAGCGGAGCATCCTTGATTGGAGGAATTACTTTGGCTACGCCGGAGAACCAGTTTTTCCCGTATTCCGAAGTGTACAGCCAGTTAAAGAATTCGATCGTTTCTTTAGCGACCTTGGAATCTTTGTTAATCCGCAGCGCTTGGTCGGCACCGGTAATAATCATGGATTGCTCGGCCTTGTCGCTGACAGGGTAACCTGCGATGCCGATTTGGATGTCCGGCGTAATTTTCTTGATCGCTTCTTCATCCCATGCGCCTTTACCGTTCAGAATCGCGGCTTTACCCGAAGCAAAGTCGCTGACTTGCGCGTTGCTGTCGCGTTCGAGCGGCTTATCCGTACCATGTTTAATCGTAGTGTCTACATAAGCGAAGAAGTTGTTGTAGAGAACCGGATAATCTTTGATTTTTGCGTCACCGGCAATGAACTTGTCAACGAGCTCTTTTGGAGTCACGCCTGCGTCTTGAGCGGCGGCATCAACAAAATGTTGGAAAATGTGTTTCCATACCCACCATTCTTTATAAGCATTGGCGAAAGGCGTAATTCCTTTGGCTTCCAGCTTGGAGATGGCGTCGTCCATTTCAGCTGTTGTTTTTGGGAACTCCGTAATTCCCGCTTCGTCAAAGAGCTTCTTGTTGTAAACCAGCGAGAACAGATTGCCCTTAACCGGAAGTCCGAGCACCTTGCCGTCCGTGGAGCTCATGTTGGCGCGAACGGCGTCGGTCATGGCTGCCGCCAGCGGCTCATCGGTAAGATCTGCGCTGTACTCGGCATAGGTGTCGATGTCCCCGCCTGCCGTCGTCTGGAATACGTCAGGCGTACTGCCTGCTGCGATTCTCGACTTCAGCACCGTGTTGTAGTCGGCTTGCATGATTTCCAGATTAATCGTAACGTTCGGTTTTACCTTTTTGTATTCTTCGATGTAAGCATTAAACGCATTCGTATATTCCGGAGAAGCGGTGAACATGTTGATCGTAACTTTCTTGTTGTCGTTAGCGGCACCGTTGTTTCCGGTATTTGCTCCGTTTGCCCCTTCATTGGCACCGTTATTGCCGCCGCAAGCGGACAACAGTCCCATGATCAGAGTCAAGCTGAAAAGGCCGGCCCAAATCTTCTTTTTCATAAATTCAAACCCCGCTTTCTTGTGTATGTTGTCTAGAGGCCTTGCCTGCTATGGTCCTTATTCTAATGAAAAGGCAGCAGGATAAAAATGTAGATAAGTGATGATTTAAGGGTAAAAAAGTGAAGTTGTCATCCAGTTCACTTTTTGCCCTCTCCGGCACGTTGATTTCGGTATTCGGACGGCGAAACGGAATAATAATTCCGGAAGGCTTTGCTGAAATAGTTCTTATCCTTGTACCCGAGCATCTCTGAAATGTCCTGAATTTTCAGGGATGAATCGTCAAGCAATTGCTGGGCCTTGTCCATCCGAACCTTTTGCACATATTCATGAATTCCGTAACCGAACTGCTGCTTAAACAGCTTCATCAGATACTCCCGGCTGAGAAAGTACTTCTCCGTAAACATGGAAATCTTAATATCCTCAAAATAGTGGTTATCAATATACTCCTTGATATCATCCACGTTGAACGAGCGATCCCCGGCTATCGACTTGCGGATTTGCTCGCTGTAGTATTCCAGTATTCGCATGAGCAGGCTCTCGAATTCATCGAAAGTAGCGAAATCGGTTTGCAAACGGAAGGACCGAAGTGCCCGCTCTCCTCCGGAAGAAGGCATTTTGTCGGCAGGCACGCCCAGTTCCAGCGCGATATCGTTAAAAAGCACCACCATCTCGCGGATCATGCGATCGGCATCCCCCAAGCTGAACAGCCCGGAAGTCCTTACTTTCTTAATAAATTCTCCGAGTATGGTTTTTGCCTGATTCAGGTTCCCGGCTTCCAGTGTACTGCGCAGTATCGATACCCGCCCCGTCAAGGAATGAACATCCCGGTTCGGCAGCTTGTCCTGAGGACCGATAACCGCCTTACCTGTCAGCTTCAACAGATCGACCGCCTGCACCGAGGAACTGGCCGCTTCATAAGAATCGGCAAGCTCCAGGGCGTCGGAACAGGGCGTCCCCACCCCGCCAGCCGAGATAATGCCGAATAGCGAGCTTAAGGTCGACACCACTTTTTTTAATAATTGTTCCGATTGAAACAGAAGCTCTTGAGGATATCCGCCACGTGAAGTATAGACGGCTATGACTTCCCGCTCCTGCTTGGGATTCGCGAAGCTGAAGCACTGCAGACGATCGTCCGACATCTCGTTAATGACATTGGCGACGGCAAAATACAGCAGCTCGGTATCGGAGTTAAAGCGGCTGTCGCGGATCGACTCCATATTAAGAATGCGCAGCACAAACGCTCCGTAACGGAGGTTTTCGTCCTCCGCCCCGATCAGCGCCAGAAAGGCTTTGTTGCTCTGTTTTTTCAAACTGCGTTCTATAATCGATAAATAAATTTTTTCCTTCAGCTTCGGCAGCGACATATTGTAGGCGATATTGCGGGTAATGGATTCACTTCGAACCTGCCGCTTCGCCTCCAAAAGCCCGATCGCTTTGCGCAGCGCCTGATTCAAATCCTGCCGGTTAATCGGCTTCAGCAAATAATCGACCACCTTGGAGTGAATGGCCTGCCTGGTAAATTCAAAATCGTTGTACCCGCTGATGACGATCGTCAGCAGCTCCGGGTATTCCGACTCCACGATCCGCAGGAATTCCACCCCGTTCATCTCCGGCATTTTCATATCGACGATGACCAGATCCAGCTTGTGCGCCTTCAGCATTTCCAGCCCGGACACTCCATCCGTCGCTTCCAATACCTCGTCAACCTGCAGCCCTTCCCAATCGCCAAGAATTGAAATCGCCTCGCGCAGCGGCTCCTCGTCATCAATGATGAGCACTTTATACATGACTCTGGCCTCCCCGCGGAATCAGCATCCTCATTTTCGTTCCGTTTTCTCCGCTCTCTATCTCTAAACCGGCCTCTTCCCCATACAGCAGCTTCAGCCGGGTGTTCAGATTCTTCAGTCCGATATTCTCTCCTTCTTGCTCCTCCCATTCCGTGCGGAAGGACTGCAATACTTGTTCCATACGAGCCGGAGAAATACCGGGGCCGTTATCCTCCACTAGGATTACCGCATGACTCTCTTCCAGCCCGGCGCTAATTTTGATCGTGATTCCTATCGACACCTTTTCAACTGCGTGCTTGATCGAATTTTCAACTAACGATTGGATTGACAGTTTTGGAATTTGCAACTCCATCAACGACTCGTCCCACTCGACTTCAACCTCGAGCCGGCTGCCGAATCTCGCCTTTTGCAGAGCCAGATAACGGTCTATATGCCGCAGCTCTTCCTTAGCGTATACGATGTCTTTCCCGCTTATGCAATATCGGAGCGTGAAGGCCAGCGCGTCCACCATTTCCGCAACGTCATCATCCCCGCTCTTTAAGGCTTTGGTGGAAATGGCCTGAAGCGCATTATACAAGAAATGCGGATTTATCTCGGCTTCCAGCGCTTTCAGGATCGCGTTCTTCTCCACCAGCTTCATCTTGTACCGTTCATTGATCAAGTCGTTGGTGCGGGTGACCATCCGGTTGAAATGCCGGGACAGATAAGCCAACTCGTCACGTCCCTTCACCGGCGCCGTCACATCAAAGCTCCCTTCGCTGAAACGCCTCATTTGGCGGGACAGCTTCTTAAGGGGCTGAGTTATCGCGTTAGAGATCAACGTCACAAGAATTACGGATATTAAAAGAAACAATAAGCCTATGAGGTAATTCAGGTCCCGCGTTTTTCGCGCCGCCTCGTAGATGTTGCTGTAAGGGATCGGTTTGATCAGCTTCCACCCGTCCTGTTCACCGACGTTGTACACGATCAGGTACTTCTTATCCCCCGTAGTCCAGGTGATCGGCTCCCGCTCCTTCTGCTGCTCCAATCGAGGCAGCAAGTCCGCCTGCTTCATGCGGTTATAGAATTCCAGGTCGTCCGAGTGAAACGGGACGTTGTCGGGATCCAGGAACAAGAGATGCTCCCCGTTCTCAAACGGGATATCCTTCATAATTTCATTCTTCATGGTTGGCTTCAAATAAAAAGAAATAACCGCCCTGGGCTCCCTGGAAGCGATAGACCGGATCACGCGGTGATAAGCCATAAACCCGGGGTCGGTAATCGCGGAATACCCCGGGTTCTCATTCGGGTCGGCAAAGGATTGGTAGGACCGGTTGTTCGGACTTTCCATGGCATGCTTGTACCAGTCCTGATAAGGGATTTGAGCCTCATAGCTAACCTTCAGCTTGGTATCGTAAGCCTCCTGGGTAATTGAATAGTATTTTCCCTGGCCAATCAGGTAGATGTAGATACTGTTTAAATCATTGCGTGAATAAAAAAGGTTCCGCAGGTAATCCTCCAAATACATTTTGGAGGCGTAATCCTCATCTTCATTGATAATGGCCCGGACCAGATCGTCATAACGTATCTGCGGCAACGACAACTGCTCGATCCCGTCCAAATAATCCTCCAGGTTCTGATTGACCAGCTTTAAATTGTTTGCCGTACTGGACATATTGTGGTCGACGGATTCCCGTTGAATGATCTGATAGGAAATTATGGTCAAAGATCCGACAACGAGGATAATTATCGTGGAAAAAAACAAAATAAGCTTATTGACCAGCCGGCCCGACATTATGTCGACCAGGCTTCTGAAAGCTCTTCTTATGCGTTCGATCATGGCGCTCATCCTTCGGCGTAAAGCTTCGTGTTCACTCTTTTACAGTTCACCTTTTTACCCTTAACTGTTTTCTTAAATCCATTTAGGGCGGATTATTCCCTGCTCTATAATACATTATAGACGATGTTCAAAAAGTCAACTTTGAACCCGACATAAAGAAATCCATAGGCGACGCTACGTGTCGCCGGGAAAAAAGAGGTGCATTTATGTTTAAACAAGGGAGAAGACGGGCCGAAAGACTTGAATTCGGAGCATTTACGCTACCGATCCTGATTTGTGTAATCGCTGTATTTTATTATCCGTTCATTATGACGATTCGCTACTCCCTGACCAAATGGAACGGGATCTCCAAGCATCCGAAATTCGTCGGACTTGACAACTTTAAGCAAATTTTTATGGGAGACGCGAACTTCACGCACGCCGCCTGGTTCACCGTGAAATATGCCGTTCTCTATATCATTCTGGTTAATGTACTGGCCATTCTGCTGGCTTTGGTGCTGGACATGAAGCTGAAATCGACGAACTGGCTGAGAGCCGCTTTCTTTATTCCGTACATTCTCAGCTTGGTCATTGTCGGCTTTATCTGGAAATTTATTTTTATGCAAGGCTTCGAATCGTTGGGGGCAAGCACCGGCTGGGGCATTTTCCAGCTCAGTTGGCTCGGTGAACCGGGGCTCGCATTTATCTCTGTACTGTTCGTCTCCTTATGGCAATCGATCGGTTTTTACCTGGTCATTTATATTGCCGGTCTGCAATCGGTGCCGGATGACTTGAAAGAAGCGGCCACCGTGGACGGGGCCGGCCCGGTTCGCCGGTTCTTCAATATTACGCTGCCGCTGCTGGCACCATCCATTACGATTTCCGTATTTATGGCGCTGACCAACTCGATCAAAGTATTCGACGTCATCCTGTCGTTGACCGGAGGCGGACCCGGCGGAACTACTTATTCCGTGGCTTACGATATCTACCGCGACACTTTCCAGAACAATCTGTACGGATACGGCACAGCCAAAGCGCTTATTCTGTTCGTGGCCGTTCTCGTCATCACCGTCATTCAATTGACGATCTTCAAACGCAGGGAGGTTGAGGCCTAATGAAAACCAACAGAGCCGGACGCATCGTCCTTGAAGTCGTGATGGTCATTTTGTCCTTGATATTCCTGTATCCGTTGTTCCTGACCATAATCAATTCCTTAAAAAGCTTCTCCGAGGTCATGACCGACGTTATCGCGCTTCCGAAATCCCTGGTGTTCGAGAATTACTCATACGTTTGGAATTTCATCAACTACCCGCGGCTGTTCCTGAACAACGCCGTGATTACGATCCTGGGCCTGGCAGGGATCATTCTGGTCTCCTCCATCGCCGCTTATAAACTGGCACGGACGAAATCCAGAACAAGCTCGATCATCTATTTCCTGTGCATTATGCCGATGCTTATTCCGTTCCAGTCCATCATGCTGACCGTCCTCCAAATGGCGAAAAACCTGCATCTTTCTGAAAGTACCTGGGGACTGGGTATCATGTATTGGGGCTTCGGCGCACCGCTGGCTCTGTTCATCTATCATGGTTTCGTAAAAGGCATCCCTAAAGAAATCGACGAAAGTGCCACTATCGACGGCGCATCCGGATTCCGGCTGTTCTTCAGCGTAATCTTCCCGCTGCTCAAGTCCGTAACGACCACGATCATCATCATCGACGTCATGTGGATCTGGAACGACTTCCTGCTTCCACTCCTGATGGTCAACGGCTCGCCGGACACCAAAACGCTGACCCTGGCTGCCTACACCTTCGTCGGGCAGTACACCTCGGACTGGCAGTATGCAATGACCGCCATGGTGATGGCCGTCCTGCCTTCCATCGTCGTATTTATCTTCCTGCAAAAATACATCGTCAAAGGCGTTGTCGCCGGCGCGGTGAAAGGCTGATCCCTCCCGATCCGCTCTCGCGGATTGGAGAGAATGGGTTGGTGGATCGAACCGAATGGATTGAGAGAATAAGTAAAAGAAAAAGGATTGGCTAAAAACGGCTCAAAAGCACTTGGTGCTTGGCGGGCCGTTTTTTTTGTTGCGTAGGGTCGCTCGGTATATAGGACATTTGGGAGCTTGCTTAACAATCCGTTAGCCGACTTAAGATAAAGGCGGAAATCCCCGGACACACTTGGGACAAGTCCTTCGGGTGAGGGGATAGTTGCTTGGTGGCGGTGAGGTTGTTCGGGAGTGGGATAGTTACTTGATGCGGTGAGGTTGTTCGGGAGTGGGATAGTTACTTGATGCGGTGAGGTTGATCGCGAGTTGGACAGTTGCTTGATACGGTGAGGTTGCTTGGGAGCGGATAGTTGTTTGGCGGCGGTGAGGTGCTCGGGGGCAGGATAGTTACTTGATACGGTGAGGTTGCTTGGGAGGGGGATAGTTGCTTGGTCGGCGAGGTTGAATTGGAGGAGGATAGTTGCTTGGTGCGGCAAGGTTGAATTGGAGGAGGATAGTTGCTTGGTGCGGCAAGGTTGCTCGGGAGGAGGATAGTTACTTGATACGGTGAGGTTGCTTGGGAGGGGGATAGTTACATCGAGTAATTAGATTACTTTGGAACTGGCGCAAAGCCAATGCCTAACTAGCTTGGTGCAAAGTTGGAACTCAGGGATGATTATCCCTGCCTCAGGAGAAATTAACTGGATATTCTACAGTTAATTTCACTGATTCAGGCCAATATAACTAATTAGCTGTAAAACCTGCAGTTAATTCCCGCAATTAGCCTGCTAAACTGTAAAACATGCTAAATTAGCTGTAGGTTTTACAGTTATTTTTCTCAATCATTCCCTAATCCAAAAAATAGCTGCAGGTTTTACAGTTAAATTTGTTCATAAGGGGAGTTTTGCCCCATATAGACACGTACGCGCGGGATGCAAGCACTCAAACTTTGTGCAACTGCGCCAAACATCACCAACACAACACTAAAAACAAGGCATTTGCCTTTGGTTCCAGCCCATAACTTTCAATTCCCCAGTTACTTTTGGTATGATAGTGATCTAAAGTTCGTGAAGAGTGCATACCTTTCCTTAAACCGGAACCTAAAGTATGATCCCGCTGTTCACTAGCAAAACTAACTTATCAGGAGGTATCGAATTCATGTCTGATCTTAATTATGGTCTCCATTCCGCTACCGATTCCAATAACAGACGGCTGTCCACGATTCCCCTGTCCATATTGGATCTTGCACCGATTACCGCCGGAAGCACGGCGACTCAATCTCTGCAAAATACGCTCGACCTCGCTCAGCATGCCGAAAAATGGGGCTATCTCCGCTTCTGGCTTGCCGAGCACCACAGCATGCCCGGCATCGCAAGCTCGGCTACGTCCGTGGTGATCGGCCATGTCGCCGGCGGAACGAGCACGATTCGGGTCGGTTCCGGCGGCATCATGCTGCCGAACCATTCACCGCTCGTGATCGCCGAGCAGTTCGGCACGCTCGAGTCGCTGTACCCGGGCCGGATCGACCTCGGCCTCGGCCGGGCGCCGGGCTCCGACCAGCTGACCTCGCAAGCGCTGCGTCGCGGGCCCGGCAGCGACGGCCAGGATTTCCCGGAGCGGCTGCGCGAGCTCCGCGATTATTTCCAGCCCGTATCCGGCTCGTCGATGCGGGTCCGGGCCATTCCCGGCGAAGGCTTGAACGTCCCGATCTGGCTGCTCGGCTCCAGCGGCTTCAGCGCCCAGCTGTCCGCCGCGCTAGGCCTGCCGTTCGCCTTCGCCAGCCATTTTGCGCCGGATTACTTGCTACCGGCGTTCGATCTGTACCGCGGCCATTTCCGGCCGTCGGAATTTTTGGAGAAGCCGTATGCGATGGCCGGCGTCAACGTTATCGTAGCCGATACCGATGCTGAAGCACGCAGGCTGGCGACATCTCAGGAGCAGCAGTTCCTGAACCTGATCCGCCGCCGGACCGGGCAGCTCAGCGCCCCGGTCGACAGCATGGAGTCGATCTGGACACCGCAGGAAAAAGCGCTCGTTCAACGGCAGCTAGGCTTCGCCGCCATTGGCTCGCCCAAAACGGTACGCGCCCGGCTGGAGGAGATTATACAGGAGACCCAGGCCGATGAATTGATCGTCGCCGCCCAGGTATACGACCACAAGGCCCGCCTCCGTTCGTACGAACTGCTGGCCGAAATCAAAAACGGATAAGCTTTCGCAGCAAACACAAATAGACTCAAAATGCGTCTTGTACACAGATGCATTTTGAGTCTATTTTTTCACTAACCGATCCTAACCGCCGCTTGATGCTGAAGCTGGCGAAGCTGCTCCCGGATCGCAGCTGCTTCGCCAACCACGATCAGCGCCGGGTTGCTCAACTGGACGGCGGCGGCCAGCTTATGCACTTCCGCCAGCGTGCTAACGAACGTACGCTGGCGGCCGGTCGTGCCGCTCTCGATCAGCGCCGTCGGCGTGGTGCCGGCCTTGCCGTGCTTCAGCAGCTCGGCGCGGATCTCCCGCAGCTGGCCCACTCCCATGTAGATCACCAGCGTATCGACGGCATGGGCCAGCAAATCCCAGCGGATGGGCGGTCCGCCTCCGCCCGGCCCATCCGTTCCCCCCGGGCAGCGGCTGCCCGTAACGCAGGCGAACGACGCCGCTACGCCGCGATGTGTCAGCGGTATGCCGCTGGCCGCCGCCGCGCCGATCGCCGAGGTGATACCCGGGATCACCTCGTACGGAATTCCGCGGGCGGCCAGTGCCAGCGCCTCTTCCCCGCCGCGCCCGAAGACGAACGGATCGCCGCCCTTCAGGCGAACCACCCGTTTTCCTTCCAGGGCGTAATCGATCAGGCGCCGCTGAATCATCTCCTGCGTCATCGCGTGTTGTCCCGGCGACTTGCCGCAATAAATCCGCAACGCCCGGGCATCGGCGTACGAGAGCAATTCCTCGTTCACGAGGCGGTCGTACAGGATCACTTCCGCCCCGCGAAGAGCTTTGAGCGCCTTGACCGTGATTAATTCAGGGTCGCCAGGACCCGCGCCTACGATACTTACCAACCCCGGCCGGATCATACCCCATCCCCCGTTCCGGGCGCCGCCGCCGGAGTCAACCGATGATCCGGCACTTCCGGGGTACTGCGGACAACCGCAAGCTTGGAGCCAGAAGCAGCTTTCTTTTTATAAGAGACATACAATCCCAGTCCCGTAAACAACACGCCGCCTACAAGGTTACCGACCAAAACGGGAAGCTGGTTCCACAGCCACCAATCGGACAAACTGACATCCGCCCCCAACATCATTCCCGCTGGGATGACGAACATATTGACGACCGCGTGCTCGAAGCCTTGGCCAAAAAAGATTAGAATCGGCAGCCACATCGCCACAATTTTTCCTGTCGTAGAACGTGAGGTCAACGCCATCACCGCTCCCAGCGTGACCATCCAGTTACACAGCACCGCCTTGATAACTACCAGCCCCATGCCCGACAAACCCATGGATGCATAACCGATCGTTTTGGTCTCGCTGGCCTGGATCAGAGTCTGCACCATGGGGTGACTCATATCGGTACCCATTTTCGTAATGGTCAGGCCATACAGAACCGCATATACAGCACAACCCAGCAGATGACCGAGAATGACCCAGCCGAAATTCGCCAGCATCCTTGAGAATGTTGTCTTTCGTTCCAGAACCGCGAGCGGGATGAGCGCAAAGCTGCCGGTCACCAACTCAAGCCCGAGCAGAATGATAATCACGAAACCGACGGGAAAAATCAGCGCTCCCACCATCCCCAGCGAAGTCTGTGCCGTAGCGGTAAAAGCAAGCGTCGTGGCAAAGGCCAAAATCGCTCCGGCCAGAAACCCTTTGACAAGCATCTGAGAAACAGTCAACGAAGCTTTGTTCGCCCCTGTCTCAACCATCGATTCCAGCACTTCGGCAGGCTTTACATAATCCATCGGTCTCATCCTCCTTCTTTAATCCACGGTGATATATACGGAGCCGGTCTCGGCGTCCACTTCGGTCTCATAAACGGTTACCATTCCATGATCCGGCTCTTGAACTCGGCCCGTGTGCAGATTGATTTTCCAATCGTGAAGAGGGCAGTGAACCGAAGAACCGCACACCATCCCCTCCGAAAGCCGCCCCCCTTTATGAGGACAACGGTTCTCGATTGCCCGAACGCTCCCGTCGCTAAGCCGGAATACGGCGATTTCCTTATCCCCGACCGCAAGCGTACGCGCTCCTTGCCCATCAATCTCCTGCAATTGGGCCACCTTAATTTTCGTTATCATCGCCGTTCCCCTCCTATACAATATGGATAACACTTTCCGTAACAAGCCCGTTCGTTCCTCGAGCCGCCAATCGGTTATCCGATTACCGGCTGAACACTGGCCAACGGCTCAAAGTTTTTGCGCAGCGACTCAGTTTCGATAATCTCCTTCCAAGGGTCTGTCGTGCGGCTTAGCGTCTCTTCGATCCGACCAGCAAGCTTCTCCCGTTCCTCGCGGTTCTCCAGCACCGCCTTGATCGTACCGAGCCCGACACGCTCCACCCACTGTGCCGTACGTTCGTTCCAGCTGGCCTGCTCCCGGTAATACTGCAAGTAGGCGGCCGTCCATTCCATGACTTCATCCTCCGTCTTCACCGTGCAGAGCAAATCCGACGCCCTTACTTTCACGCCGCCGTTTCCGCCGACATAGATCTCCCAACCTCCATCGATGGCCACGACGCCCAAGTCCTTGATCGTTGCCTCTGCGCAATTACGCGGACAACCGGAAACGGCAAGCTTCACCTTCCCCGGCGTGTTAAGCCGTTCAAAAGCTTTCTCCAACCGAATTCCCATGCCGATCGAATCCTGGGTGCCGAACCTGCAGAAGGTCGAACCTACGCAGGTCTTCACCGTACGCAATGCTTTGCCGTAGGCGTGGCCGGAAGGCATATCCAGCTCCGCCCATACTTTAGGCAAATCTTCTTTCTTCACCCCAAGCAGGTCAATCCGCTGTCCTCCGGTAAACTTCACCATGGGAACATCATATTTTTCTGCAACCTCCGCGATTTTTTTAAGGTCGGCCGGTGAAGTCACGCCGCCATAGATGCGGGGCACAACTGAGAAGGTGCCGTCTTTTTGGATATTGGCATGGTAGCGTTCATTTACGAATCGGGACTCCTTCTCATCCACGTATTCCGTCGGCCACAGCATCCCCAAGTAGTAATTCAAGGCAGGCCGGCATTTGGAGCAGCCTTCCGGCTGGTGCCATTCCAGTACGTTCATGACCTCTTTGACACTTTTCAAGCCCATCGTTCTGATGCTCTCCACGATTTCTTCGCGGCCCAAAGAGGTACACCCACAGATTCCTTCTTTGACCGGTTCACCGGATATTCCATCTCCGTACAACTGGAGCAGCCCCTCCACCAGCGGCTTGCAGCCGCCGCAGGAGCCGGAGGCCTTCGTGCAGGTCTTAATTTCACCGACCGTACTGCAACCGCCTTTCACCGCTTCGACAATCGTGCCCTTGCTGACACCGTTACAGCCGCAGATGATTTCATCGTCGGCCATAGCCGATAATCTTGCCGCTTGGGATTCTCCTCCAGCACCGGCACCTCCCGCAGGAAATCCGAGCAGAAGCTCCTTTTCCTTTCCGGCAATCGACTCCCCATTCTTAATTTTCGAGAACAGGGAAGCTCCGTCTGTGGTATCTCCGAACAGGACGGCCCCGACCAGCCTATCGTCCTGCAATACGATCTTCTTATAAGTTCCGTCCAGATCATCTTGAATCCGCAGCGACCGCGTTCCGGGCACATCTTGGAAGAACCCTGCCGAAAACACATCCACCCCGGATACCTTCAATTTCGTAGAGGTGACAGAACCCTCATACCCGCGTGTCTCCACCCCGGCCAGCCGTTTGGCAAGGACCTGGCCCTGTTCATACAATGGAGCCACTAGTCCGTAAGCGATCCCCCGGTGCTCCGCGCATTCGCCGACAGCGTATATGCCCGGCATGCTCGTTTCCAGATAATCATCGACCACAATTCCGCGCTCCACTTTCAGGCCCGACGCTTTCGCCAATGCTACATTCGGCTTAATACCTACGGCCATCACGACCAAATCGGCCAACAGGGAGCTGCCGTCCGCAAAATCAAGTCCCTCGGCCCGACGATCTCCCCGTACACCGGCAGTTTGTTTTTGCATTATAAATTTCATGCCTTGGGCTTCCAGCTCCAGTTGCAGCATTTTGGCCGCAGGCTCATCCAGCTGACGTTCCATTAAATAAGAGTGAATGTGGATCACCGTTACATCCATCCCGAGATGAAGCAGTCCTCTGGCCGCTTCCAATCCGAGCAACCCGCCTCCGATAACGGCCGCTTTTTTATATTTCTTAGAGGCTTCCATCATCCGGTTACAGTCCTGAATGTCCCGGAATCCGATCACTCCCTCCTTATCCGCACCGGGGATCGGGAGAATAAACGGATTGGAGCCTGTCGCCAGAATCAGTTCATCGTATCCCGCTTCCACGCCCGCTTTGGAAATGACCTTCTTATTCCCGGTATCAATTCGGGTAACAGCGTCCCCAGTGTAGAGTCGGATCCCATTCTCTTTGTACCAATCCCAGTCGTTGATCACGATGTCCTTCATATTGGACCCGCCCGCGAGTACCGATGACAGCATAATCCGGTTATAGTTCGGATAAGGCTCCGCTCCGAAGACAGTAACATCATAAGTATCCGGCGCCAATTTCAACACATGCTCAATCGTACGTACACCCGCCATCCCGTTTCCTACCAGTACCAATCTCTTTTTCTCACCCATATCCGGTTCTCTCCTCCCGATCTTTCCTCTTCCCGCGAACTAATAAGAAACAGAAAAAGCCCGCTCCGCCTGGGAACAGACATGAAAATATATCCTTCATGCTGATCCCTAAATTGCGAAGACAGGCTCCGTTGCCGCTTCATACCGACACGTCATTGTGTCCGTAAAGAATATTAAATTTAATTTATTGAGGTTAATATAACCAACAATTTAATCCATGTCAATATATATAACACAAATTAATAATTCACTGGAAATCATGTCACATTTTATAACATAAAGTACAAATTATTGGCTTGATGATTCATTCCCAACTCAGAAAAATAGCGAGAAAATATAAAGAAAGTTTCCTACAGGTTGATTCCATGTTAGGTTTGTTGCCTTTCAAATGATCTCGAAATGAAAATCGGCCAATGAAATAAAGAGGAGGCATCCTTCCGATGAATTTCCTGCTGATTATCCGCGATCAGACCTCCCCGATAGGAGAAAAAGCGTCTCCTCCGAGTGCTTCCGCTCCCTTTTGCGAGCCTGAACGCATACTGAAAGCTTACGGATACGATGTATTGGCCTCCAGTGTGGAGAGGGATATTCGCCGGAAGATCAGGGAGGCGGACGCAGTCGTCCTTCAAATGCCTATTCCTGGCATCCGTGTCTGGGCCAATCTAACGGCAAAGTTGAAGGCTGTCCCCTTAATGTGGTGGTGCAGTGAAATGACAGCTGTTTCGTCCTTAGCATCGAGTAAGAATGAGGGTGAGGGCGAGGACGACATTCCGGTTGACGGCATCCTGACTCCTTCCATGTCCGCCAATGAGCTTCATTGGGCGCTTCATCTCGGTGCCAAGCATTTCTTGGAACGCCGGCAATGGATGGAGGAGCGAACACAACTCGTATCCCGACTGGAGGAAAGGAAGTGGATCGATCACGCTAAAGGGATTTTGTGTGAAATAAACCGGATCTCCGAGGCGGAGGCTTACGAGGTGCTGCGTAAACGGGCGATGAATGAGCGTAAGCGAATCGTCGACATCTCGGCCCTAATCGTTAAAGCGCATCAACAATTAAAAACTTAGCCTGCAACCTGGGAGTATCTAGCCGCCACTATCAGACTGGATTCCTAACTAAACAGAAAAAAACGGGAGCCATAGGCTCCCGCTCTCCGTTTTCTATAGACTATCACGGCATCCAGATACGGAAATTTCCGCTTAGGGCAAGCAAGGCAAACAAATATAAACAGTTATCGTAATATCTGCGCACCCCTGTCCGTAGCGGCGTGTTCCAGAACAGTTCCACACTCGCCCGAGCGTTTGGCCCTTCTGCCGCAAGCGAAGCCATTGCATTCGTGGCAAGAAGTCCGACGGGATGCAGCGCTTTTTCCTCGAAGGGTTCTCCTTCAATTGTGTATCTGCGGTAATCGTCCGGCTGTTTATCCGCGAAAAACGCCTGAATCCGGTCCGCCGCTTCCCGTTCCCAACCATCCGCCCCAAACCATTCCCAGTCCAGCCCCAAATTGGCGGCCACTCTGTAAGAATCGCTGAAGAAGTGTCCGAAGCCCCGCACATGGTTCGGTGTCCCGTCATAGTGGGCATATTCCGGAGCTAGACCGGTAACGGGATGGCAAGCCTTTTTCAAATAATCGCGGCTGGCTTCGGCTGCCTCTTTCCAGAACGAACGATCTTCCGGATAGGCCCACAATGCGAACAATTCGTAAAAATGCGGCAAGTGATATGACGGGTCGGAAAATTCGCAGTTCGGAATGAACTTGATCAGCTTATTATCCGGGTTCCACATCGGGTAACCTACGCCGTCTTCACCCCGGTGAATACATGTCCGAAGCAAATCCCGGGCTTGAGTACCGTAATCGAACGGCGCTTCCCGATCTCCCCAGCGGTGGGACGCGAAAAATAACGCCATCGCGAAATACTCCTCCCCGTCCGGCGCCGGCCCGTCCGACAACCGCGAGCCATCGGTAGCGCAGGACCAGGCAAAATAGCCTGCATTTTCACCGGTCGTCATATACATATAAGTCATCGTCCATTTCCAGAGCCGGTCGAACACATCCTGGCGATCCATTTGGACGGCCATCATCATGCCGTAAGACATTCCTTCGGTACGCGCATCCAGGTTACCCGTATCCATCATGTAACCCATATCCTCACCGGATTCATGATAGATTCGCGTATCTTCGTCTCCCTCGAACATCTCCTGCCAGGTTTGTTCCAACCGTTCGGTGATCTCCTGCTCGCCATAGCCGTACTCCGCCAGCAGATTCCGGTATTGCCCTGTATAAAAAGCCCCCGATTGTTCCTTAGTGATCATAATTGTGCACCCTCTCCCTGTCCTGATGATAACGCTATCATCAAAGTACCAAACGATGCCGCTGCATTCCATGTGCAGATCGCGCCGAATTTTACCCAAATCAAGCTTCGTTCACCGGAATGCCGAAATAGCGCTGTGCATTGTGGAAGCAGATGTCTTGAACCATCTCCCCGATGTAATCGTAATCGGCGGGCAGCTCCCCCTCGTCGATCCATTCACCCAGCAGCCGGCAAAGGACCCGGCGGAAATACTCATGACGTGGAAACGACATGAAGCTGCGCGAATCGGTCAGCATGCCGACAAAGGTACTGAGCACCCCGGTCGAGGATAGCGCCTTGAGCTGCTGAAGCATGCCCTCTTTCTGATCGTGAAACCACCATGCCGCGCCCAACTGGAGCTTCCCGGCGATTTCCCCGGTTTGAAAATTTCCGATCGTTGTGGCGATAAGCTCGTAATGGTAAGGATACAAACTGTAGACGATCGTTTTAGGAAGACGATTCATTTTGTCCAATTCATTCAAAAAGGCATTTAAGGCCGCGCCCAGATGATAGTCGAGAATCGAGTCGAAGCCGCTGTTCTTGCCAAGACGCCCGGTCATCCGGTCGTTGTTATTGCGTATGGCACCGATATGCAGCTGCATGGCCCACCCGCGCGCATTATACATTTCACCCAGACGCAGCAAAGTTAAGGTGCGGTACTTCCGTTCTTCCAGAGCTGTTATGGCCTCTCCTTGAAGGACTTTAGCAAAAATCGTCCGGACTTCCCGCTCCGTGGCGGCTTCATACGGAAAATCTCCGAAGCCGTGATCCGCTAACCGGCATCCGTTATGGTGGAACTCATCCATCCGAAGACCTAGCACTTGAATTAGGTCGTCATAATCTTCGATCCGGAGCCCCGCCCGCCGCTCCAGTTCCTTTATGTATTGCACGAAATCCATAGCCTGAATGTCCAGCGCCCGATCCGGCCGGAATGTAGGCGCTACGGTAGTAAAGCTATCGCCTGTTCGGCGTAGCTTCTGATGCGCCTCCAGCCCATCCGCCGGATCATCGGTCGTACAGGCTACGCGAACATCGAACCGCCGCAAAATGCCGGCGGCATGAAGGGAAGTATCGGCAAGCTGTTCATTGCAACGGTGCCACACTTCTTCCGCATTGTCTCCGCTGAGCCGCTCCTTGATTCCAAAATGGCGCTGCAGCTCCAAATGACTCCAGTGATAGAGCGGATTGCCCGCCAACTTCGGCACAGCGCCGGCCCAGGCTTTGAATTTGGCCAGATCGTCGCTCTCCCCGGTAATCAAGGACTCCTCTATACCCAGCCAGCGCATGGCGCGCCATTTGTAATGATCGCCTTCCAGCCAAAGCTCGGTCAGATTGCGAAAGCGCCGGTTGGCGGCAATATCATCCGCATTTAAATGATTGTGATAATCGTAAATCGGCATCCCCGCTGCAAAGTCATGGTATAAGCGTTTGGCGCTTACTCCGTTCAACAGTAAATTTTCCAAATCCCACGGCTGCATTCCCCAACACCCTCCCTGGTACAGTAAAAATATATTCAACTTTTCAGTTCCATACTACCATACAAGTATGGTAGTATGGAACAAAATAGGAGGTGATCGTTTGAAGGAATTGTTGCATGCCCCGGCAGGCTCTGCGGGAAACAATGTTTACGCGCAATTAAAACAGCAGATCGTCAGCCTTGAATTGCCACCGGGAACGACCTTATCGGAAAAGGAAATGTCGATAGCCTTCCAAGTCAGCCGGACCCCGGTTCGCGAAAGCTTCGTGCGCCTGGCCCAGGAAGGACTACTTCTGGTCCTGCCTCAGCGGGGTACAAAGGTTTCGTTAATCGACCCCGACCTGGTCGAGGAGGCGCGATTTATGCGGGAGCAGTTGGAGCGCGCCGTGATCAAGCTTGCCTGCCAGAGCTTTCCGGAGGAACAATTGACCGCTTTGGAACGCAATCTGGAATTGCAGCAGGAATCTCTTCGCTTACATGATGGCCGGTCCATGTTTGAGCTGGACGAGGAGTTTCACCGCATTCTGTTCGAGGGCTGCCGCAAGCTCGGCACTTGGTCGGTGATTCAGCAAATGAACGCTCATTTAAACCGCAGCCGGATCCTCTGGCTGAAGACTGACCCGCATTGGGAGCATTTATATGATCAGCATCGGCAAATGTTCGAAGCGGTGCATCTGCGGGATGAAAGCCGGGCCGACAGCGTGATGCGCGAGCATCTGACTTTAAGCATCGCGAATCTGAGCGTGCTCAAAGAGAAATTCCCGGACTTTTTCGTTACCGTGCAGTAACTCCAATTTTCCCGACACATATTGTCATTCACATATTCATTCATACATTCATAAGGCGGTGGAATCATGCGTATGGTATTTCGCTGGTTCGGCGAGGGCAATGATACGGTTTCGCTGGATCAGATCAAACAAATTCCCGGCGTGGAAGGTATCGTTTGGGCGCTTCATGATATTCCGGCGGGAGAAGAGTGGCCGATGGAGCGCATTATGGAGATCCGGCGGCTGGGAGATCAATACGGTCTACATACTGAAGTAGTGGAGAGCGTAAATGTACATGAGGACATTAAGTTGGGTCTGCCTTCCCGCGACCTCTATATTGGCAACTACATCCGGACGATTGAAAAGCTGGCCAAGGCCGGCGTAAAAGTCATTTGCTACAACTTTATGCCCGTGTTTGACTGGGTTCGTACGGATCTGCACAAAGAGATGGAGGATGGCTCAACCGCCCTCTTTTTCGAGCAGGCTAAAATTCGTGGCGTCGATCCCTTGGAACTCGTACGTCTGATCAATCAGAACAGCGCCCTGACGATGCCGGGTTGGGAACCGGAACGGCTGGAGCATTTGACCTCGCTGTTTGAAGCTTATCGCCAGGTATCGGAAGAAGATCTCTGGGAGAACCTGAAGTACTTCTTGGATGCCGTCATCCCTGTAGCCGAACAAAACGGAATTTTAATGGCCATCCATCCGGATGATCCGCCGTGGCCGATTTTCGGGCTGCCTCGGATTATGACGAATCAGGCCAATTTCCGAAGATTTCTGTCCCTGCATGACAGTCCTTCCAACGGCATCACGCTGTGCACCGGATCTCTCGGCTCCAATCCGGACAATGACATCGTATCTATGATCCGCGAATTCCAAGGACGGATTCCTTTCACGCATATCCGGAACGTCCGCGTTTATGAGAACGGAGATTTCATCGAAACCTCCCACCGGACATCGGACGGCACGGTCGATATTAGCAGCATCGTCAAAGCTTATTATGATAGCGATTTCAAAGGCTATTGCCGTCCCGATCATGGCCGCCACCTATGGGGAGAGGTTTGCCGTCCCGGCTACGGCCTGTATGACCGCGCGCTTGGCATCATGTACTTATGGGGTCTGTGGGACGCCTTTTCCTCACAAAGCACGGGGTCTTCGTTAAAGGAGGAGCATGATCATGTGCCCACTGCCTAAACACAGTTCATTGGATGGAAAAACGGCGGTCATCACCGGAGGCGCAGGCGTGCTGTGCCGGGCGATGGCGCTGGAGCTGGCCCGCCAAGGAATGAAGGTGGCGATCCTGAACCGCACGCTGGAGCGGGGCGAACAGGTTGCGGAAGAAATCCGCATGAACGGCGGCTTGGCGATTGCGATTGCCTGCGATGTAACGGATGCCGCTAGCGTCCAGGAAGCGGAGCGCCGGGTGCGCGGGCAGCTCGGGCCATGCGATATTTTGATCAATGGCGCGGGGGGCAATCAACCCAGCGCCAACACGACCAACGAAACGTTCAAGAGCAGCGACCTGGTTGACCCGGGTGTGACGACCTTCTTTGATCTCAGCCTGACGGGAGTACGTAACGTCATGGACCTTAATTTCGTCGGAACCCTGATTCCGACGCAGGTGTTCACCAAAGAAATGATCGGGCGGCCCGGAGCGACCGTGCTTAACATTTCTTCGATGAGCGCACCGTCCCCCATGACCAAGGTACCCGCCTATAGCGCGGCCAAAGCGGCGATCAATAACTTTACCCAATGGCTGGCCGTACATCTGGCCGAGTCCGGCATTCGCATCAACGCCATGGCCCCCGGCTTTTTCCTGACGGAACAGAACCGCAGCCTGTTGACGAATGAAGACGGGTCGCTCACCGAGCGCTCCCGCAAAATCATCAGCCACACACCGATGCGCCGTTTCGGGGTTCCCGAAGATCTGCTCGGTACGCTGCTCTGGCTGGTCGACGCCGACACTTCCGGCTTCGTTACCGGCACCGTCATCCCGGTGGACGGCGGCTTCATGGCATACTCCGGCGTATAACTATTGCAATAGTAAAATAAAAAAGCAGCACCCGGAAATGCATCTCCGGGTGCTGCCTTTTGCATCGTCCTCCTCAGGAGGGACTTTGATTTAGATATCCCTTTGTCCTCCTTTTAGGTGGACATTTTTCGTTTTTGTGCGCCTAGGAAAGACAAAATTAATAAATTTGTCTCCCCTGCTCATCCGGTACCCCGGACTTGCGGTAGAAGTACGTATTAATCACGTCCCGCCAATGCTTGGCGTGTTCAGCCTGCTCCGCCAGTCTTGCCTCGACTGCTTCAAAACGCTCGGCATCGACCCGGTCTTTCAAGACAGACCAGACCATTCCCAATCCTTCCGCCGCTTCAGCTCCGGCAAAATGCGTATCATAAATATGCTGAATAACCGTGCTGCCGGAGTGTAAGCGATGGCTGTAGGGCACGTGGTGGAAAAATAACAGCAGTTCATCCGGACAATTCTCCAGCGAATCGTACATCTCCCGATTCGGGCTAAAGTATTGAGCGGTATAGCCCGTACCCGAAGCTACGGTGCGGTCGACGCCGATACCATCGCGGTCAGCGAAATGGTAGGTCCCCCACCGCGAGTACTCGTAGCCGTCTACATCCGGACCGTAATGGTAATGAGGAACGACCATCCAACCGACGCCCAGAGGGGACGTATAGCTTTCATAAATTGACCAGGAGGCCATCAGCATATGTAACACTTTATCGATGACAACCTGGTGATTGCCAAAGGTCAGCCTCGCCCACTCCTCCGCAATCTCCTCGGCGGAGAGGTCGGGATTCCAGATTAAGCGTCCATATCCGTACAGATTAGCTTGGGCAAGCGGATGCCCGGTCCAGCACTCATCGTTCCCGATGTTGGACACCGCCGCCACCCCGCTGATCTTCATGCCGAACAGCGAGCCTTCCACGATATTCTTGACTTCTCCGCCGCTAGTTACCGCATGCGTGTCAAAATCCAACACCTGCTTCCACTGCGGAACCAGGTAACACAAATGCCGCTGCTGCCCGGTGTACTCCTGAGTAACCTGAAATTCAAGCACTTGATTGGTTCGGGTCAAAGCCCCAAACAGCGGAGATACCGGCTCCCGCACCTGAAAATCCATCGGGCCGTTCTTGATCTGGAGCAGCACATTGTCGCGGAACTTTCCGTCAAGCGGCTTAAAGTGGTCATAGGCAGCACGCGCTCGGTCCGTGGACCGGTCCCGCCAGTCCTGCATGCAGTTATAGACGAAACAACGCCAGATGACGAGCCCGCCGTGCGGCTCCAACGCTTCAGCCAGCATATTCGCTCCATCGGCATGATCGCGGCCGTAAGCAAACGGTCCCGGCCGGTGCTCGGAATCGGCCTTGACCACAAATCCGCCGAAATCGGGAATATGTCGGTAGATCCGATTTGCCGTCTCTACCCACCATTGCCGGACTTCGTCATCCAGCGGATCAGCGGTGCCGACACCTCCAATTGCAAGCGGTGCCGCAAAGTTAATGCTGAGGAACAGCGCAATGCCGTATTCCCGGAACACGTCCGCTACGCGGGCTACTTCAGGCAACCCCTCTTCCGTTATGAACCGGGTTTCTATTTCATGCACATTCACGTTATTAATCGAAATCGCGTTGATTCCTACCGAAGCGAGCATCCGGGCATAATCGCGGATGCGCGACGTATCTTGGACGATTTCCCCGCCTTCATAGAAGATCGAGTTGCCCGCATAGCCGCGCTCAATCGATCCATCGGCATTATCCCATTGGTTGATCATCCGCAGCCGGTTGACCGGCGCTTCCTCCGCCGCAAGCTCTTTCGGATTCAGCCCGAGAGCAATGGCCCGGAGCAAATAGAATACACCGTACAACACGCCTGAAGAGGAGCCCCCTGTCAGCTCAAGCCGAAGACTATCGTCTGCCGAGAGCCCTTTCAACGAAAAAGCCTCTTCTTCCTTCCCCCAGGCAGAGACCGCCCGATCCTCGCTCGAGGCTCCTCCCGCCTTGATTCCGATCCGTAAATAAGAACCGCTGGAGGGAGCCGCGTTCATAAATTCAGGATTTATTCCCAGCATGGACTTGGTGCCTAGTTCGAGTTCGCGCAACGCCGCGGCAAAAGCTCCCGAGGATTCCCCCGCAACGACGATCCGGCCAAGCAATTCTCTGTACATGCCGCGAAATCCATTCTCCCCGGCTTCGTTATACTGAAGCCAAGTTCTATACAACGTACTCCCCACTCCCATGCTGTTTTCCTCCTGCAAAATAAATTATTTATAAAATGGAAAGAAACACCCCTTTAGGGGGCGCTCCTTTTTACTGTACAGCTATTCTAATATCCTACTTTGGTCTCCTGCTCTGATTTTCTAATCAGATCTTCTATTCAGATTTCCTATTCAAAATCTCCTAGTCAGATCTCTTAGTCAGATCTCCTGCTCTGATCTCATAGGGATCAGTTCCCGGCGAGGTTGACCAAACGATCATAGGCGGGTTTGGGCTGATGCTGTTCGTCAAACAGGAACGGCCAGTTTTTCCGGCCGCGCACCGGGAAATCGTCCAACCACGTATAATCATCGGCGGCTCCCCAGAAAGTAACCGCGCTGATCACCTCGCGGTACTCTTTCAATAGCCGGAATACAGCCTCATACCGTTCGGCCTGGCGTTCCAGCATGCCCGGGGCAGGCGCCTGGAGATCGGTCCGCTTGTCCTCAAACTCGAATACCGACATATCCAGCTCGGTCAGCTGCAATTGCAACCCCAAGGAGGCGTACTTCTCAATAGCCGCCCGGATGTCATCCAGAGAAGGATCGAACAGGTTCCAATGGGCCTGTAAACCGATCCCGTGAATCGGAACTCCCTGTTCGAGAAGCGACTTGACCAAAGTATAGATCTTGTCGCGTTTGTGCGGATGAGATTCGTTGTAATCGTTATAAAACAACAGCGCATTGGGGTCTGCCTCATGAGCGTATTCGAACGCTTTGGCGATAAAATCAGGACCGGCAATATCGAGCCATTTCGATGGGCGGAGCAAAGCGTCGCCTTCATCGGCGATCACTTCATTGACCACGTCCCAGGCATAAATATCCTGCTTGTAGCGCCCGACCACGGTTTGGATATGGGAGCGAAGCCGTTCCATAAGCAAGGCTTTGCTCGCAGGTCCGCCCTGGCTATCCTTGAACAGCCAGTCACCGGTTTGGTTATGCCAAACCAGGGTATGGCCGCGCAAGGCCATACCGTGCTTGCGGGCGAAGGCGGCGAGTTCATCGGCTTCATCGAAGGTATAGGTTCCTTCCTCCGGATGCACGCTGACAAACTTCATTTCATTCTCTGCAGTAATACTGTTATAGTGACGTGCCAATAAATTCTCCTGCGTCCGGATCGTGCGCGGATTGACCGCCGCACCGATCCGGAAATCATTTGCAAACAAATCCTTAAGAGCAGGCACCGTCAATTCGGATGAACTCACTTCAATTACCTCCTCTTATCTGCCGGGTCACAAACCAGTCGAAATGGGCCTTGCCTGAAGCGATTTTTCCGTTCCCGCTGGCGTAAAGGCCGATGACGATACCGGTAAAACACATTTTATTTACAAAGTCTTCCGGTGCCAAGGCCCGGGCAGGCCCGCCGCTGAGCCTAATCCATTCCTGTCCGTCCAACGAGTAGTACATCGAATACTCAGTGACATCAGAGCGGATTTTTAAATATACCCCGTCAGAATCCGTAGGCACTTCGGCCGCCATCAACCATTCGCCCCTCACCGTCAGCCTGACACCGATCGTTCTCAGTCCGGCCTCCTGCTTCATGAAGATCTCGTAGTGGGCATCCTCATCTCTTCTGGCGCAAATTCCGGCCTCTTCCCCGTCCATGATCGAACCATAATCAAGATAGGTGCTCCATTCCGCTTGTACATGCTGCTGTCTTCTGCCGACAAAAGCCACCTGGCCGACATCACTCAGCCCTGCGGACTGTCCGCGCAAAGTAAGCCAACCTGGCCGCTCCTCCAAGGACCAGCTTCCCTCTGCAGGATTGCGAAGGAACGTCCAACTATGCGATAACCCGCTTTTATCAAAATCGTCGCTGCCTTCCGAAAACGCCGTCGTCCGCGCCTTTGTCGACGAACCCCCCGGCAGCCGCGTTACCCGCATTTCAAGGTTCACGGTGCCCTCATTGTTATCGATCATCGGCCAATCCTCTTCATTCCAGATCACCGGCGCGAGGAAAGTTTCTCTTCCAAGCACGCTATAGCCCGAATCGACGAGACGCACTCCAAGGAATACGGCCCACCAGTCTCCATTGCCGTCCTCCACCAGATCGGCGTGTCCCAAATATTGAATCGGATGTTCAATGCCGCGGTGTGTCAAAATCGGATGTTCATACAATTCGAACGGCCCATAAGGGCTGGAGCCCCGGCCTATAATCTCCCGATGCTCCTTCGCGGTGCCTCCGGAGGCGGTCATGATGTAATACTTCCCGCCTATTTTGTACAAATGGGGCCCTTCCGTCCACGGCCCGCCATCGCCTCTCCATATGACGACCGGCTCGGACAAAGCCTTACCTGTAGCAATGTCGATCTCATACTGAATCGCATGCGAGTCATAGTCCGCGCCTTGCTGAGCAGTTACATACACTTTGCCATCATCGTCAAAGAACAGGGACGGATCAATGCCGCCATACGGAACAAGGATCGGATCCGACCAAGGACCCGCCGGATTCGTAGCCGTTACATAAAAGTTGCCGATCCCCCGCACATCCGTGGTAATCATATAGAAAGTGCCGTCATGATATCTTAGAGTCGGCGCATAAATACCGTCCGAGCTTTTTCGGTCCGCTACATTTAACTGGCTGGGCCGATCCAGCACATGCCCGATTTGCTCCCAATGAATCAAATCCCTGCTGTGAAAGATCGGCACTCCTGGGAAGTATTCAAAGGAACTGCATATCAAATAATAATCATCCCCGGCCCGAGCGATGCTCGGGTCGGGGTAGAATCCCGGAAGTACCGGGTTGGAATAGGTTATCGATGGTTTAGTCATTATTCTTTTACGCTCCCTACGTTAAGTCCGACTACAAAGTATTTCTGCATGAACGGATATACCAAAAGGATTGGCACAGAGGCTACGACGGTTACCGCGGCACGGATCGAAATCGGCGTAACCATGTCGGTTTTCACTCCGATGCCGTTAGCAACTGACGGATTACTGTTCGAGTTCATACTGGATGATAACAGCTTCATCAATTCATATTGCAGCGTACTCAGCTCTTGATGAGATGAAGTGTAAATGAATGCATCAAACCAGGAGTTCCAGGCACCTACAGCTACGAACAACGCAATGGTAGCCAACACCGGTTTACAAAGCGGGAAGATAATCCGGATGAAGATTTTAAAATCTCCGGCCCCGTCGATTCTCGCCGATTCAACCAAGCTTTCCGGAATCGTTCCGATATAGGTCCGGATGACGATCATATTAAATGCGCTGATCATCGATGGAATAACGTATACCCAGAAGGTATTAAGCAAATGCAAGTCTTTCATCAGGAAGTACCCCGGAATCAGACCGGCGTTAAAGTACATTGTCAGGATAAAAACCAGGGTAATCGGCTTGCGGAACACATACTCCTTCCGGCTCAGTGTATAAGCCAGCATGGTCGTCAGACCCAGATTGAGCAGCGTCGAAAGCACCGTTCTCGCCACGGAAATCCAGAATGCGTTATAGATCGTTCCCGAAGCGAATACCGCCTTGTAGTTCTGCCAAGTAAATTCTCTCGGCCAGAGGTAGATGCCACCGCGGATCGTATCGTTCCCTGCGTTCAAGGAAACGACGATCGTATTCAGGAAAGGATATAGTGTAACAATAACAAGACCAATCATAAACAAGGTATTAAACGTATTAAAAAGAATTGGTTCAAGTCTGCTTCTTCCGATAGGTCTAGACACTGCGGCAGTTGATGCCGGTCCAGGGCTGATGGTTTGGTTTGCCATAACTATAATAGCCTCTCTTCCCCTAGTCGTTTGGAGACTCCGTTTGCAATCAGGAGCAACGTCACACTAACGACCGTTTTAAATATACCGGCAGCAGTTGCTAAGGAATAGTTGCCTTGAGCGAGCCCGTATTTCAGGACGAATATATCAATCGTTTGCGACCAGTCGACAACGAGACCGTTGCCAAGCAAGTACTGAATTTCAAAACCCGCCTCCAGAATATGGCCGACCTGCATAATCAACAGAATAATAATTGTAGGCTTGATACCCGGCAATGTTACATGGAACATTTTCCGGTAACGGCTTGCACCGTCAATATCCGCGGCTTCATAAAGCGCCGGATCAATGGATGACATCGCAGCCAAATATATAATCGTACTCCAGCCGACTTCTTTCCAAACATTCGACACCCCGACGATTCCCCAGAAGTATTTGCCATGACTGAGCCATTGGATCGGCTCACTAATCAGGTGAAGCTTCATCAGAACATCATTGACGATCCCGTCCGAAGCCAAGCTTGTCGCCACAATCCCGGTAACGATAATCCAGGACAAAAAGTGCGGAAGATAGGAAATCGTTTGTACGGTTCTTTTCCAAAATATTTTTTTGATTTCATTCAACAGTAACGCCAATATAATAGCGGTTGTAAACCCTAGAATCAGGTTAATGACACTCATCGCCAACGTATTGCGTAACACCTGCAAGAAATTGTCGTCTTTAAATAGAAACTCGAAATGCTTAAATCCTACCCATTTCTGATCGCTAAAATCCTTAGCCGGTTTGTAGTCCTGGAAAGCCATTGTCCAGCCCCAGATCGGATAATAGGCGAACAATAGGATGTACGCCAGCAGAGGCACGGACATATAAATCAGCTGGCTCTGATCCTTGATGAGGGACCAGGTGATTTTCTTATCTTTTTTCGGCGTCCGATCGGCTCGATTTTTCTTCAAGGTCTGCTCCATAGTTTTTTTCTCCCCAAAACCTATTATTTCGGAAAGTGGAAGGCTTATGACCGCCTCCCACTTTCCAATTCAAAACCTTATTTCACTGTCCAAGAGTCCTTTCTCCATTGCAGCACTTCATTAATACGGTCTTCGTAGGCTTTGATGTTGACTTTGCCGATTTCATTGACATAGTCAGCCCATACGCTGTCGAACTCTCCCGGTTTTGCCAGGATTGCCTTTGGCAAGAACTTCGTTTGCAACTCGTTTAGCTTCGTGTTTGCGATTTTTGCCTCAGATCCGTCAACCAAATCAACAGACCATGCCGGGTAGGCAATATCGTTCTCAGGAGCCGGGCTGAAGAAGTCAACATAAGTGCTGTATCCGTATTTGGAGAGGAATTCCTTATCATAATCTCTCAAAGCAGCCTGCATTTCCTCAGGCTGAGCAGCGCCGTCGGTAGCATTTCCGTCCGAGAATAAACCCTCCATTTTTGGAGCTTGACCGAAGAAGGAATCGGCTTTATTCGCCAGTTTCCAGGTTGCATCGGTAAACTGATCGCGTTGTTCTTGCGTTTTCATGAAGCGGCCGTCTTTGACAATGTAATCTTCGCCTTCGATACCCCAGGCCAAGATTTTTTGCCAATCTTCTTGAATCAACGTATCCAACAGCTTGATGATTCTAATTTGTTGTTCTTCGGATGCGTTGACAGTAATGCCGAAACCGTTATTCAGGTTCAGAGCCGGACGATCTTTGTAATGATCCTTGATGCTTTCATCAAATACAAGCGGAAGACCGACGTAGGTGCGATTATCTTTCTTTTGGGTAATCAGTACGTCTTCTGCTTTTTGGAAGTTCCAGTGTTGGTCAAACATACCCAGAACTGCGCCGCTGGAGAGTTTGGCCATATATTGGTCAAAGTTTTGAGTGAACGTTTCTTTGTCAATGACGCCTTCGGCATTCATTTGGTTCAACTTTTGATAATAACGTTTTGCAAAGTCCTTATCGGCGAAAATTTCTGCTACTCCGTCTTTAACGACTACGCCGCCATCATTCGGATGACCGATCAAATGCTGAGGCGGGTTAAACAGACCCCAGTTTTTCCAGTCATAGTTCAGAATTTCAAAGCCAACCGTCGGCGTTCCGTCGATTTCCGGATGTTTTGCCTTGTATTCTTTAATCAGGTCAAAGTATTGATCCAATGTTTTAACTTGTGGATATCCTGCTTCTGCCAAAACGTCCTTTTGAATCCAGAAGGCTGGACCAGAATACCAGGAAGAATTAACGTCTGCATTCGTCGCACCGTAGTTAGGAAGATTGTAAATGTGACCGTCGTTAGGGTCTTTCATCATGTTCCAGTACTTCTCATAATGCTTCTTCAAGTTCGGAGCATGTTCTTCAATCAAATCTTCGAGCGGGATAAACGCGCCTGCCGCCGTCAGCTTTTGATTCGCTGTCATCATGTCCGGATAGTCGCCGCCTGCGATCATAACGCCAAGCTTTTGGTCAATGTCGCCTGCCAGGAACTCGAATTTAAAAGATGCGCCAGTCTTTTCTTTAATTAATTTGTAGATCTTGTTGTCGGGTGTTGGTTGCTGGTCGGGCTGACCAATGAAAACAGAAATTTCAAACGGTTCCACTCCATTTGCGGCATTCTCCCCGGTTACTTGTCCGCTATTGCCGTTATTGCCTTTTCCGGAATTTGCAACTTTGTTATTTCCGCCGCCGCATCCCGACAGGATAACACTGAGCGATAACAACATGATTACGCCAAGCCGGAAAATCGATTTGGACTTGCCCCCCATGTAAAGCACCTCCGAATATATTTGTTACATCTAGACTTGAAAGCCCTTTCATGTAACTTATCTTTATTGTAAAAGCGCTGCCAAACTGGAACTATATCGCAATTAAAGCATTACCCCTAAAAATATTAGTTCCTGTTTTTGAATTCATTTGGGGACATACCCATCCTTTTTTCGAACTGTTTTAAAAATTGGCCGTAATTGGCGTAACCTACTTTCTCTGCGATTTCACTGTTTTTTTGCCGATTTTGCTTAAGGTGTGTGACGGCTTCTTCGATCCGAAGGTTGTGGACGAACTCGTTAAAGCTAATGCCGTTCTTCCGCTGCAGAAGCTGCCCCAGGTATACCGGATGCAAATAGAAAACCTCCGACAGCCTTTTGATGGTCAGAGCTTCCCGGTAATGTCCGCGGATGTATTCATTGATCTCCTGAATAATGCCTTGCGACTTGAGCGACTGTTCGCGGTGCATCATTTGGATTGTATCCCTGCCGCAATTAAGCAGATGGCCCATTAAGTCATCCAGGAGAAGCACGGCGTCCGACAGCCCCGAAAGCAGAAGATTATATTTCGCTAACAGGGACTCGACCTGTTCCCCGTCCGATTCCCGTAAATACTCCATGATTTTGTACATCAAATGAATCACGATTTTCTTGACGATCTCCGGTACAATCTCCATCTCCCGGAAACTTCGCGCCGCCGATTCCACCGCCTCCTCAAAACCGGAGACATCCAGCAGATTCATCGCGCCCGCTATGCCGTCGATCAGCCGGATCTGGTCGTAGTCGTACTGAAATCGGCAGCTCCTGACCGCCTCATACTCCTTGATGGCGGCGTATGCAGGATCGTAAAAGTTATGAACGATTGCTTCTCTAGCCGTCCTATAGCAGTTTTGCAGATGGAACAGCGATGATTCGCCGGCCCCAACAGACATAAAGACGTGATAAGAGGAGTAGATCTGTGACAGCTCCCTTAAAATTTCCCACGATTCGTCCCTCTGTCCCCTTGCAGGATCATACCCGAAAACAATACCGAAGCAATGCATCTCAAGATCAATCAGATAAATACCTTCCCGATCGGACAACAACGAAGCCGCCGTTTCCCGTAGCTGCGAGTAGACCGGCGGATCGCATTTCACCAGGCAAAGATTCCAGGTCTCCCGGATGCCGGACAAACGTTCCAGAACCGTCAGCTCGCTCTGGGTAGGCGGCTCTTTGGTTACCAATTTCTTTAACAGGCCGACAGTTTCTTCATAAGAGGCAACTTGGCTGATCTGTTGGCGTTCGTATTCGTGCAGAATTTCCTGATAAACGGTCTGCAGCTCCTTCTCGGCTTCATCCTGGTCGATCGGTTTCAGTAAATAATGCAGGATGCCGAAGCTCATTGCTCTCCGCGCATAGTCAAATTCGCTGTATCCGCTCACTATGACAAAGTTGACCTTCCGATCACCGTTCTTCTGCCAAGCGCCGATCATTTCCAGTCCGTCCATCAGCGGCATATTCACATCGGTGACCACGAGGTCCGGCTTCAGCTCCTCAATGCTTCTTAAACCTTCGGCCCCGTTGCTGCAGGTGCCGCATATTTCAAACCCGAGCTTCTCCCAATCGATCCATAACTGCATGCCTTCCAACGCAGCGGGTTCATCATCGATCAAGATCACTTTAAAGCGCATGCTTTATTCCCCCTTGTCCAGTCCTTCTTGTTGGTTTAGTTGTTTGATGGGAATTTCAAAGGAGACCTCCGTTCCTTTATTCGGCTGGCTCACAATGTCAAAACGGACCAGATCGTCATAATAAAGCTCCAGTCTGCGGTACACATTCCGAATTCCGATGCTGTTGCCGGAGACATTCTCGCTGCGAACGGCAAGAATCATTTCTCTTAGCTTGACCGGCTCGATCCCCTTTCCGTTATCGGAAACGGCAATTCGAAGCCGACCGTCGGCGAGCTCCGCGCTGATCGTGATGATTCCCGCCTCGTCCACGGCCTGAATGCCGTGCTTGCAGGAATTTTCAACAAGCGGTTGAATGCTCATCTTCGGAATCTTGTAATGCAGCACATCCTCTGATATATCAAACCTGTATTCAAATTTATCCCTGAATCTGAACTTCTCGATCTTGAGATACATTTCGGTGAACAGGATCTCTTCCTCCAGGGTCACCAGATCTTCCTTCCAGCTAAGCAGTCTCCGGAGCAGCTTGGACAGGCTCTTGATAATATCCGTAACTTCGGAATACTCGTATTTCGTACAGACGACGAGAATTGCATTCAGCGTGTTGAACAGAAAGTGCGGATTCATCTGGCTTTGCAGGAAATTCAACTCCGCCCGTACCCGCTCCATCTCCAGGCTTTTCTTCTGAATCTCCAATTTATAAACATTGTTGATCAGGGAGTTGATCCGCGCGGTCATCATATTGAAATTCTGAATCAATCCGCCGATCTCGTCGCGGCCTTCATCGATCCGAATCAGGTCGAACTTCTCGTTCGTGACCTTCTGCATGTGCCGGGACAGCCTCTTCACCCGGTAATTATAAGATCTAAGCATGATATAAATAAAAACGGACGTAAACAACGTAATTACCGCGGCAAGCACGCCGATCGATACTTGCATTTCGAACATGGCCTTCGCCACTCTCTTGCCTTGTGGGACGCCGACCAGCTTCCAGCCCTTTACGTACCGGGCCGTACCGATAGACACCGTACGAACGTCTTTATCCTTCTGATCGCCGGTTAACTGAAATAACGGATAGTTATCGGTAACTTCCCGCTGATAGCCGCTCTCTGCCGACATAATGATTTCGTTATGTTCGTTGACCAAGTACAGATCCAAGTACTTCTGCTCCCGGACAATTACGTCATAAATTTTACTGAGGTCGATATCGATACGAAGCAATTTGAAATATCTATCGTAAACGTCGAAGTAATCCAATTCCTCGATCACGCTTAAATAAGGGACCGTTGAGGTCCGGTTACTCACTTCGGTTGCCCGGTAGGCGGCCACCAGAACCGGGTCGCTGGATTCATTCCATAACCGGTACCAATCGCTGTTTCGAACCTCATCATCAATCACATGGTAATTGCCCCCCGACACGATCGTGGGATTGTTCGTGTAGATGCCGATCCGTTGGAGCTGATTGTTTACCGGAATATAGCTGCTTACCCGGTTGCGAAGCTGTTCATCGAACGTCTCGTAGAAATCCACCTCGGATTTATAAGTCCGGTCCATCATTTCATAGAGCGTCTTATCCGTATTCAGGGCATGGCTGACGGCCACTCCGCCGTCCATGAAATCATGGATGTCCTTTCTGGCCCGTTCCAGCGAGATTTCAAGGTTCTGCTGCTCCCGAGCCTTAATGAGGTCAGACATGCGGTTCATCACAACGAGATTAATAATGATAATGGGCAGCAGTACGCCGATCAGGTAAATCAGAATAAATTTATAATTCAAGGGTATGTCGTTTACAATTTTTCTGAACTTGAATCGCCTCTTCAACATTTGCGCACCATCCTGCTATTGATCTGCCTGTTTCTTCTCAGCCTCGTGTTTATATGCCGAAGGCAGCATCCCGGTGCTGCTCTTAAATTTGCTAATAAAATAATCCGTATTCGGATAGCCCACCTGCAGCGCAACCTCGGATATTTTGATCTGCGTTCGCTTGAGCAGACTTTTCGCTTCCTCAATCCGCTTCTCATTCAGATATTCGTTGAACGGCTTGCCGGTTTCTTTCTTGAATAATTGCCCCAGATAAGTGGCGTTCATATGAAAATGTTTAGCCAGGTCCTGAAGCTGCAGCTTGTTCTTGTATTCCCGTTCCACGTATTGGATGACATGAAAAATCGTGTTGTTCTCATTTTGCAGGTCTAGCCGGGAAAGGAGCGAGGCCGCCTCCAGACATAGAGCTTGCACGTACTTCTTCAGGCCGGGATAGTTGTCTATGCCTGTCAAGCTGCCGTACTGTTCCCACATGCTTTTCATTAAAGCATCGGGTTCCCCGTTCTTGGCCGCAACCCGATTGCACAGCGTCAGCTCCAGATCGGCAATATGGGACTTGGCGATTTCGATGCTGTACAGCCCGGATACAAAAAAGGCCTGTAATTCATCAACCAGACAGCGAATCTTGTCCTTATCATCAGCAAGCACCTTTTCGATCAGCTGCTTTACTTTCTCTTTGAAGATATCGTCCGCTCCTGCCGGTTGTTTGCAATATTTATAGTAAAAGACGCCCTCTTTGCCATGACTGCGCTTACATTTAACGACCTCCAGCGCCTGCAAATACAATTCCCGAATGGACGGGATTCCGTCCCGTGAATCGCTAAACGTTATAATGACAGGCCGATTCAAATCGGCGGAAAGCTCCCTGTGCATCCGCAGGCCAATTTCCTCCAGGCGCGCCGAAGAGTAAACATCCACCGGGAGGATCACCCCGACTCTTCCCGCGCTGTCCAGAAACGACCGGTCCCTCTCTTTCGAGAAATATTCCCGTACCCGATGTCTTAAATCATCCGTACCAGGAACGGCTTCAATCAGTACGCAGGTTAGCTTGGCTCCAGGCTCCAAATCCAGCGAGCGTACCGCCTGCCGTTCCAAATTCTCGTTATATTCCCCTTGGATGAACCGGTTCAGGAGATTATTCGTGAACAGGAACTGCACGCGGCTCTGGTTCTGTTCCGTGGCAAGCTCCTCCCGGATCGTTCTCCCTACCCGCTCCAATATAGTTCCGATCTCTTCCTCGTCGATCGGCTTAAGCAAATACTCCGTAACCTTGTGTCTCATTGCTGTAAGGGCGTAGTTGAAATTGTCATACCCGCTTAATATGACAAATTTGGGTGGCCGTGTCAGCGTCTTGTTGGATTGTTCCACAAGCTCCAAGCCGCTCAGAACAGGCATATTGATGTCGGTAACGACAAGCTCAGGCCGCAGTTCCTGGATCATCTTGAGCGCATCGGGCCCGTTCAGAGCTTCCCCGCATACCTGAAACCCGTGAGTCTCCCAATTCACCATGGTGCGGAGTCCCTCCAGCACCCAGGGCTCATCATCTACCAAAAGCACATTCATCATTTTTTATCCGCCCCTTCAGTTGAACTTTTCAATTCCCATGAAAGCGTACTCACAAGTTAATGCTACCATACTTGTATGGTAGTGAAAACTAAAACATGCAGCGAACCTGGCTGGAGGAAGGCACCTTTTGGTTCGTCAGGCACCAAGAATATACAAAATGGCGGTGCATAGATTATCTATATCTCCATAGCACCGCCATTTGATTTTCTTTATTTACTTTTCGGTAAGCCTATGGTTTGCGCTCATCGGGTCATGCGGTCAGATCCAGTTAATATAACTGAATCCATACACGGACCCCAGCGTCATGATGACCGTCCAAACCGCCAGGCTGACACCCATCCAGCCGATCACCCGGGTGCGTGAGGAGCCGAAGGTCAACGCCATCAAAGCCGCAAGATCCGTGCCTACGAGCACCGGCGCCAGCAGCGCCAACCCCGGAAGACCAAAGCGCTCCCACAGGTTCTTCGCTCTCGTCTCCCTTTTGCTCTCCTCAACAATTCCCTTCTTCAACCTTCGCTTATCCCGCCAATTCCGGTAAGTATGAAATAGTAGTCCCAGCAGTACGATCATGATAAAGTTGCCTGCAAAACCGACGACCGCGACGGCGACAGGCGATAACCCCCATACAATACCGGCCGGAACGACGATAAATACATCCAGCCAAGGCGCCGCCGCCAACAAGAATAGCGCGACGTATTGCCAGATTCCGTCCGTCTGTTCTGCCCATTCCAGCATTCGTTTCTCTCACTCCCTCTTGTATATCTTAATATGCTCCGCGAATATGCTCTGCCACCTGGCTGAGATAATAATCACGTAAGCGTTCCAGTTCTTCAGGAGTAAAAGACGGTACCTCCAGCGTACCCAAATTGTCTTCGACCTGGCGAACGTTCTTGAAGCCCGGGATCACACAGCTGACTTCCGGATGATCCAGAATCCAGCGCATCGAAGCGCGGGCCATGTCGCCCCGGCCTTCGGCGATCCAGGACAACCCGGATGCCAGCTCCACGCCCTTGGCAAACGGCAGCCCCGCGAACGTCTCGCCCACATTGAATGCCTCGCCGTTGGCGTTAAAGTTCCGGTGATCGTTCGAATTGAACGTCGTCTCCTTCGTAAACTTGCCGGTCAGCAGCCCGCTGGCCAGCGGCAATCGGACAAGAATGCCGACCCCCGACTGCTCGGCCTTAGGAAGCAGCTGCTCGGCCGGCTTTTGCCGGAACAGGTTAAAGATCACCTGCAGCGCCTTCACGCCGGGAACATCAAGACAGAATAACCCTTCCTCCACCGTCTCGACGCTCACGCCGTAATGGCGTATTTTGCCTTCGGCCTGAAGCTTATCCAATTCCTCAAACACCCGGCCATCCTTCAATATTTCAAAAGGAGGACAATGAATTTGGTACAAATCGATGCGCTCCCGTTGCAAGCGCTTTAAACTGCGTTCGCAATACTCACGGATCGAAGCTTCGGAGTAGGTGCGGGGGTCATGAATGTCTCCTGCCCGGCAGAACTTGGTGGCGATATGTACTTCGTCTTCCTTGCCCTTGGTCGCCTTCGCCAGCAGCTCCTCCGCATGACCTCCGCCGTAAACGTCCGCGGTATCGAAGAAATTGACGCCCTGGCCAATGGCATAATCAAGGCCCCGCAGCGCCTCGGCATCATCCGAGCCTCCCCAGTCTCCGCCAATTCCCCACGTCCCGAAACTGACCTCGCTGATCTTCAGCCCTGTATTTCCCAATGTCCGATACTTCATCTGTCTTCCCTCCTGATTTAAATCTTCATAATTTAAAGCTCGTTCTCTATGAGATTAATCAAAAAAACGTTTTCCTGCAACCACGGCTACAGGAAAACGCTGCTTGACTTACAATCTTATTCCGGCCGGCGAATGGAGAAGACCGGCCCAAGGGCGGCGTAATCGTTGCCCGCGAGCCGGCTTATCGCCTTCAGCTCCGCGGCAGTAATCCGCCCGCCCTCATACACGGATTCGGCGATATGGAAGCGGACCACCCGCCCGATCAGCAGATCGGCCGCCGGGTGCTCCGCCGTGCCGCCGAGCTGAATCGCCCGTTCCAGCACGCATTCCATCCGGACCTTCGCCTCGGCGACGCCCGGAACCGGAATGCTCTCGCTCGGAACCGGTGTTAATCCCGCCAAGGCGATCTCGCTCTCATCCGGAGGCAGCGCGGCCGCCGCCTCATTGATCTGCTCGATGTTGGACTCATCCGAGATGTGAACGACGAAGGCGCCCAGCTCCATCGCATTCCGGGCCGTGTCCTTGGGGAGACCCTGTTTGCGCTGGACCGATACCGAAATCATCGGCGGGTCGGCCGTCACGATGTTGAAATAGCTGAATGGCGCCGCATTTAACACGCCGGTCCCGGACAGCGTAGTTACAAACGCAACGGGTCTAGGGATGATGCTGCCCGTCAACAGCTTGTAATTGTCCCGCTCGCTTTGCAGATTCGGATCGATGGATAGCATGGTGGATTCACTCCTTACGGTACGGTTACGTTACGAAAAAGTCCGTTGGTACCAGGCCGATGCGGCGTCGATTTCCGATCCGGTCAACTGGTGGCCGGTGGACTCCCAATGGAGGTTGACGACAGCTCCCGCTTCGCTCAACAACTGTTCCAGATCTTCCGATTCCTGCGGCGGACAGATCGGGTCATTGCGTCCAGCTCCCATAAACACGGGCACTCCCGAGAGATCCGGCAGTTGAATGCCCCGACGCGGCACCATCGGATGGTGCAGAATCGCCCCGCGCAGCGCATCGCTATAATGGAACAGCAGGCTTCCGGCGATATTCGCGCCATTGGAGTAGCCGACGGCCACCAGGTTGCGGCGGTTAAAACCGTAAGTTTCGGCCGCCTCATCCAGGAAATCATAGAGCTCCTTCGTGCGGAGCACGAGATCCTCCTCATCGAATACACCCTCCGCCAGCCGTTTGAAGAAGCGCGGCATGCCGTTCTCCAGCACATTCCCCCGGATGCTGAGCACCGAGGATTGCGGCGAGATCATCCCGGCCAACGGAAGCAGGTCCCGTTCCGTTCCGCCGGTACCATGCAGAAGCACCAGCACCGGCGCTTCCGCATTGGTTCCTTGCTGATAAATATGCTTCATTCCTTATCCTCCTTCAATATACGAACCTCGATCGGTTCCAAGTTCGCTTCGATCAGCGCCCGCTGTTCCTCGTACCAATCCGGCAGCATCAGCTTCTCGCCAAGCTTATCTGCAGGTTCATCCCGGGCAAATCCCGGCGGATCGGTGGCAATTTCAAACAGGATGCCTCCTTCCTCACGGAAGTATACGGCATTGAAATACTGGCGGTCGACAATCGGCGTGACATGATACCCGAGGCTCGCCAATTTATTTCTCCAAGCGACGTGATCCCCGTCATCCTTGGCTCTCCAGGCGATATGATGGACGGTTCCGGCACCACCGGCACCGTATTCCATGGGCTGGATGTTGATATCGATAATATTACCTAAATTCCCCTCCGATTTAAATCGTGCATAGGACCCTTCTTGTCCTATTTTTTCCATCCCGAGCTCTTGCTCCAGAAGATGGGCCGTTTTTTCGGGCGACACGCTGTAAAGGACAGCTCCCCCAAACCCTTTAATCGCTTTATCGACAGGGACGCCGCCGAACGCCCAAGTGCTTGCGGGGCCTTCCGCCCGTTCAACAAGCTCCAACAGCAATCCGGAGTTGTCCCGGAAAAGCAAGGTTTTCTCGGAGAAACGTTCTCTTGTTTCGACGGACACATGAAATTTCAGCAATCGTTGATGCCAGAAATCAAGAGTATCCTCTGGTACGGCATAGGTGGTAACCCCGACCTGACCTCCCCCGATCCGGCCACGCCGCGATCCCGGCGCCGGGAAGAATGTAATGATGGTGCCCGGGCTTCCCTTCTCATCGCCAAAATACAGATGATATACCTCCGGAGCATCAAAGTTTATAGTTTTTTTAACGAGGCGCAAACCAAGCACCCCTGAATAGAAATCGACGGTTTCCTGAGCATTTTGTACAAAAGCGGTAACGTGATGAATTCCTGCTGTGCGTTGTGACATATTGTTTTCCTCCTTATAGGTATTTAACGAATTCGGCGACCGGCTTCCGGTAGCCGCGCGGACGCTGACTGGATGTGTCTTCTTTGCCAATGGCGACAAGCATGACCGGCACGTAATCACTCGGAATCTCCAGTGCTTCTCTCAAAGCATCCGGATCAAATCCGATCATCGGACAAGTATCCCAACCCAGCTCCTTGGCAATCAGCATCATCTGCATTGCGGACAGGCTGGCGTTGCGAATCGCATCCTCCCGTTGGAACGTCTCTCCCCGCTCCTCGTAGAATGCGAGCGTCGATTCAACCGTCATATCATATTCTTGTTTATTGATGACTCCTAAATTCAACAGCCCTTCATTTAACGCAGCTACGTCCTTGTAAGCCTTAGGATCTCCCAGAACGGCGATCACGGCGGATGCGGTACGCACCTTATATTGTTTATTGGCGACTTCGTATACTTTTTCCTTAAGCTCCGGGTCCTTGACCACGACATAACGGGTATGCTGCAAATTGAATGCCGAAGGCGCGTACTTGACCAGATTGAAGATCGTATCCAGATCCTGCTCCGGGATTTCCACGTCTTTCAAAAATTTGTTGGCCGACCGGCGTTTTTTTACTAAATCAATAAATTCGCTCATTTCACAGTCTCCTCTTTCCGAATTAGAACAACAGAGCGTCCAGCGAGTAATCGCCGGCACCGATCAAAGCTACGCCAAGGGCAACCGCGATAATGAGCAAGTTGTATTCATACCCGTTCGCCGTGGACCAGTATCCGTTCTTGCCGTGCACCGTAACGATCGCCATGATCATCGTAATCACAATCAACGCAGCGCCGAGAGGAGTAAGCAATCCCGCCGCGAACAGCAGCCCGCCGATAAATTCTCCAGCTCCAGCCATTACGGCCATCAGCACCCCGGGCTTCAATCCCAGCGATTCCATCCATCCCCCTGTCCCCTTCGGACCGTAGCCGCCAAACCAACCGAACAGCTTTTGCGCCCCATGCGCCATAAAAGACAACCCGACCACCAACCGTAAAATCAACAAGCCCAATGCTATACTCATCATTCATTTCTCCTTTGATTATAATTTTAAATAAAGAATCTTGATATTAAGATATATGATCTAAAAAGAGTCCCCAAGCCTTCCTTCCTCCGGGCCAATCCCGGCTCTGTATCGACTCGGGGTTCGTGTTTTTTTTCTAATCGACTCACCCGCTAACCCGCCGGCCGCTATTTGAAGCCCTCCTGGGCATACTTCCCCAGCTTTTTCAGCAGGTCTGAAGCGATCTTCTTCTCTTCTGCATTCAGTCCCTCAGTTGCCTTAGCGATCACTTCCGCATGCTTGGGAAATACCTCTTCAATGAATCTCGAGCCTTCCTCCGTGATTTCGGCAAAGGTCTGGCGGCGATCTTCCTCACAAGCTCTTCTGCGAACATAGCCTTTCTTCTCCAGCTTGTCGACGACATAAGTAATGTTGCCGCTGCTCATAAGTACTTTACCGCCGATTTGCTGAATCGGCTGAGAGCCTTTATGGTAGAGCAGTTCCAAAACGCCGAATTCCGTACGGGTTAAACCGTGCTGCCGGATATCCCGGTCCGTATGGGCATTCACCCATTGGCTGGCCCGCGATAAGGCGATATGAAGATTCAGGGCATCCTCCTGATTATAAGTCATGCTGCATTCCTCCTTTGCGTATGCTCAGCGTTTATCTCAATTTGTTTTATCTCGATGTCATTTATCTTGATATTAAGATAATTTATTTTCGGTCTATTGTCAAGCGCTATTTAAAAAAAGAAGCCTAAGCGGCTAATTATTGATCCCCGCCAGGCATCCCATCAAGCATCCGTTCGAACTTTCCCCGGCTCATCATTTCATGGCTGACATACTGTCCATTATAGAAGAAGGCGAAGGTCGTCCACGGTACCGGTGCCCGCTGCGCTTCCTCCCTGGATTTCAAGAGATGCGCACAAAAGGGAATTCCTCGTTCTGCTGCTGTATCTCTCCATTCTTGCAATACGCCGAAGGCAAACGGGCACTGTTGCGTATAGTAAACGACGATCCCGGGTTGATCCACGGCAAGCGACCTGGCCTCCTGGCGAAAAAGCGGCTGCGGCGCGGAATCGTTCCATTGCAGCACGGCCAATTGATAGTAAGGGCCTGCCTCGTCAACGATCCGAAAGCCATGGTGCAGGAAAAACTTGCGTTCGCTCAAATAAGGCATTTTTTTGCCGGCAAGCACATGCACAATCCCGTCCATCCCCCTGTTCCGGGCATCTTCAATGCAATGCTCCAAAAGACGGCGTCCATAGCCCTGACCTTTATATTTTCCACTAACCCACAAACAATTAATCATCATAAAATTGGGGGCATCCACAGGAACCCATGCCGCTTCAGCCGGAAGATATTCGATGAACACTTTGGCACGCTCATTTAACCTGTAGAAGACGAGACCTTCAGCCATCCGGTCCTTCAGCCAGCTTTTTTTGCCGCTTACCGCTTCTTCATAAGCTTTGGCGCCCAAGGCGCAGCAAATATGCTCCGTCTCCAGCAGCTCCGGCGTCATGGTCATGAATTCCATGCTTAGTCCTCCCTTATCCAAGCTTAGGATTGTACTGCAATATATATCGAAACGACCGCATTCCCGGGATCGAAGTCCCTCAAGTCGTAAAGCTCATAATCTCCGGTAAAAGCCCGCTTTTCCTGCGCATCCTCAAAATAAGCCCATATCCGTCCCCAAGCTTCCGCCACTACGGTTTGTACCGGACCCCTGCGGGTCTCGAATACGATAAATTCGGAGGCCGGTATAACGGCTTGCAGCAAGCCGCTCTTAGTGAGATCGGTGTATTCAATTCCGGACTCGTGCAGCTCTTGATCCCCAGCTTTCTCTGTCCCTTGCTCATGACCGATGATCACCGTGTATGCTCCCGAAGCGTCGCTCTCATAATCGGTATAAAGCGCATAGAGCGTATTATTTCCCGTTCCGTTCTCTCCGGCAGCCGCCGCGATGATCTCCCTCTCCCGAAAATAACGGTCCCACAACTCCGGAAGGCGTCCATTCGGCCCTGCTTCCTCCGCATTCGTCGTCCGTACGCTGATCCCGGTCAGTCTGATATCTTTTTGTTGAACATAGGTTTTTGGCATCTTATATAGTCTCCCTTCATTCCTACGCCCATTGTAATTCGGGAATGTGGACATCAGTATGTCCAGTTAGAAATCGGAGGATCGCTCTCATACAGCCGGACAATCCGCTCCGCCCGCAATTTCATTTCCTGTACCAGCGAACCGGGGGTCAACACCCTGACCAGATCGCCAAAACTGAGCAGCATGGAGTAAAACCACTCATCCCGGGAAAACACCCCTTGGACAAGGATATTCCCGTCCTCCTGCAGTCGAATCTGTTCCGGGAGAAACACGTCCCCTATGCGGTAGCGGGCTTCGGGCCGAAAGATCAGACTCACCTCGCACTCATCTTTGCGGGACCAGGCCGGATCCCAGCTATAACCGTCCAATACGGGAGCCTCGCGAGGATTAAAGCACTCCTGCAACAAGGAAAATTCCATGACCCGCGAAAGGCGGAACACTCGAAAATCACCGCGCATCCGGCAATAAGCCTGCAGGTACCATACCGAGCCTTTCATAATTAAGGATGCCGGCTCAACGACGCGGATATGTTCAGTTCCGTCCTGATGTATGTAAATTAAGCGGACCAATCGCTTGTCCACAATCGCCTGTCTTAACATGGCAACGTTTTGCTTTATCGCCGGCCCTTGACCCCAGGGTTGAAAGTCAAAAACCAGTTCGGAACCGCCGGACTCCCAGGCGGTCTTCCCGGAAGGCTGCAACAGGGCTTTGAATTTCTCAAGCAGATCCGCATAAGTCCGGTCCTCTAACGCTTGGCTTGCCCCTCTGAGGGCCGCAAGCAGCGAGGCGATCTCCCCTTGCGAGACCAAGTGCCGGTCCAGCGTATATCGATCCATGATCTCAAAACCGCCGGCCGTCCCTTGCAGGGCCGTTACGGGAATTCCCGCCAGGCTTAGGGTTTCCATATCTCTATAAATTGTCTTGACGGACACCTCGAACCGTTCGGCGAGCTCTCTGGCGCTCATCCGCCCCCGGTTCAGCAGCAGGACCGTCATGGCTAACAAGCGTTCCGTTTTCACCTCAGTATGCACCTTCTCTACTCGGGTACTCAATCATGTCATGAAATCATGTCACGAATCATGGCGTGAACTTACACCCTTTAATTTCGTCCCTTGATGGCTGAAATCCTATTTGAGATTAACATTTAACTGTATTTCCTCCAGCTAATTTGTTTCTAAATGGGGTAGGGGGCTAATTTAGCTGGAAAAGATGCATCTAATTTGGCCCTGTTGCACAATATTCCATATAATCCGAGAAAATAGCTGGAGGTTTTACAGTTAATTCAGTGAATTTGATGATAACTGCGGAATTAGCTGGAGGTTTTACAGTTATTTATATTTAATACCGTGCGCCAGCACCAGCCTCAATATAAACTTACATTTTCTAACCTTACACATCCTGTATTTATTAAAAAAGAAAGAACCCGGCACCTATGCCGGGTTCTTATCCCATAAAAGTATATATCGTAATTCATTTACTTGGCCGTGTAACCGCCATCGATCGGAAGCTCGATTCCGGTAATGTACGAGGACTCGTCCGAAGCCAGGAACAGCACGCCGGCAGCAATGTCTTCCGCCAAACCAAGACGCGGAAGCGGAGTTACGGAGTTGAACCAGGCTTTCATCTTCTCGTCCTTCATCAAGCCTTCTGTCATCGGAGTTTGAATAATCCCCGGATGCACCGAGTTGGCGCGGATGTTGTGTTTCGCAAAGTCTACGGCCGTCGCCTTCGTCAGCATGCGGACAGCCCCTTTACTTGCGGTGTACGGGCCTGCCCCGTTGCCGCCGGTCAAGCCGGCGATCGAGGAAATGTTGACGATCGAACCGCCGCCGCCTTCGATCATATGCGGAATTACATATTTTTGACCCAAGAACACGCTCTTGATATTAATATCCATAACTTTGTTCCAGAGCTCGACCGTAGTATCCATCATTGGGGTAGGACTGGAGATGCCTGCATTGTTGACCAGAATGTCGATCTTGCCAAACTTAGCGATCGCTTCTTCTACTACACGCTTCCAGTCTTCTTCGGAAGTGACGTTGTGAACTACGCCGAGAGCCTCACCGCCATTTTGATTGATTTCTTCCGCTGCGGCCAGAATCTTTTCTTCCTGGATATCCGTAATGACTACCTTGGCACCCTCTTTGGCAAAAAGAAGCGCATCGGCCAATCCCATGCCGCCGGCGGCACCCGTAATGATTGCTACTTTATTATCTAATCTTCCCATGTTCAGTTCCTCCTGATGAGTTATTTCGAATCTTTTGGTTTTCATTTTGAATCCGAATCCGGATCCTGGCTTTGGATGTGTTGAAAGCTGTCGATCATCTTCTGGTAAGATGCCAATAACAAATCCAGCTCCTGCTCCGTAAAGTTGGACCACATTTGCTGAGTAAGCTCTTTATATCTGGCCACAAGCCGCCTTTCGACTTCCCGGCCCTGATCCGTTAAATGCAGATTTACGCTCCGCCTGTCCGCATCGGATGTCCTCCGTTCAAGGTACCCTTTGCGAACTAATTTATTCGTTAGATTCGTTATGGCAGGCAAAGTTACGTCCAGCTCTTCCGCCAATTCCGAGCTATTGCGCTGCCCGGTACCGCTTAAAATCTGCAGAATCAGATACTGCTGAGCAGTAACATCGGGATCGAGCAGTTTACCGTACGAAACGACAAACTTGGTCATCTGCTGCGATAACATGAACGAAAGTAAATCGCCCTTTTCCAGCCTCGATCACCTCTATCTTTAAATAATAATTATTAGCTTTTAATAGTTAATACCTCTTAACTATTATGCTCTAATGATACTTCTGATATACATAAGAGTCAAGAATCTGTCAGAAACTGCCTTGGTTATCGTCCGGCATCGTTCCTTGAATAGAATTTCAGTCGGGCAATCCATTATAATGGAGGAGCAGCAATGAATCGAAATCAATTATCCAGGAGGTAAAAGAATGGAACTTCAAAATAAGAAAGCCATTATTACGGGAGCGGGCAAGGGAATCGGTAAAGCGCTGGCCATCGCGCTCGCTAAGGAAGGCGTACATCTCGGCTTGATCGCTCGGACAACTGCGGATTTGGAGACTCTGCAGCAACAGCTTGGCAGCGAGTACGGGATTAAAGTACATATCGCCTCCGCCGATATCTCCGAACAAAGCGAAGCGACTTCCGCTGTTTCGAAGCTGATTGAAGAACTCGGTTCTATAGACATTCTGATCAACAATGCGGGGATCGCCAAGTTCGGCACCTTGGCGGAAATGGATCCGGCTGACTGGGAACGGATTATCCGGGTCAACCTAATGGGGACCTATCATGTAACCCGCGCCGCCCTGCCGCATATGCTTGAACAACAAAGCGGAGATATCATCAATGTCGCCTCAACGGCCGGAGAACGCGGATTTGCAACCGGCTCGGCTTATTGCGCTTCCAAATTCGCGCTGCTCGGGATGACCGAATCGCTGATGCAGGAAGTCCGCAAATCCAACATCCGTGTCGTGGCTCTTACGCCAAGCACGGTGAATACGGAACTGGCCGTAAACACCGGCCTCAAGATCGGGGATGAGGACCGGATGATGCAGCCGGAAGATGTGGCTGAACTGGCATTGGCTACCCTCAAACTGCCGAAGCGGGTGTTCGTTAAGACCGCGGGCATTTGGACCACCAATCCGCAATAAAAATAACGCCCGCCGTCCAAAGCCATGGACGGCGGGCATTTTTAAAAGTGCTTTCCCTTTATTTACGGATGCCGGCCCGAGGTCCGACATTCATAAATACATTGATGGCGAACAAAATTACGCTCACCACCACCAGTGTCGCTCCGATCGGGATGATCGACTCGAACGATGTCTTGCCTTCCAGTACAAAAGCAAGGCCGATCATCATAATCGGTAAACCGATCGAATGGGCCCAGAACTGGATCTTGCCTAGTACACTTGCCGCCGCTCTTGGAAATAACCAATAAATAACGCCTGCTAGCGCAAACGAAGCCCAGCCCAGCAGATTAAGATGAGCGTGTACCCCGGTCAACGTGTAATCATGGGCTATGGACATGTACATCCCTAGCAGCACCCCGATTACAAAGTAAACAACCGAAACTTTAATATACGTGACTCCCGTGATCGTCATGTGCGCCTGCCTCCTCTTTTCACAAAAAGTTCAAACGCTTGATTCCCCACATTCTATTCACGTATACATGAAAACATGCTAGAGTATAGCCTTCTATCGCCATTCTTCGGGCAGCAACCTATTGTAGTGCGGATGAAGGTAACGGTCGTCTATTAGTAACAGCACTCCATGATCATTCTCCGAGCGAATAAGCCGGCCTCCGGCTTGAAGCACTTTGTTCATTCCCGGAAAAACATAAGCATAATCGAACCCGTCCTTGCCCTGTTCATTAAAATAATCCCGGATGATGTCCCGCTCCAGGCCGATTTGCGGCAGCCCGACACCAACCACTGCAACCCCGGTCAACCGGTCGCCGACCAGGTCGATCCCTTCGGAAAATATGCCGCCCATCACCGCAAAACCCACCAGCGTTTCCTTATTATCCGCATCAAAGGCGGCAAGAAAATCCTCCCGTTCCTGTTCGGACATCGCCCCTTGCTGCACCAGGAAGCGAACGTTCTCCATGGGCTCGGCGGTCACTAGTTCATAGATAAGATTCATATAAGCGTAGGAAGGAAAAAAATACAGATAGTTGCCGGAACGCCCGAGGGCCAGCTGTCTCAGTAACTCCGCAAGCGCATCTTTGGTCTTCTCCCGATCCCGGTACCGGGTCGAGAGCGGATGGATGGTCACGTCCAATTGCTCGCGGGCAAACGGCGACGGAATCGAGACCGTATAATCCTCCGGCGTTGCGCCCAGCATGTCCCGGTAATAGGACAACGGCGACAAGGTAGCGGAGAAGAGAATCCGGGAACGGAACCCTTTTCCCATTTCCCGCAATAGGTGCGAGGGATCGAGGCAGAACATTTTAATTCTCAGATCCTTGGCCGTGACCTCCGCATAAGTAACATAGCGTTCGTCATACAATTTACCGGTTCGGACGAAGCTCTGTGCGGAAAAATAGGTTTGCAGCAGCAGCGCCGCATCCTCAGCGGCCGCCCCGGCTCCCGGTCCGGGTGAGGCCAGCTCCTGCTCCGCATGGAAGATGAATTCCTCGACCAGGTTGAGCAATTCCTCCGGCTTGTTCCGGTCGATGCGGTGCGGTCCTTCCGTCTCTTTCCGCAGGGCGATGAAGAAGCCGTTGACCGCTTTGGCCGCGTGGTATAATGCGGCATTCATCCCTTTGTATCCCCGCTGCAAGGCCAGAAAGTCGGCTTTGTTCAATTCCGCCGAGTACATCTCGCGCGCCCGGTCCACGAGGTTATGGGCCTCGTCCACCAGCAGTGCCGTCCGGCTCTTTTGCTCGCCGAACATTCTTTTTAAGGACACTTTGGGGTCAAAAATATAGTTATAATCGCAGATCACCGCATCCGCCGCATAGGCGAGATCCAGCGAATATTCAAACGGGCAAACCCGATGCTTGCGGGCATACTTCTCAATCACTTGCCGCCCGATTAACGTCTCATGAGTCAAAATATCCAGCACGGCGCCATTAATCCGGTCGTAGTATCCATCCGCAAACGGGCAGTCCTCTTTTCGGCAGCTAATCTCTTCTTGGAAGCAAACTTTGTCCTTTGCCGTAATCGTAACGGCATGCAGATGCAGCCCGCCCGCCTGCATAAGCGCGAAAGCCTCCTCGGCCGCGGTCCGGGTAATCGTCTTGGCGGTCAGGTAAAACAGATGCTGCAAATGTCCCTCCCCGATCGCTTTGATTGCAGGAAACGTGGTGGAGATCGTTTTTCCGATTCCGGTAGGCGCCTTGGCGAACAGACTGACTTTCTCTTCAATCGTTTTATAGACGGCTCCCGCCAGTTTCCGTTGTCCGGCGCGGTAGTTCTTGAACGGAAAGGAGAGTTGTGAGATGCTGCGATCCCTGGCTTCCCGGTGTGTGCGAATCATTTCGGCGTATGGAGCGTATTGCCGAACCACCTCTTGAACGAAAGACTCCAATTCGGCATAATCCGCCTCTTGGCGATATCGTTTCAGTTCACCGGTCGGAAGCTGCATGTATGTCAGCTGAATCCTCATCCGCGGCAAGCCGCGCTCCCTGGCTACCATATACGCATAGCATTTGGCCTGCGCCCAATGCACCGGATACGTCTCTTCCGTGATGAGCGCCAGATCGCCTGAAGTAGACTTGATCTCATCAATCGTCATCAGCCCGTCTTCTTCCGCAAGCAGCCCGTCGCAACGTCCATCCACGACAAAGAGGAAATCCCCGCAAGGAATCTCCGCCGATACATAAACTTCTTTCTGGTCTGCCTCCCCATACTGTCGCTGTACCTGTTGATGGGCCTTCGTCCCCTCGACCAACGTGGTCATAGTGCGGAACCCGCTGGACAGATCGCCACTGCTAAACACATACTCCACCAAGGGTCTTACCGCTATATTTATCACCGGATTGGTCATCTTTTCACCTGCCGTACTTTAGTAGAACATTTGTTCTAAGTATAGCATAGGTGGGGGAGGAACTGTAATGTGGGGGCAATTCATTATACGGAAATTACATAGTTTATATGTGTTATTGGTTGAATGACGGGGTCATCGGGCACTGGGTAACCCCCATTGAATTTCATTAAACATAGTACATATAATAGAAACTTCCTTACACTAAAAAGCGATGAATGGTATTCCATTCACCGCTCTAATCCACAGTCAAGATAGAAAATCTCAGCTAGCTATAATATTGTATGTACCTCTCTCGTTCAGGTATCCAATCATCTACAAGCAACTCCACTTGAAGCAGTTTGTCCTTGTTCTCCAACTTTGTAATAAACAAAGCATAGAAGTCGCCTTCCGTTGGATACGAAAATAATCCATAATCCTTTGGAGAGAGGAGTTTGTTCGTTTCAGTTATTTTATCAGGAAGATATTCATACTCGATGCTCCCCAATTCCTCAAGCTCTTCCATCGTAGCTAACGTAATCTGATGAGAGAGTTCATAATCCATAATGTAATTTACGATTTCCTGATCGTGCTCTCCTTTATAATCCAGATACAGAAACCTTTTGGTAGCGAGTCCATGATCTAATATCAAAGAATACACACTCTGTGGTGCCGTGCTATTTAAAATCAAATCGACATCCTGTCCATCTTCAAAAATAATCGGCACAATATCCTCTTCCCTCACGTTTTACACCCCCACCTGATCTTAGAGATTATTCAAATAAGTTCCCCAGCTTATTGGGAATGTACTCTAAGTAGTTCTTGCGGTAAAAATGATCAATTTGCCGAAGTAGCGGATCCCATTCCGGATAAGGCTCTGGGTCTCGGATTTCCATATTAGCTTCAGGAGTACTCATCAAAAAATCGTCGAAGGACTCGGGATTGGGTAAACCCCGCTGTTTACGAACATAAAGAAGGAATAGAATTTCGTACGGATAGAAAGCATACCGAAAATCGCCAAATTCAATCGATTGACCTAGTTCTGAGGCAAAATTGGAATGGTATTCTATCATTTTACGAAGCAACGCTTCAATTTCCCCTAGATCAGATGTTGACCAATGCGCCAATACTTCATCGTAAATATCAAGGTTTTCAGGTATTAAGTCATATCGCAAGCCTGATCTTTGAAGCTCTCCCATCACGGCAGGATATACATTACTTTTGGTTTGAAAAATTGTTTTGTCTCTATACTGAAGATATAATTCAAGTAAAAACCAAGTATGTCTATTACAGTCGTTCGCACTTAAAAACGGGCTGCCCAGATGCTTCTCGATGAACCCAAAAAACTCAACCTCTTCTTTCTCCCAGCCATACATCGTGAAATGAACCAGAGCTGTAATGACATCAACAAAAGTGTACTCTGCCATCATATTGGGATATCGTTCTTTATAAAGATCCTGAGCCATGCATTGATAAAAGACTACCATTTGCATTTTCTTTAGATCCTCAGCGCAATTTCCTTGATTAATCAATACTGCGTTTTTCCATTTCGATAAGTAATACGAGAAAATGGAGTCCAAATCTATTAACAATATATGATCATTCTCTGTGGAGTTCTTATCTATAATCGAATTAATTTCGTCCTGAATCTCTTCATAATCACTCTTTACATCTTCAAATTTTATTCCCTCTACAAAATTTTTACTATATCTTCTGAAGGCGAATTCTAGTTTCTTAGAGTTTACCATTATATCCTCCTTAAGAACCGTCAATTTTCTTATTCCAATCCCTAATCTTTAGTTCATCTACTCCAAATCCAATCCTAGTAATTTTAACATCTGTTTCTACCCTAATATAATCATATATCAATCCAGGATTCTCCTTCTTTAATTGTTTTAGTTTTCTATTAAAATCCCCGTATCTCGGATCTTTACTCTTTAGCATATCTTGAAAATATGCTTCTCCACCCAGCTTTTGTTTATCAGAATATTGAAAATTGGCAGAGGCCGAAGCTTTTGATTCTATCAACGTTAACTTTGGGGGTGGACCCTTTGACAGGAATGCCGCATCTATTCCATTTCTCCCCACTTGGAACATTTCTGAAATGTCGTCACCCAGACCACTATCTCTGGCTACTATTTTCGCAACTTCTTCTCCAAAGTCACCTTTATCGTGACTGAAATTTTTTGTATTATCGATTTTACGTTCATACTCCTTTCCACCTGATAAGACAAAGCTGTCGCTAATCTCATCCACGGTGTTTAGCTTGTTGGCTAGCTTTCTTCTTTCGCGTTCAAGCTTTTTAAGTTCTGCGGTATTTCCTTCTAATTTCAAATTAGCTATCTTCTCATCTAAATCATTAATTTCCTTCTCGATCGCCTGCGTCTTACTAACAGTCGAGCCACCTTCAACCGTCCCCTCAATCCCCTTCCCCTCCACCTTCCCGCGCTTAGGATTAAATATATCCGAGAGGCTCGGCGGCACGATGCCCATTTGGCTTTGGCGGATCCACCACTCGCTGAAGGCGATGTTCAGTTTTTCGGTTACGGCGTGAACCTTCATCTGGAGTTGGTCGTGGCCCTTTTTGACAGCGGCGATCAGGTCCTCGGCCTTTTTTGCCACATCGAAGATTTGAATACGGCTCCAGACTTCATTGCCCTTTTTGGTAATGAACGCTATGGCCTGCTGGCCAAGGTTTATCGCCGCACTCCCCATCTCTTTGGCCCGGTCTACCACTTTGAGAATATCGACTTTATTGACGAGTTTGGAGATTTTGACCCAAAGCTTGCCCCCGGTGGCCGCCCAGCCGGCAAACGGAATACACGCAGCAAGGGAAAGGCCGGCATTGACGTAATCTTTCCTTAATAAGTAGATTAGCGCATTAAGTCCATCAGCAATTTCACCTATGGCCGGAATTAATCCGAGGATATCTAATGCAAATTGTACGGTATCCAATACAGCGATACCAACCTTTTTTAGACCGTTCAGCAGTTTGTCTTTGTTATCAACAATCCAGTCGACCATCTGCTGCACGCTTGCCGCGATCTTTTCATAGCACTTTTGGATTTCGGCGGCGAACCTGCCGTAGAGATCCGTAAACGCATCCTTCGTCTTATTAAAAAAGCCCACCGTGTCCTGGGCAAAATTGCCTAGTTTGTTCTTGATCTGCTCCCCCAGACTTACCACGGTTTGCACGGCGGTGTTCGGAACCCGGCCTGAAGCTGACTTCCACTTCACTCGCTGAGCTAGGAAGCGAAGAATGGACGGATTTTGGGCAGGCAAAAAAAAGCTCATTCCTACTCATAAAACAAGTTGGAAAGAGCTTTTGAAGTTTATCAAGTGTTTGAATTGTTTTGTGTTTGATTTGTTGGTTGTATTGGCGATCTTGTTACTGGGATTGTAAATGCGCTTACACAAATCTCGACAGACGTGAAGATTTATTAATGGTCTGAAATGCACTATTTATTGGATCTTTGAAATGAACTCACTAAAAGTATCTGCTACAAAATATGTTATTGGTTCTAGCTCAGCAGATTTTTCATTATCCCACACGCACACACTAGGATTTTTTCTGTCTTTTGTAAAATCCAGACATACAAAATCACCCGCAAACAATACTAAAATTGGTAAAATATCAACACCAATTAGGTCTTCATTATCAGTCAATCTATCCTCAAGTTGAGTCAGTGTCACATCAATATCATACATGCCTAACACACTTTCTCTAGGTGCATTCAATAAACATAGAAAACGGTCGATCGCATACTCACGACCATTACATTCAAAAGCCCCATCTTTCGTTCTGGCTCCATTATTTTCTTTTAAAAACTTCACATAATCTATTGGGAGGGCAACTCTCCAATATTTCTCTTTTCTTTCGAATAGCTCATCCGTTGGTAATGGATAAATTATACTGGCTTTATCAATTAACATAATCATTTCCTCCTTTTATTTTACCTTGGAGTATCTGCCCACATACCAGTTGACCTGCCACCATTATGGAGTGTAATATTATGAATCCCAAACGGAACCAATTCCATCTTTCCAGGTATCTCAGTGTGATGCCAAGTATACCCCTCACGGTAACCTCCAATTTGTTCATCTAGCCATTTAAATTGCTCTCTATCTGACAATTTCCAAAAACTTTCTGGTAGATAAACTGTTTCCTTAACTACACCTGCACCAGCAAAATCAGCAAATCCATATCGCATGCCTTCTACTTCTTTTACTTTGATTTCTGGAATTAGTCCCTCCGAAACAGCTTTTCCTTTAATAAGGCGTTTTTGTTTTATTGTTAAATTCTCGCCACCTAATATATCTTCGTTCCAAGACCAAGGTTTATTGGAATTTATTCGTTCTGTATATAATTTAGCATAATCATCCAAGACCTCGTCAAATTTCTTTGCACCCTTAACAAAATCCTCTATATTATTTAGATTAGCTTCTTTATAACCTTCACCCGTCCCCTCAATCCCCTTACCCTCCCCCTCAAGCTTCCCGCGCTTAGGATTAAACATATCCGAGAGGCTCGGTGGCACGATGCCCATTTGGCTTTGGCGGATCCACCACTCGCTGAAGGCGATGTTCAGTTTTTCGGTTACGGCGTGAACCTTCATCTGGAGTTGGTCGTGGCCCTTTTTGACAGCGGTGATCAGGTCCTCAACCTTTTTTGCCACATCGAAGTGTTGAATACGGCTCCAGACTTCATTGCCCTTTTTGGTAATGAACGCTATGGCCTGCTGGCTAAGGTTTATCGCCGCACTCCCCATCTCTTTGGCCCGGTCTACCACTTTGAGAATATCGACTTTATTGACGAGTTTGGAGATTTTGACCCAAAGCTTGCCCCCGGTGGCCGCCCAGCCGGCAAACGGAATACACGCAGCAAGGGAAAGGCCGGCATTGACGTAATCTTTCCTTAATAAGTAGATTAGCGCATTAAGTCCATCAGCAATTTCACCTATGGCCGGAATTAATCCGAGGATATCTAATGCAAATTGTACGGTATCCAATACAGCGATACCAACCTTTTTTAGACCGTTCAGCAGTTTGTCTTTGTTATCAACAATCCAGTCGACCATCTGCTGCACGCTTGCCGCGATCTTTTCATAGCACTTTTGGATTTCGGCGGCGAACCTGCCGTAGAGATCCGTAAACGCATCCTTCGTCTTATTAAAAAAGCTCGTCACGCCCTGGGTAAAGCTCTCAAACTTGCTCTTGATGCTCTCTCCGGTGCTGACCACCGTTTGCACGACATTGTCCTTGAAACGGCTGAAGCTCGTCTTGACCTCCTTGGCCGCAGTGGAAATAGCACCCTCTATGTTCGAGAATACCTCTTTCCCCTTCTTCTTAATCATGTCCAAGGCCTGCTTGCCAAAGGCCACGGCTGCATTTCCAACCTCCTTGGCTTTATCCACTGCAAACTGTACGGTATCCTGAACAGCAATACCCACCGTCTTTAGACCGTCTACCACGAGGTCTTTTTTTTCTAGGAGCCAGTCGACCATCTGCTGCACGCCAGCCGCGATTTTTTCATAGCACTTTTGAATTTCAGCGGCAAACCTGCCGTAGAGATCGGTAAACGCATCCTTCGTCTTTTTAAAAAAGCTCGTCACGCCCTGGGTAAAGCTCTCAAACTTGCTCTTGATGCTCTCTCCGGTGCTGACCACCGTTTGCACGACATTGTCCTTGAAACGGCTGAAGCTCATCTTGACCTCCTTGGCCGCAGTGGAAATAGCACCCTCTATGTTCGAGAATACCTCTTTCCCCTTCTTCTTAATCATGTCCAAGGCCTGCTTGCCAAAGGCCACGGCTGCATTTCCAACCTCCTTGGCTTTATCCACTGCAAACTGTACGGTATCCTGAACAGCAATACCCACCGTCTTTAGACCGTCTACCACGAGGTCTTTTTTTTCTAGGAGCCAGTCGACCATCTGCTGCACGCCAGCCGCGATTTTTTCATAGCACTTTTGAATTTCAGCGGCAAACCTGCCGTAGAGATCGGTAAACGCATCCTTCGTCTTTTTAAAAAAACTCACCCTGCCCTGGGCAAAACTCCCCAGTTTATTCTTGATCTGCTCCCCCAGGCTGACTACGGTTTGCACGGCCGTGTTCGGAACCCGGCTGAAGCTGACTTCCACTTCTCTCGCTGCGCTCGGTACCGAAGAATGGACATCTCCTATCTTTGTATCTCCTAGCCCGCTTGGGCCTCCCACTCTTTTAGACAAGTTCGCGGCGCCAGGGGACAAGTTACTTGCTACAGGGTTGATCGCGACTGTAATTTTATGCTGGCGAATCAGCTGTTCCTCTCTTTTCGCTTGCTGAGCGTATTCCCTTGCGACATTGTTCAATCGTCGGCTTAACTCACTACTGCGATCCTGAAGCGCTTTGACGGTCTGTCTCGTCTGATTCAATTGATGCTGCAATTCATATGCCTTACTGGTGACGCTGCTGTAAGAGGAGTAGTTTCTACGGATGGATTCGAGTTCTCTTTCAACTCGGTCTGAGGTTGTTCTGCAGGTGTGAGTGACTTGTTCTCCATATTTCTCGTAATTTTTCGACAAATTTTCCAGAACGTTGATTTGCACATTAATTTTCGTTCCCATAGGAGACCCATCCTTTTACGACTCAGGATGCAGCGCAGCGCTGAGCGTTTTGACGAATTGGACTTCTTCCTGGTCTTTTAAGCCGAGATGCTCAATGACCTCGATTTGCTCGCGGTCGAACAAAAAGGTATATTCCGGGCCTAAATTCCCCTCCGGATACAAGCAGCCGGCGTAATCCCACACCTTGCCGCTGTGCGCCTCGCTCTGCCCTCTGCCGTAAATCATCAGACGCTTTCCGGTATCCTTCAGAAGAACCACCGTACCGATGGGCAGCAGCTCCGGCGCACGGTCTTCCTTCATCCGCTCAGCCGCGATCTGAATCCGGTCCTCCAGAACAAAAATACCGTCGATCCACACCTTGAGCTGCCATTGGCCTTGAGGCAAGTCGGCTTCGAGGGGCAGCCAGAACCACAGCTTCGCTTCCTTCTCATCCTCCGGCTGGATTAACATGCTCTCCGCAAACCGGTCCAATTCTCCGTGGGGCGTGTACCACCCCACCGTTACGCTATGTATGCCCGTAATATTCTGAAACCCTAGGCCCAACACCGCCTTTTGGTCCGCATCCAGAAAAAAGCTCCGCTTGACGGCCTCCAGTCTTTCGCTGATATAGTTATTCAAGCTGTAGGAACTGACCTCGACATTGTATTGTTCATGGTTATAAAGACGATCGCCGGTCTCCTCATCCACGAGCATCACTGACATGAGCTCTCCCGTTTCGTGAGGGATGTACAAGTTCGCTGTAGGATCATTAATCGTCATCTCGCCATTGATCACCAGCTTATACAGACTTTGTCCGGCCGGAAAATCAACTTCGATTTCCCACTGTCCCGCCTCGTTTCTCTCAAACAAATGGGTATCCTTATTCCATTCATTAAAATCCCCTGCCACACTCAGTGTGCTAATAGGAAGCTGTTCTGCTTCTTCGTAAACCAGCTTCTGCTTGTGCTTCACATGATCCACCTCTCCCGTAATAAGATTATGTTTTGGCCGAGACCTTGGCCTTAAGGGCCTTATCCCTGTCTGCCGCTTGGATGCTGGCTTCCAACGCCCTGGCCACTCTTTTCAATTGGTCGATTTCCCTTTGAACCTGATCGGCGTTCGCTTTTAACTCTTCATGACACTCCTCGAATTGCTGCCGCGCTGCGCCCGACCATTCGCTTTTTGTCAGATTGGCCTTCCGATTCATGTCCCGGGTCTGTTGTTCTATATCATAGCCCATCCTGCTGATCAAGGAATCCAGATTACTCATGCGCAAGCCCCCTTGAATCTTCATCTTTATGCCTGAAATAGGTTTGGAAAACATTGGAACCTACCAAAATGATTACATTTGTATGGGGTGCTGTAAATAGGAGTTAGGTCCTACTTCTGGGTAATTAAACGGAATCTTGATTGTTGCGGGCAATTACAGATAATTCCTGACATTATTAATGGTCGGTCTATCCATCCTAGAAGGTGCGATGGCATAGACAGCTTATCTATCGGGGCGGCGTATTCTACAGTTGCATAGCATTTTCAAAAACCTGTGAGAAAACGAACATAACAAAAAACAGGTCAATCATGGTGGTAACTGACCATAATCGACCTGTTCAAAGTAAGGGAATATTCCTATTTAGGTTATAAAAGTGCGTACAACCGAAATGGAGATGCCTTATACGAGTATTACATGGGTTGTATGTGTTATTGGTTGAATGACGAGTTTATTCGGCACGGGGTGAACCTTTTTGAACAGCCGCCGCTTGTACGTTTAGGTTGTTTGGAATATAACAGCAAATAAAAAAAAGAAACCACAATCGGGCGGCTAGCTCGCATTGTGGCGTTGTTGGTTGTGATAAAGATTTACAAACCCTGATGCCATTCTACAAACAAAAGTAATTTACATTATTCTTCACTATTCTTTAAAAAATCTTCTTCTTCATAAGGATAATTCAATAGTTCTAGATTTTCTTGAGTCAAATACCATGTCCGATAATCTAAATTACTATTAATAATTAAACGCCCTTTAATTCTTTTCAATAGTGGATATGAGGTATGATCTTCAATAACCAAATCCAAATTGTTCATTCGCAATATTTTACCAATTAACTCCAACATTTTTAACCAACCAATATCAAAAGTGCTCGTTATAAATTGAATACTAATAAGAACATTTGTAGTCACACCATACGCTTCAAAATTCATTTCCCGAAAACGCTCCAAATATTCATCCTCATTATCTAAATCAATACTTATTGAAAAATAAGTGCAACGAATACTCACTTCTTTATTATCAGACCTATCTCGCACTTCTGCCTCATAGTCAATTAATTCTACAAAAAATACTTCACATATCATATCATAAAGCAACTTTCTCAAGGATTCTCTAGGTAAATCAAAACCAATAGATAACCTAAAATCCATATTATTCATACCTCCAGTACGCTCTAGTTACTTGACGATCTTCAATAATTAATAGTTCATCTAAATGTTTCAAGTCCTTGTGTGTCTGACTTATTAAATGATCAATAAGCTCCGTCCTTTTCTCAACAGGATAATCATTTAAATTTAACACTATTCTTCTTGCTTGCTTTGTAGTTTTCGCTCTGAGGGTTCTGAGAATATCCATTTCCATTGGGGACTTCATCAAGCATTGTCGTACGATATTCATTTTCCGATAGCACATCCGCAGCTTCATTTTGTCTTTCTAATCCTCGTGTATCCTTATCCTTATCCTTACCTTAGTTTGCTCCTGTTCTGTTCTCTTCGCTCCCGCTCCTCCAGTTCCCTTTTCTTCGCCTCAATTTCCTCTGGAGTTTGCTGTCTTACCTCCATCATGCTTAAAACCATCTGCTTTGGGAGCTTTCGGCGGGGTAATCCCGCTCACTTTGGATGGATCAGGTATCGGGCTTTTTAATGCCCGGGCTCTCCCAGCGGGTCATTTGTAATTTTCGTGTTAATCTCTGGTATATCCGCGTCGATCTTGGGCATGATCAAGCTTACGTTGTTGACGACTTGACCCTCGGCTCCCCCCAATAAGACTCGAGACGATTGAATATGTTGCTACTCCCGCCATCTCGCCAATCCCCTCCCATCGCTGAATTTCGGGCTTAATTAGAGGGCAGGTGGCTAGCCTTATACGTTCCCTGCCTGTTATATGTTTAACTGCTCGTCAGCAGAGTTCTTTCTTCCTGTAACAATCGCTGAAAGGTCCAATTAAGTTGCGGACGATATGAAAAAACCTTCGTTTTAGCCTTCCTACTCTTAATAGTGGCGGTATCTACCTTGAAAGATGCAATTTATTGCTACATTTCATCCTCCCTATCGGGGCGGCGTATTCTACAGTTGTATAGCATTTTGAAAATCCTGTGAGAAAACGAACATAACAAAAAAACAGGTCAATCATGGTAGTATTTGACCATAATCGACCTGCTCAATGTAACAGAATAGCGTTATTTAGGGTATAAATTTAAAGCATTTGATGTGCGTACAACCGAAATGAAGAAATTTTTATATGGGGATTTCATGGGTTAAATGTGTTATTGGTTGAATAATGGATTCGTTCGACACCCACCCCTAAAATCATGCTCCAACTCACAAAAAAATTTATTGAAGACTAGGAAATAGTATATACAACTGACCCTAATGGTATATCTATGGGTTTTATTGAATTACCAAGACATATACCTACCATTTTTTTATCAGTGGGTGAATTAGATATTTGAACTGAAACAACTTTTAATCCTAACTCCTTATGTTCAGGTGTCCGAACAACAATATTGTCTCCAATCTTATTTAATGAAGTCAGAACAGGACTAAGTCCAACTATAATAGTTCCATATTCTTTGGATTCAAACACATCTTCAACATCCATTACCTTTTCCATTGGATTCCTCCCTTATCATCTGCTTTGGATGAATAATTCATCCTTGACGTCTCGAATACGAAGCCCACCATTATTCAATCTTGTAATTGCATCCCTAAGTAGTGTCATTCTCTCAGTTGATGTTAAATCAGGAGCAAATCTAGCCGCCCTAATACTAGCCTGAGCTTCATCTAAAGCAAAGTTTCTTGCATATGTTACAGGATCAACATCATAAAGATTAAAAGCTTTTCCATTTGCGAACGCCTCGTAATGTCCAACAATTTCATGAGCTATGGTCGCTTTTCCTGAGACACGACTATTCGCACTCAAAGTTCCTAATCCGGGAGATTTAGCAGGTAATACGTCAGTATTTATATAAAGCCTGTCATACATCATACCCGTATTCCAACCATCTCTAAATACAATATTTTCTTCAGGAAGACCTAAACTCTTCGCATAATCAACCAGTTCGCTTTTTTGAGTATTGGTAATTCTAATTCATTCCTCAATCCTCTTGAAGAATACGAGTATTACATGGGTTATATGTGTTATTGGTTGAATGACGAGTTTATTCGGCACTTGGTGAACCTTTTTGAACAGCCGCCGCTAATAAAAAAAAGAAACCACAATCGGGCGGCTAGCTCGGATTGTGGCGTTGTTGGTTGTGATAAAGATTTACAAACCCTGATGCCATTCTACAAACAAAAGTAATTTACATTATTCTTCACTATCTTTAAAAAAATCCTCTTCTTCATAAGGATAATTCAGTAGTTCTAGATTTTCTTTAGTCATATACCACGCTCGATGTTCATCTAGCCTACTATTTATAAATAAACACCCATCAATTCTCTTCAATAGTGGATATGAGGAATCATCTTCAACAACCAAATCCTGACTACTAAATTGTAATAATTTCCCGATAAGTTCAAGGAATTTTAACCAACCGGTATCAAAAGTACGTGATATAAATTGGATACTAATATCAACGTTTGTATCTACACCATGCGTTTCAAGATTCAGCTTACGATAACGTTCTATATATTCATCCTCATCATCTAAATTAATGCTCATTGAAAAATATGTACAACCGACTCTTACGCATTGAGTATCAGAGTTATCCCTTACTTCTGCCTCATAATCAATTAATTCTACAAATAAAACTTCGCTTATCATATTATAGAGTAATTTACTCAATTCTTCTCTAGGCAAATTAAAACCAATAGATAGCCAAAAGTCCATTTACTCAAACCTCCAGTACGCTCTAGTTACTTGGCGATCTTCGATGATCAGTAGTTCATCTAAATGTTTTAAATCTTTGTTCGTTTGACTTTTTATAAATTCAATAAGCTCAGTTCTTTTTTCAACAGGATAATCATTTAAATTTAATACTATTCTTCTCGCTTGTTTTGTAGTTTTCTCTCTGAGGGTTCTGAGAATGTTGTTTAGTTTCGTATCTATATCCGGCGCATAACAATCATAAACCTGCCTTTCAATAATGAAGTCTGGACTTTTACCAGGATCAATACCGTAGCCGTTTCCATCAAATCCATTTCCATTGGGGACTTCATCAAGCATTGTCGTACGATATCCATTTTCCGCTAGCACATTCGCGGCCTCATTTTGTCTTTTTAATCCTCGGATATCTTTACCTTTAATAGGAGCATAATTTCCTTCTGGTTTCCCTCCCTTAGGTAAAGATGGCTTAGTGATTACAGCATTTGGTCTAATTTTAGGTGTATAAGGAATATACTTATCACTATATAGCTTGTACTCAGAGTCAGTTTTCCAGTCTACGTTTTCATCACCATATTTTGAACGGAAATACTCATCCCATTCTGTTCCAGTTCTTGGTGTCTGTGCATCACTACCCGTCCCCTCAATCGACTTATTCACCTCTGGAGTCTGCGGTGCCTCAACTGCTTTTGGCGGTTTAGTCACATCAGGACTTTGGAGTTCAGAAGGCGCCTTCGTTTCATTTCCTGTTATTTTGTCGATATCCTTAATCGGTATATTTATGTCTATCTTCGATTCTATTATAATAAATACCTTCTTAAGTCCCGCCCCAACAATACCTCCTCCAACTGCACTTGTTGCTGCGGCTATAATATTCTCCCCCACCATACCGCCGATGCGTTCCCATCTCTGGCTCGGTTTGAGTTCCTGCAGTTCTACATATACATCCTTAAGTGAGGTCCATTTATTCACTGCCGCCTTCTGAATATAACTTAGCGGATCCTTATTGAACTTACCCGCTTCCTCATTCAGATTTATATAGACCTGCTTAATTCCTTGAAGTAGAGCCTCTCCACTAGCAACCGGATGTGAAACGATTTCTGCGAATTTATCTGCTATATTGTTGATGCTATTGTCCAGCCCTATATAGAAGCCTTTGCCAAATGCCAGTACCTCATAACCGTCCAGCATGGATTCCTTATAGGATTCCTGGGCCGATCTCAACTCGTTTATTTTTTCTTCCATTCGCCGATACGCTTCGGATCGTTCCCAATATTCCAAATAATCATAAGTTACAGGATCATATCCTTTAGCCAAAGCAAATTCCCAGAAATCAAGAACATGCTCATCCATTGTAATGTCCACGCTTACTTCTCCAGGCATAACCTCATAGCCGAATTCATCCAAAAACTGACGAAGAAGCATCTTCAAATTGGCATCATTGGGTTTTACATCGTCAAGGCTTTCTACCGTCTTAACCTTCACTACCTTCTGTACCCGCTTATTCAGTTCCACCGAATTACCTGCACGAAGTTGTACCGTTTTCATGGCACTTTGGATCTTCTGTTCTGCTTCCTTTTCTACTCTGACGTAATCCTGCGCTACCCGGCGAAGCGTCTTTGCTTTACTACCTAGACGGTCATCAATGGATTGCGATAACTTTCGAATCTCCTGAAGCACCCGATCGACCTCATTTACCGCTGCTTGGACAGAAGATTCGGAATAAGCAGAGCGGGTGTCTCTAATCAATTGTGAGATATCCCGGTATACTTTAGCTGTGCTTTCCCCAATGCCCATGCGCAAACGCTCCATATGGTTTGCAAGCCCCTTGATTTGATCCGGATCTACTTTCTGATTCAACATGGCCCTCCTTTCCGAGCTTGTATTTGTCCTGACTTTCCTTCCGCATAAATACCCCTCCATTACTCCGTGTCTCTTTCAAAGTGAGGGTGATTGACAAGGATGTAATGAAAGGGGTTAATTGAAGAGATAAATTTTTCCATTTAACAGTATCTAACTGGGTATTTTACTAGAATGACCCATTTCATACAATAGCTAAGTCAAAAACAAAAAAGCCTATTCCCGCTCCTTATTTGGATGGAAATAAGCTTCTATATGATAGGATCTGTTTTCAGATTTCACTCTTTTAGTCTGATCCAATTATATTTAAAAAATAGAGTCATCAGCAGGTTCGAGAGGAAATGAATGAAGAAAGGGACTAGAATATTATCGGTTTCGGCATAAACCCAACCAAAGACCAATGCGGGCACGGTTATATTCAAGAGCATTAGCGGCTTCTTATAATATTGCACATGGAAGGCCAAGAACAGCAGTGCTGTTGCCAGAATCGCTAACCATTCCTTTTTCAAAAATAACAGCAGTCCGTTTTGAATGAGGCCACGAAACAACAGTTCTTCGAACAAGGCTGCCGAGAACATGAACAGCACTATTTTCATTAGTGAAAGATGTTGATAATTCTTGTTGGCGTCGTCAATATGCTCGGAGGATAGGCGCTTCGTGAGAATCACCCCGAGCAACAGGATTCCGGTTAAGGGAATTAAGGTATAGAGCGCCCACTCCAACGGAGACTTTTTGAAAGATAAGATATTGTGCAGGCTATACGTCCCTTGAACGACCAGAAGCATAATAACTGCAGCACAAACCAAGGAAAAGGAAAAGAACACTCCAATCGCCTCTTCCGGTTTGGATTCCCTTCTTTTTCTTTGGCCGGTCTGATCCTTCTTCAACGTTTCCTTCATCTATATATTTCCCTCTTCACTTCCTTGCCCGGAATTCATCCTCCAGCAGGCTCATTGTAATTGAATCATGATATTCATGATTATAATACAAGGCCTCTCTCTGAACACCTTCCCGTTTGAAGCCTAGCTTCTCATAAACATGCAGCGCCCTAGGGTTGTAATCAAACACGTTCAGTTCAATCCGGTGCATATTCAGAATGCCGAATCCGTAATCCAACATCAGATTTAACGCCTCCGTGCCGTAGCCTTTGCCGGTCTGGGCCAGACTGCTTATAGCAATCCGGATATTGCAGTTCCGATTATAGGGATCGATGTCCTGCAACGCGATGTCTCCTATCAGCTCGTCATTCTCGCACAGGGCAATCAGTAACAACACGCTGGAGTCATCCTGGATTTTACGCTCGATATAAGCGGAGATGCCCTCCTTCGTAAAATGCCGTTGGGTTCCTGTCAGCCTTCTTGTCTCCGGGTCGTATAAATTGTGAAAATACCATTCCGCATCCTCCGCGCCAATGGGGCGCAAATAGACCTGCTCCCCTTCCAAAAACCTTGCTTGAACCGTCATCTTTTTCATATCTCCTTCAATATAATTCTCTATAATTCTCTTGTCCCAACTATATCAAGCTGTTGTATATTAAAAAATATACAAATCTATTTAGAATTAAAGGACAGATTGATTAGCTGAGGTGATGGGATGTACCACTTACCGCGTCCGTACACGGCGAGTTCCAAGCCTGCCTTCCGGTACATGGAAATTTACGAAACGATGAAACAAGACATTATTTCGGGCGTTCTGCCGGAAGAACATCGTCTGCCTTCCATTCGGAAACAGGCTGAGTTTCTGTCCGTCAGCACCACACCCGTCGAGCTCGCGTATCAGCAACTGATTGCCGAAGGTTTTATTGAGAGCCGGCCGCGAAAAGGGTACTTTGTCGTCAAGCTGCCGGAAAGCTACGGGAAATTGAGCCTGAACAGCAGCTTTAGTGAAGGACAAGAACAAAATCAGAGAACCGGGCGCAGTCCACTTGCATCTTCCGCCGTTGAGCCTGCCTCTCTTCCGAAGCGAAAAGATTGGACATACGACTTTCATTTGTCTAAAAACGACTTCAGCCCGTTTCCTTTTTCCATCTGGAAAAGGTTATTCAACCAGCTGTTTCAACCGGAGACCGGAGACTTGCTGTTTTATGGGGAAGCCCAGGGGGAGCCTGGTCTGCGACAGGAAATTGCGTCGTATCTTCGCCAGTTTCGCGGCGTCGTCTGCCACCCCGACCGGATCGTCATTGCAGCGGAGCAGCATTTGCTTATCCAGTTTCTCGGGCAAATGTTGAAGCCTTATGGCAATGCCGTAGCCGTAGAGGATCCCGGGTATCGAATCATCCCGGCAACCTTGCGCGCCATCGGATACCATGTACACCCGATCTCTCTTGATGAGGAGGGATTGCGTCCCGATTTACTTCGCCTGAGCTCCGCACGAATCGCCAGCGTCTCTCCCTCTCACCAGTTTCCGCTGGGCATCGTCATGCCGCTCACCCGCAGACTGGAATTACTGGAGTGGGCTAAGGAAACTGACGGATTTCTGATCGAAGACGACTATGGCGGAGAATTCCGTTACCAGGGCAAGCCGGTTCCCTCTCTCCAAGGACTCCTACCGAACGATCACGTTATCTACCTTGGAGGTTTCTCTCAGGTACTGGCTCCGGATTTTTGCATCCATTACATGGTCCTTCCCGAACGATTGGTTCCGTCCTTCCATGAAATGCGGCGGGACATCATGTTCGAGGCCTCGGCTTCACGAATCCATCAGCGTACCCTGCAATTGTTTATGCAAAAGGGCTACTTCGAAAAGCATGTCCGGAGAATGCGAAACGTGTACCGTAAAAAGAACCAGCAGTTGACGGCCTCCATCCGAAATCACTTCGGAAGCCATGCCGATATCCTTGGAGACAGCGCCGGACTGCATATCATCCTGGAAGTCCGGTCGCCGCTGCCGGAGGCTGAACTGATTGCGCTGGCCGATCAGGCCGGTGTCCGGGTCTCCTCCGCCGCATTTTTTTGGAACAAACCGGAGGAACGCATAGAAAAACGCTTTATGATCGGGTTCGGAGGCATCAATATGGACCTGATCGACGAAGGCATACGTCTATTACGAGACTCGTGGGCACCCCATTTGCTTTGATTAACGTTAGCGCCATTCCTCGCTCTATCAATGTTCGGTTCAAGTCGTGTTATTTTGTTATTACATATACTATAATTAACGATAACAAACGCATACAAAGGAGATCGTTATGAGCTTTCAACCTAATTTCGTCTGGGGCGCAGCAACGGCCGCTTATCAAATTGAAGGGGCGGCAAGAGAAGACGGCAAGGGCTTGTCCGTGTGGGATATGTGCTCCCAAATTCCCGGATTCGTAAAAAGCGGGCACACCGGAAATACCGCTTGCAATCATTACTATCGTTATAAAGAAGACGTTCAACTGATGAAGGAAGTCGGGCTCCAAGCCTACCGGTTATCGATTTCCTGGCCGCGTGTGCTGCCTGAGGGAACCGGAAGAATCAACGAGAAAGGCCTTGATTTCTATGATCGCCTGATCGACGAGCTGCTTGAGAACGGCATTGATCCTTATGTAACCTTGTTCCACTGGGACTACCCTCATGAATTGTACAAAAAAGGGGGCTGGCTGCATCCCGACAGCTCCGACTGGTTCGCGGAGTACACCCGGGTCATCGCAGACCGTCTGTCCGACCGGGTCACCCATTGGTTCACGCAAAACGAGCCGCAATGCTACTTAGGGCTGGGTCACTTTACCGGAGAGCATGCGCCGGGGCTCAAGCTCGGCATGGCCGAGTTCCTGCAGGCGACGCACAACTCGCTGCTGGCTCACGGTAAAGCGGTTCAAGCACTGCGCCAAACCTCTAAACAACCATGCCAAATCGCCTACGCACCGGTGGGCATCACCTCTTTCCCGGTCACGCCGACACCGGAAAATATCGAAGCCGCACGAGCACGAACCTTCGGTATTACGGATCCGGGCTTCTGGATGAATACGTGGTACATGGACCCGGTATTCCTCGGGAAATATCCGGAAGACGGACTGCGCGTATTCGAGCCTTGGCTGCCGGAAATTAAGCCAGGCGATATGGAGACCATTTGCCAGCCGCTGGATTTCCTGGGTCTGAACATTTATCATGGAACTCCCGTGCAAGCGGGGCCGGACGGACAGCCGGAAATCATCGGCAATGCGGTCGGTCATCCGGAAACGATGATCCGCTGGACGGTAACCCCGGAATCGCTGTATTGGGGACCGAAAATGTTCCACGAACGATATGGGCTGCCGATCATGATCACCGAAAACGGCCTGTCGAGCATGGATTGGGTGAGCCTGGACGGACAGGTGCATGACTCTCAGCGGATCGACTTCTTACACCGCTATTTGCGGGAATACCGCCGGGCTGCAGCCGAAGGCGTGCCGCTCAAAGGGTACTTCTGCTGGTCCTTTATGGACAATTTCGAATGGGCCGAAGGTTACCATGAACGGTTTGGGCTCGTCCATGTCGATTACGCCGACGGAAAACGGACGATCAAGGACTCCGGCCGCTGGTACCGTTCGGTGATCGAGAGCAACGGCGCCGACCTGTAAACCATCCAATAATGAAGCCTCCGAACTCATCCGTATGGGATGAATCGGAGGCTTTTTGGTCCCCGCTAAAATGTTTATTCCATTAAAGCGTTATCACCCAGAATTTGCCCTTGATCTTATTCCGGTTAAGCTCAATAATTAGGAACTGAACTTACTTTTTTACAGTAAATTGAAAGGTGTACACCATGAATACAACCCCACTCATCTCTGAAAAACCTGCCGTAAAAGAACCATTCCCGGTCGCTCTACTGTCCCTGACTGTCGGATCGTTCGCCATCGGCATGACCGAATTTGTAATTATGGGACTCTTGCCAAATGTTGCGGACGACCTGCATGTCAGCATTTCTTCGGCAGGGCAGCTGATTACCGCTTATGCCATGGGCGTCGCCATTGGGGCACCCATTTTGACACTGCTGACCCAGCGCATTCCTCAAAAGGGATTGCTTTGCCTGCTGATGATCCTGTTCATTCTCGGCAACGGGATATCGGTCTTTGCTCCGACCTATGCCGTACTGATGGCGGCGCGGATTCTGACGGCGCTGACACACGGCACCTTTTTCGGCGTCGGTGCCGTTATAGCCGCCGGACTTGTCCGGCCGGAAAAGCGTGCCGGAGCCGTATCCATCATGATGGCCGGCCTGACCATTGCAAATATCGTCGGCGTCCCGCTTGGAACCTTTATCGGACAGCAGCTCGGCTGGCGGGCTTCCTTCGGCGCCATCGCCCTGATGGGCGTAATCGCCTTGGGAGGAATCCTGCTGTTTGTCCCGCATTTGCGCCAAGAGCAGCAAAGCGGCGTAGCCCAGCAAATTCGCGCACTGCTCCGTCCCAAGCTGCTGCTGTTCCTGCTGATCGGAGCGCTCGGCAACACGAGTCTGTTCGCTGTCTTTACCTATATCGCCCCTTTGCTCCAGCAAATCAGCGGCTTTGCCGAGCATAGCGTCACCTGGATTCTGGTGATCTTCGGCTGCGGCGTAACGCTCGGCAACATGATCGGTGGGCGGCTTGCCGACTGGAAGCTCATGCCTTCCCTGCTCGGGCTCTATCTAATGGTGGCCGTGATTTTAGGCGTCTTAACCTTCACGATTCAGAGCCCTGTCCTTGCGGTCATTACGATCTTCTTCTGGGGCGTCGCCTCCTTCGGCGTAATGCCCGGCCTACAGGTACGGATCATGAATCTGGCCCAAGCGGCCCCTGCGCTCGCCTCGACGTCCAGCCACTCGGCCGGGAATTTCGGAAACGCCGCAGGCGCTTTTATCGGCGGACTCGTGATTACCCATATGGGGCTTGCTTCGCTCCCTTGGGTGGGAGCGGCGATCGTAACGCTGGCTCTTATCATTGGTGCCATCAGTTATGCCCAGGAGCGGAAGCAAGGTAACGGAGCCGCTTAACTCCATTTCTCCAGAAATTCCCTATAACAAAAAAGGCCCGCTTAGGGCCTTTTTTGTCTGTTTGACCTCTAAAAACGCCCCTTATTTCTCTAATCTCTCATTTCACAGTAAATTAATTGACCGCATCCCAGTATATGGATATATTAGTGTTATACCAGATATAAATCCTCCAATGCATTACTAGTAATTTTCATATCCTTGGTATGAGAATGACTCTAGGAGTGGTGCCATTGAATTCTCACTCGATTCTATCGGAATTGAATTTATTTATGAAACGTAATGAGCTTAGTGTAAGTCAATTAGCAAAGAAGCTGGATTTCAATGTAGGAACGGTTAGTTACATATTAAGCGGTACACGTAAGCTGACGATTGATCAGTTGGACTCCATTACTGAGGTGCTGGGTTATCCTAGAGGCCATTTTTATACCAACTACATTCGTGAGTACCTGGATGGGAATCGCTCCGATTGGCGCCGCATCCGCCCTCTGCTATTAAATTGCGCAGAACTGGACCAGCTGGACTGCATTCAGGATGTCGTAAATTTACTGCTGGATCATTTGATTTATGCCGGACCCCTGTTTGATATGGCAGAGGAATTATTCCAGGCCGGCAATTATAAAGCAGCGGAAATCCTCTATGAAAATGTGGCAGACAGTGAGCGGAAACAGCATTCCGAGCGGTTGGCGATGTGCCAGTATCGGCTGTTTAAGATCCGGGTAGGAAAAGACCAAATGCTGAATTTCAAAACCGTCTGTCAATTTGAACCTTACGTAGATCGACTGGATGAAGTATTTCAAATTGAGGCCCTTAAGGATTTAGCCAATGTGTATCGATCTCTTCAACAGTGGGACAATGTAGAAACTTTCACCCGCGAGATGGAGAATAAGGCCAAAATATTATATTTTCATAAGCCGGGTTCCGAGCGGGTGTTCTTGGAGTACCAGAACAAATTAGGCAGGCCGATGTTTACATATATCGCTTATGCGAGTCTTCTTTATGCTTGTGTTGCCGAAGGAAGGGGAGATTATGATCTGGCCTTAAAATACACCTATGAATATGCCGATTTAAGCTGGGTGAGAGAATCCGATAAAGATACGGAACATTGGAAACTGCTTTTTGCAGAATGGGCACAGGCCAACATCTTCGCAAATCGGATTATGAGCGGAGATTCCAGTGTACTTCCGGATTACGTTGATTATATTGAAACTAAGCCTGATGAAATTATTACGGCGCTATTAAATATGTTATTCGCCGCAAATCGGCATCATTTCGATTTAAATTCCGTTCTGCTTAAATTTGATTCAGAAATCAAAGCATTTGCTCCCCAAAAGAATCAGCTATACAGAACCGAAATTATGTTTGATTACTATGACAGTTTCTTATACGAACTGACCCTATATTATCTTCGGACGGGTGATTTCGAAAATGGTTTTACAAATTTGTTACAAGGTCTGGATTTTTCATGTAAAATAAATAATGAGCAGCATATTTTAAAGTATGTCGGGTTATTTGAGGAATATAGGGATCAGGCATCCAGTGAAATACACTTATCATATAACCATCTTATTAGAAAGGTGTGTGCGGCCGTATGAAAAGAAAGGCGGCTTTATTAGCAGGTGGCTTGGTTTTAGCGGTGGTATTTCTTGTATCCGATCCTATTTTCACAACTCTTGGCCAACATGGAAGCCTTTAATTAGAACTCCCTACATATCAAATTAACGTAACATGATAAAGAAAAACCTCCAATTACTTGGAGGTTTTCTTCATTTTAACGCCTATCTCCCTCACTCCGCCTCCCGCAACCTTTCCACAATCGAAGCCTTGGACAGCCAACGATATGCGATCAGTGTTATGGCAAGAGAGATCACAGCCAGCAGCGGGATCGCTGAAGCGACGGGCCATACGGACATATGGAACACCGTGAACGCAAGATTCACGGAAATGGTTTTGGCAACGACATAGGTCAGGTACAACCCGGCGGTGCCGCCGATCAACGCGACTAGCACAACTCCATATAATCCTTCGTAAATCAGCGTCTTCTTCAACTGTTTGCGGGTCATGCCCACGCTCTCCAGAATCGCGAATTCATTACGCCGGGTAATGATACTCGTGATAACCGTGTTGATATAGTTCAGGATACCGATTAGCGCAATGATGAGGCTGAGTCCGTAGCCGATCGTTTGGAAGACACGGATAAATCCGTCCATCTCCTTCTGGTAATCTTCCCTGGATTTCATCATCAAGTCCGGATACGAGTCGACCAATGCTTGAGAGCTCCCCAATACTTGCTCCAGCTTGGCGGGATCGGCGTGCAGGGTGGCTGACAGGATGCCGGGATCCGCAACAGATCGTGCAAACTCCTCCCCCGGTATATAAGCATTGAATCCGCCCGACGTATAAGACTGAGTTCCTGCGGCATAGAGCGCTTCTTGCTTGAGCACCGCCATTACCTCATAGCTTTTATCCATCCCCTCTAGTTGAATGCGATCACCCGGCCGGAAATAGGAAGCCGTTTCGTCTTCTCCCAGAGTTGCTACTGTGATCAGCATGTATTGGCCTGAGGCAAATTTCTCCGGGTCAAAGGAACCCGAGAGAATATCGCCTTTCTGGAGGACATCATTCCAATCCGGATCAATTCCATGAAGTTGCACCCAGACCGCGCCGCTACCAAGTACGGAAGTATATATAGGCATTCTCGGATCTTCGTCTTTAGCCAATGGCTCTAAATACCGCTTGATCTTCTCGTCGATTTTCAGACTTTCGCTGCGAAAATACACCTTATCCAAGTGCTCAACGCCATCGATTGCCGCAAGCGATTGGATAATGTCCTTTGTGATCGCAGTAGTCCCTCCCGCCGAGCCGCGCTGGGATGGATCCGGCATTTCCTTCACAACGACATCGCCCGAAATAAACGTGCTCAGATACTTGTTTACGTCAAAAGACGAAATCACCGTATATATGATGCTGAACAGGATCAGGCTCAGAGACAGCGAAGCCAGCATCAAAACCAGCTTTTTCTTATGCCGGAACAGGTTCGCCCAGGCCATGCGGAGCAGTTTGGCCCCTTGCGTCGAGCGTTTTTTCTTTTTACGGCTGACATCGCCCAACCCCGTATACCTGACGGCTTCGATGGGAGATATCCGCGCGGCAGTTCGACCAGGTTTGCTGGCGGCAATCCGGACGGTGAGATACGAGAACACCGCCGCTCCGATGAAAATCAACGGGCTAACCGAAAACGCCGTTTCCTCTTCCATCGAGGAAAAAGTGCTCATCATCGGCGTCAGCCAGACACCGATCCCATAGCCGGCGGCCAGGCCGAAAGGCAACGCGATCAAGAACAACCGGTTCGCCTGCATCGTTATGATCCTGCGGAGCTGCGTTGGCGTCGTCCCGATCGTTTTCAGCAAGCCATAAAATTTAATGTCCCGGACCACGGAAATATGAAAAATATTATAAATGAGCAAATATCCGCTCAGCATGATGATCAGTACCAGCCCTACATAAGGCAGCACATTCATGGGATCTTCAAAAATCCCAACGCTGGCGTACGCCCAGTTTACTCCATATTCCGCCTTGATTCCGGTGTCCGCCAGGACCTTCTTAATTTTATCCTCAATGCCAAAAGAATTGTTAAACATGACGGACAGATCCGTCGTATTCGTGTAGGTTCCCGTAAGTCTTGTCTGCTCAGGATTGATCCCCGAAAGATTCTCCTGAACAAATGCCTCCGAAACAAAGGCTAGTCCCGCCATGGCGACGAACTGATCCGCTTCGTAGAAGCCGGACAACTCAAACGTCTTCGACATCCGCTCTCCGTTGATCTCCATCTCCAGCGGCACCTTGGCCCCCAATTGATGCGAAACGCCCAACAAATCCAGCGCCCAGGTGTTCATGGCGATTTCATTCTCGCCGTCCGGCAGCCCGCCTTCTTTAAAATGGATAAAGCTATGTTTGGCGGTGTTTTCATCGAACTGGCTAATTTCCATACGTGAGGTCCGGAACACCTCATTCATAGCATCACCGACATGGATGAACTTGCCGTATTCTTTGATCGAAGGGTGATGGGCAATTTTGTCCGTCTCTTCCGGCGTAAGATACTTGAAGCCCCCGTGGTAATCGCTGCCCACCGTCTTCATTTTCGAAAGCTCCATAGAACGATTAATGCTGAAGCCCATCGTGAACACAGAGGTGATCAGCAGCGTCGTCAGTACAACGGCGCAAACAATGATCAGGTTGCGCATGCGGTTGGTCCGCAGGCTTCGCTTGGCCAGCCGGTAAATCCCTTGTCCGTTTTTATTACGTATTCTCATAGCCTACCTCCCCGCTCCGCCGGCTCCGGGACGGGGTGCAATCCGACCGTCCTCGATCCGGATAATCCGGTCCGCAGTTTGGGCAATTTCCTCATTGTGAGTGATCATCACTATGGTCTGATTGAACTTTTCGCTGAGCTGCTTCAGCAGAATCATCACTTCCTGGCTTGTCTTACTGTCCAGGTTCCCCGTAGGCTCGTCCGCCAGCACGATGGACGGCTTCGTCGCCAGTGCTCTGGCGATCGCTACCCGCTGCTGCTGCCCCCCCGACAAGCTGGACGGTAAATGATGTACCTTCTCCTTCAACCCTAGCGCACCAATAATCCGGTCCACATGCTCCTTGTCCACCCGGGTGCCATCCAGCTCGATCGGCAGCACAATATTTTCATAGGCATTCAAGATCGGAATAAGATTATAACTTTGAAACACAAAGCCCACCGACCTCCGCCGGAATATGGTCAGATGCTCGTCGTTCATGGCAAAAATATCATTGCCGTCCACATGCACTTTCCCTTCCGTCGCGCGGTCCAGGCCGCCCATCATATGCAAAAGCGTGCTTTTGCCGCTTCCGCTTGTTCCGACGATTGCTACAAATTCGCCGCGATCTACCGTGAGCGATATTCCATCCAGGGCTTTGACTACCGATTCGCCTTTGCCGTAATATTTTTTCAATTGATCGATTTGCAATATCGACATTCGTATTCTCCTCCGGGTTTATTGATGTCCGCGTTACATAAATAAGAGTCCGCACCTGACGGTACAGACTCAATATAGCAAATCAATCTGACACCCCGGTGTCCGAAATATAACGGAATGGTCATATTGTCTCCTCAAAGCGCAGGCAGGAATACCGTGAAAACGGAGCCCTCGCCAAGTGCGGCGGATACCTTAATGTATCCGCCTTGGGCCGTGAGGATTTCACGGGTCAGGTATAAGCCGATACCGACGCCTTCGTAATCCGCCGTTCTCGGGCTGCGATAGAACCGCTTGAAGACGGCATTCCACTCGCCTTCCTCAATCCCGATGCCGTTATCGGCGATGTCGATCCGGGTGAACATCTCGTTCGCCCGGGCGGTAACGGAAATCACCCCGCCGGTAGAATAGCTGTATTTCACCGCATTCTCCAGCAGATTGAACAGCGCCTCCGCCGTCCATTTCGCGTCATGCCTGGCCATCGTTCCGGGATCACAATCGATCCTGATTTCGATCCCTTTGCGCTCCGCCGCGGCATAAATTTGCGAAACAGCCCCCGATACCGTTCCGATCAATGGAGCGAGTTCCGTATGGATCGCTATGACGCCTGTCTCCAGCCGCGACATTTTGATCAGGGAACGAATCAGCCAATCCAGCTTGCCCGATTGATCCTTAATCCTTGCAATATATTGGCGGGCCTCTTCATCGAGTCCCGGAGTTTCTCCGAGAAGATCGGTGTACAGAACAATGTTGGTGAGGGGCGTTTTGGTCTGGTGGGAAATATCCGAGATCAGCGCCTTAATGCTGCTCTTCTCGGCCTCCGCCTTTCGTTTATGAGTGTTAGACAACTCGACATAACGCATAACTTTGTGCTCAAGAGAGGAAACCCGGCTTTCCGTATAACCGGTTTGCCGCGGCTGTCCGCCCATGGCCCGGTCCATCATCTCGTTTAGCGCCGTGACGGTTGCGGATGCCTCCGACCTCATCGTTCCCACAAGGAGCCCCCCAAGCAGAAGCAATAGAATAACGAACGCCGCCGAAGCCCATCCTACCGCCGTATCGAGGCCGGTAAAATACGTCACGGCTCCGATATATCCTCCTGTCACCAGCACAAAAAGCCCCGCAAATACCGCATATATGATGCCCCAGCGGGAATCACTCTTTTTTCTCATCGCCCGCTCCTTCAGTCCATACATAACCCAACCCATAAACGGTTTTAAGATAGACCGGCGAGGACGGATCGTCTTCGATTTTGGCACGCAGTCTCTTCACCGTAACCGTCAGTGCGTTCTCATCCACAAATTCCGCTTCCCGGTCCCAGATCTGATCCATAAGCTGCATTCTCGTCAAAATCCGGCCCCGGTTGGACACCAGCGCCTTGAGCAATTTCTGCTCCGTTTTGCTTAGAGACAGGCTGCAGCCCTGTTTACGGAATTCCATGTTCCCAAAATCGAGTTCAAGCGGACCGATGACCAGCTTCTCCTCATAGAGCGAACGGCTTCTGCGGAGCACCGCCATCACGCGCGAGCGCAGCACCATCAGGCTGAAGGGCTTCGTGATATAGTCGTCACCGCCCAATTCGAAGCCCAGCACAATATCGGACTCCATATCATTGGCCGTCAAAAAAATGACGGGCACCTGCGAGGTCCGTCTGATTTGTTCGCAAAAATCCAGCCCGCTTCCGTCCGGCAAGTTTACATCCAGCACGATCAAATCGATGCCGCCTTGGGCAAACCGGCGTTCCGCCCCGGCCAAATCATAGGCTTGTTCGATCGCGATTCCGTCTTGCGCTAAAGTAAGGGCGATCCCTTTATTCAAGCTAGTGTCATCTTCCACAATGAGCAACGTAGTCATGCGCAGACTCTACCTTCCTTCTTCATTGGCCTTATTATACACAAAGTTCCATTCCCGTGAAGCATCATCCGTTTCATTCCTATTTCCCGTAATACCTGTTCTTCAAACGAATTAGATGCAAATTTAGTTACACAAAAGCCCCGCACCACGCTTGGCATTGTCGATAACTTATGCCAAGCGTGATACGGGGCGAAGCCGCATAACTCTATTCGGTTAATCAAACAAACTGCTGCTTACCCGGCCCGAGGCACGGTCTACTTCCAGCCAGTCACTGGTGGCGGTGTGTTCGTCATCTTCCCCGTTTCGAACAAGCTCGTAAAGGTGAACGACCACGGTTGCTTCATCCGAGCGGTCAACCTCCATAATAAAGATCGACCCGATATTGTCTTCTCCCCGGGCGTTATTAACGTACCTGGTCATGTTGTTCAGTCCAGTTGCAATATAGAAGGCCTCTTGCTCACTTAATTTGTACTCCTCCGTATTCAAAAATCCCGGCTCGCCCTCATCAAACTTCTGCATTTCCAAATCGATGAGCCGATCATGGTAGGATTTGCGGAGCACCCTGTAGACAAGATCCTTATCCGCTCCCAAGGACTGCAGCTTATCCCGGTTATCAGCCACATTGTAGTCCGCTGCCTCCCCCAAATTCTCCAGGCTTCGGGCCGGAATATCATACAGAGCCAGATGTCGCTCGGCTACTTCGCTCTTATCGAGAGTGTTTTGAGACTCTACAAGCAACAAAAGCCGTGTGTCGTCGAGCTCGAAGGTGTAAACGTCGGAATAACCGCTGCTATAGGCTTCCGGCAGCCCAAACAATTCATATAGCTTCGTTAGAAACGACGCCTCCTTGCTATCGGAATTCGATAAGTAGTAAGTCCCCTTCGGCTCGGCGTTCATGCCGCCATATCCTGTGCCCGGATAATCCACAGTAAGTGAATTTTCCGTAAATCGTAAGGAGACATCCTTGAACTCCTCATCCTCCGGCTTAAATTCGGACATGTCAGCGTCCCATCCGAAATCAAATTCCATAGCGCCGTTATGGTGGCTGAATCCCCTGACGACCGACAAGCTTAAATGATATCGGCTCTGTTCTGCGTTCAGGGCGGTCACTTCAGCGAAACCCACATTTACAGGACTGTAGTTTGAAATCAAGTATCGTCCAGGCACCACGGTCGCAGCTGTAGAATCCGGGGCTATTTTATCAGGAGCTATAGAATGTGGGGCCGGGGAATTCCCGGCCGCTTTATCACTCGAACACCCTGTTACCACAATCATAAGCGCCAATGACAGCAGCAGGGTGGAAATTAAGCGGAAGCCTTTTGCCGCCCCCGAACTCCAGTTCATGTTCATCAGGAGAGTCTCCCTTTATCTTTTTAACCTTGCGAGTCCGCCGAGATGTTCTCCTCTTCTGCTCCCAACTTGTTGGATACCTTCTGATAAATGTAGGAAATCCCCAGCAGCACGACTCCGAAACTGAAATAAGCCACAATTTTGCTGCCCGTCGACATCAGGTTCAAATCGAACAGCAGCATTTTACCGGTTGAAAGCAGGGTCAAGCCCAATCCAACCCGCCGGATCACGAGATATTTATGCCGGAACCCGTAAACGATGTATCCGATCGCAAGCAGCAAATACGTCAGGCTAAACAGCCATCCGATATGCCCCAGCCTGAATTGCACGCCAAGGAATGCCGTAATCGTACCGAACAGGTACACCGCAAGAATGACCGGAATCCATTCCCGCATCCCCATTTGTTCTTCAAAAATGCTGATGATCAAATCGCGTCCGCTGAAAAAGACCAGTAAATTAAAGCCGATCAGAATCACCAGGGCCATTATATTCTCAGCTGAATTATAGGAACCGGACGGATTTAGCGCCGGGATCGTAAAGGTGACCGCCATACAAGCAAGATATCCGATACCGTACAAAATACGGGTGTAATACTTGACGAAACGATCATAGAGAACCGTTGTCTTGGACAAGGCGTAAGCCGCAACCAACGTGACGGCGCCGATCAGGAGCACTCTGTAGAAGTCGTACAGGTCCGCTCCCCCAGGCATAAGCCGTTTATAGATACGGCCAGTTTCATACAGCAGGTACAGCCAGGTATTGACGAGCGCCACATATTTCATAACCGAAAGCAGAGTCGTTTCTCCCGAACCGTAGCGTCTCGCATCTCCCGCATCCTGCAGCCGAATGGCATAGAACAAAATGAGCCCCAGCAGCCCCAGCGAGACAAAGGTGTACTTCCAGGAAAAATCAAGCGCATCCTGATTAAACAGGCTGACCCAGGAATCGACCAGCAAGAAGGCGCCAAGGCAAAGCCCCACGATCCCCCAGCCGATCCGCTCCAGCTGCTTGTAACGGTAAAGGTGGCCGAGTACCGACAGTAGAATCCCCTCGATTAGCCATGCCAGGGACATATAAGCAATGCCGAACTGGAACGGAACGATTAGCAGTGAGAACGTAAGCGAAGTTCCGTAGAACAGCAGTCGGGTTTCTTTTTCCGGCTCCAGATACTTGCGGGACATCCGGGCAAGCCCAAAATACGCCGCGCAGAATACCAGTGCCAGCAAGCCCCTGAGATGGTTCCAATCCGCACGCTCCAGCAAGCTGTACAGGGTCGCGCAATTGATGACCGTATTCAGCGTGAGCAGGGCGAAATCCCACCAGGAGAGTTTGGTTCTATTTCTAAACGGAACATACAAGGTAATGCCCAGATACATCAGGAACGTAACGACGGAATACAGCATGCCTACCGCCGGAAGATCCGCAATGAACACGAGCACCAGCATCGACACGATATTAAAAACAAAGCTTATGTAATTGACGACCAGCCAATGCTTGCGGAATGAAATGATCAGAATCAGCGCATTCAACAGGAAAAGGTAGCCCATCGAGACATATACGGCGCTTCCTTCCAGACCGTATGCCGCCATGTAAGAAAAGAAAGGCAGATATCCGCCTACCAGCCCGAAGGAACAGATCGTTCGGGATTCATACCTGAGCGACAGCAAAATGGCCGTGGCCGTGATCAGGATCGAAATGGCCAGCGCCACAAATAAACTGAGGATTTCCAATAAAAAATAGCTGTAAAATACCGATCCGTACAATACCGAGATGCCTCCGCCGAGCAGCCCCAGCGCGAAGACCTGTTTGTTTTTCCGGAACAGCCATGCTCCGCCGGCCAGCATCAGCGCCCCCAGCAAGAAGATGACTCCACCCTTCATATAGTCGTTGAACCAGGCGGAAAAGGAATATCTAAAAAATGTGCCTACCGCCAAAATGATGAGCAAAATCGCCAGCTTGTTGATCCAGCTCATTCCGATTTTCATTTCCAACCGGTTCTGTTTCATCCGGCGCTGCATCGTCTCTTCGCTAACGCCTTCCGTTACCAGCTGCTCATATCCCTGCGCCGCTTCTTGCCGGATTTTCCGGTCCTCCTCCAATACATGCCGGCGATGGTCCGCCATACGGTGGTTCAGTTCTTCCTGGAACTGTCCCAGTTTGGCGGTGATGACCTCCTTATCCGCTCCCAGATGTCTCTCCGCTTGCTCGTAAAGCGCATGCATCCGTTGTCTGGCGCCATACTCCACCGCATCCAAACGGTTCATATGCCCAGGCCCCGTAGTTGCAAAATAAGTCTCCAGCTTTTCCCGCGACGCTTTGATCAAATTAAGCTTCTCGTCCAGAATCTGTTCGGAGAGGGCGTGGCGGAGCCCGCCGTTTTCTTTTTCCAAAACATGCAGCCTAGCCTCCAATACGCCGACCCGCTGCTTGTATTCTTCATACTCCCGGCGCAGCTTCTCGTTCTCCCTTACGGCATCGTTGGCTTCAAACTCCGCCATAAGGTCCTGATATTCCTTGCTCAGCTGATTTTGTTTATCTCTGATGGAACTGAATCGATCCCTAAAATCCTTCATCCCTTTCCTCCATTACCGGCTTGATGTTTTATTTATTTTACTACAAAACCGCGATCTTTCCCTTGATTTTACAAAAATGTTTCTTGTCGATTTCTTGCGCACGAGGCACAGGGTCTAGTATACAGACTGGACTTCAGTCCTGCCGGGATTGCGACATCCGGCCGGTTTCATAAGCCCCGGCAGTCGTTATACTGAAGACGGCATTACGATATGTATAGTGAAAGAGAGGATCAAAGATGCAGCCTGCGAACGCCACATATTTAAAACGGTTCATTCAATGGGCCTGGATGGGCTGGGAGCAATGGTTCGACCGTTTCGGCAGGGCCCGCTCTCTTTATTCCGGGCATTACGGCATATGTAAAATGTTCGTGATCAAATACCATGGGCCGAGCATTGCTTGTCAGGATGGGACCTTGATCCGTACGGGCGATTGGATCGGGGAGCTCCATCTGGACAACCGGTTCATTCTGGATATGCTACGTACCCACGATGCCAACCAGGTCGCGCTGCGGGTAGCCCGGCTGACGCGCAGTTCGATGCGCCAAATCAGCGAGGAAGTGAAAAACCTTCCCCAACTTAGGCATGTAAAAGCACTGCAGGGGATCACCTTGCTGCACAGAGGTATTACCCACGGATTAGGTTTTGAAACGCATCCTCTGAAACAAGGCACCTTCCGGTCACTGACCACCTCTTACCTACGGCTGCTGCTTACGGTTTTCCACCCGCGGAACGGAGCCCGCATCGGCCCTCATGCCGAGAAACTGATCCCCCTGCGGCTGATAATGACCCGGGCAGCGTTGATCGAACGATTCTCCCCAGCACCTAAGACGGCGTAAGAAAACGTCTACCCGACGTACCTTCAACCGCTGAACACATATAAATTTTGAAAGCTAAAATAAATACTTAGAGCTATACAAGGAGCCCCGCAAAGCGAGGCTCCTTGTCGAAAAATGTTCCACGTGGAAGAATTATGTCGAATTATGCAATTAATGAGGAAATTTTTGGTGCCGAGTCCTTTGCGGAGTTCTAAAGCGGAGTTTTATATAGGTAGATTTTCGTCCGGTACATATCTCTGCAAGTGACCACCCGTTCCGGCGTCCAGCCGGGAAGCGCGAAGCAAATACTGATCACGTAGGTTCCGGAAGCCAGCTTTTCACGAAAAATCGGGTCAAGCCGGCTCATCGCTCCGGGATATAAATAACAGAGGACCGCATCCGCTTCCTCAAAGGCATACTCATACAAATCCTTGTTAATAAAAACGGTATTCCGGTTAGACTGCCATCTTGATATCAAGCGGGAAACCGCGAGCGGCACGGGCGAATTCTCGATGCCGATGATACGCCATCCAGGATTTAGACGCGAGGCCTGAAAAGCAAGCGTCCCCCAGCCCGACCCGGCCTCAATGATCGTTTCGATGCCGCTCAGCTTGCTGAGTTCGGTAATGACCGCTTGTCGTACGGGGGCCGAGGTAGGCATAGGCGAGATCCCGTTCCTCCAACTGGAGAAGACGATGGATAACGCCGCCAGTAATGCGATGAATAGAAAAAGGCCCGAGAGCAAGGTATGGCCGGAGATCGTCATAGATGTTACAGCCCCTTTGGTTATCACTTAAGGCGAGCACGGAACTGCTGCCGGGCGCCATAATTCCATTCTAAACGGATCTCAAAAAGGATGACAGTGCTGATTGGCCGTTGGTCGCGGTTTAAGGCTCCAGCACCACCTTCCAGTTGTTGTTGCAAAGTGCTGATATCGTCATATGCCGACCGATATACTCCTCGACCAAGTCGGCGGTATCCGCGGAAATCTCCCTGATGACCTCCTTGCCCCGGAACATATCGTAATCCCCGCCCCCGCCTGCCCGGTAGCTGTTCATGACGACATCCAGCTCCAGCTCATCCGATAGCTCAGCGCCTTCATACAGCAATCGGATTACCCGGCTTCCCTCAGGCTTAGCCACATTCAATACGTATTCGATGCCTTCCCACATATCGTAATTGTAATGCTGGGCTTTCGGCTCCAGATAAACCGGATTCACTTCTAGGTCCCCGTCCTTCCCCACCGTGAAATAACAGGCCGTCTGCTCCAGCGCCGCCCGGATATCCCGTCCGGTCAGCCGCAGCACGACCAGCGTATTCGGATACACGAAATTCGCAAGCACATCCCGCCGGGTGATGACCTCCCCGAATCCCGGTGATTCCTCGTGAAGCAGCGCCGTACAGGAAACTGTAACGCCCGCCTTCTCCATCTGAACCCGGTTGACGAATTCGATAAAAGGATGCTCCGCAAGCCGGCATCCCAGCGGGCTATCCAGCGTCATGTCGCCCTGGGTCCGCCCGATTGGCTCATCCAGCCACCGCTGCGTCCGCTCCTCCAGCTCCCGGCTCAATGCAAGCACGGCTGTATCGGCTTCCAGCGGCCCATCGGGCTTCAAAAGCTCCGCCCGCTTATGCCGTATCGTCCATTGGCCCTGTTCATGGACCAGCTCCACGCTGACTTTGCCGATCGCCTGGCCGTTGCAGCCCGGCTGGATGATCGTTACGCCGCGAACCTCTCCGGCAAGCAACCGGTGCTGATGCCCGGTGATCAGCACATCGATGCCGTCAACCTCGGCGCACATCGCATACCCCTGATTCTCGCCGGTTAATTTCTCCGCCGCCTCGCCGGTCCGCAAATCCCGCTCGAATCCGCCGTGATAGGCCACAATCATCACGTCCGGCTGCTCCTCCATCCGGATGCGGGGTACCCACTCCTTCACCGTTACCAGCGCATTATGAAAACGAAGTCCCTGGATGTTCGCGGGATTTTCCCAGTTTGGAACGTAATGCGTGGTGACGCCCAGTACCGCGATTTTAATGCCTTCTATCATTTTAATGAGATACGGCTGGCCAAAAGCAGGCTCCGAACTCCCTTGCATCGTTATTCCGGCGGACAACCAGGGGAACGAAGAATCTTTCATTATTTTGCTGAGCGGTTCAAGGCCGTAATTAAACTCATGGTTACCGGGTACGGCGCCATCGTAACCGAGCGCGTTCAGCGCCTCGATCGCAGGATGAACTTCAGCTCCATGCTTTATCGCATACGCAGCTAACGGCGAACCTTGAATGATATCTCCATTGTCCAGCAGCAGCAAATCAGGGTCTTGCCTGCGTTCTTCGCGGATGATGGCCGCCAGTTTCCCAAGGCCTAGGTCTACTTCATCCCGCGTCCGGTAATTCGTCGGATAGAGATACCCGTGAATATCGCTGGTCGCCAGCAGCGTAATTGTCTTCTTTGTCTTGGCCATATTCCTCGTTTCGAACTCGGCTTCCATCTTCATCGGGATCGCCCCTTCCTTAACATTCATCTCAAATTCTAGCAATCAAAATGCAGGTTTATATTAAATTTCTTGAATTTTACAAAAAATTATCATTTCTCTGACGGTCCGTTAATAGTCCAACTTTATAGTGAAACCAGCAAGACCCGATTCATCCAATAAAAAAAGTGGAGGTCATACCGTTTGAAAAAGATCACGAAATTAATGATGCCCCTGTTTTTGTCCATTGCCGTAATCAGCGGCTGCGGCGCTAATGAAGCCGCCACCAACACCGGAGGAAAAGCTGCGGCAAATGCCGGCCAGAATAACTCGCAGGGCGAGAACGCCAAGAACAACTCGGCACCGGAAACGACGGGCTATGTTCCAGAGAAGCTGACCGTGCAATTCGTTCCTTCCCAGAACGCCGATACGCTTGAAGCCAAGGCCAAGCCGCTTGAAAAGCTGTTGTCGGACAAAATCGGTATCCCGGTAGAGGTCAGCGTATCGACCGACTACAACATCATTGTTGAAGCCATGGCTTCCAAAAAAGTCGATGTCGGCTTCCTGCCGCCGACCGCTTATGTGCTTGCCAAGGAAAAAGGCGCAGCTGAAGTAATCCTGCAAGCGCAGCGTTTTGGAGTTAAAGACGAGACCGGCGAACCGACGGACGAACTGGTCGATTTCTATAAAGCGATGATCATCGTGAAGAAAGACTCGCCGATTCAAAAGGTAGAGGACCTCAAAGGAAAGAAGATCGCTTACCAAAACGTGACTTCCTCCGCAGGTTATGTATGGCCGGCAGGAAAACTGCTGGAAGCGGGAGTGGATCCGTTGAAGGATGTTGAACCGATCACCGTTAAGGGACATGACCAAGGCGTACTCGCCGTACTGAACGGGGATGTCGATGCGGCGGCGATTTTCCAGGATGCCCGTAATGTGGTGAAGAACGATTACCCTACTGTGTTTGAAGATACCCGCGTGCTGACGTATACGGAGAAGATTCCGAACGACACGATCAGCGTCCGCTCCGATATGAGCCAGGAATGGATCGAGAAGCTGCAAAACGCCTTTATCGAGATCGGCAAAGACGAAGAAGGCCACAAGATCATTTCCGAAATCTATACGCATGAAGGCTATGTAAAATCCGAAGACAGCATTTTTGATATCGTCCGTGAATACGGCGAAAAGGTGAAAACGGAGTAAATGATGATTGAAATCCGAAATGTATCCAAAACCTACGCTAATGGAACCAAGGGACTGAACCATATCAATCTGACGATCGGCCAAGGGGAATTCGTGGCCGTCGTCGGATTGTCCGGCGCCGGCAAATCCACCCTGCTGAGGTCGATGAACCGGCTCCACGATATTACCGAGGGAGAAATTCTCATTGGCGGCAAGTCGATTACAGCAGCCAAAGGTAAACAACTGCGCATGATCCGCCGGGATATCGGCATGATCTTTCAGAGCTTCAATCTCGTGAAGCGAACCTCCGTGCTCCGCAATGTGTTGGCGGGGCGCGTCGGCTATCACTCTACCCTGCGCACCGTGTTAGGCCAGTTCCCCAAACAAGATGTGGAACTGGCCTTCCGGGCGCTGGACCGGGTGAACATCGCCGAGAAGGCTTATGTCCGGGCCGACGAATTGTCCGGCGGGCAGCAGCAGCGAGTGGCGATCGCGAGGGTGTTGGCGCAGGAGGCCAAAATCATTCTGGCCGATGAGCCGGTCGCATCTCTGGACCCGCTAACGACCAAGCAGGTGATGGACGATTTGAAGCGGATCAACCAGGAATCCGGTATCACGACCATCGTAAACCTGCATTTTATCGATCTGGCCCGGCAATACGCCACCCGGATCATCGGCCTTAGAGCCGGGGAGATCGTCTTTGACGGCCCGGTTTCGGAGGCGACGGATGAGCGGTTCGCCGAGATTTACGGCCGGCCGATCGGCAAGGAAGAAATGCTGGAGGAAGCAGCCGTATGAATACCCAACCCGAACCGGCTAACCCGCCTTTGAGTTCTGTTGTCCGCCCAAAGGCGCCCGGCAAACTCAAACATTATTTGACCCTGGCCTTTATTCTGCTACTGATCTGGGGCAGCGCCGCTCAGACGGATTCGACTCTGAAGGAGCTTGTTCAAGGCTTTCCGAATATGCTCGATCTGCTGCGCGAAATGTTTCCGCCGAAATGGAGCTATCTCGATAACATAGCGGAAGCGATGCTTGAGACGATCCGCATGGCCCTGATCGGAACGACGGTCGGAGCCATCTTGGCCGTCCCTGTCGCGCTTTTATGCGCGGCCAATCTGATCAGGAACCGATGGATTACCTATCCGGCCCGTTTCGTGCTCAACTTGATCCGTACGGTTCCCGATTTGCTGCTGGCCGCTCTTTTTGTCGCGGTTTTCGGTCTTGGGCCTTTGCCTGGTATGTTTGCCTTATCGGTCTTCTCGCTAGGCTTGATTGCAAAGCTGACTTACGAAGCGTTGGAAGCCATCGACCCCGGGCCGCTGGAGGCCATGACCGCAGCCGGTGCGAATCTGATCCAAATTATCGTCTATGCCGTAATCCCCCAGATCCGGGCTCATTTCGTATCGTTTACCCTGTATACGTTCGAAATTAACGTCCGCGCCGCGGCCGTGCTGGGTCTCGTCGGGGCCGGCGGCATCGGCCATTATTATGAGGTGACGCTTGGCTTTTTCGAATACGACAAGACTTGCATGATCATCATGTTCACCCTTGCCGTCGTTTTAATCATCGATTATGCCAGCACTAAACTGCGGGGGAAATTGCTATGACGACCAAACCATGGAACGAAATCGCACCCAAGCCGAAAAAGAAGGCTTCCCGTTGGCTGATCTATGCCGCGCTGGCCGTGATTTATATATGGGCATTTGCGGGGATTCCGTTCAACGGCATTAAGGAAACGGCCGGGCAAGTCACAAAAGCGATCTTGTCCGGCCTGTTCTCCCCCGATTGGGATTATGTCTACTTGCCGGACGGCGAGGATTTGCTGCGCGGACTGCTCGATACGCTGGCTATCTCCATTTTGGGAACGTTCATCTCTACCCTGCTCTGCATCCCGTTTGCCTTTTGGGCGGCGGGCAACATGAGCAAATTCAGAGCGGTTTCCGGCTCCGGCAAAATACTGCTTAGCCTGATCCGGACGTTTCCGGAGATCGTGATGGCGCTGCTGTTCATCAAAGCGGTCGGTCCCGGATCGTTCGCGGGCGTGCTCGCGCTGGGACTCCACTCCGTCGGCATGCTCGGCAAGCTGTTCGCCGATGAAGTCGAACAGATCGATCCCGGTCCGTCGGAGGCGCTGATCGCCGCCGGAGCGACGCGGCTGCAAATATTGCGCTTTGCCGTTCTGCCGCAGGTACTGCCCGGCTTCCTGTCCTACACGCTCTACCGATTTGAAATCAATCTGCGGTCCGCTACCATTCTCGGCGTTATCGGCGCCGGGGGCATCGGTACTCCGCTTATTTTTGCGCTCAGCTCCCGCAATTGGGACCGTGTCGGGATTATCCTGCTAGGGATCATTGTCATGATAACGGTAATTGACCTGATCTCGGGAGCGATTCGGAAAAGGCTCGTGTAATCCGTGAATAGCTGCGGAATAATTCTCCATAATAGAAAGGACTACACGCTTACCAAGGAGGATTTAAGACGCGATGCTGGACAATCTTGAAAGCAACTACGACTGCGCAAGCGCCGGAGACGATCTCCATCAACTCAAGCAGGAGCTTGCGACCCTTCGGGGACAAAACGCCGGGGATCAAGAGTCTCAGGAACGGATCAACCGGCTGGAGAACCAAATCTCTTTTATTATGAACAAATGCGATATTAACCAGTAGTACAGAGACCCTCTTTTTCCGGCTATCCGGGCTAAAGGGGGTCTTCCTGTGTGGAAGCACTTATTTGAAAATATCTCAAATAGTTATATGGTCTTTATCCTGAACATTGTGATACGATTTCCCTTGTGTTCGGCAGCTGTGGCGAAAGCCCCAAGCCCGGACCTAAATTTTCCGCTTCTTGGAGGACACATGGCAAATCTGCAGCCTGCTCAGGCTAAAACAAAACGCAGCATAAAAGTTCTATTCCCGATGCTAACCGTCTTTATCGGTTTTTTTATTTTCGGATTCTCTGAAAATGTGAAGGGCCCTGCGATACCGCGCATCCAGACCGACTTCCATTTGGATGAAATGCAAATCGGGACCCTCTTATCGCTAAATTCGCTCGGCTACCTGCTGGCTTGCTCCTTTACCGCCTTTCTTGTACGCAAATGGGGCGTCAAGTGGGTCAGCGCACTTTCGTTCGGCCTCATGGCCTTGACGGGCGTGTTGATGTTCTTTTCCCGTACGTATCCGGCTCTGTCGGGCTCCTATTTTCTCATGTACATCGGCAACGGCATGCTGGAGATCGCGCTGGCGGTCCTGGCCGCACAAATTTTCGTAAAAAACATGGGGACGATGATGAATCTCGCCCACTTTTTCTACGGTCTCAGCTCCATCGTCGCGCCAATGCTCGCCACCGGGCTGATGACGCTTAGCATCGGCGGCCATACACTCGATTGGAGAGGCATGTACCTGATTATTCTGCTGCTCTCCCTCATTCCTATGATCCCTGCCGTGCTCGGCCGTTTTCCAGCCAAGGAACTGGCTGAGGAGGACCGGATTCCGGTCAAGTCCCTGATGCGCGACCCGGTGATCTGGCTGCTGGTAGCGATTCTTTCGTTCGGCGTCATTTCCGAAATGGCGGTCGGAGGCTGGCTGGTCAACTTCCTGGAAAAGGCGTACCACTGGGAGACCGGCGCGGCATCCGGGATGCTGTCCGCATTCTTCCTTTGCTTCACCTTTGCCCGGCTCATTGCGGGCCCGATCACGGATAAAATCGGCTATACCCTCTCCCTCATCCTATTCGCGGGATTTACGGGGATCTGCACCTTTGCTGCCATTCTGGCAGGCGAGCCGGGGGCGGCATTGTTCGCCATTGCCGGGATCGGTATTGCGCCGGTATACCCGACCATTATGGCCTTGATTGCGGATCGATATCGCGGAAACAGCGATACGGCCATCAGCTTTATCGTAACTTTAATGGGGGTAGGCAGCGTCCTCGGCAACTATCTGATCGGAGCGATTACCGACGGGATCAAGCAGCTCTTCGTAACGGGGCACGGATCGGAGATTGGCTTGCTGCGCGGCCTCCAAGCCGGGTATGCCTTCATCGGCCTGTGCGCGGTGATCTGTTCCTTCGCCAGCCTGATCCTGTATATCTATTTAAAGAGACGAAAAGAGCTTCTTTAAAAGTTAAATTTGTTCCCCCCCGGCCATAAGGTCCATACTGGCCCTTATTTCCATGAAATCTGAACATCACCCGAAAATAAGGTCCTTTTGGGCCTTATTTATTTATATTTTGCTAATAATCGTCTTTGAGGCCCCCTATCTGCGAAATAAGGCCCTGAAAGTCCGCTATTTTCCACCACTCGCTGATCATCAAGCAAATAGCGCCCTGAAGGGCCCTTATTTCTTCATCTAGCGAGACGGGAGGCTGTGTCATTAGAATGGACTCCGATTCATATGAATATTAAAATTCCTTCATTTAAATAAGAGGAATTCATAAAAACCTGTCGAATAAGGTTGAAGGATTTGACTATTTTCCAAACATTTTTGAAGGAGGATTTTTTGTATGTGGTTTGTTGTTTTACTCATTCTGGCACTCTATGTTTTGTTTGCCGGCGCTTATTTCTCTCTGGCCAAGAAGGCGGGACTGGACCATATCGCATGGTTTGCTTTCGTCCCGGTGCTGAGTAACATCCTGCAGCTTCGGTTGATCAAGCAAAGCGGCTGGTGGGTGTTGATGCTGCTCGTTCCCGTCGCCAATTTCGTATTCCAGATCATCTGGCAAGTGAAACTGCTGAATGCATTCGGCAAGAACGGCGCTCACGTCCTGTTCTGCATCTTCCTGCCAATTGTTTACGCGATTCAATGGCTCGTATGGGGCTATTCCAGCAACACTACATACCGGCTTAACGATCCGTTTCCGCCGCACAACAATTTCGCGGCCTAAGCAGCGTCTAGTACATACTTAGTTGTCTAGAAAGTCTAGCCAAAACAAAAAGACCGATTCCATTTCAAACGGATCGGTCTTTTGTTATGTCCGGATGTCTTTATTTACGAGATCAGAACGGATTCAGAACGTGGAAAAATACGTTAGGCGAGGCCATCCGATAATAATAGCTGCACCAGCCCGCTCCTTTTTGATTGAAGCGGTTGACTGAGCTGTACACCAGACGTTCTTGCTCCAGCTCTTCGATTCGCCCGATCCGCCCTTCCACATAATCAAGCAGCCGGACGGCAGCCGTATCCAGCCGGGTCAAGACCCCGCCGTAGCGGATGTCGAGCACTTCCCAGCCGAACGGCTTGAACATGCGCAGCCACTGACTCCGGTGCGCGGCCCGGAGCTCCTTCACCGCCTCCGCGATGGCCGGGAGCACCTCTTCCGCGATCGCTTTCAGCTCCGCGCAATCCCCCGCGTCGTAAGCCCGCTTCAGCTCGATGCCGATCTCGCTTTTTCGCCTCAGCACCGCACATAGCTTCTCCGGCACCTCAAAGATGTAATCCAGCTCCGCGTCCTTCGTCCTCCGGTCCCGGATATCCTGCTCCAGCTTTGCATAGTGGGCGGACATGTCCAGCCCTTCGATCTGTTTGTCGAACAAGCCCAGCAGCACGTCCTGGTACAGCAAGAACTTCGAAGGATTACTTTGCTTCCGGTTATTCGGCTCCGCTCCCGGCGTCTCGTCGAGATCCTTCAGCTTCAGGAACGTCTCGGCATCGATCCCCGTACAGAACTTGACTCGCTCCGTTACCTGCTCCCAGGCCGGCTTCCCGGCCGAATACGCATGCTCTGCATAAAACTGCAAGCCCAGCAGCGCCCCGAACGGGTTGCTTTCCATGCCGTCGTCACCCCACATGGTCGCGTACACCTCACGGATGCCCTCTCTCTTACAGACCTGCAAGGCGGCATCGGTCGCGTTCAGCGAGAGACCGTAGTTGACCCCGAAGGTGTTGAATACCCATACGGCGCCGGCAAACACCAGATTGCAGCCGAGCGGCTTATGTTTGGCGATCAGCTTTTCATAATCCTCTTGCTCCTGATGCGCGTAATCCCAGTAGACCATGTCCACATCCTTAGGAATGCGGCGGGCCATTTCCTCCGGAATCGGAGTCTCGGCATCGTAGTGCTCAGTGCCGTCGGCCGAGGCGAACTTGAGGAACATGTCGCTCCACATCATCGGCTTTAGGCCGCGGCTGCGCGCGGCTTCAAGCACACGCTCCAGATGTCCCGCCATAATGTCGAACCGGGATTGGTAACCGTTCCGGTCCAAGTATTTTCCCCGGCCCAGCTCTTCGGCTTCGTCCATACCGACGTGAATTTTACGGCTCCGGAACGGCGCGCTTGCCGCCTCCAGCATATTCACAATCAGTCGTTCCACCGCTTCATCGCCGACCAGGAGCGCCCCTTTTGTATCTTTATACTTCGATACCGGCTCCCATTTCAGAAATTCCTCCAAATGCGCCAGCGTCTGAATGCTCGGAAAAGCCTCGATGCCGAACTGATCCGCATAATCGTCGATCTCCCGGAGCTCGGCCTGCGAATACCGTCCCCGCATATAACCAAAGTAAGGCTCGCCCTCGATTTCGTAGGTATCCTCCATATACAGCATGACCGAATTCAGGCCCATCAGGGCCATTTTGCGCAGCATAAATTTGAAGCTGTCCACCGTCAACACGCCGTTGCGGGATAAATCGAACATCGGCCCGATCGTGTCGAAATGCTGCTCCTCTTTTATATGAAAAGGTCTTCCGTTCCGCCCATACTGCACAAGCAATCCGAGCCCGCGGAAAAATTGATGTTTCTGCGCATAGCGTATGTAAGCCGCTCCATCTTCGAGCCCAACCTCCAGCCCCCCGCCCGACAGCTCCACTTGAATCTGCTGCCCGTCTCCGGCTTCAATGAACGACAACTCCTGCGAAAGCTCCCGGATGCCTGGCAACAGCCCTGCCACGTCCCCGGTAAAATGAAGCTTCATTCGTTCTTCCTCCTCGTATTGAAACGTTTACACAAATTGTATCTTCATCCCGGGAGTCTGGGTAGGGGTAAAATCCGCTTATATATCGCTATACTGCTACTTTCGTAAACTTTTCCTTCTTAACATATTTGGCAAACATCTTACGTACCAGAGGACCGACGATCAGCAATTGCAAGGGATAGGCCATAACCAGATTTTTTGCGAAAATAACAGGATATTGCTTCACAATTCCACCCAATCCCATACCTGTTTTATGGCTTAGCCAGAAGGTGAACAGTCCGTAGAAGGACATGCAGAAGGCCATCCCGGCCACCATGCAGGACGAAATGGCGATAATAACATGAACTTTCTTCGATTTATTGATTGGCAGCTTCAGGGCCAGCTTCTTGGCCGCCGGGCCTACAAGAAACATATCCAACACAAGGGCGATAACGAACCCTGCGAGAAATTCGAGGATGAGATTCAGGGCGGATATCTCGCCGATGACCCCGTTGATAAGCAGATTGTAAAACGTCATACCTACTACCATTCCGAAACACATCATCAATCCAAAATAAAAGCTGTCTTTTCTTGTTGTCGGCAATTGAATAATCTCCTTTAGAAGTTTTGATCAGTATAGCCGTCCCTCTTCCAACCTCGTAAGTGAACGTTCTGTGACAATTATCTCATTCCGTACATCGCAAAAAGACGGCTTTCTGACAAATCAGAAAGCCGTCTCCATTAATAGCCGAGCTATTTGTTACCTCTAAAGTTCGATTTCCATGCTGCGGACGCCCGGCTCAGCGAGAATGCGCAATCCCATCGATCCCTCCGACGAAGTACCGCCGCGAACCGTCTTCACCTGTTGTATGCCGCGCAGTACCAGCTCCCAAGGTTTATCCGCTCCCTCAGCGGTAACCGTCATCTTGCCTCCCTGATGTGTCACCTTCACTTCCAGTTCATGCTCGCCTTTAGCGTTGCATACGGAAGCGGATGCCGTCTCGCCGTCGCCGAGCTCGAACAGATGCAAGGCCACGCCGTCGGCGTAATCGTAGTCCGGCCGCATATCGTTCGCGCCCACCGCGATCAGACTGCCCGGGCGGACCATCAGCGGCAGGCTGAAGTAATCATGCCGCTCCTGTACCCAGCGGCCGCCTTCCGTGACGGTGCCGCTCAAGAAGTTGGTCCACCGGCCTTCCGGCAAATAATACTTGGCCGTGCCTTCGTCGTTGAAGATCGGGGCGACGAGAAGCGAGTCGCCCAGCATGTACTGGCGGTCCAGCGTTTCGCAGGACGCGTCGCCCGGGAACTCAAGGACCATGGCGCGCATGACCGGCACGCCCGTCCGGGTCGCCTCCACGCTGGTACCGTACAGATACGGCATCAGCGTGGATTTCAGCTTCGTGAAGTAGCGCAGCACGTCGCTTGCTTCATCGTCGAACAGCCATGGCACCCGGTAGGACTGGCTGCCGTGCAGGCGGCTGTGCGAGGACAGCAGGCCGAAGGCGGACCAGCGCTTGTACAGGTCCGGGGTGGCCGTGCTCTCGAAGCCGCCGATGTCGTGGCTCCAGAAGCTGAAGCCCGACAGACCTAGCGACAGACCGCCGCGCAGCGTTTCGGCCATCGAGTTGTAAGTGGCCGAGCAGTCGCCGCCCCAATGAACCGGGTACTGCTGCCCTCCCGCCGTAGCTGAGCGGGCGAACACCATCGCTTCATTTTTCCCCTTCGTCTCTTCCAGCACTTCGAACACCGCTTTGTTGTACAAATGCGTGTAATAGTTGTGCATCTTGACCGGATCCGAGCCATCGAAATATACCACGTCCGTCGGAATGCGTTCGCCGAAGTCGGTCTTGAAGCAATCGACGCCCATGTCGATGAGCGCTCTCAGCTTGTCCTGATACCAGCGCACCGCGGCCGGATTCGTGAAGTCGACCAGCCCCATGCCGCCCTGCCAGCGATCCCATTGCCAGACGTCGCCGTCCTTCGTTTTCACAAGGTAACCGTTCTCCTTGCCCTCATCAAACAGGTACGACTGCTGCGCGATGTAGGAGTTGATCCAGACGGAGATGTTCAGGCCCTTGCTTTTTAAGCGGTTCAACATGCCTTGTGGATCCGGGAACACGTCCTTGTCCCACTGAAAATCGCACCAATGGAACTCCTTCATCCAGAAGCAATCGAAGTGGAACACGTGCAGCGGAATGTCGCGCTCGATCATGCCGTCGATGAAGCTGTTTACCGTGCCCTCGTCATAGCTGGTTGTAAACGACGTCGTCAACCACAGGCCGTAAGACCAGGCCGGGGGCAGCGCCGGTTTTCCGGTCAGCTTGGTATAGTTGTTCAGCACTTCCTTCAGATTGGAACCGCCGATGATATAATATTTTAACGTTTCGCCAGGTACGCTGAACTGCACCTTGGATACGACCTCGGAAGCCACTTCATAAGAGACGCGCTCCGGATGGTCGACGAACACGCCATAGCCATAGTTGGAGAGATAGAAAGGTACGTTCTTGTAAGCCTGCTCACTGCACGTTCCGCCATCTTCGTTCCACAGGTCGACGACCTGCCCGTTTTTCACGAACGGCGTAAAGCGTTCGCCGAGCCCGTAAATGTATTCACCTACGCCCAAATCCAGCTGTTCACGAATGTAGGTAGATTGGTCGGGCATTTTCATATGCCCAGGGCTCTTATAGCCGCTTCCGGTCAGACGCTTGCCATTGTACATGAAATGCGTGCTCCAGCCCTCGTTCTTATGGACCTCAATACTAAGATTTCCGCTGGTCAGAGTAGCGATCTCCTCGCCATTTTCGACCGATACCTGTACCCCTTCGTCGACATGCTTTTCAAATACCGGCCCCTTAGGCAGCTTGCCGCTGTGATGAACCAGTTCCACCGCAATAACGTCCGGCATGGGGGAAGTGTAGTTGACGGTCAGAATCGCGGTATTCAGCGTGTCGCCCCGTGTGATGATTTTTTTGCAGGAAGCCAGTACGGTCAGTTGCTCCGGCGTTGTACGTACGCTTCGAACCTCCACCGGATAGTTGAGCGTAACCCCAGGTCTTACGTGCCAATACCCATCAGTAAATTTCATCCCTGTTCCTCCACCTGTCTATATATATTTATTAAAAATACGGCCTAAGCTCCGGCACAATATCGAGCGGCGATTGGCCGGTCAGTGCGTTCACCAGATTTCTTGCGGCGGACATCGCCATATGGATCCGGGTTTCGGCCGTAGCCGACCCGATATGCGGCAGGGTTACCACATGGTCCATCCGCAGAAGCGGATGGTCCGGCGATACCGGCTCCTGCTCGTAGACGTCCAGCCCCGCGCCTGCGATCCATTTCTCCTCCAGCGCTTTGACGAGCGCTTCTTCCCGTACCGTCTCCCCGCGGGAAACGTTGATAAAAATAGCATTTTGCTTCATGAGCTTGAACTGCGCCTCATCCATCAAATGCCGGGTTTCCGGCGTCAACGGGGTTAGAAGGAGAACGAAATCCGAGGTACTCAGCAATTCCTCCAGTCCGCAGTAGGCCAGGCCTAGCCGTTCCTCCGCTTCCGACTTGCGCCGCCGGTTGTAGTACGCCACATCCATTTCGAAACCGAGACTGGCCCGTCGGGCCACCGCCTCGCCGATCCGGCCCATACCGATGATGCCGAGCCGTTTATGATGCACATCCAATCCGTACAGTTCCGCATCCATGCCCTTTTTCCATTGTCCTGCCTTCACCAAGCGGTCGAGCTCCGGCACTCTGCGGGCGGACGCCAGGAGTAACGCCATCGCCAGGTCGGCTACCGTATCGTCCAAGACGTAAGGCGTATGGGTGGCTACGATTCTCCGTTCTTTTAGGGCCTGTAAGTCCAAGTTGTTATATCCCGCCGACAAATTTGCTACGACTCTCAGGTTGGGGCCGGCGGCGAGTACCTTTTCATGAATCGGCGTTCCCGTCACCAACAGCCCTTCGGCCTCCCCGACTTCCTCCGCCAGCTTGGCATCGGTAATATCTCCCGGCCCTTGCCAATACCGGCATTCGCAATGTTGTTCCAGGAACTCCGCCGCTTCCTCAGGCAATTCCCGCGCAATATATACCAAAGGCTTCATGCCCTCTCCCCTTTCATAGGCAGGCGGTGCAATTCCGCCTTTAATCCTTCATGGCCCCGGCCGTAACGCCGCCGACCACATATTTCTGCATAGACACAAAGATGATGATGATCGGCAAAGCCGCCAGCGTAGCCACTGCCATCAGGTTGTTCCATTCAGTGCCGTACTGCCCGATAAAGCGGTACAGTCCGAGCGTCAACGGACGAACTTCGTTGCTGGAGGTCAGCGTCAGGGCGAAAATAAAGTCTCCCCACCCGAACAGGAAGCAGAAGGCGCCGACCGTCATCAAGCCGGGTTTTACCAGCGGCAAGATGATTTTAGTAAACGAAGTGAACTTGTTGCAGCCGTCGATCTTCGCCGCTTCCTCCAATCCGCCCGGCAAAGCCAGGAAAAACGGACGGAGTGTTATGATGGCAAACGGCAGCGAGTGAATCAGATCCGCGAAGATCAGTCCGGCAAAATTGTCGATCAGCTGGACCTTGGAAAACATGATATACAGCGGCATCGCCATCATAATTCCCGGCAGCATCTGAATCGACAGCACCGAAATCATGATCAGCGCTTTTCCTTTAATGGAGAGCCGTGCCAAAGCGTAGGCTGCCGGAACCGACAGAAGCAGCGATAGAATCATGGTTCCCGCGGCGATAATGAAGCTGTTTCCGATATAGCCAATCATGTCCTGGTTGCGGACAAAGTTGTTGATATACGATTCAAACGTAGCCGCGACCGGCAAAATATGAGGCGGATTGTGATAAAGCTCCGTAACCGGCGTGACCGAGGTTTTAACCATCCAATATACCGGGAAAAGAAAGACGATCATAATCAGAATGCCGATCAAGGTTCCACCGGCGGAACGCCATTTTGTCTTTGTCATTTAGTGGACCTCCTCTTTGCTGGACATTCTCAGGTACACGATGGAAATGACGATCAGAATCAAGAACATGATCATCGACACCGAAGCGCCCTGACTGAATTCAAGCGTCGTGAAGGACATTTGATACGCGTAAATCGGCAGTACAGTCGAAGACGTTACCGGCCCGCCCGAGGTCATGATGAAAATCAGGTCGAACACTTTGAAGGTATTGATGATCCCCAGAATCAGCAGCACGAGAATCGTCGGACGCATCAGCGGGAGAGTAATATGCCGGAATTGCACGAGCCGGTTGGCCCCGTCCAGCTTGGCCGCTTCATACAAGTGGTCAGGCAAGCCTTGCAGACCGGACAACAGAATGATCATGTTGAACGGAATCCCGATCCAGATGTTCGCTACCACCGTACCGAGCAATGCGGTGCTTCCTTCGCTCAGCCAGTTGATCGGATGGTCAATGATTCCTAACGTTTGCAGAAAATAGTTGATGACCCCGAAATCCCCGGACATCATCCACTGAAACACGGTACCGCTGATGACCACCGGCAGCATCCAGGCCAGCAGCATTAAGGAACGGAACAGATTGCGTCCCGGAAATTTCAAATTAAAGAACAACGCAAGCGCAAAGCCGATCGTAAATTGAAAAAACAAGCTCAATACCGTAAATACGACGGAATTTTGCAATGCCGTATAGAATACGGGATCTTTTAAGGACTTCATATAATTGGCGAAACCGATAAAATCATGTTTCCCGCTCAAGTTGTAAACGTTGACGTTCTGAAAACTCATGATCAGGTTGTAGATCAGCGGAAAGCCGATGAAAATCACCATAAATACTAACGCAGGCAATACAAACAAATAACTGTTCCACGATGAAAACCATTTCGCTTTACGGGACAGCGTATAACTCCCGCTTGCTCCTGACTTGTGGGACATAACCTCTCCCCCTATTTCTGTTGGTATGAGGGACACGCAGAGGTTTTCTTTCTCGACCCTGCGCATCCCGCCTAACTATTCGAATGTTGTTATTTTTTCAGGAGCGGCTCAATTTTGTCGCCCGCTTCTTTCACTGCTTGCTCCGGTGTCTTGCTTCCGGAAATGACTTCTTGAATCATAATTTGGATGGCTTCGGACATTTTCGGATATTCCGGTCCGTACGCTCTCGCTTTAGCGACTTCCATCGCATCGGCAAATACTTTCAGATCTTTGTCATCCTGCCAGAACGGATCCTGCAGCAGGTCGGAACGGCTTGGGAGGCGTCCGGCAGCCTGATCAAACGCTTTCAAACGTTCTGGCTCGTTGGCGAATTTGATAATGTCGAAGGCGATATCCTTGTTTTTGGATGCATTCGTAATCGCCCAGTTTTCCCCGCCAAGAATGGTGCCGCCTTGCTTGTTCTCCGGCAATTGGACAACGCCCCAGTTCACTTTGCCTTCTTTTTTCAGGAGCGGAATCTGCCAGGTACCGTTGATCATCATCGCCACTTTGCCTGTCGAGAACTGCACTACGGTATCGGATTGCTTCTGGTTAATGACTTCCTTGGACATATAGCCGTTCTTCACCATATCCTGGAGCAGCGTAGCCGCCTCGATCGTACCCTCGCTGTTGAAGTTCGGGATATCCGAACCGGATTGGTACATCAGCGGAAGGAACTGGAAGGTGCCTTCTTCGGTTTTCACCGCGGTCATTGCAAAACCGTACACATCCTTCGTAGTCAGTTGCTTGGCGGCTTCTTTCAGTTCTTCCCAGTTCGTTGGAGGCGTCAAGCCTTTGGCTTCAAACATATCTTTGTTGTAATAGAGGGCCAGGTTGTTGCTTCCGATCGGCACCCCATAGTTCTTGCCATCATACACGGTCGAGGACCAAGGACCTTCGTAATATTTATCCGCTTGTCCCCATTCCTTGATCGGTTCAGTCAAGTCCGCCAGGATGCCTGCAGCGGCAAATGCTTGGTGATCGGGATTGTCTAGCCAAACGATGTCCGGCATTTGATTGCCGACCGATCCGAGCAGCAGTTTGTTTTTAATATCCGCAAAAGAAATATAAGTCCGTTCGATTTTTACGTTCGGGTTAGCAGCTTCGTAATCGGCGATGATCTCTTTCAACGCACCTTGAGTGGCTTCGCTGGTCATCGAATCCCACCATTGAATGACGACCTTGTCTCCGTCTTTGCCTGAGCTTCCCGAATTGCCGGAACCCGACTCCGTTTTTGGAGCGCATGCCGATAACAAGACAACCAATGCTACCATTGCCACCATGAGAGCCCTTACATTTTTGAACATGACCTTTCCCCCTACTGTGTTGTTTATTTGCATGCACTGCCGTTTGTCCTGATGTCTTAGAAAACGGTAGGCAGTTATGCCGACATCAAACTCTGCCATAACATCACTCATATTCAAATCATATTGCCAATCATAAAATGATGTACGTACATCATTTTAAGGTAAAAAACAGCGTTATTACGAATAGCCGCTTAGATGTAATAACGCGCGTTTTCTCTGGTCACCAGCTCCAGCTTGGTGATGTTTTCTTTCATGCCGACTTTGTCGCCGGTCACAAGATGGTCGAACATCGATTTGACCGTCAGATATCCCTGATTCACCGGGTCCTGGCAGATTGTTGCGGTGACGATCCCTTTTTTCATATACTGATAGGTCTCGTCCGTCATGTCGTGACCGATCAGAACCGGTCGGTTCTCTGCGGGATACTCTTCCAGATGTTTGGCGACGACGTCGAGCCGGGCACTGGATACGTAAATACCGTCCGCTTGCCGGAAGTAATCGGCGAAAGCCTCGGGAGATTCATAATCCTCCTGGCTTAATTTGAGCGGGCCGACCATTTCAATATGGTCGTATTCCGCAACGACTTCACGGAATCCCGTCACCTTCTGCTGCATCTGAAAATTGGTGTAGGACATTACCAAGCCTACCCGGGTCTTACCTCCAAGAAACTTGCACAACGCATCCGCCGCAAGGCGGCCGGCAATCCGGTAGTCGCAGCCTACGTAGAACAGTCTCTTGCTGAGCGGCGAGTCGCTGTTGAACGTACAGATGGCAATCCCTTGATCCACACCGCGGTCGATCAGATCGGCCATTTCCTGCGGATCGTTCGGCGACAGTGCAATCGCGTCATATTTTCCGGAATCGATCAATTGCTGCACAATTTTCTTTTGCGGATCCAGATCGTATTTCTCGGAGCGGATGATAGTGACATTAAGACCGTAATCGCGGAATTCATCGATTGCAATCTGAACGCCCTTCTCCACCTGCTTCCAGAAATATTCCGGAAGTTCAGGGAACACTATCGCCATGGAGTAATCATTCATCCGCGACAAGAAGCTCGCAGATTTGTTGGGCATATAATTCAATTCTTTGATCTTATCCATGACCTTATCGTAGGTTTGGCGCTTTACGTTACCCCGGTTATTCAACACCCGGTCCAGCGTAGCAACGGAAACCCCGATTTGCTTGGCCAATTCCTTGATCGTTAAACGTCTCTCTTGTTCCATACTCTATCCTCTGCCATTCTATTTTTCTTGGCTAAAGAGCTTGTTCAGGGGCCGCTCTCCGTGCACGAAGTGATAACCCGACTCTTTGAACACCTCTTTGATGGTTTCATAATAACAACCTGAGAAGGAAGTGTCAACGCTTTCATGATTGAATTTTAGATATTTTTGATGTACGGACATCATTTTAAAATTTAAAATAATTGTTGAGACTGATTTTGCTCGTCTACTGATTGTCTACAGCCCTTCTACAGTCCCGGTCAGTTCTCTACAGTAATTTGTTACTCCAACTCAACTCCTGCGGTACTGGTTCTATTTACTCGCCCAATCTACTCGGTGTTGTGAAGCTACTTCTGCTGGGCTTCTTGTTACTCTAACTCCTGCGACACTGTTACTATTTGCTCGCTCTATCTACATGATGCTGTGAGGTTACTTCTGCCGGGGGTTCTTCTTACTCCAACTACTGCGACACTGTTACTATTTGCTCTCTCCATCCATTCGGTGCTGTGAGTTACTTCTGCAGGGGTTAAGTTACTTAAACTGCATAGTGAGATTAATTAACTGTATAACCTACAGTTATTTAATCCCATTCGGCTCATTTGCAGCATTTAGCTGGAAAAACTACAGTTAATTGCACGCAAATAGCCCGATACCTTCGGAATCCATTGAATTAGATGTAGGTTTTACAGTTAATTATCGCGCAACCCTGCAAATTCAAATATTAGCTGTAGATTTTGCAGTTAATTGGGGACCACCACTGGACCGCCACTGGACCGCAACTTGCCCACCACTGGACCGCAACTTGCCCACCACTTGCCCCGATGGGCCTTACCCAACCCTACCTACAAAAAAACTGCCTCGGAAATGTGAATTTCCAAGGCAGTCCAACGCCAAATGATTGTGCTAGCACGATTATGCCAGCGCAAATACATCGGCATTATCGTGATATGCTTATGACGGCGTTTTCTCCATCCGTTTAATTTGTTTGCTTCTAAGCTGGCCGCATGCGGCGTCGATGTCCGTTCCGTGCTCCAACCGGACGCTGACGCTGACGTTCTGCTTCTTAAGCTCGTCGTAGAAGCCAAGAATTGCATCCTGGTCGCTGCGCTGGTATTGGCTGTGCTCGTCGACGGGATTGTACGGGATCAAGTTGACGTTGACCGAAGGTCTCCGGTCTCCGATCAACTCCGCCAGTTCCAGCGCATGCTCGCGCTGGTCGTTGACCTCCCGAAGCAAAATATACTCCAACGTGACCCGCTGGTTCGTTTTCTCCATAAAGTAGTCGATCGCCGGCAACAATTCTTCGATTGGAATAGCTCTGTTAATCTTCATAATCCGCGTGCGCAGTTCATTGTTCGGCGCATGCAGCGACACGGCCAGATTGACGCGGAGGTTGAGATCCGCGAATTCTCTGATCTTGTCCGCCAGTCCGCTGGTCGATACGGTAATATGTCTAGGTCCGATCGCCAGGCCCTTGGCATCCATCACCGTGCGCAGGAAGTTCACGAGATGGGTGAAATTATCGAACGGTTCGCCGATCCCCATAACCACGATATGGCTGACCAATTCTCCTTGACCGGCCTCATCCAGGAATAGCTGTACCTTCATGATTTGTTCCGTAATCTCCGCCGACGTCAAATCTCTGCTCTTTTTGAGCAATCCGCTAGCGCAAAAGCTGCAGCCGATATTGCAGCCTACTTGCGTCGTCACGCATACGGACAACCCGAATTTATGTCTCATCAACACCGTCTCAATCAGATTGCCGTCCTCCAGCTTGAACAGGAATTTGACGGTTCCGTCGGTAGACTCCTGTTTCGTATGCACAGCCAGCGTTTGAATGGAAAAGTGCTCCTCCAGCAAAACCGCAACCTCCGGCTTCACCGAATTCATCATCCCAAATTCGGTTACCCGTTGACGGTACAAGCCGTCCCATACCTGCAAGGCCCGGGATTTTTTGTGGCCGTGTTCCTCCAGCCAAGCCCCGAGCTGATCTAAAGTTAATCCATAAATGGATGGTTTATTCATGTGCCTGCCTCTTTCTTTTGAAAAACTATGAATTATCTCCTGTTACTTTTGTTGCAATCTGTTCTATTGTCCCAAATTTTTATTATGAACACAAGCAAGTTCGGGATACCAGATTATTGCTTGGCGACTGAGGTTTGGGCAAACTTTTATTCCACCTTCAAAAGCTCTATACTAGTCATGAATCAGGGTACAGGCTGTACACCCGAGGTTACGACACATTAACGTCCCAAAGAAAGGAGCTGTTCATGATGATCGTAGTAACTAACCGGATTAAGGTTAAAAAAGGCATGGCCGCAGCGATGGCTCCCCGCTTTACCGCAGCGGGCCCGCTAGACTCGTCAAAAGGCATCCTTAAGGTAGAGGTGCTGCTCACCCAGAACTTGAGTGATTACGACGAGCTGAACGTCAACACTTACTGGGAGTCGATGGAGGACTTCAACGCGTGGAAAGACAGCGATGCTTTTAAAGCCGCGCACCAGCGTCCCGGCGCAGGTTCGGGCCCATCGGACGGCGAGGCCAAGAAGGAATCTCCGATTCTCGGGAGCGAACTCATCACCTATGAGGTGGCCGGAGTCAAAGAGATCGGTTAAAACGGATCCGATGCAAAAAAAGGCTGGCGGGAGCATAACTCCCGTCAGCCTTTTCCTATGAAATTTCAGGCGAGCGATATGCCCGATTAATCGCGGCTCGCGATTTTGGCGAGCAGACGTACCATTTCGAGGTACAGCCATACGAGTGTGACCATCAAACCAAATGCTCCGTACCACTCCATGTATTTAGGAGCTCCTTGCTCTGCTCCTCTTTCGATAAAGTCGAAATCGAGCACGAGATTCAATGCGGCCACGATAACGATCACTACCGAGATCCCGATGCCGATTAACGAGCTGTCATGCAGATACGGCATGGTGATGCCGAACATTCCCAGAATAAAGCTCAACAAATAAACAAGTGCGATCCCGCCAGTAGCGGCGATGACGCCCAGCTTGAAGTTTTCGGTAGCTTTAATCAATTTCGTCTTGTACGCGATCAGCAAAGCCAGGAATACGCCCATCGTCAGCAATGCGGCTTGCAGCGTAATTCCGTTAAGAAGCGATTCGTATTGCGCGGAGATCGCGCCCAGGAACATCCCTTCCGCGATGGCATAAATCGGCACCAAATACGGCGAAGCTTTAGGGACAAAGCTGGTAATCAGGGCCAAAATAAAGCCGATGATCGCGCCCCCGATTGCCATAGGAATCACATTGTAACCGTCAAAATAAAGCATCCATGTGCTGAACGCGCTGCCCAAAAGGATAACCAACGTAATGAAAGCTTTGTTGACTGTCCCTTCAATCGTCATCGCATTCATGCCGGAGAATTGCTCGTGCCTTTCAAAAGTGCTTTCTTTCAAAGTAGGATTACCACTGCGTCCGATCAAGAAATACTCACCTCATTTATGAATTTCTTTCATAATATCATATTTTCTCTAAGTATTAAGCAGCTTTTTTTGCTCCGTTCTTTGGCACCCTGTGTGAACCCTTATACCGATGGGAACGATCCAAAATCGGCTTCTCTAAAAGAAAATACGATAATGAAGCAATTGCGTAAGAAACCGCAAGGACGCCAAGCGAAAGCCAAATCCACCGGCCCAGGTCCACGATGCCTCCAAAATGGAAATCCTCGATCCAATACTTGACCGCTAACGTCATTAATAGGTTATGCCAAATATATAATCCGAATGACACCTTGGCCGTATACCGGAAAAAAGGATTGTCCATGCCTTTGCCGATCCAACGGGAGAATGGCACAGTCATCAGGAAACAACCGATGAGGATCGTGAAAAAAGGAAAGAAAAACGGTTGCTGCTGGATGCTCAAGCTGAATTCCGGTTTATGGCGGGCCAACCAGAGAAAGAGCGCGGCGGCGATCAAACTGACTGCGCTAAGCGCATCAAAGAGTCCGGAGGCTCGAAGCTTTGCCGTTACCTCGGCTTTCTGAAAACGGCAAACCAGACCGGACGCGATGATTCCAATAGAAAAGTGGCCGAATAATCCGATCGGATTGTAATTAGGCATCCAGAATTTAGCGCCGCCGATGAGTCCATACTGCCAGCCGCGCAATTCCTCACCCGTCGTGAAAAACCGGTGAATCAACTGGTTGACCACCACAATCACTAGCAGCACGCCGACCCAGTAAAGCATTGCTGCCGGAAAAGATCTCTTTTTGCTAAACAGCTTAAACAGACCACACATAAAAAGAGGCATAAGAATATAACTGAACACTTCAAAGCTGATCGACCAGAACGGTCCGTTGATTTCCGAAGGGAAAAAGGTGGTGTAGTGAAATCCCGAGGTGAAGGTCAAACCGGTTAAGGAGCGGAGCCAAAAATGCGGTGAGTCTATGTTGAGGGTCAGCACCAGAATCATGCAGAGGATAAAAGCGAAGTAATAACCGGGTATGATTCTTGCCGCTCTGCGGACGACGTACTGTTTGATGCTGGGATATTCCCCTTCATGAAGGTAGCGCTTCCAAAAAGGATATGCCAACAAAAAACCGCTAAGCACGAAAAAGATACTAACGCCGACGTTGCCCAAAATCAGAAAGGATTGCCACTCCTGAACCGGGGGCTTTTGCTGCGATACTGCCATGGTTTGTGCAAGATGATGAAAAATAACGCCCAGACACGCCAAGGCTCGGAGCCCATCGGCACCGGCTAAATGGTTCGGCTGTTCTTTTAACGTTTGTTTCAACGTAGATCCTCCTTTTATGTACTGTTTTACTAACGTTCCGTTGTTCTAATCTTCCTATTTCTTCCTATCCTATCACATCTCCTTTATTCCGGAAGAGAGGAAGTTCTTCTTATTGGAAGTGTAATTTTTTCTTGTGCTCAGGCCCGTGTTCATTCCCCGCCCCCTGCGCCCTGTAGCCTGCACCCTGCCCATTTCTTGTCCCTATCCAATCCCTGTCCAATCCCTGTCCAATTTTCCTGTCCCTATCCAATCCCTGCCCAATCCCTGTCCAATTTCCATGTCCCCCTCCACCCCAATTAACGGGAAAAACTACAGCTATTTTGCTCGTTTGGGGCGTTTCGGAGCAATTAGATGCAAAACCTACAGTTAATTGGGCTGTAATGTTATAAAAGGGCTTGTTTAGGCAGAAATAACTGCAGGTTTTACAGTAATTTTCTTCTCGTAATAGATTTGTGCAAAATTAACTGTAGATTTTACACCTATTTTTATTATTTATTTTTAAACACCAGATCAAATATAGTTACCGAAGGGAATTTAGCATATACTGGATATAGAAGAGACGAAGAACGTCCCGTTTCACTCGGAAGAGTGAGGCGGGGCGTTTTTATTTTTTAGCGAGAGGATGTTTAACTATGAGGTTTGAGGAAGCGCACGAAATCTGGATTCATGAGCATTTGGCGAATAGAAAGGGAGAACGCCGGGGACGGCTGGAGCGAGGTCATCTTCACGCTGAAAAGCTATTTCTTCGAAATGTTTGGTGGCCATTGCGAGGCAACTTAGAACATCTCCACCCGGAGTATGAGGTTTCCGATTGGCGGGGCAGGCCCTATTTTACGGATTTCGCCTGGATACCGGGGTATGTGAAACTCATGATCGAAATCAAAGGGTATGCCTCCCATTCCCGGGACATGGACCGACAAAAGTTCAGCAACGAACTGAACCGCAAAACCTTCCTGTATGCGATGGGCGGCCACGTGATCTCCTTTGCTTATGATGATGTGGAGCAGCGTCCCGAGCTTTGCATAACCTTATTGCGAATGGCCTTGAGTCGATATCAGGCAGAATCGGCCCCGTCTGACCGGGCTATTTTCGCCGAGAAGGAGCTCATTCGACTCGCCGTCCAAATGACCGGACAAATTCGCCCAAAAGATGTAGAACTCCACTTTGGAGTCAATCACAGAACAGCCGTCCTGATGCTGCAAAGGTTATGCGACAAAGGCTGGCTGCTCCCCTCTCTCCGCGGAACCGGCCAAAGGCTCGTCCGATACAAGCTGGCTCACAATGTTTTGGATTACTTTAATTGACTGGATATAAGTTGGGCAGACGCTGGGAAAGTGCGGGGTAGGCACTGGAAAAGTGCTAAGAAAGTGTTGGGATGGAGCTAGCGAAATACAGGGAGGAAAGGCAACTTTGGGGATAAAGGGGGAAGTTGGTTAGAGTAGAGTTGGGTGAGTTGGGTGAGTTGGGTGAGTTGGGTGAGTTGGGTGAGTTGGGTGCGTTGGGTGCGTTGGGTGCGTTGGGTGCGTTGGGTGAGTTGGCTGAGTTGGCTGAGTTGGCTGAGTTGGTTAGTAGAGTAGGTTGATTTAAGTGGGTTGTGGTGAGGTGATGGAGGGAGGCGCTCCTTTTAGGCGATTCCCAGCAACTTTGGGACTATTCGAAGAAATTAGATGTAAAACCTACAGCTATTTTTCTCGTTTAAGGCGTTTTGGAGCAATTAGATGGAAAATCTACAGTTAATTCCGCCGATATACAAGGATTAGCTGAATTTGACCTGAAATAACTGTAGGTTTTACAGTTATTTCAGCGTCAGGTCTCTCTTATTTGAAAATTAGCTGTAGAAAATCCAGTTAATTAGGGACAGGACTGGGCTGGACCGGGCTAGCCTAGGAAAGCGAAAGCCCGCTGTCACTGGCCAGTCGCTACAGCAGAAACATCGCGACTACCGTTGTGACGCCAAGGCCGATTAGCACGGGCTTCAGATTGCGCCGCGCCAGCTCGAACGGGCTGACACCGCAGATGGCCGCGGCGGGGATGAGCGCCCACGGGATCAGCGTACCGCCGCCGACCCAGATGGCGGAGATCTGCCCGAGCGCCGTCAGCGTGGCGGCACCGGATTGAGTAGCGACCGCGAACAGCTGGGCGATCGAACCTGCGAGGGAGATGCCGGAGAAGCCGGAACCGTCGAGGCCGGTGATCGCGCCGGTCACGGTCAACGTTACGGCTCCCACCGCGCCGTTCAGCGGAACGCTGTTCGCGAGTGCAACCCCGAGGTCGTTGACGATCCCGTGCGAGGCTTCCGGAAGCACCTTGCCGAACAGATCCGTAAACGCCGCGTCGCCCAAATAAAAGAACGCAGCGATGGGAATGACAGGGCCGAACACCTTAAATCCGAAAACGAATCCGTCGATCATATATGACGTCACTTGTTCAAGTCCCCGGTTCCGGTGAGCCAGCAAAGTGACGGCAATCAATATCAACACGGCGGTTCCTCCAACGAGTGCCGTCGCGTCCCCGCCCTGCAGGTTCAGCCAAAACATCGCTACCACGTCAGCCAGAAACAGGAGAGGAATGAGAACCGCCAATGTTTTTCTTGTGCCCGGCGATATCACCGCGCGCTCCTCGATCCGGATATTGAGGGAAAGCAACGCGGAGGACGAATTTTCCGTGACGAGCCCATCCCTCCATGACCCCCGCTTCATATCCCTTCGCATCATCCAGAATGCCGTCACCGTAGTCACTAGACCCATCACTATCACCAACGGCACACTGGCTGCCATGACCTCGCTAACCGGCAGACCGGCCGCATCGGCCGTCAATTTTGGAGCTCCTTGTATAATATAGTCCCCGGACAGCGCGATGCCATGACCAAACAAATTCATCGCCACGGCGGCTCCCAGAGCGGGAAGTCCGACACGAAGCGCAACCGGTAAAAGCACGGCGCCGATTAAAGCAACGGCAGGTGACGGCCAGAAGAAGAACGAGGTCACCATCATAATCAGGCCGATCCCCCAAAAAGCGACGGTCGGCGTACGGATAAAACGAGTCAGCGGCGCGACCATCGTTTCATTAATTCCTGTGATGATCAGAACCCGGCTCATCGCCACGATGATCGAGATGATCATGATCGTCCCCATCAATTCTTTTGTCGCATAAATAAAAGAGTTGAAAACCCCCGAAACCGAACCGCTCAGCGTCTCCGTCGCAAGCAGGCCGAGCAGAAAAATACCCGCCACGCAGATCATCGTCGTATCCCGCCGTTTGATCAACAATGCCAGAATAAACACGATGAATGCCAAGTACACGTAATGGATTGCCGTAAGCTGAATTCCCATTACTAAACCACGCCCTTCCTTTACTTCCAAAGTGGTTGTATATGCTATGCGGAGGCCTGGGCATGGGTTCGGATGGCGAGGAAGATATCGCTTTAATATTGAATTTTTAAATTTTGAAAAAAAATAATTACAACAATTAAGCAATCCATTATGATAAAAGCTGGAAACTACAACTTGAGAGACAGATTTTAATAGAATCATATTCATAGAATCCTAAGGGGGATCACACGAGAATGAAGAATCAAAAGCTCGTAATCAAGGTAATGACGACCGCGGCACTGCTTAGTGCCCTCGCGCTTCCCGTTTCGGCGGCGACGACGCTGTCCGATATCGACGGCTCCTACGCAAAGAACGCGATCCAGGAACTGGTTGAGAAGGGTATTATCAATGGAAAAGGGGACGGCAAATTCGATCCTACGGGAAAAATCGAGCGGCAGGATTTCGCGATCATTTTGGCCAAAGCATTGAATCTGGATACGCAATCCGTACCGCCGACGGCAACCTTCTCCGACGTTCCTGAACCTCATTATGCGTTCGCTTACATCGAGGCAGCCGTGAAGGCCGGCCTAATTAATGGCGTAGGGGACGGCAAATTCGGTACGGGAGCGAACTTATCCCGCCAGGATATGGCCGTGCTTTTTGTGCGCGCACTGGGTGTAGATGCTACGGGAAAAGGCGCAGAGCTGAAATTCTCCGATGCCAGCAAGATCGCCGATTACGCCAAAGATGCGGTAGCCGCAGCCGTCGAACTGGGGCTAATTTCCGGCAATACTAACGGTACCTTCAACCCCTCCGGCAACGCGGAAAGACAAGCTGTAGCTCAAGTAGCTGCCAAGTTTCTCAAGAAGGCTGAAGAATTAAAAAATCAAACCACTCCTCCTTCAGAAGAAACAGGAACAGGTTCGGGAACAACCCAGCCTCAAACCCCTGCTCCAACGACACCTCCAGCGAATACTGGAAACAGCGGCGGCGGTAGTAGCAGTGGCGGCGGAAGCAACAGCGGCGGTGGAAGCACCAACCCGGGTACGCCTGTGGAAACGGAATTGGCGCAGCCGACGCTTTCTTTTTCCAATGCCGATACCATTGTCATTACGTATAGCGAAACACTCGACACCACGCACGTACCGACTACGGAAGACATCAAAATCACGGGCAAAGACGGCAACGAGCCATTCCCGATCTCCATACGAAACATCTCCATTGAAGGCAAGTCCGTCTTCGTGAAACTGGCACATCCACAATCTTTGGATGAAGAGGTGGAGGTATCTTACAAGCCTCTTGAAACCACTCGCGCGATTCGCGGTACATCCGGCAAACTGTCACCTGAATTCTCAAATAAAAAAGTCGTACTCCAAACGGAAGATCCGCGGGTGCTGTTAAGCCAAGTCATCGAACAGGCTCAAGCACTTCTTGGTGCAGCTGAGGAGAATACCGGAAACACCACCGGCAAATATCCTCTGTATGCGGTTCAAGCCTTGAACAACGCTGTTACTACCGCCATTGAAGTTCAACAAGATTCCATGGCTACGGAAGACCAGATCAAGGGAGCCATTAATGCGTTGAATCATTCCCTTGTCGAGTTCGAAGGTTCACTGATCCAGCCTCTGGAGGTCGTTCAAGTTGCTGATGAGTTTGTATTAAAGCCGGGCAGTTCGATAAAAATTGTTGCTGGTGATAGTGATTATTCGTTTAACAAACAAAGTATTAAGGATTTCATAAAACTTCAGCGGGCCGGGGAAATTCAAGATGTCTACTTAGCTAGTGGGGAAGGACCAGCGTTTGAACTTTACGAAAGTAGTAACGGCGAGACCATCGGCCGCATAGAGCTTAGCTCTTCGGATAGTCAACTGGTTAATGTAATAAAGCAGTCTGACGGGATTTCCATTCTTGCGGCTGAATCCGCCACCGAGCAAGCCCAGGCCGACTTGACCTTTACCGTAACCGAGGCTGGAACTGTAGTAAAGGTGGTCAACATTCCAGTAAGATTCGACAACACCAAGCCGACCGTGACCAGTGCCACTTATGACAACGGAACAATGACGGTCACTACGGATGAGCCGTTGTACAAGCGAATCGGATCGAACTCTCTTCTTCCTGCGTTGGTCAATGTATCCTATTCTCCTTTCGGCATGATAGGCGATACTCCCGACCCTCACGCCGTTCCTTTGTCGGAAGGCACTGATTTCACCATTTCATTTGAAGAAGGAGAGAATACATTCTCGATTAATCTAACATCGGAATTTTTCCAAAAGTTCCCTCCAGTTATCCTTCCTATCTCTGATCCGGCTTTCCAAATCGTATTTAATCGAATTGGTGACTCCGCCGGGAATAAACCGGACCCGGTGATCATCAGAGTCCCGGCCCCTCCGCTCCCAGAACCTCTCTCATGAGCAAGATTGAGGTTCGCGCCTATCGCGGCGCTGTCCCGGCCGCTTTTAGCGCGCTGACGCCGAAGGAGCTCCTGCCCTTGATGCAGGAGCTTCCTCCGTCTTATGCGGCGCTTGGAGCAAGCCTGGATGGCCGGCCGGTCGGCTTGGCGGTAGCCAGCCTGCAGGCAGGCCACCCGGCAACCGGCGGCGCCAAAACGGCGCAGCTGCGCGCGCTGGCGGTCGACCCGCCGTATCGCCGCAAAGGCGTGGGCCGCCAGCTGCTCGGCATGCTGGAGTCGCTGCTGCGGCAGAACGGGGCCGCTCTGATGCGCGCGGAGTATGTCGGCGAGACGGAGCCGGGCTCCGTCAGCGCAGCTTTTTTGCAAAGCTGCGGATTCGCTGCGCCGACGCCGGGCATTCATATCTGGAGCGGTCCGCTGCGGCGGGTCGTCGAAGACCTGCCGAGAATAGAGCGGCTCCGGCTGCCGAAGGAATTCACCTTCGGCCCGCTCTCCGGGCTCACGGAAGAGGAAAGGTCCGTCATTGCACACGGAACAGGGATCTGGTATCCCCCGATCCTGGACCCGTTTGCGGAAGAGGACCAAATCGACAGGGAGCACAGCTTGATTTTACGATATCATCAGGTGCCTGTTGGATGGATCATCGTGGAGCAGTTTGATGCGCGAACCGTACTCTTAAAAAGTATGTTCGTGAAGGATAAGCATCAACGGCTTGCCCGCGCCATATCGCTGGGGGCCGAAGCCTGCCGCCGGATCATCCGGGAAGGGAAACTTACGGAAGCTATATTTTTCGTAGAGGCTGAGAATGCGGAGATGGTCCGGTTCATGAACCGGCAGATCGATCACCCTGCGATTCATAAAGAAATTCTTTGGAGAACGGTCAAATCGCTTTGACCGTTCTTTCTTTTGAATCGGCTGTGTCTGCCGCAGCAGGCTTGCGTCCTTTACGGCCGACTTGAATTTGTTGAAATACTTCTTCCGAGATCTCTTTTAATGTAGCCGGGTGGATCAATTTGCATATGCTTATTTTCTGGTAGTCGGATTCATTGATCTTCCCCTGCTCCAAAACTTGATCCAGTACAGGCAGCCGGAAATCCTTGATCGGCAGGTACGCCAGGATGATCCGCTCCGTATCCGTCTTGATATAGATCTTAAGCCCGGACAACCGGGGGAAAAATAACGATTTGTAGTCCAGCTTGATGACCAAATTGTCCCGGCTCGCATTCCGGATCGACGGGATGTTGCTGGGCAAAGATGCGAAATAGACGATTTGCTCAAAGGAATAGTCCAGCTTCGGGATTTCCAGATTCAGAGCTCGAGTCAGCCTTCTGGCACTGGTTCGGAGTTCCAGACCGTAAAAATACCTGCCGCTTGCGACAATCGTCAGAACGAACAACAGCACAATGAAAAATGTAGCGAATCCGGTTGTCATTGTTCAGCCCTCCTAGGAAACGACCCTGTTTTTGCCCTCCGCCTTAGCCTGGTACAGCGCCTGGTCCGCAGTATCGACTAGCTCTAGCGGAGTTAATGGTGAAGATTTGTCCGATGAGGAGGCTACTCCCAGGCTTACTGTCAATCGTCCTGCCGGCTGCTTATTTCCGCCCGGAAAATCTTCTTTTTCCACCTGGGTTCTGATCCGTTCAGCCACAAGCGCTGCTTCTTCTTTGTCCGTATCCGGAAGCAGAACTACAAATTCCTCTCCGCCAAAACGGAATGCCTTATCATTCTTCCGGATGGAAGAGCGGATGACCTCAGCCAGCCGTACCAATACTTCATTTCCGAGCAGATGTCCGTTCGTATCGTTGAAATGTTTAAAATAATCGATATCCAAAAGGATGAGCGCCAGCGGCGACTCCCCGGAACCCGGCCAGAACTGGGTCAGCAGGGATTGAAAAGCACGTTGGTTATGCAGTCCGGTCAACCCGTCTTTGAGCGCCATATCCTCCAACGCCGTGTATAGCCGGGATTGCTGAATCGCAATCGCAGCTTGGTTGGCAAGCGGAAGCACGCTGTCGATATCGGTTGCCGTAATCGGCTTCTTATTGACCGGATTGTCGATCAGAAGCACCCCGACCTTAATCCCTTGGCTTACTAAAGGGAATACCGCCATCTCACCCATATTAAATTCCCGTGCGAACATTTGCAGCGTCGAATCGCTTTCCCCGTTTGATATTTCCTGAATATGAAGCGGGGTGCCTTTCTCCAGAACTCTCGTTAGAAAGTTAGGCTTGTCCAGCGGAATCTCTATCTTTTTCACGCGTTCGTTCAGCTTTAGATCCGAAGACTTCTCCTTCTCCTTGATCTCGATTAGCTCCACGAGCTTGTACTTATGCTTGGTAATCCGGTCCCAGATCGCGTAACCTTCCTCGGCCGACATAGGTCCGGTTCCCATGATGCCGTGCAGCTTCGTGCCCTGCTCATTCATGAGCATGATCAACGCCCGGTTGAAACCAAGCCCGTGACCGGCTGTCACCGACGTTAATATCGTCTGAAGCAGCTTGTCCAGATTGAACGTTTGCTGCATGGACAAGCTGACCTCTTTGAATACATTCAATTGTCTCGAGTTGTCCGTAAGCTTGCCGAGCCAATCATCGCCTTCTTTCCGCAAATGGTTTATATGCCGGATAAGCAAATAAACTCCGGTCGCAAATAAGATGTAGGTCGGCCAAATGGAAAGCTCCCGCACGCTGCATTGAGCGAACAGAATCAACCAGGAGGCAAACGTGCTCATCAAACCTCCGCGAATGCCGAAGCACAGCACCGAGATGCCTATGAAAACAAGCAGCATCCAATTCGTATGCCGGAAATCGAACAAATACCCCTCCACCTCGACCAGAACGAGCGTTGCCATAATAAGAATCCATTTATTCAGCGTATCATTCAGTTTGAAACGGAACATATTGGTCGATGCGGCTAGCAGTACGGTACAAAAAAAGACCAGACTATAGTGTGCAATCATCGGCAATCTCTCCTGATTCTGAGGTGACTTAGTTGTAAAGACCTGAGTATATTGTACCATCAACGCCTGGCCGTTCACTATATATTTCGGTTTGAAAATGGCCAGTTTCGGTCTATGCCATGACGGCTGCTGTTTTTTCTGCAAAATCGGTTGGGAAACGGAACGTTTTTTGTTACAATGATTGAAAATCGTTGAATGTAAAGGGGATCATTATGGAATATATCAGCACCAGGGGGAAAGTGGCGGGAATCGGCTTCGTGGAAGCAGTTCTGATGGGACTGGCCGACGACGGCGGTTTGCTCGTTCCAAAGCATATCCCGCAAGTATCGCAAGACACGCTGGCCCAGTGGCAACAGCTCTCCTACCCGGAGTTGGCTCTTGAAATTTTCTCGCTCTATATCGACGGGGAAATTCCGCGTGAAGATTTGAAGCAGCTTGTAAATGACAGCTACGCTACGTTCCGCGACCAAGAGGTAACGCCTCTCCGCAAAGTTAAGAACAATTTGTATGTTCTCGAATTGTTCCACGGACCGACGTTTGCCTTTAAGGATATCGCTCTGCAGTTTTTGGGTAACTTGTACTCGTATATCTCCCGGAAACAAAATTCCATCATCCATATTCTCGGCGCCACCTCTGGAGATACCGGAGCTTCGGCCATCGAGGGAGTCCGCGGCAAAGAGGGCATTAAAATTTGCATCCTGCATCCGAACGGCAAGGTCAGCAAGGTGCAGGAGCTGCAAATGACGACGGTGGATGACGCCAATGTGCTGAATCTTTCGGTCGAAGGCAATTTTGACGATTGTCAGCGTATCATCAAGGAACTGTTCGCGGATGTGGCGTTCAAGCAGGAGTACCATCTGCGGGCGATCAACTCGATCAATTTCGCGCGTATTCTGGCGCAAACCGTATACTATTTCTACGCTTACTTCCAGCTCGCGAACCAAGGCGCGGCAACAGGTGCTGTGAATTTCAGCGTTCCGACAGGCAACTTCGGAGACATCTTTGCCGGCTTCCTTGCCAAAAAGATGGGGCTCCCGGTCAGCAAATTGATTCTCGCCACTAACGAGAATAACATTCTGGAACGGTTCGTCAACGAGGGAATCTACCAGCCTGGAGAATTCCATATGACTTACAGCCCGTCGATGGATATTCAGGTGGCCAGCAACTTCGAGCGCTACCTGTATTACCTGCAAGGGGAAGACGCAGCCTCCGTTGCCTCCCTAATGGACAGCTTCCGCCAGGAGGGTCGGATTACCGTATCCGGCGACCGGCTCACCCAGGTGCAGCGTGATTTCACCGCGGCCAGCGTGGAGAACGACGACTGCCTCGCCACGATCGGACAGGTGCACGACGACTTCGGTTATCTGCTTGACCCGCATACCGCTTGCGGCGTGGCCGCAGCAGACCGCTTCACCGCTAAGGGTGAAGTCACCGTGGCCTTGGCGACGGCACATCCGGCCAAGTTCAATGAAGCGATCGAGCTGATCCAGATCGAACAGACCTTCCCGCCGCAAATTCAGGCCCTCTTCGACAAGCCGCAGCATCAAAAGCTCGTCGATGGCTCGAACGACGCCGTGAAGGAAGAACTGTTGAAGTTCTTTTAACTGATAACACTAACTTAAAAAGGCTGGTCCTTCGTCATTTAAAAATGATGCTGGATCGGCCTTTTTTGCACCCGAATATTAGGTATGGGATTTTCTTTTTTACGGATTCCATGTATGATGAACGAATTAGCCTATACAAACAAACGTTCGAAGGGAGTATATAAATTCCATGAAGGAGAATGCGATTCGTTGCGCCTGGGTCAACGCGGACCCGCTATATATTGCCTACCATGACGAGGAATGGGGCAAACCGCTTTACGACGATCAAAAGCTGTTTGAATTGCTCACACTAGAGGGGATGCAGGCAGGTCTGAGTTGGTACACGATCTTGAAGAAACGTGAAAGTTTCCGCGAGGCATTCGACCATTTTGACCCCCATATCATCGTTAAATACGGACCGGACAAAGTGGAGGAGTTACTGCAAAATCCGGGAATTATCCGCAACCGGTTAAAGGTCCAAAGCGTGATCACCAATGCTTCGGTTTATTTCGATATTATCAGGGAGCACGGCAGCTTTGGCGGCTATTTGTGGAGCTTCGTGGACGGTACGCCAATCATCAATCACTGGGAGTCGATTTCCGACGTGCCCGCCTCCACCCCAATCTCCGATTCGATGAGCAAAGCTTTGAAGAAAAAAGGCATGAAATTCGTCGGCTCGACCATCCTCTATGCGTTCATGCAGGCTTCCGGCATGGTAAACGATCACACACTGGATTGTTACTGCCGAGCTTGATCCGAGGATCGACATCATTTGAACGTTATTCCGCTATGGAAAGCCCATCCCGCAACGGTTTATGTCCCGAGCAGAATGGGCTTTTTAGGTCTGAAAATATATGAGACCGCTGTATGAAGGTGCAGGTGACAGTATTCCTAAGATTCCCTGTCCGCCAGCTGCTGCTGGGCAAGCCGAATCATTTCACGGACCATCGATCCGCCGATTTTTCCGCCGATCTGACCGGCCGATTCGGTAGTCAGGTTGCCGTTGCCGCCTTGCTGGAGCGGAACGCCCAGCTCCTTGGCCACTTCATATTTCACATCGTCCGGCCGGTTCGGATCCACATCATATCCTTCACGACGCATCACTTCCGCTTTAAACGCCTGCATCCCGCGCTCCGCTCCCGGGACGGCGTATTTTCGGTTTCGTCTAGACATTTCGCCCACTCCTTTTGGACTGTTTGAACCTAACATGCCCAAGGAGGACGAAATTGATTCTTTAACACCCTTCTTTAAAGTGTTTTGGCGTTGAACGTATCTCCGCCTTCGATCGTGCCATTCTCAAAGCCCTTATAGAACCAGCGCTTCCGCTGTTCGGACGTTCCGTGCGTGAAGCTCTCCGGCACGACATAGCCCTGAGCCTTCTTCTGCAGGGTATCGTCGCCGACCGCCGTCGCTGCGGTCAGTGCTTCCTCCAAGTCTCCTTGCTCCAGCACACCCAGATCGTCCCGGGCATGATTCGCCCATACCCCGGCCAGATAATCGGCTTGCAGCTCCAGCCGGACGGACTGCTCGTTGGAACGTTTGCTGCCCGACATCTGCTTTTCCGTCGTTCCAAGGAGCGTCTGGACATGATGGCCTACCTCATGCGCGATGACGTATGCCATAGCGAAGTCGCCCGGAGCCTGGAACTTCTGTCGCAGCTCATCGTAAAAGCTGAGATCAATGTAGAGCTTTTTGTCGCCTGGACAATAAAAAGGCCCTACGGCTTTCCCGGCAGTCCCGCAAGCGGATTGGACGCTGTCCGTGTATAAGACAAGAGTCGGCTTTTCATAGACCAGCCCTTCTTCCCTAAACAGCTCGGTCCACACGTCCTCCGTATCCGCCAGCACCACGGAGACAAACTGGGCGAGCTCCTTCTCCTCTTGCGTCTCCTGGTAGGGAGCGCTCGTCTCCGAGCCGACGGAGGTCAGCGAACTCAGCAAGTCTCCGGCATTTCCCCCGCCGAGCAGCGTCACCACCAGCAAAATGATGATACCGCCGATGCCGCCGCCGATCATGGCGCCGCCGCCTTTGCCCCGGCGATCCTCTACGTTCGAGCTTCCACGTCTTCCTTTCCACTGCATGGTCATCCCCCCTAGCCCATTTCGATCCTGGTAAATCAGATTGTCTTATTTAATACCCACATTTGGCTAGGGAACCGTCAAACCGAAAAAAATCACAGTTACCAACATTTAGCACCACAACTATATCCGTTCCAATTCGTCCAATTAAGTAACAAATAACGACAAGGTGATGAAAAATATGACAACACAAAAAGCCACGATCCTTCTTTTGCTTGCTGCGTCTCTTCTCGCTTCGACCCCAGTTCATGCCGAATCGTCGGCCTCGGACTCTACAAATACAACTCTTCCTATAACCGAATCATCAGTTGATCCTGCAACCGGTTCAGTACCCGGTCCAGTATCCGTATCCGTCTATTTGGACGGACGCCAGCTGCAGCCCGAGACGAATCCGCTGCTCATAGACGGCACCGTGCTCATCCCGATGCGCGGACTGTTTGAAGCCCAAGGCGCTAAACTGACTTGGGAAGAAGCCAGTAAAACGGTCACCGCTACTAAAGATAACACGGAGCTTATCTATCGGATCGGCGAACAAACCGCGCAATTGAATGGGAAAGCCCTGGACCTGACCGTTCCCGGACGGATTGAGAACGGCTATTCGCTGGTTCCCCTGCGTTTTGTCAGTGAAGCGCTCGGCAGCACGGTAAAATGGGAAGCCAACACAAAGACCGTTATGATCACTTCCCCAGACCCGATCAATTATGAAACCAGTATTCTATGGGGCGTCAACCTACGCAGTGCGCCGGATGCGGAGAGTCCAGCCGCGGAGAATTTGCTGCCCGCCGGAGAGAAGGTCCACGTCGTTCGCGAAGTCTCCCCGCTCTGGTTAGAAGTACGCACGCAGGATAACCGGACCGGCTTCATCTCGGCCAAGCCCAAATATACCGACTACTCCAGTACCGCATTGCGGGAGAAACAGGCGGATGAGCTCATCGCCTACGGCATGAAGTATCTGGGCACGCCATATGAGTTTGGCGCCTCGCCGACACAGACGCAAACCTTCGACTGCTCGTCGTTCGTCAAGCGCGTTTTCGGAGATACCCTATCGATCGAACTCCCACGAGTTTCTTACGACCAAGCCAAAGTTGGAAAAGAAGTCAGCCTGGATGATCTTCAAAAAGGGGATCTGCTGTTTTTCGATTCGCGGGGACTGGATATCGGCCACGTAGCCATGTATGCGGGTGACGGCCAACTGCTTCACACCTACTCCGTCAAATACGGCGTTCGTCTGGAGAATTTCTCCGACTCTTGGAAGAAGCGGTTTGTTACGGCTCGGAGAGTGTTAGAGTAACCTAGAAAGACTAACTGTTCAGTGAGGAAGAATCGTGTGGGAGGAACTGATTCTAAGGTTTTTACGAAAACCTGGTGGTTAGAGCTCGTACACAGGGGGCATCCCGGGAGAGATGATGGTTGTACAGACGCTAAGAGTGGATGTTACCTCGAGCGTCTCTCCCTATATAAAATTAAAAGAGGATTGGACGCATCCAATCCCCTTAAGTGTTAGCCGAAGCTTAACACCGCTATTAGTTATAATATATACTACCACAATTCCCCATATGCGTAAACAGCTAAACAAAATTTCCCAAAGCGCCTATCTTCCTTCTAAAATCCGAACCTACTATGGAGGTATATACCGGGATAGGGATCTTACTCCTTAAGATCTCTGACTCATTAACGAATGCTCTTATTAGCTTCCTTAAATCAGTTTTGGAGCTCCCTAACTTTTTTAATATAAAAACTACTATAACAATATAATCTACAATAGAATGAAAGGTAATGTTGTCTACCTTTGTTTCGTGCTGAAGGTACTCCTTCAATCTGGCCGGCGCATCCGCTTTACTAAATCTACAGTCAAAGACTACCCCGTTATGGGCTATTGCATTTCGCAAATCTTTGATCAAAAAGATAATATCCTCGAGGATTCTCCCATTTTGATTATGAGAAGTACTATGAATATCGAGGTCCTGAGCAATCAGAATGCGAGTATCAATGTTTAAACATTGTATAAAGAAGCCGAAAATCCCCAAGGTAATAACTTCAAAAATCGCCCAGAGCGGGATAGGTTCATTTTTATGAAAGAAATGTTGAATAACAGCTTTTTTATCTGAGAAGTTATAGCTAATGGAGCCATATATCTTATCTCTCAGATCTAATCTGCTCTTCATTTTTTTGTGATACTCCTTGCTTTTAACATCATGCTTTTTGTAATCATTCAAGAGATTAGAAAAAATGTACTCGAAATCAATCGGGCCGACTTGAACCAATCTTTCAAGGGTATAGTTTTTCAAAGCCGTTTCAATAAACATAATTTTAGAGTATAATAGCGACTTTAAATTTGAGTCATATTCATATACTGCCACCACTTCGTCGAAATGAGTATAGGATATTTTATTCGTATTATTTCCGACGAACCTATAGCCTTTGTAGCCATGGTAATAACCTATATTGAGCAGTTGCTGCTTATGCGTACTCCCCTGTATGGTAATTCCATGATTGTCACGCAAGTGCCGCATGAGACCATTGGTTGTTTTCCCTTGAACCATCCTATTTACACCTCAGTAAAAGACGAAATAATTTACACTAATAAGATTCTATCACAACCATTAAAATAAAATCTTAATTACCGTAAAATATTTACAGGAGTGAGCCGTTCGGATCTCCCTCTCACTTGGCCACCGTCTTAAAATACCGGTAAACCCGCTGCAGTTTCTGCTCATGCCGGCCCCGGGGGCTTTCCATCGATCCGAATTCAAAAAATTTAACCGGGCGGATGCCCACATATTGAAGCAGGGCCTTGCGCATCAACACTTTATGGGCGTTATTAAGCCAGTAGAGCGGGTACAGCGCAGGCCCTTTCATCGTTGACACGTAGACGGCGGATTTTCCTTTCAGCAGGCCCTCCGGAAGCAGCTTGCCGTTATCCCGGTAGGCAAAGCCGGAGGCAAACATTTTATCGATGTAGCCGAGCAGCATAGCCGGGGGGCGGCCCCACCAAATCGGATATACGAATACGATTTTGTCCGCCCATTGAATCTGCGCGCGGTATTTTTCCAAAGCCGGATCGGCATGCATATCCCGTCTGCGCTTCTGCTCATGGAACACGAGCACCGGATCAAACTCTTCCTCATACAAATCGAGCACCTGGACCGCTGAAATCGCAGGATTCTCGCGGCTGCCTTCCAGAACCTTTTGCAAAAAATCATAATTCAAGCTTCGATGATTCGGATAGGTGTAAATCACCAGCAGGTTCATGAGTGCCACTCCCTTTAGTTATCATTTGATAATGATATGTTATCTCCGATCATAAATGTAATGCTATTTACTTGTCAAATGATAATTGTTTTATGATAACAACCCTGTTATCTTGGGAGGGAGGTGATATCGTGGATAAGCATCAGCTATTCCGGCAATTTGTCGGTTTTACGACAGCCGTGCATGAAGTGAAGCATGAAATGACCAAAGACGTGAAGACTGCGGACATTACGCCGGTGCAGTATGACATTCTGGAATATATCGCAGTCAGCCAGCCGGTCACCCTAAGCCAAATCAGCGATTGCCAGCATCTCTCCATGCCGAATGCGAGCCGGGAGATCCGGAAGCTTCAAGACAAAGATCTCTGCGAAAAATATACTTCAGCGGAAGACCGCCGCGTGCAATATATCCGTCTGTCTCCTGAGGGGCAGTCTTTAATGGACAAGGCCTTTCAAGTGATCGAGGGCCGTTTTCTGGAGCGGATTGCGGGGTTATCGGATGGGCAATTGGGCGAAATCAGCCGGGCGCTGGATGTCCTGCAAAGTCATGTCTTTTCTCAAAAACAATAAAAAGAACCTGTCCGGAATAAACTGGTACCCATAGTTTGGACACTTTGAAAAAAGGTGTTCAGGCTGTGGGTACCTTTTTGTATACTGGAATAAGCATCGGGGGGGATTGCATGAGCAAGAAGAGATTTACCGAAGAGGACCGTG
>NZ_JAGQEH010000009.1:0-197231 GCF_018101095.1 Paenibacillus sp. Marseille-P2973
ACGTGTTACTCACCCGTCCGCCGCTAACCATCAGAGGAGCAAGCTCCTCATCAAGTCCGCTCGACTTGCATGTATTAGGCACGCCGCCAGCGTTCGTCCTGAGCCAGGATCAAACTCTCCAATAAAGATGGAAGGAGTCTCAAACCCGAAGGTAAGAGGTGTTCCATCAAGGTGTTTGACTTGCTCATTTTGAAACTGACGAGAAAAATTAATTTCTCTATTTAATACTCACTCGTTGTTCAGTTTTCAAAGATCAACTTCGCTTTCGTTCGTCGCTGCGTTTCAGCGGCGACTTAAATAATATATCATGTTCTAGCGAAGAAAGCAAGCACTTTTTTGAAGAAGTTTTTCACTCTATCAATTTTTAAGCTAGCTTTCTTTTCCGGTAAAAGAGTTAGGCTCTCACCGGGATACTTACTATATCATAAATCTTTTAACGCCTCAAGCAATTTAATAGCTGAAATTAATGGAAGAACAACATAAAAAAAGCGGAGTCGCAAAACTCCGCTTTTTTCACTAACTATTCCTTAATCCACGGGTTCCGATTTTCAGAGCTGTTTCTAGCTCGCCCTGTTGCTTGGCGTTCTTTTTTTTCCGAGCTCCCTGAGGAAGATCCTGATCTCTTCTTGTTTGTTTTCCCCGAAACGGCACTCCCCGATACTTTTACATCCTTTTTCCCTTTAGTTTTAATCTTAGATTGGACTTCGGCAACATTCTCCGAGCCTTCTAAGCTCTGTTGCTCAACCGTTCCCGTCAACTCAGTGGCTACGGTGTTCCGGTCAAACAATACCGGTTCAGGAACGCCGAAGCCGCCCAGAGGAGCCATAGGGACATTCGGTTGAACCGGAATTCCCGCTACTCCCGGCATCCCAGACATTCCGGACATTCCTGGCATTTCAGACATTCCCGGCATTTCAAACATCCCTGGCATCCCAGACATCCCCTGCATTCCGGTCATTCCTGGCATTCCGGGAGCAACTTGCTCTCCCATAACTCCATACGGTTCCTGATAAGCAGGCGCATATCCATAGGGGTTCATGGCATTTGGATGCATAGCGTTTGGATGCATTGCGTTAGGGTGCATAGCATTTGGGTGCATAGCGTTAGGATGCATAGCATTTGGATGCATTGCGTTAGGGTGCATAGCGTTAGGGTGCATAGCATTTGGATACATCATTTCATGATGATATTCCTGAATAGGCATTGCTTGAGGTCCGCAACAGGTGGATGGTCCGTATGGAATCGGCCAGCCGTAGCCCTGCTGCTGATGCATTCCGCCATACATCTCATTCGGATGTACGGAATGATGCGGATAATTCTCGCCCATTAACGGATGCTGCCACGGAGATTCGTAATGCTTGTTATCCATTAGATGCTCCGGGCATGGCTCCATGGAATATCCCGTTACAGGCGCTTGATGGAACGGAGCGTTTGAAATTCCCGGATACTCGCCTCCAAAGGAGTGTTGCATTTGCATCCCCATTACCTGCTCCTGAGGCATTTGTGGAAAATCATAATATGAGGACACCATCTCGGCATGCATTGGATACTGATAAAACAAATTTTCGTTCTCCATTTTTGGTCCCTTATCCGAACACCCGCATGGAGAGGAAGTATGGGCAGGAGCAATATAAACGGGTTGTTCCACCTGATAATGATAAGGAGAAGGGAGGACTGGATATTCTTGTTTCGGCGGACAAGGCGGCTCTTCTGCTTTAATGTGCTCGATCTTAATGTTCTCATATTGAATCGGTTCATAAGTAATATTCTCTATGCCGATTTCTACTTGGATCGGAACAGGGACGGGGGCTGGCTTCGGCGGCTCCACATTCTCAGGTGCCGGGGCCGGTAATGGCGCCGGGGCCGGAGCAGGAGCAGGAATTGGCTTAGTTTGTTCAGGTTTCTGCCCTCCCGCTATAGGTGCCGTATTTTTCTTTCCGGTTGGTCCGGACACAATCGGCGCCTGATTGGCATTGTTTTCATTTGCGGGAGGATCCGACGGCGCATTCTGTCCTTGGGTCGGAATATTAACGATTTCTCCAACCTTAAGCACATTGGGATCGCTCAATTGAGGGTTGGCTTGAATCAGGGACTGCAACGGAAGCCCCCAGGCTTTAGCCAGCTTCCATAAAGAATCTCCCTGTTTGACTGTATGCTTGTAGACATTGGCTCCTTCGCCATCAACCGGAACAGCGGACGACGGAATCTTTACCTTGTCGCCTAGATTGAGTTGATCCGGATTAACGATTTGCGGATTGGCCTCAATCAGCTTTTGCAAAGGCACCTGATACTTTTTTGAGAGATCAAATAAAGTGTCGCCCTTTTTAACAATGTGGATTTTCACGCGTTAAAGACCTCCTAGAATTCTTCTCCGGTACGCGACTCTCCCGCCCGGGGCCCAATTAATACATCCTATGCAGGAGCCCATGTTTTTGACATCCCCGCACAATAAAAAAATCCTATCCGTCTCTTCCGAAACGAACAGGATTTTGATTCAAAATTCTAAGAATACGCGCCTTGCTATGCAATTACCACACTTTTAAGCCGTCTTTGTCAACGATGCTGCGGAACTCTTCAAGCAGGTTCAACGTGATCGGGCCTGCATGACCTTCGCCAATAATCCGGCCGTCTACTTCGCGAACCGCAATTACTTCGGCCGCCGTGCCCGTCAGGAAAACTTCATCCGCTACATAGACATCATGAAGCGTGAACGGCTCCTCTTTAATTTTGAGGCCTTTATTGTTGCAAATTTCGATGATCGCCTGGCGGGTAATCCCGTCAAGAGCTCCCAAGTAACAAGGCGGCGTAGTAATCACGCCGTTCTTCACTACAAAAATATTGTCCCCCGAGCCCTCAGTAACGTAGCCTTGAGCATTCAGCATGATCGCCTCGCCCGCTCCCGACAGATTCGACTGGATTTTCACCAGAATATTGTTCAAATAGTTCAGGGATTTGATCTTCGGATTCAAGGCATCCGGGAGATTCCGTTTAGTGGAGACGGATACGGTCTTAAGCCCGGTTTTGTAAGCTTCCTCCGAGTAAATCGCGAGTTGCTCCACAATAATAACGACCGAAGCCTTCGGACAACGGTTCGGGTCGAGTCCCAAATTGCCCATCCCGCGCGATACGACCAGGCGGATATATCCATCGCGCAGTTCGTTGCGGCGCAGCGTTTCAACAAGAGCCTCCTCCATTTCCTGAAAGGTCAGCGGAATGTTGAGCATGATCGATTTTGCCGAGTCATACAGACGGTCCAAGTGTTCTTTGCATTTGAAAATATTGCCGTTGTAGATACGGATACCTTCAAATATCCCGTCACCGTATAAAAAACCGTGGTCGAATACCGAAACTTTTGCATTTTCCTTGGTTACGAATTGTCCGTCTAAATAGATCCATTGTTCTGCCATTATTTCTGCACCTCCGATTTTAATCCTTCATAAGTGTAACTGGGATAACTGCCCAGAATCCGTACCTGGCAGCCCAAAGCCTCAATTTCCCCGATCGCGGACGGAAGAAGCACCGAATCCATCGGAGCAAGCACATCCATATAAAAGTAATAATTACCCAGCCGTTTTTTGGTGGGCCGGGATTCGATTCGCGACAAGTTCAGTTTCCGCCAGGCAAACGCCGAGAGAACCTGATGAAGCGCGCCCGGAAAATCCTCGGGCAAGGTAACGAGAATGCTGGTCTTGGCCTCGGAAGGCCTAGAACCGATTTGCAAAGGCGACGGCCCGATCAACGCAAACCGGGTATAGTTATTGTCGTGGTCCGTAACCTTTTCCGCAAGAATATCAAGTCCGTGATGTTTGGCTCCTAAGGTGGTCCCTACCGCCGTCCAGCCGGATCCGGGATGCTGCTTTACCAGCTCCACGGCCTCGGAGGTGCTTCCTACATGCTCCAGCTCCGCATGAGGCATGCGGGACCGGATAAACTGCAGGCACTGCGCCATGGCCACCGGATGAGAGAGAACCTTCTTTACTTTCGAAAAGTCGATGCCTTCACCCGAAGAAGCTTCAAATTCGTTGCGATTGCCGACCAGATTTTGAATCGACGGATATACCCATTCGACCTGCATCGGAATGTCGACCTCATGGACAAGCCAGTCCATATGCAAACTGACCGAGCCTTCAATCGTATTTTCCATCGGAATCACGCTGTAATCGCTGATGCCGTTTGCGGCAGCCAAGAAAACATCCGAAATTTGCTTATAATGTAGCAGTTCCACCGGTTCGTCTCCGAACAAGTGAAGCACCGCCTCGTGGGATACCGATCCTGCCGGTAGCAATGCTATTCGTTTCATGCTTTTACTTCCCCTTTAATCATATCCAGTAATGAAGAGCCTTTAATCATAGTAAGCTCGGTAACGCCATGTGTGCAAGGTTTTAACCAAAGCGTCCTTGCCGTAATCCCTTCGTTCCCTAGCACACCCAACAAAAAGCTTCTAAGCTCTTCACCCTGATTATCCGTCCGGTCAACCAGTGCCAGCAACGTAGGACCGGCGCCGCTGAGGGCCGTTCCAAGCGCTCCATGCTCGGTCGCTTCCTCCAGAATGCGTCCCATTCCCGGGACGAGCGAGGCCCGATAAGGCTGATGCAGCCGATCCCGCATCGCATCCTTGATCAAATCCAACCGGCCCATGGTTAAAGCGGCGGTCAGCAAGGAAGCGCGGCTTATGTTATAGACGGCGTCGCTCATGCCAATTTGCTTGGGTAATACCTCTCTAGCTTTCGAAGTGGACAGCTGAAAATCCGGAATGGCTACCAGCACATCAAGCTGTTCCGGTGGTTCAATCCGCAACGCTTCTGCGTGCGCCCCGTCCCAAACAGCCGTGATGATTCCTCCGTATAGCGAAGCCCCCACATTGTCCGGATGATGTTCAAGTGCCGTAGCCATATTGAATAGTCGGCCAAGGCTCAGCGGCGAACCGATCAGCAAATTGGCGGCATACAGGGCGCCCACGATAGCCGAAGCGCTGCTTCCAAGCCCGCGGGTCAAAGGAATATCGGAATACATCGTAATTTCAAGCTCAGGAAGCGATACTCCCGCTTCATCAAACACGGATTGGGCTACTTTATAAAGCAAATTGCTCTTGTCCGTCGGCAGTCCATCCAGATTCTCGCCATGCAGGTGAAAAACGGTGGCTTTCGCCGGTTTCATTTCGATCCATGCATAGAGGGTGAGCGCCATGCCGAGAGTATCGAAACCCGGCCCCAAATTGGCCGTGCTTGCCGGGACTTTTACCCGGACCCCTTCATTCCGGATCATAGCGCACCTCCCCTCCATATTCTATACAAGTTTGTGTCATGCACATGCCGTTCATAAGATGAAACTCCTTTTATGAATATGGGATACTTATTTATATAAAATTCAGGTTTACTAGCCTTCTACGCGATATACGCTCTTAACCCGACGAATCACATCCAGGGTTTCGAAATGGTTCAGTACTTGATCCATACTAGCCTTGCTGGCGTTATGGGTAACAATCATAATTTCAGCGTCAGGAGTATCCACGTTAGGCGACTGGACTACCGATTCCAGACTTACTTCGTATTCAGCGAACACCTGTGTAATCTGAGCCAACACCCCGGCTTTATCAGATACCTGAAGCAGAAGGAAGTTTTTAAATGAGATCTGATCGTCATTTTTCAATTTTTTTGGTTTGTAAGGCACAATAGCTTTCAGACCGTTAACGCCCAGCTTCAGGTTCTTAACGACCGCGACCAGATCGGCAACGACGGAAGTGGCTGTCGGCATTTCGCCGGCCCCGGCTCCGTAGAACATCGTCTCGCCTACCGCTTCGCCATATACGTATACCGCATTAAACACTCCGTTCACCGCCGCAATCGGATGGCTCTTCTTCACCATGGTCGGCTGTACGGCGATACTGAACTCGTCATCCTGACGATCCGCGATCCCGAGCAATTTCATCTCATAACCGAGACGTTTTGCATACTGGATGTCTTCTTTGCTAACGGACGAAATTCCGCGAACCTGTACGTCCTGCAATTCTACATTTGTCCGGAACCCGAGCGTTCCGAGAATGGCCATTTTGCGGGCCGCATCAAGTCCTTCGACATCGGAGGTAGGATCCGCCTCAGCGTAGCCAAGTTCCTGGGCTTCAGCAAGGACGTCTTCATAGGAAGCCCCTTCCTGGCTCATCTTGGACAGGATATAATTCGTCGTCCCGTTGACAATACCCATGATTTTCATGATCCGATCCGAAGAGAAACCTTCAATCAAAGTACGTATGATCGGGATGCCGCCTGCCACGCTCGCTTCATAGAACACATCGCATTGCTTCTCCAGCGCTTTGGCCAAAATTTCAGATCCGTACAACGCCATCAGATCCTTATTGGCCGTAACGATGTGCTTTCCCCGGTCAAGGGCTTCCAGAATGTATTCTTTAGTGCCGGCAATGCCGCCCATTACTTCCACAATAACGTCGATTTCGGGATCGCGGATGACCTCCCAAGGATCTTCCGTCAACTTGCTTCGCTCTATTTCAATGTTCCGCTTCTTATCCAGACTCTTAACCGCTATTTTCTCAATGACGATCGGGGACCCGACTTGACTGCTCAAGTCCTCCTGATGTCCTTCAACAATCCGTACGACACCGGTTCCCACCGTGCCCAATCCAAGCAATCCTACTTTAACGGGTTTCATATTTTGACCCCTCCCTTGTAATAAATGGTAAAGAACGAATGACTTATCCCTGACCGACGATCTGCGTTTTTCTGACGCCGGGGGTGGTTTGAAGCAATTCCATCAAGGCATCCAATTCTTCCGTCAATCTGGAGGTTTCCACGGAAATAACCACATTGGCTCTGCCTTGAAGCGGTATGCTCTGATTGATCGTCAGAACATTTCCTCCCGAGCCGGCAATTAACGACAGCACTTTAGACAAAATACCCGAAGTGTGCTCCAGGTCAAAGGAGATAGTAACAATGCTGTCCCGCTCAATCTCATTTAATAGATGAATGCCATCTTTGTATTTATAAAAGGCACTTCGGCTCAATCCTACCTGGGCGACCGCTTCATGCACGGTTTTTACATCCCCAACAGCAAGAAGCTGCTTAACTTGCAACGTCTTGATGACAGCCTCAGGCAAAATATCCTCGCGGACCAGATAATAACGTTCCTTCACAAACGTCCTCCCCTTAGAGACTTATGTTTTCGTATAGTGGACATTATAACGGAAAGCTTCCCTTGAGGCAATCCACATTTGTGTAATAGGCGCTATTTATAAGAAAAACGGATACTATATCCTGCTCTAGGATAGTATCCGTTTCATGGTGTACATGGACCTGCATTGCATCTTAATAATAGTAGCTGCTGCCTTCAACAAATTCAAATTCAAAATCGCCGATGCGGACCAAGGTTCCGTCTTTGGCGCCCCGGTTCCGCAGCTCCTCGTCCACACCCATATGGCGCATAGTCCGGGCCAATTTCAAGATCGCGTCATGGGTATGAAGCTGCATACGCTTCATCATCCGCTCGATCTTAGGACTCTCGACGATAAACATCTCGTTCTCTCTCCGGATCGTGAAGCTGTTGTCTTCCGTTTTATCCAGTTTGTAAATTTTCCGTTCGCTGAGCTCCGTAACCTCTTCGATAGCTGGTGCTTCCGGAATTTCATCCAACATATCGGCAGCCCGGTAAAGCAGTTCTTGCACGCCTTGGCGGGTCAACGAAGAAATAGGGAGAATCTCCAGGTCCGGACGGATTTCCTTCACTTGTTCGCGGAACTTCTCCAGATTCTCCTCCGCTTCGGGCATATCCATTTTATTGGCGGCCACGATTTGTGGACGGCTCTCTAAATCGGTATTATAGAGCTTAAGCTCATCATTGATCTTCATCCAGTCGTCAAAAGGATCCCGCCCTTCGGAACCGGCCATATCAACCACATGAATAATGATCCGGGTGCGCTCCACATGACGCAAAAATTCATGTCCAAGCCCAACACCTTCATGAGCTCCTTCAATAAGCCCCGGGAGGTCGGCCATGACGAAACTACGGCCTTCACTGACATCTACGACACCGAGATTCGGCGTAATTGTTGTAAAATGATAGGCTCCGATTTTCGGTTTGGCTGCCGATACGACGGACAGCAGCGTCGATTTGCCGACGCTCGGGAAACCGACCAGCCCGACATCCGCCATCACCTTCAGCTCAAGCACAATCCAACGTTCCTGACCTTCCTCGCCATGCTCGGCCAATTCAGGGGCCGGATTGTTCGGCGTAGCGAAGCGAATGTTTCCGCGTCCTCCGCGTCCTCCTCTTGCCACGACGATTTGCTGGCCGTGATGCGTCATATCCGCCAACACTTCCTGCGTGTCGTCATCAATAAGGACCGTACCCGGAGGAATGCGTACTACCATACTTTCCGCATTAGCGCCGTGCTGGCTCTTGTTGCGTCCCTTTTCCCCGCGTTCCGCCTTGAAGTGACGTTGGTACCGGAAATCCATCAACGTTCTGAGGCCCTCGTCGACCCGGAATATGACGTCGCCGCCTTTGCCCCCGTCGCCGCCGGCCGGTCCGCCATCAGGCACATACTTCTCTCTGCGGAAAGCAACGATTCCGTCTCCGCCATCTCCGCCTTTAACATATATCTTTGCTTTATCTACAAACATGCATTCACCTCATTCTAGTTTGCGCAAGCTACGCGGAGTCTTAAGGATTCGGGTCTCGAATCGATCTGCTCCGCCAGCACTCTTTTGCCGGTATTCCATTCATTCAGGTGGCGTTTTAATATCTCTATATTGTCCAACGTATGATCTTGCCGTTCAAACATGGCCAGTACTTCGCCGCCTTCCCGGCAAATGGACAATTTAAGCTGCAAGACCTCTCCCCAGGAGGAACGTCCCGTAAACTGATAAGCCCGGATCGTCGAAATAATCGCTTCCGTGAATTGTTCCGCATCCTCCGCAGTCAACAGGTCTCCGAGTTGGAGGTCGTCCTGTATGCAAACTTCAAGCTGGACCGAACCGTTCATTTCCCGAAACGAGTGGAGGTAAAAAACAAGCGAAGGAATGCCTAACCTGGAAATTTTACTGTCCGCTGCCATCCGTTCCTTTATTCTTTCCACACAGCCCGCCAGTTTATCATACTTGCCCAGCTGGATATATCCGTATAAAATTTGCAGATCGTTCATCCAGTCATGGCGATGATGGCCAAGGGTAGCTGCAGCCGTCCGTTGAACGGATTCGAGCAGTTGCTTTCGCTCGTTTTCCGCCTGTCTGTTTACATACTTTACATACCCGAAAAATAGGAACAACAGGCATAAGCCGATAAGAGTATAGCCAGCCGGTGAATGAAAATAATACATAAGAACCAGACAAGCAATGGATAGCGCAGCCACGATCGCCGACGCCGTGAACCGATGTTTCATGAGTTACCCCGTTCCTCTAAACAGATTGGGCGAACCTTCCACCCTGACATCATTACCCAGTATATCACAAACCTTGTCCGAATAACGTTCCAAAATATATACTTTCTGCTTCACCCGGCGAAACAATTTCGGCTTATCATTCCATCATGTCAAAAAGAAAGCCCCCGGCATTCACATGCCGAGGGCTTTCGAAAGTTACAACCGAAGCGAAGCTCTTAAGCTTCTACTGCAGCCGCTACAGGAGCGGTTTCCACTGGGTAGACGCTCACTTTTTTACGGTCGCGACCCCAACGTTCGAATTTCACGACGCCATCCACTTTTGCAAACAGCGTGTCGTCTTTACCGATTCCCACGTTGGTACCCGGATGAATTTTCGTGCCGCGTTGGCGAACAAGAATGCTTCCGCCGGTAACGGTTTGACCGTCTGCACGTTTAACGCCAAGGCGTTTCGCAATACTGTCACGTCCGTTCTTCGTGGAGCCTACGCCCTTCTTCGAAGCGAACAACTGAAGATCCAATTTCAACATTGTCCATCTACCTCCTTCTTCAAATAATAACGTCTTTTATTTTAATATACGATCCGTATGAGCCTTCGATACTCTGAAGCATAACGACCATGGATAAGAGCAGCAATTGCACCTGTTCAGCCGCTTTCGGAGCAACATCCCCGGGAAGTTTCGCGTTCAGAAAGCCGTTTTTCATTTCGGCATCCATCACGGTTCCCGTCAGCGCCTCGATAGAATTCACCGTACCAACAGTAACGGCGGATACACCGGCACATACGATATCCTGTCCTGATTCGGCGTAGCCAGCATGACCTGACACTTCAAACCCTGTTATGTCGTTATCCCTGCCGCGCAGAATGGAGACGATAATCATCTACCGCACCTACTTACGCTTGGATTTTCTCGATGGTCACTTTCGTGTAAGGTTGACGATGACCTTGTTTTTTGTGGTAGTTCTTCTTAGGCTTGTATTTGTAAACGACAACTTTTTGGCCTTTGCCGTGTTTTTCGACTTTCGCCGTTACACTTGCGCCGGATACCAATGGAGCTCCCGTTACCAAACCTTCACCTTTAGATACTGCCAACACGCGATCGAACGTCACGCTTGCGCCATCTTCAGCGTTCAATTTCTCGATGTAAAGAACATCGCCTTCTTGAACACGGTATTGTTTACCGCCAGTTTCGATAATTGCGTACATTTGCTTGCACCTCCTCATGTCTCAGACTCGCCTGATTTAGGTGCCGTTGTCCTTAAGAACAAACGGACTTTCTAACCCGATCGGAGCGGTTACAGCATGTGTACAAGGCTAACTCATAACACATACCCTAATATACTACCATGGGTTCATTAAGAAATCAATCATCACCTAAAAAATAGGTTGCTCCCTCATTCTTTTCCGGGTCATTTCCAGCAATCCAAGCTTGGTCCAGCCTAATATATGATGCTGTGTCCGATCCCCGTTCAGCGAAGCTTCCAACGTATCGCACACGGCCGTACGATGATGCTCGCTGCTCATATCAATGAAATCGACAATGATAATTCCGCCGGTATCCCGGAGCCGGACCAGCCTCGCAATTTCCCGAGCCGCCTCCACATTCGTCCGAAATACGGTATCTTCCAAATTGTCTCCGCCGGTAAATTTCCCGGTATTCACATCGATCACCGTCAAAGCTTCCGTCGTGTCCCAGACCAGATATCCGCCTCCCGGCAGCCACACCTTGCGCTGAAAATCCTTATCCAGTTGCTGCTTGATTCCATAGTAATCAAATAGAGGAATATCGGCCTTGTAAATTCGGACATTCGGTTGTTTACCTTGCAGCATTGCCGCCAAAAAAGCAGTCGCCTCTCCGGCTTGTTCCGGGCAATCCATGATCAGCTCATCCGTTGCCGGGCTATACACATCCCGCATCAGCCGTTGAACCATGCTAAGATCATGATGTAAAGCGGCAGGGGCGGAAGCTTGTTCACCTTTAAGCAAAATCGTTCCCCATTGCTCTCTTAACTGGGCAAGATCCTCCGCGACCGCTTCTTTCTCCGCATATTCGGCAACCGTCCGCAGGATAAGCCCTTCTTCAGGCGTACGCAGCTCCTCCCCGATCTCTCTGAGACGGGAACGTTCTTCCTCTTGCCCGATTTTCTTGGATACGGCAACATACCCGGCTGACGGCATATAAACAAGCCAACGACCGGGTAGCGAATAGTGCGTCGTTACGCGCGCCCCTTTGTTTCCGATTGCTTCTTTAACTACCTGCAGAATTAATTCCTGTCCCGGCTTAAGCAAGTCCGAAATCGGAGGCTTTTGCTTAGGCTGTTTCTCCAAATGAGGATGCAATAAATCATCGATATATAGGAATGCATTCTTCTTCTGGCCGATATCAACGAAAGCAGCCTGCATACCGGGTATCACATTCATGACTTTTCCTTTAAAAAAACTGCCTACCAGTCCTCTTTTTTGAGAACGCTCCGCTGCATATTCCACCAATTTTCCTTCTTCAAGCAGCGCCATCTGGGTGGAATCAGGGCCGCAGTGAACAATCAACTGTTTCATTGACCTCACCCTCACTCTTACGTTCTATCCAAGCCGTCTTCTTCATTATAACATGGCCTCCCATAATCAAGCGCCGGGATCTCCCCGCAAATAAGAGGAAATTACCCGTTGCTCCGGCACCACAGCTACAATATTCCCTTGAGCATTCATAATATATATGAAATGATACTTTTCCCTTTTAAAGAGACGCAAAAGTCCGTCCAAAGGTTTCGCTTTGTCGGCAACAATCGGCTGTGCCAGACTCCCGGCCAATAGATGGCGGGCAAATTCATTCTCACGGTTAACGAGAAACCGCAAGAACCGGTACGGGATATTTCGATAATCCGTTATATTGGAATAAAGCAAAAACACGCCTACCAATAACAGGTTCATTTGCAGCGCCCCATAACCCAGCACCAGCGGAGCAACAGAATACACCGTCACAAACAAACTGAACAGGATGCTGATGCGAAGCGACCAAACCAGCGTGGAATGAAACGGAAGCCCCTTACTGCATAAGGCCTGGCAAACCCTTCCTCCGTCCAGCGGCAAAATCGGGAGCAAATTAAACAAGGCGATTAACAAGTTGCTTTCTACAAAATAAGAAAAAAACGGCCCCTCCCAAATGCCGGTGGCATGAAGAAGCCAGGAGATTCCAATCATCAGCAGGTTTTGCGCCGGTCCGGCCAGCGCAATGGCCACCTCACGTCCGGCAGTCAAATGTCCGGTATCCTCCATCACCGCAACGCCGCCAAAAGGGAGCATTTGTATGGACGATACGTGAATGCCGAATAGCCGGGCGCAAGCCACATGGCCGAGCTCGTGAACGAACACTATGGCAAACAAGGCGAGAAGCTCCAAAAAATGACCGGTAAAAATGGAAGCCAGCATAATTAGTATAAAAAAGGGATGAAAAGAGATATTGATGCCGCCCCACTTAATCAAAAGGAATCACATCCGCCGGATCAATATACCGATCATTTTTTTTCATCGCAAAATACAGGGTTGGAAATTCGTTCTCGCTCGGGGCTACGATTTTTCCAAGGACGTCGCCCCCCTCCACCCAATCGCCTTTGGCTACCGAGGGCTGTTCCAGATGTCCATAGACCGATACATACCCGTTCGCATGTTGAACCGTTACCGTCATTCCGGTTATGGCGTCACGGGCTACGCTGAGAATACGTCCCGTTTCTACGCTTTTAACCTGATCTCCGCCGCCCGAATCTCCCGTCGGGATAATCTCCACCCCTTTCAGGTTAAGGGCAAAAGGAGATGCCAATGTCCCTTCGATCGGAGTCACAAATCCGGTGACCGTCCCTACCTTTAAACCTTTCTCTTCATTGTGTTTAAAGATTGGAATAAAGGAAGGCGGCCCCCCAAAAGTACGCTCATACCAAGCCTCTGCGGCGCCAAAATCCATTTCCTGCGTAAGCGATTGGGCCACGAAGGCACGGACCGGAAGAGACCAGGCGGGCTCATACCGTTCAATTCCCCATAATGCAGCAAACAATAGAGCGCTGATGATCATTCTCAGGAACAACATACTCCAAAATGAGGTCTTGTTGCCTCCGGAATAACCGCCGTCTCCCGAACCAGGCACATCGCTATCATTCCATCGGCCTTGCCCCCGTTTCCACAGGAGCTCGGGATCTGGCTCATCCACTTCTCTTGAAAATAGAGGCTTCGGCGCTTGCTTGTCTCCTCTGACCACTTCCGTATTTCCGGGCATTCCGTCCGCCGCGGGGGCATGTCCCGCTCCCGCTCCCGCCAAATCTCCGGCAGTCAACTGTCTGATGCGTTCTTCGCGGCGCTTTCGCACATTCGATTTCACATCCATTTCTCGCACCCTCCCGGTCACATCTCGTGATTTATATGTATGAGGGGCTTGACCGAAATATGAACCGCAAAAAAACCGATGCCCTTCGGCACCGGTTCTTTAATCCACTTTATACTTTTCCTGATGCAGCTTAATGCTGAATACCAATCCAATACAAAGCATATTGATCAGCAGCGAGGTCCCGCCATAACTAATAAACGGCAGCGTAATCCCCGTGATTGGCATTAATCCGATCATCATTCCGACGTTCTCGAAAATCTGGAACAAAAACATCGCGGCAATCCCGACGATCATATAGGCGCCTCGCTTGTCGATGCAGTGCAAGGCAATGAGAATCATCCTGTAAATAAACAAGAAGTAGATGAGCAGCAGCAAGGCGGAGCCGAGAAAGCCGAATTCTTCACCGACCACCACAAAGATGGAATCCGAATAAGGATACGGGACGAACTTTTTATTTTTTAGTTCACCTTGCAAATAGCCGTCTCCCGTCAGCCCCCCGGAGCCGATTGCAATTTTGGCGTAACTGGACTGATGCTTATCATCGCTTGAAGCCTGGTCCGGATTAATGAACGTATTTATTCGCTGGTACCAGTGCAGCTTCTTATGCTGTTCCAAATAATCGTGAATCTGCACATTGTAAGTGTTGAAAATAGTAACAAAAGCAATTAAGGCAGCTATTACTACGGTTAGTCCGATGAGCACATGACTATACTTTGTATTGCCGATCCACAGCATCGCAACCAGGACGACCAGATAAATAATGGCGTTGCCCAAATCGGGTTGAATAAGCACCAAAATAAACGGAAGCAACGTCACTGCCGAGATGGGAATAATGTCCCGGCGAAAGCGCAGTTGCTGTCCGTTTCGCTGACCCAGCAAGTAAGCCGTAGTCAGAATCAGTATGATCTTGACGAGTTCGGCAGGTTGAAACTGCAGTCCTCCCGGAATCATGAACCAACTGCGCGCTCCATTAATTTCCGGGGCAAACAAGAATACCAGGACAAGCAGGAAGCAGCCTCCCCCGTAAATATACCAGCTATATTTCAAAAGTGTCCTGTAATCAACCAGGGCCATAGCGAATACCACGATAAATCCCACGATATAGAATCCTAGCGTTTTCAAATCGTAAGCCCTGAATTGGGTTTCATACGGAGCAATGGCGCTTCGGACCAGCAGCGTGCTGAACACCATAAATACAAGGAGGATACCCACCATTGGCCAGTCCACTTTTTTCAGTTTGAAAAACAAGTAATATCAACCCATTCCGAAAAACTTTTTGAAGCGCGTAAACATGCCCTTTTTCTGATCCAGCAGCATCAGGGGAACCGTATCGCCCAAAATCCGGCGGGCAATGTTGCGGTAAGCGATTGCCGCTCTCGAATCGGGGTTCATTACCGTCGGCTCACCGGAATTGGCCGCTTTGATTACAGACTCGTCATCCGGCACGATACCGATCAAGTCGATATTCAGCACCTGAAGGATATCCTCAATTTCGAGCATGTCGCCGGATTTGACCATATTTGCCCTGATCCGGTTTACGATCAATTTTGGCGAAGAGATATGGGAGCTCTCAAGCAGCCCGATAATCCGGTCCGCGTCCCGCACGGCCGCATGCTCCGGCGTAGTCACGACGATAGCCTGATCGGCACCGGCAATAGCGTTTTTGAAGCCCTGTTCAATCCCGGCAGGGCAGTCGATAATCACGTATTCATGATCTTTTTTCAATTCAAGAATGATGTCCTTGACCTGTTCAGCGGTCACCGCGTGTTTGTCCTTAGTTTGCGCAGCGGGCAGCATGTAAAGCTCATCGAATCGCTTGTCCTTCACCAGAGCCTGGTTTAAACGACAGCGTCCTTCAGCCACATCGATCAAATCATAAATGATCCGGTTCTCCAGTCCCATAACTACGTCCAGATTGCGCAGTCCGATATCCGTATCCACCAGACACACCTTTTTGCCAAGCAGCGCAAGCGCTGTACCGATATTGGCCGAAGTGGTCGTTTTGCCCACACCGCCCTTACCGGATGTGACAACGATAGCTTCTCCCATAGATTACACCCCTTTAAACGCGATAAAATCCGGTCTCATCCGGAGGATATTGCTAATTTTGTCTATCTGCATCTTCCCGTCACTTAAAAAAGCAAATTCCATACTAGTCTCCCGGTTCTCCCATTCATCCGGAGGCCGGCTGATAACCTCGGCAATTCTAAGCTGGGTAGGCGCCAAATAAGAGGCCGCAATTACCGCCTCTTCATTGCCCTCCAAGCCGGCATGCGCCATTCCTCTCAATGATCCGAGAATAAAAATATCTCCCGTACAGGCGATCGTTCCGCCCGGATTCACGTCTCCCAGGAACATCAGGTTCCCTTCATGATGGAGCACTTGCCCGGAGCGGACGATTCCGCACATCGTAGTCAATGATTTGAGAGGATCGGCAGCAGACTCCGAATCCGGCATTTCCACGGAGCGAATCAGCAGGTTTCCCTTTTGCCTCAGGATATCCAGGATCGACTCTTTCTGGTCGTCGCTTACGATCCGCGTCCCCAGCTTTACGTCAACATGTATGATCGGACCGGTTAAAATATTTTGATGGCTATGTTCCAATTTATAACGCAACTCTTCCAGCAAAGTTCCGAGTTCACACTTGTCGTCCAGCAGGAAAACCAGGCCATCCTTGATGCCTTTGATTGTAACGTGATTGGGTTTTACTGTCATAAGCCTGTCCCTCCTCCCTAATCAATTCGAGCAGAAGGCGGAAAGTTCCTGCTTCTCCCGGGCAAAAGTCGGAAATCAAGCCTTGTCTTCGACTGAACGACGCTTGGTAATGATTTCTAGCTGTCGGCGAAGCGGTACATAAATGATCAACGCGAACACAAACTGCACGAACACATTCGGAATAATATGATTCATCAAAGCCCAGGCATACGGCTCGTGAACAAGTCCGAACAAGGAATAAGTACCGAACAATATCGAATCAAGCAGTATACTTCCGGTCAAAACGATAATCATCATTAATGGAAGCGGAGCTTGACGCGTCTTGGACAGAAGCCCCAGCAGGTAGCAGGAGAATCCCATCGCGAACGAATAAGCGCCGATCATGGAACCATAGTATACAATATCCTGCAGCAAGCCGAAGCACAGTCCGAGCACCAGTCCGGTATGGCGATTCTCATATACGGAGAAAAATAAAATAGCGATATAAACCAGATGCGGGACGATGCGGGTCTCCCAGGAAGGCGGGATCAGCCAGGGGACGATGGTCCCCTCCACAATGAACAGAAGAAACAGCAGCAGAATCAGAATATATTTGCGTTTCCTCACTCTTTTTCAGCCTCCGGTGCAAAGACTACGAACAGCTCTTTCCAATCCGTAAAGCTCGCCGCCGGTTTAACCGTAGCTGTATAGGTCAACCCAAATTCGCCTACCTGGATATCCGTGACCTTGCCGATAATCATCCCGCGCGGAAATACCCCGCCGATTCCCGAGGATACGATAAGGTCACCCTCGGCAAGAGTCTTCTTGTCATCAATTCGGCTCATCAGGAAATTACCGCTGGTTTTGTCAAAGGACTCGATCACCCCGAAAATCTGATTCTCCTTACCTTGGGCCGTTACGGCAATCCCGTTTGAATTCGGATCTCTAGCATCCATCGTCGTTACCAGTTTCACCGTGGCGGTAAAATTGCTGACATGGCTGACGATCCCAACCAAACCTTCAGCGGAAGAGACGGCCATGCCTTCTTTGACGCCTTCCCGTCCACCGATGTTGAGCACGATCGTCCGATTGACAGGATCATCATTCACGCTAATGACATGTGCGATCTTCCAGGTGTAATCGTACATTTCCTTTTGAGCATTCGTAAATTTCAGGTCGTTCTTCAGGCGCTCGTTCTCCTGCTCAATCCAGTTATAGTAAGCCTTATCCCGCGTATAGTGGGACAGGGCGATTTTAAGCTGCTCATTCTCCTCCTGGAGCGCATGCAGTTCCGAGATATCTTCAAACAAGCCCGCTACGTAGCCAGCGGGCTTGTAAAACACGTATTGCACAAAGCCAACCGTGTCCTTGACAAACTTTTCCGGCCAGGACAATTTGGTTCTCGATCCGAGGGTGAAACCCATGACCGCAATGAAAAGGATGAGTCCCATCAGCAAAATAAACAGTCTTTTATTGCCAAGCAGCTTAAACAGTTTAAGCACCCTCCAACCTTACATATTTCTCCCTATCCCCTTAGCGGGGATTCTCCCGAATGATCAGAATGTTAAAAACCGAGAAAAACGGCTGTCCGTCCGCTGCCGGACGGGGCCGTTATCCAATGTGTGAAGCATTCTTCAATCTTAACGCTTGGAACGAAGCGCGGAGCTGCTCTTTGACTTAAACAAGTGAATGTTATCCAAGGCTCTGCCCGTGCCGATCGCTACGCAATCCAGCGGGTTCTCCGCAACGATAACGGGCATTCCCGTCTCGCCTGCAAGCAATTTGTCCAGATTGCGAAGCAGGGCTCCGCCGCCGGTCAATACGATTCCGCGGTCCATAATATCCGCGGCCAGCTCCGGAGGACATTTCTCCAAGGTGACTTTAACGGCATCCACAATAGCATTAACCGTATCGCTAAGCGCTTCGGAAATTTCGTCAGAAGTGATGGTGATCGTTTTCGGCAGTCCCGAAACAAGATCGCGGCCCCGGATTTCCATCGTTTCGACCTTTTCCAAAGCAAGCGCGGAACCGATATCCATTTTCAATTGTTCGGACGTTCTTTCGCCCACCATTAAATTATACTGCCGTTTAATGTACTGGATGATCGATTCATCCATTTCGTCGCCGGCAACCCGTACCGATTTACTCGTTACGATGCCTCCCAGAGAGATAACCGCAACCTCTGTCGTACCGCCGCCGATATCAACAACCATGCTTCCTGTCGGTTCCCAGACCGGCAAGTCAGCGCCGATTGCCGCTGCGAAAGGCTCCTCGATCGTATAAGCTTCACGAGCTCCGGCTTGTTTGGTCGCATCTTCTACCGCGCGTTGTTCAACGGCCGTGATGCCGGACGGAACGCAAACCATCACGTTAGGATGGCGCTGGAACAGCGAACGCTGCTTCTGTGCCTGGCGAATGAAATATTTGATCATTGTTGCCGTCGTATCAAAATCGGCGATAACCCCGTCCTTCATTGGACGAATGGCCCGGATATTGCCCGGAGTTCTCCCGATCATTTTTTTGGCCGACTCGCCGACCGCCACAATATTTTTAGTATCGGTATGAATGGCGACTACCGAAGGTTCTCTCACGATAATTCCTTTTCCACGGATATAAACCAGGGTATTTGCCGTCCCCAAATCGATTCCCAAATCTTTCGTAAAGCCACCTAACATGCTGTATCTCCCTTTCCTTCTGTATCTTATCTATTATATTACATCAAGCCTTGCTCCTTCAAACTGACGAATTTTCCGTCCCCGATGACAATGTGGTCCAACACGTCGATCCCCACAATATCTCCCGCCCGGCACAGCCGTTCCGTCATCCGGATATCCTCCGGACTAGGCGTCGGGTCCCCGCTGGGATGATTATGGGCGCATACGACGGATGCGCTGCTGCACTTGATTGCGGCGCGAAACACTTCCCGCGGATGAACGATAGAAGCATTTAAACTTCCGATCGACAGGGTCTCCTGAGCAATGATATGATTTTTCGTATTTAAAAACAGACAAACAAAATGTTCCTTATGCAAATACCGGAGTTGTTCCATCAATAAATCCGCCGCATCATGCGGGCTGCGAATCGTCTGCGCTTCCGGCAGGCGCGTTCTGGCTAACCGTTGACCAAGCTCTATACCAGCCTTGATCTGCACCGCTTTAGCCGGTCCGATTCCTTTCATTTTCGTCAATTCATCTAGACTGAGATCCAAGATGCCCCGGATCCCTCCATTTTCCGCCAGTATCCGCTGAGCCATGTGAATCGCGGACTCCTGACGCGTCCCCGTCCGCAGCAAAATAGCAAGCAGTTCCGCCTGACTTAGCGCGCCTGCCCCATATTGCAGCATCCGTTCTCTGGGCCGTTCTTCATTAGGAATATCACGCAGCATATAAGTTGCAATTTCCAACATGATCCCTCGCTTCCGAATGGTTTTGGCAAAGCAACGCTTTGCGGGCAAAATACATTCCGGAAGGATATGCTTTATCTCTTCCTGATTCTTAAAACACGGCAATTCCGAATGAAGCCAGCATCTCGGCCAGCAATGACAACGGTAATCCGACGACATTAAAATAACAGCCTTCGATCCCGGTCACGATCGTCGACCCAAGTCCTTGAATGCCGTAAGCTCCGGCTTTGTCCAGTCCTTCTCCGCTGGCAGCGTATGCTTCGATCTGCTCCTCGGTCAGCGCCTTCATCGTCACTACTGTCATTCTGTAATCCACCCGGGTCTCGCCGGTAAGGCTGTCTATACAGGCAACGCCGGTATAAACCTGGTGGCTCCTCCCCTGCAACGAAGAAATCATAGAGGCGGCCTCCTGCTTGTCCTTCGGCTTGCCCAGCACAACATGATCCCTGACAACAACCGTATCGCTACCGACGATGACGCCTTGACGATCCTGAGGATTCAAGCTCAGGTATACGGCGTCCGCCTTCCGTTTGGCAAGCTCTGTCACGATGATTTCCGGCGACCAGTCCTCCGGTGTCGTTTCATCGGCATGACTCGGCACAACTTCAAACGGAATATGTAAAGAAGATAACAGTTCGCGTCGGCGCGGGGATGTAGATGCAAGAATGATGCGGCGTGCTGCTGAGGATTCCAAGGGGCACTACTCTCCTTTAACGGTTCGGATTTCCAAAGAAAGCCTCTCTTCCTTCGGTTCCGTCTCTCACAGGGCTTAGATGGCGGAAAGATTCGACAACGATTTCACTGTCATCCTCGCCATTTTTTGACACCCCATTATTATAAGGTTTATTCAGCGGCAATACAAACACAAAAACGGTAAGGGGAAGTATTACCAATCCCTTACCGTTTTTTACCGAATTTCAGCGATCAGCTTCCGGAACCCACTAGTTTTTGCTCAGCAAGAATAAAGCTCATAATCTCGTCCTGGACTTCCCAAAGCAATGTTTTGGCCCCTTTTTTGTTATATTCAGCCATAGCTTCTACTGCACTGTTCATCGCCTTTTCCATCTCACTGACCTCCGCCGCAAAGGTCTCCGGCTGCTGGCCGCGGACTGCGGCTGCGCTTTCTGTCCACAATTGATGACTCTGCCCAAGCTCCCCCAGCTCCTCGGCCGTTAGCATTTGAGGGGAAACTTCGACCAGACGCGATGCCGATAAAGAACTAAGCAATTCTATCAATTCGGCACTTTGGGCAAAATACCGTTCCAGCGATACCACGTCCCCGTTGAATACCACCTCGGCCGAAGTAGGCAGCGCGATTTCATGCAGGATGAGATTGACTCCGGCCGTCTTGAGCTGGCTGCTGAGTAATTTGGCTTGTTCACGATCAGGGGAAACACCGGCGTAAACCCGCTTTTCGTCAACGGTGTCCCTGGCCGCGGCAATCCCGGATTCCTGCAATTCCTTCTGCGCGAGCACCACTCCTTCAGCCGTGCTAAATACCCCATACTGAAGAAAATGGTAGGTTTGCTCCGGCAAAGCAATGTTTACCGGTACGGAGTTTCCCGAGCCTGCGTTATCCTCTTCAATAATCTGACCGAAGACAGGGATATCCGTAACGGCTTCTCCTGCTGCCGTTTGATTAGGAACGGAAATCCCCGGGATGGGAACGGTCACTTCGCCATTGAACATGGAGAGGACTACAAATCCGAACAACGCCCCGGTAACGATGGCGCCTGTCAGTGACCCGGCAACCTTCCACCATGACGTACGGCGCGGGGCGTGATTACCGTAAGACGGAACGACCATTCCGTGAGTCCCGGTATAATCCGTAAACGGGTCTCCCCAATCCTCCGCCAGTTCAACGGCGCGATAGGTGGTTGGGTCCCGATCACTCCGCTCGTTATAAACAAAACCGGTATCATCCTCGGAGACAGGTTTCCTTGAGTATTCAGGCTCGGCTTCCAGTGTATGTGACGATGACGGTGACGGTGGCGTTGTGGGTACGACTTCTAAAGTGCGCTTTTGCTGAGATTGCCGTTCCACTGAAACTTGCCGTTCCTGCGGGATTTGTTGTTCCTCCGTGGATTGGCGATCCTGTGAGATTTGGCGATTCTGCGAGGTTTCCCGCCCTTGATCGTCAAATCGGAAAGTCATTTTAGCGTTATTCACGTTCCGCACGCTCCTTGTCCATTCTTCTAAAAATACAATATGAATGGAGAGGAGCTTATATACCAGCCAAAAATAAAAGAGCAACCCCGAGAGTATCGGGGTTGCTTAAGTTTCTTTTCTGATTATTACCGGCTATGTTTCCACCGTTCAGTCGGACAATTTTTGGGCGAGTTCATATCCAACTTTCCAAATATCGCCGGCCCCCATCGTCAATACCAAATCTCCCGGTTGAAGCCGACCCTCAAGATCCGCGATCACATCCTGCTTGGTCGACAGGTATCTGGCTCCCGCATTGCTGTTTTGCTTAATGAGTTCCACCAGCTTGGAAGAGCTCACCCCTTCAATTTGTTTCTCGCCTGCAGGCGAGTAAATGTCCGTGATGATTACTTCATCCGCTCCGCTGAACGCACGGCTGAACGCATCCAGCAAAAAGAAAGTGCGCGTATAACGCTGCGGTTGGAATACGGCGATGATCCGCTTGCCCGTTGCCTTCGCGGCGGCAATCGTCGCTTCAATCTCCGTCGGATGGTGCGCATAGTCGTCGATTACCAGAATCCCGCCACTTTCTCCAAGCACCTGAAACCGCCGTTTAGCTCCGTGGAACCTGATGATGGCAGCGGTGATTTCGGCAAAAGGAATGCCGGCCTCCAGACAAACAATGATCGTTGCCATCGCATTGTATACGTTATGTTTCCCCGGAACCGAGAGCTCGACCTTTCCGAGTTCCCGCTCGCCGTGCTTCATCATAAACGAGACTTGACGATCGCCTAGCTTGATTTGCTCGGCTGTATAATCGCAGGCCGAATCGATGCCATAAGTTATCGTTTGGCACTTTAAACTTGGCAGCAACTCTATGATATTGGCATCATCCCCGCAGATCACGGCCTTGCCGTCCGCTTTGATCTGATTCAAAAACTGGACATAAGCTTCTTTCAAGCGACCGAAGTCGCCGCCGTAATTTTCAAGATGATCCGCTTCTATATTCGTAACGACTCCCAGTGAGGGATGATACTGCAAGAAGGATCCGTCACTTTCGTCCGCTTCGGCCACCACAAATTTTCCTTGTCCGGCTTTAGCGTTCGTTCCGATGTCCATGATCTCTCCGCCGATAATATAGGTCGGATCGGTTCCGCATTGTTCCATGACGAGCGCGATCATCGAAGAGGTCGTCGTCTTGCCGTGGGCTCCCGCAACCGCAACTCCCTGTCGTTCATTAAGCAGGCGTGCGAGCATCTGGGAACGGTGCAAAATCGGAATCCCCCGCTCCTCAGCTTCTACCCGTTCTACGTTATCTTTCGGAAGCGCGGTGGAATATACCACCAAGTCCGCTCCATGTACTTGCTCCGCGGTGTGGCCGATATAAATTTTGGCTCCCTTAGCCGCCAGTTTTTCAGTCAGTTCCTGGGCCGCCACATCCGATCCAGTTACGGTATAACCCATTTCAAGCATTACACGGGCGATGGCGCTCATGCCATATCCCCCGATACCGATAAAATGCACATGTTGTTCAGTCGTATTTAACAATTTATAGTTCACCAGCCTTTTTCAGAATCGGTTTGATGCAAAAGAGCTGCCCGCACATCCGAAATCATATACAGTGTGCCGGTGACCACCCCAAGATCTTCCCGTTCCGTCCGTGACTCCAAAAGAGAAAGTGCCTTTCTCCAGTCACGTTCCACAATGATTTCCAATTCCGGTTTTGCCTTCGCAGCTTTCAGCTCTTGGACAAGTTCATACAACGCCTCCGCATCCAGCTTACGGCGAAAATCGGGCTCGGTCAGAATAAGCGTATCCACTATAGGTAATATATGCTCCAAGTAGGCGTGATGATGCTTATTAGCCAGCATCCCCATCATCAAATTAAGCTTACGGTAGCTGAATGTTTCACGGATGCTCTTGGCAAGCGTTTCCGCTCCCTCTGGATTGTGCGCCCCATCCAATACAATGCGCGGTTCAGTCGATATCCGTTCCAGCCGACCTGCCCAGAAGGTAGCCTCAAAACCGCGTTGTACCGGTTCATCTTCAAGAACAAAAGCCATATATTGCCTCAGTATTTCGAGTACCATCATGACACCTGCTGCATTTTTGCACTGATGCCCGCCCAGCATGGACATTTCCAGCTCGAATTCGCGGAAAGGTCCGCGGAACAGCATTGCCTGTCCTTTCTCACTGACCTTGAGGCGGTCGAACGAGAACTCTTCACCCAATAAATATAGACTGCTCCGCTGCTTCGACGCCGTCTCTTTCATGACGTCAATAGCCTCCGGCTGTTCGACGCAACTCACTACCGGAACACCGGGTTTTATAATCCCGGCTTTTTCGCGGGCGATTTGTTCGATCGTATCGCCAAGAACATCGGTATGATCATATCCGATATTCGTAATCAAAGAAACGATCGGAGTTACTATGTTAGTAACATCCATCCTTCCCCCAAGGCCCGTCTCCCATACCACGACATCCGGGTAGCATTCCTCGGCAAAATAAAGAATCGCGATCGCCGTGCTGACCTCGAACATGGTAGGCGATCCTAGCTCGGTCTCCGCAATTTCCCGCACTAGTGGCATCACCCGATTTGCCAGGGACACCAGCGTCTTCTCGGGAATGTCTTGCCCATTGCACTGAAACCGGTTCGTGAATTTGGTAATGTACGGAGAGGTAAACGTCCCTACATTATAACCGCATTCCATCAATGTACGGGTTAAAAAGGCGCAGGACGATCCTTTGCCGTTCGTACCGGCTACATGTATAAACTTCAGTCTGCGCTGCGGGTTGCCGAGCCGTTCCATCAAGAGATAGATCCGTTCCAACCCCGGACGGATTCCGAAAGGAATCAGCCCGTTGATCCAATCCACAGCTTCGCTATAGCTTTGCAGTGCTTCTTCACTCTGTCCTTGATGAGCCCCCATCACGTTCACCTTCATTTAATTGTTGGTATATAAAAGCTCGACGAAATAACAGCTTTGGCTGCGTACATTTCCCGTAAAACGGACAAATGACGCAGCCGCAGATGTTGACGAAATTGACTAGCCCTTCAATTCGCCGATCCGGGCCAGAACTTTATCGCGTTTATCGGAATAGTCCGCCATCTTGGCGCGTTCTTCCTCAATCACCTTAGCCGGAGCCTTAGCGACGAAACCTTCGTTAGCCAGTTTTTTCTCAACGCGCTCCACTTCTTTGTTCAAATGTTCAACCTCTTTTTCAAGGCGCGCGATTTCCTGGCTGATATCGATCAGTCCAGCAAGCGGCAAATATAACTCCGCTCCGGTAACGACCGCTGTCATCGCCTTATCCGGGACCGCCGCCTGCAAGGAAGCTTCATACTGGGACGTATTGCAGAACCGGCTGATATAGTGACCGTTCCGATTCAGAATATCCAGCAATTCTGCCGAAGCCGGTTTTACAAGCAACTCGACTTTTTTGCTCATCGGAACATTCACTTCCGAACGAATATTACGAACCGAACGAATCACGTCAACGAGCAGATTCATTTCCTCCAAGGCATCCGGCGCTTCAAGCGAAGGATCATATTTAGGCCATTCGGCCAATGTAATCGATTCGCCATGATGCGGCAAATGCTGCCATATTTCCTCGGAAATAAACGGCATGAACGGATGAATCAAGCGCAGCGTACGATCAAGCACGTAGGCGAGCACGGACTGCGTTTTGCGCTTCGCCGCAGCATCTTCCCCGTACAGGGACAATTTGGCAAACTCGATGTACCAATCGCAGAGATCATCCCAAATAAAGTTGTATAACTGACGACCTGTTTCCCCAAATTCATAGGCATCGATCAAACGGGTAATTTCACGGGCCGTTTCATTGTAACGGTGAAGGATCCACCGATCCGCGGTAGACAGGTCTCCGCTAATATCTATATCTTCGATCGTTACGCCTTCCAGGTTCATCAAGGCGAACCGGGATGCATTCCAGATTTTATTGGCAAAGTTACGAGCCTGTTCCACCCGTTCCCAATGGAAACGAAGATCCTGCCCCGGCGTGCTGCTTGTCGAGAGCATGTAACGCATCGCATCTGCCCCATACTTCTCGATGACTTCCAGCGGGTCAACCCCGTTGCCAAGCGATTTGGACATTTTACGCCCTTCGCTGTCACGAACCAATCCATGGATCAGCGCGTTTTTGAACGGAACGGACTTCGTAAATTCCAAACCGGTAAAGATCATGCGCGATACCCAGAACGGAATAATATCGTATCCGGTAACGAGCACGCTCGTAGGGAAGAAGCGTTTGTAGTCCTCGCTGTTCTCATTAGGCCAGCCTAAAGTCGAGAAAGGCCACAAAGCCGAGCTGAACCAGGTATCGAGGACATCTTCGTCCTGCACCAGATCATCCCGTCCGAGCTTGGCCCGGGCTTCCGCTTCATCCCGTGCGACAACCATTTCACCGGTCGCTTCACAATACCAGGCCGGAATACGGTGTCCCCACCATAATTGGCGGGAAATGCACCAATCGCGGACATTTTCGATCCAGTGAAGATACGTCTTTTCGAACCGGTCCGGTACGAACTGGACGCCTTCTCCGGATTTCTGGGCGGCGATCGCAGCTTCCGCCAACGGCTTCATTTTTACGAACCATTGCGTCGACAGATACGGCTCAATGACCGCTCCCGTCCGTTCGCTGTGTCCAACTTGGTGAACATGATCTTCGATTTTGATCAGAACGCCCTGGTCCTGCAAATCCTTAACGATTTGTTTGCGGCATTCGCTGCGGTCCAATCCTTGGTATTGGCCCGCTTCGTTATTCATCGTTCCGCTTTCGTCCATGACGGTAATTTGCGGCAGATTATGGCGAAGACCCACTTCAAAGTCGTTCGGATCGTGAGCCGGAGTAATCTTAACCGCGCCGCTGCCGAATTCCTTATCCACATAATCGTCCGCAATGATCGGAATTTCACGGCCGGTAATCGGCAGAACAAGCATTTTTCCGATCAGATTCTTGTAGCGCTCATCCTTCGGATGCACCGCCACGGCGGTATCTCCAAGCATCGTCTCAGGCCGCGTCGTTGCGACAGTAATAAACCCGCTGCCGTCTTTAAGCGGATATTGCAAATGATACAAATGACCATTAACTTCTTTGTATTCTACCTCAATATCGGAAAGGGCCGTCCGGGCTACCGGGTCCCAGTTGATAATGTATTTGCCGCGGTAAATCAAGCCCTTATCAAAGAGCTTAACGAATACTTCACGGACGGCCAACGACAGACCTTCGTCCAACGTAAAACGTTCCCGTGAATAATCGAGAGAGAAGCCCATTTTTGCCCATTGCTCATGAATGGAGGCCGCATATTTATCTTTCCATTCCCATACCTTCTCCAGAAACTTCTCACGTCCAAGGTCGTAGCGTGTTTGCCCTTCTGCGCGAAGATTCTGCTCGACTTTGGTTTGAGTCGCGATCCCGGCATGGTCGGACCCCGGCAGCCAGAGCGCATCATAACCTTGCATCCGCTTGGTGCGGATCAATATATCCTGAAGGGTGCAGTCCAGCGCGTGTCCGATATGCAGCATACCGGTTACGTTAGGCGGCGGGATTACGATTGTGAAAGGCTCGGCTTCCGGTCTTTGTCCAGCTTTGAAAAAGCCGCCTTCCATCCAATAGCGGTACCATTTTTGTTCCGCCGCTTTCGGATCGTACGTAGTCGGCATTTCCGCCGACAGGGATTGTCCATGGTTTTCTGTCATTTGTACCAAACCTCCATTACAAATAATTGACTTAAAATATTCGTTCAAAAAGTCAGGTTTTCAGGACCAAAGCGTATGCTTCCGAAGTGCGTTTTTTACAAAACGCTTTAGGTCGGATGAAGCTAGGGACTGAGTAGCGGAGCTAAACGTTTTCGTAGAAAACGACTTCGTAAGCATTTGCTCATAAGGTACGTGAGCAACGGAAGGCCCGGCTGAATTCAAGATTCGACGTCGAATCGGCTTCATGATCTGCTTCGTCATGGAAAGATGATTATTTGAACTACCTTTTAAAGCTAGAAAACACAAAAAGCCCCTCGCCTCAAAGGACGAAAGGCTTTACTTTCGCGGTACCACCTTTGTTTCGCAGGCTACACCAATCCCGGAATTCAAATAAAACCGGAATCCAGCTTGCGACACTCATACAGATAACGGCTGCTGCCGGCCCGTTCTAGCATAAACAGTTTACGGATCAAACGGGCGACTCCCGGGCGACTTCGGTCAGCTGCATCCTACGGAACTTCCCAGCACTTCCAATTCCGCTCTCTGAAGGGTTTACTGCCTACTATTCCCATTCCAAGTCTTTACAATTAGATTTTGCTTAGAGTTTATCTTTATCATAATAGCTTGAATACCTTCACGAGTCAACAAAAGGGGCAAAAATGGACAACAGTCCACCAAGAGAGGACAAACTTAAGCATAAATGAATACATGAAAAAAGCCGCACATAGTGTGCAGCTTTTAAGATGGAGGCCTATTAATCAAGGGATGTACAGCACCTGTCCCTCAGACAAATGTTGTTCGGACAGTCTGTTGTAAAGCTGCAGTTCTCGCGAACTAAGCTGATAACGCTCCGCGATTGCGTCCAATGTCTCTTCACGTTGGACAATTACAAGCCTGACTTTACGGAAAGGAGTCTGCTCTTCGGCATTGCGTATGAACAAGCTCTTCCAGCGTACTTCCTCTGCGTCGTTTTGTTCTACCGCCGGCAATGCTTCTTCCGTCTCTTGCAAACTCTGACCGGATTCGGAGTCCGGCCGATACGAGGATAGCAGCTTGCTGATTCCGTAACTGCTCTCCTGGGCAACATCGCCGTTCTTTTTGCTCCCGAGGGCAATTTTCAGTTCTTTCTTATCCTCCGGTTCCGGCCGAATTTCGGCATCCTGCGCGGATTCCGCGGAAAAGGCATCGTCCTCCGTTTCGAAATCGGCGGTAACCGGGACAGCCTCTTCAAACGAAAGCTCTTGCGAAACAGGTAAAGCTCCCTCTTCCCTTTCAGCGGAAGCATATTCGCCAGAAGGTTCATCCAAATCGATCTCGGTCACCGTCACGGACGGACGGGCCGCCTCCTTAAACCAAACTTGCTGCTGCTCGGATTGGAAAGAACGCTCTTGATCCGGGCTCTCTGCTGCGTACTCTTCCTCTAATTGAGGATCACGCGCAGCCAATTCTTCCGGAGCCTCTGCTTCCGCCTCCTTGTCCTCCACAACGGACTGGGCATAGAGCGGCGAAGCGTGGTCATTCCATGTAAGTATGTTTTGCTGCTCGTCCGTATCGTTCAATTCAGGCAGAGATTCCTGCTCCCACATCCGGAAATTCTCGGTATAGCTGCGCGTCGCTGAATCCAATCCCGCTTCACGCCCCGAAAGGTGGTCAGGATCTCTTTGCACGTCCCCGCGCAAGTCGGAAGCCGGCTCATGAGCAACCACGAGTTCCCGGTCCTTCCACTCCTCCGGTTCCACGGCCAACGATGAAGTTTCGATGCCCTGCAAGGATAAAACGCCCGTAATATTAAGACTGCGGGCACTTAGCAGGTCTACGTCGAAATTTTCAATTTCGACCGCGATTTCCTCCAGCTTACCGACCCGGCTAAGCGGAATCGTGATCTCCACCGGAATCCAATGCTCCAGTTCCTGAGTGTTTCCCTCCCCGCGATAAAGTCCCGACAGCAGTAAATGGCCGCGCAGCGAAGCATACTCTTCCCCGGGAATGACCTGAATTTTCGGATAGAGTTCAATTTCTTCCAGTTCGTCGATGCCTACTACATTTTCCGATAGATGCACGCGTTCATAAATATCGAACCTCAGACCGTAGGATTGATCCGCCAAAAATATTGCCTCCTTTCAGCATATCCAAACATGATTTTGTATCCAGTAAACTGCATGGTCCAAATCATCGCTCGTTTTTATCTATATGCTTAAAAAAAGAGTGCATGCCTGCTTTTTCGCGGTTCTGCGGCTTGAGATTCGCTCCAGCCGCCAAGCTTAATTCAGCTATACAGCCTGACGCGAACCTTATCCCACTCCTCCGGCCAAGGGTCCGGGACTTCAACAATTTCTCCGGTTAAAGGATGCGGAAACGCCAGGCTCTCCCCATGAAGCGCTTGATGGGGCAGAAGTTTCGTGCTCCCTCCATATAGCGCGTCGCCGATCAGCGGATGCCCCGCATGACTCATATGCACGCGAATTTGATGCGTCCGCCCCGTTTCGAGCCTCAAGCGGACAAGGCTAGCCTTCGGGAATGTCTCCAAAACCTCTACCCGGGTCACGGCCTCTTTGCCGGCCTTGGACACGCGGCGCCGGGAAGAATGGTGACGATCCCGGCCGATAGGCTCGTTAATCCGGACAAGAGCCGGGTTGACGACGCCTTCCACCAGCGCCACATAAACCCTCTCGATCTCTTTCCGCGCCATGGCGGCGTCCAGTTTAAGCTGGGCGAAGATGTTCTTCGCATACAGAACGGGACCGGTCGTATACTCATCCAGCCGATGAATATGCGCAGGGGCAACCGGTTCGTCCCGCAGCGAATAGATTCCGGAGACGAAATTCGCTAGCGACGGCTCACGGCTCTCCCCGTCTGGATGCACCTTAATTCCGGCCGATTTATGCACGACGAGGCAGAAATCATCCTCATACAAAATCCGGACCGGCTGCTCCACGGGTTCGTACTGTGAAGTTTTCGGCGGGAACACCCTCACGCGGAGCCTGTCTCCAGCCAGCTTAATCCCGCCTTCGGCATCCAGCGACCGGAGCAGTTTGGCCGGGCATCCGAGTTCCCGCTCAAGCCAAACGAGGGCCGCTTCATAGCGGCCCCCGTGTTCCGGCGGATTCAATTTGCCCGGCATCAGTTCCAGCCATTCGCCGCGTCTCTGCCCGGCTATCCCCTTGCTCACAGCTTTTGCAGCGCACGGCGGTGCGCCTCGATCGTGAGATCGATATCGGCCTCGGTATGAACACCGGAGACGAACATGCCTTCAAACTGGGAAGGCGCAATGTTGATGCCTTCCTCAATCATCGCGGCAAAATAGCGGCGGAAGAGATCCAGGTCGCTGCTCTTGGCCGTATCGAAATTGATAACCTCCCCGTCCGTAAAGAACGGGCAAACCATCGAGCCCACGCGATTAATGGTACAAGGGATCCCCCGCTCTTTCGCGTTCGCCGTAAATCCGGCTTCCAGTCTCGCCGAAAGAACTTCCAGACGATCGTACACTTCCGGTGTCAAAAGCGACAAGGTGGAGAATCCAGCCGTCATGGCTAGCGGGTTCCCGCTCAGTGTACCAGCTTGATAAATCGGCCCGCTCGGTGCGATCTGCTCCATAATTTCACGTTTGCCGCCGTAAGCTCCAACCGGAAGCCCGCCGCCGATCACTTTACCTAGACAGGTCAAGTCAGGGGTGACTCCGAAGCGGCCTTGAGCACAATGGATATGTACGCGGAATCCGGTCATCACCTCATCAAAAATCAACAAGCTTCCATGTTCCGTCGTCAAACGGCGCAAGCCTTCCAAAAATCCAGGCTGCGGCGGTACGACTCCCATATTTCCGGCCACCGGCTCCACAATAACGCCTGCGATTTCCGATCCGAAACGCTGGAATGCTAGCTCCGCCGATTCCAGGTCGTTATAAGGCACCGTGATCGTATTGGCGGCCACGCCTTCCGGTACGCCCGGGCTGTCGGGTAGACCGAGGGTAGCCACGCCGGAGCCGGCTTTGATCAGAAGGCTGTCCGCATGGCCGTGATAAGAGCCTTCGAATTTCAGAATCTTGTTGCGGCCTGTATAGCCACGTGCCAATCGGATCGCACTCATGGTCGCTTCCGTCCCGGAATTAACCATCCGGACAATATCAATCGACGGTACACGCTCGGCAACCAGCTTGGCCATCTCCGTCTCCAGCAGCGTAGGAGCGCCAAAGCTGGTACCTTTGGCTGTCGTCTCTTGCAATGCCGAAACTACCTTAGGATGGGCATGCCCCATGATGAGCGGTCCCCAGGATCCTACGTAGTCGATATATTCATTACCGTCGATATCATAAATTCGCGCACCTGCGCCCCGGTCCATGTAGACTGGCGTTAAGCCGACGGATTTAAAAGCTCTAACCGGGCTGTTGACCCCGCCTGGCAATACCTGCTTCGCTTCCTCAAAAGCCTGCCGCGATAGTTCTTCACTGCGGCGCCCGATCTTTTCACTCATGGTTCCCTCTCCTTGTCACGGTCATTTTATTATTTGCCTTCACGCAGCCAGCGGGCCGCATCTTTGGCGAAATACGTAATGATGATATCCGCTCCGGCGCGTTTCATGCCCAGCAGCATTTCCGTTACGATAGCCCGCTCATTGATCCAGCCTTTCTCGGCCGCGGCCTTGACCATCGAGTACTCCCCGCTGACATTATAAGCGACGAGCGGGAGATCGAACTGGTCGCGCAGCATCCGCAGCACGTCCATGAAGGCCAGCGCAGGTTTCACCATCAACATGTCCGCGCCTTCCAGAACATCGGTTTCCGCTTCTCTAAGCGCTTCCCGGGCATTGGCCGGGTCCATTTGATAGGTTTTGCGGTCGCCGAATTGAGGAGCGGAATCCGCCGCTTCGCGAAACGGACCATAGAATGCGGATGCGTATTTTACCGAATAAGACATGATCGGCACGTTGCTGAACCCGGCTTCATCCAGTCCCGCGCGGATGGCCTGTACGAAACCGTCCATCATGTTGGAAGGAGCGATGATGTCCGCTCCCGCCTGGGCCTGAGAGACTGCAGTACGTACGAGCAGGTCGAGCGATTCGTCATTCAGGACATCTCCGCAGACGTGCCCGTCCCGTTCGAAAGTATGCACCATCCCGCAGTGGCCGTGATCGGTAAACTCGCATAAGCAGGTGTCGGCTACTACGAGCAGGTCGGGATAAAGCGATTTGATCTTACGAGTCGCTTGCTGAACAATACCGTCTTCGGCAAAGGCCGAGGATCCAACGTCGTCCTTGCTCTCCGGAATCCCAAAGAGCAGCACGGCCGGAATGCCGAGGTCCACAATCTCTTTTACTTCTTCCTCCAGCGTGTCCAGCGAAAAATGATATACCCCCGGCATGGATGAAATTTCATTCTTGACGCCGCTGCCGTAAGTAACAAAGATCGGCTGGATGAAGTCATCCACCGTCAATATCGTTTCGCGTACCATTCCCCGGATTCCGGCGGATTGCCGCAAACGGCGATGTCTTACTATAGGAAAACTCATGATGTAATCCCTCCCGGATTTACTTATAATTTTACAAGGTTGTTCAAGTCGACTTTTTGAACACACATTTTAAGCCTGTCGGCCTAATCTATGTTTTCTTCTTTCTTTTTCCATTCGCAGAGGGCGGTCACCAAACTATCGATCGTTGCCTCCTCCGCAAGTGTGCCAATGTGAAGACCAGCCTCCTCGGCCGTTTTGGCGGTAACGGGGCCAATGCAGGCGATTTCCGTTCCCTGCAAAGTCTCTGCCGGGTTTTCGAATCCCATTCGTTTCATGGCACCGAGAAAATTGGTAACGGTAGATGAACTCGTAAAAGTGACGGCATGAATCCGGCCTTCCCGAAGCAGCTTGACCAGTTCATCATCTTCTTCCCCGGTAGGAACCGTGGCGTACATAACGGCTTCAGTCACAGCGAGTCCTTGCTCGCGGAGCGTCTCCGGCAGCCAAGTGCGCGCCAAGTCGCCGCGAGGCAGCAGAACCTTTTGGCCTGCTTGCAGCGCTCCAGCGAAGGCTTCCATCAATCCCTCGGCCTGATACCGGCCCGGCAGCTCCTCCGCAGCTATTCCGTATCTCCGCAGCGCTTCCTTCGTTGCGGGACCAACGGCGGCAATACGGGACTTATGCAGCGAACGAATGTCTTTTCCCAGCCTCTCCAGGTGTTTGAAGAAAAATTCAACCCCGTTGACGCTGGTGAAAAAAGTCCAGTCATACTCTTCCAGAGAACTCAGAGCCTCGTCGGTTTCTTTCAAAGCTGTCCCTGTCGGCATCTCAAAGTCAATAACGGGGAATTCATAAGATTCTCCCCCGAGATCCTCGATTTGCCGGACCAATTCGCTAGCCTGGGCACGGGAACGAGTGACCAGAATCCGTTTGCCGAACAAAGGCATGAATTCCGCCCATTTCAACTGCTCACGCTGAAGAACGACTTCCCCTACAACGATAACGGCAGGGGGCTTGAAGTCGGCCTCGAGTACTTTCTGCTCAATGTCGACAAGCGTACCCGTCAGTGTTTCCTGTTCCGCCCGGGTTCCCCAGCGCACAAGAGCAACTGGTGTCTCCGGCGATCGGCCGTAAGAGATAAGCTGCTTGCTGATGTACCCGATTTTTGCTACGCCCATCATAAAGACTAGCGTGCCCGTTGCGTTAGTTACCTTTTCCCAATTGATCGACAAATCCAATTTATCGGGGCTCTCATGCCCTGTAATAATCGAAAGCGAGGACGCCATATCCCGGTGCGTTACGGGAATTCCGGCATAAGCCGGGACCGAAATTGCTGCGGTAATCCCAGGGACGATTTCATAGGGAATTCCATGTTTGCGAAGCAGCTCCGCCTCTTCTCCCACGCGTCCAAAAATCGTCGGATCTCCGCCCTTCAGGCGAACCACCGTTTTGCCGGTCAAGGCCAGATCAACCAGAAGCTGATTGATATCCTCCTGCTTCATCGTGTGACGATCGGTTCGTTTGCCGACGTAGATTTTCTCGGCTCCTCGCTTCATTTTCCCAAGCAGGCTCGGATTGGCGAGGCGGTCATAAACGACCACGTCCCCTTTCATCAAACAATCAAGCCCTTTTAAAGTAATCAGCCTTGCATCGCCGGGACCTGCCCCGACCAAGTAAACTTTCCCCGTCTTCCCCATTACCATCACTCCTCAGCTGCCGCCAAAATTTCGCCCGCTCCTCTGGATACCAATTTATCCGCAACGCTTTGCCCCAGCAGTACCGGATCATTCCCGGCCATGCTCTCCTTTAAAACCAGGCGCCCATCCGGCGTTCCAACCATCCCGGTCAGTACCATTTCACCGGAGAGGCCGTCTTCACTATCCTCTTGTTTATTTTTACCCAAAACCGCATAGGCTCCGATCGGAACCTGACAGCTTCCTCCCAGCACACTAAGGAAGGTGCGTTCGGCCGCAACCGTCAATGCGGTTTCCGGATCATTGTAAAGTGAAAGCAGGTGACGGACTTCCTCATCGTTTTCCCGGCATTCGATACCGAGCGCCCCTTGGCCTACCGCTGGCAAACAAATATCTACAGGCAAATAGGAGGTGATTTTGTCCTCCCATCCCATTCGGAACAATCCGGCAGTAGCCAAAATAATGGCATCAAAGCCCTCCGTCTCCAGTTTGCGAAGACGGGAATCAATATTTCCCCGGATCGGCTCGATGACGAGATCGGGACGATAGGCGCTAAGCTGACTGGAACGTCTCAAGCTGCTTGTGCCTACCTTGGCTCCTTGAGGTAGTTCGTCCAAACTTATCCCCTCCCTGGAGATAAATGCATCGCGGGGATCAACCCGTTTCGGCACGGCCCCATTTACTAATCCTTCCGGCAGTTCGGAAGGCATATCCTTCATGCTATGTACCGCCAGATCGATTTCCCCGTCCAGCATCGCCTGCTCGATTTCCTTGACGAATAATCCCTTTCCTCCGACTTTGGACAAAGTAACGTCCAGAATCCGGTCTCCTTTGGTTACGATCTTCTTGATCACAAAATCATACGGCAGCCGGTGTTCTTCGCAAATCGCCTTCAGAGCCTCGATCACGTGGCCCGTTTGTGTCAAAGCCAATTGACTCTGTCTGGTTCCTACTATAATGGTGCGTCTCATCCTTCATTCCTCCCGTTGTTGATCTATCCATGCATCCAGCTCTTCCTTGCTCCAAGGATGGAAACGGCCTTCCCGAATGGATGCCAATATGTCCATTTCTGCCAGCAATTTATATAGTTTGGCCCGAAAACCGGCATCTTGTACCCGGCCCTTGACCACAGATCTGGCAAAACTCAGAAAATCCACGTAAATTTCATACTCACTTCCGTATCGTTCGTCAATCTCCCGGCTCAGCATCCTCGAAGCACCCGGTCCAGCCCCGGATGTAGAAACAGCCAGAATCAATCCTCCGCGGCGCACGATGCTTGGCGTAATAAAAGATCCTTTGCTTCCGTCACCCGTATGGTTCACCGGAATGCCGAGTTGTTCGGCTTCCCGTACGACCGCTTCGTTAATATCCGGTTGATCCGTCGCGGCATATGCCAAAAAGGCTCCGTCAAGATCGCCCTCCCTGTAGTTCCGCATCTCCCAAATCAACCGTCCGGCGGACTGATCGCTTTGCAGCCGATTTGTTGCATCAGGAGCAACTACAACCACCACCGCCCCCGCTTCTATTAAGGAAGCCGCTTTGCGCTCCGCTACCGGACCGCCTCCAATTATGACGCACCTGCGCCCTTTCAGCTTCAACATAACAGGAACATAATGTGTCATCGGTTTACCTCCCGGGACGGCTAATCAGAATCAGGCTGCGACCAAGTTCAGGACGAGCCAATCATTGTGCAATGTGTATAGCATACTGTACGCTGCACCTTTTTTCCAGCAGGTCTTATTTCGACCGCAAGGAGGATTCCCAAACTGCTCTTCGAATAGAAATAAGCCCCGTGCCAGTCGTTCTCCCCCGGATGCATCCTCTGCATAACCGGGAATATAACGTAAGCCCAGGGCGTGTAAATTATACCGATGCCTGTACCAAGGACAGCGCCGGTTTTTCCTGCTGCGATACCTTCTCTTCCTTGGCAGCTTCGAATACTTCTTGCGAAGCACCGCTTGCCATCTCCGATTCCGCCAGTCTTTCCATCTGCTCTTCCAAAGAGAAGATTTGGGTGAACATGTTCAGCGCCTCGGCACCGTTCTCTTCGCCCGCCAATTCCTTGATGCGGTTAATCGGATCATGCATCATTTGATTAATAATACTTTTGGTTAATCGCCGGATGACCTTCCGTTGACGTTCGTCAAGCTCCGGAAGCTTATTGAACAAACTCTCGAGCGTGCTTTCATGGATGGACGAGGACTTCTCCTGCAAAGCGCGTATAACAGGTTTTACGCCCAACGTCTGAAGCCAATTTGCAAAGGAGGAGATCTCTTCCTCGATCATGTCCTCAATTTTCAGGGCTTCGCCCCTGCGCATCTCCATATTGCTCTCCACAATGCCTTCAAGATCGTCAATATCGTACAAAAATACATTCTGCAATTCACTGATCGCCGGATCGATATCTCTCGGAACCGCGATGTCGATCATAAACAGCGGACGGTCCGGCCGCTGTTTCATGCTTTGAGCGACTTGAGCGGAAGTAATGACATAGCCTTCAGCTCCTGTAGAGCTGATCAGAATATCCACTTCTTCCAACCGCTGCATCGCCTCCTGCATGGAACAAGGAGTACCGCTGAATTTAGAGGCCAGCTCCTGAGCCCGCGCAAAGGTTCGATTGGCGACGATCACCTCTTCGGCCCCTGCGCCGCTTAAATGCTTGGCCGTTAGCTCACTCATCTTTCCGGCACCCAGGATCAGAACTCGCTTGCCGCTAAAGCTTCCAAATACGCGTTTTCCCAGCTCTACCGCTGCATAGCTGACGGAAACCGCACTTTCTCCGATCGCCGTTTCCGAGTGCGCGCGTTTACTGAGTGTCACCGCCTGTTTGAACAGCATATTAAACCATGTTCCTGTCGCCTTCTCACTCTGCGATAAAAGAAAGGCGCTGCGGACCTGACCCAGGATTTGCGTTTCGCCGAGCACCATGGAATCCAGGCCGCAAGCAACCCGGAAAAGATGACGTATTGCCTGCTCGTCCTCATACATATATAAATGTTTGGTGAATTCCTCACGTGAAATCCCAAACCATTTTTCCATAAAACTACGAATAAAATACCCGCACATGTGCAGCCGATCCACGACTACATATATTTCCGTCCGGTTACAGGTAGCAATAATGACGCCTTCCAATACACTTTTGGTGCGTAAGAGCTCCTGCAGCGCTTGTGGCATATCTTTTTCTGCAAACGAAAAACGTTCTCTGACTTCCACAGGCGCCGTCCGATAATTCAACCCGACTACGACAATGTGCATTGCAAGTTCACCTGCCTCTAAGAGATGTCAAAGCATCATGTGTAAACAAACTATGTTAATTATATCACAGGGGGTAGTCCGTTACCCCGCTGTTTCTATGATTTTTTTATGAATTATTTATGAACTATGTTCCAAACAGACTTAAATTAATAAGCATTGCTCAGCAAGTAAAATAAATAACCATGGAAATTTTCCATGGTTATATCTTAGTTTACCCATTTTTCTTATGTTATAAAATCGCTCTTTAAACAAGCTCTACTTGATTCACTACAGGCGTGACCACTTCGAGTTCACCCAAACCGCGAATTAATTTCTTAGCAAAATATTTCTCCGGTTGTAAGACGGTCACCAGGTAATCGATCGCCAATTGCGGGTCTACAGTTTCTCCGCAAGTGTAACAATCAATCGCAGCAAAACCTCTCTCAGGATACGTATGAATCGAGAGATGGCTCTCCGACAGTAAAACAAGCACCGTGGCACCTTGTGGTTCAAACTGTCTGGCTTGCACCGACATCACCGTGGCTCCGCAAGCTTCGGCTGCTTCCACCATATGAGCTTGCAGCAGATCCGCGTTGTTCAGAACCTCAAAATCGACTCCCCAAGTATCAACAGCAACGTGTCTTCCGAAAGTTGAATATTCCATCTTCCGGTTCCCCCTTCCTAGGAATAAAATGTTTGAAAAAATTTCATCCGCTAGGACCTACGTCATTCACTTCCCGAGGGAAATATCTCTCGCAACATCTCCATGTCCTGAGTGAATCCTGGTTCCTATATTCTTTTCAACGAGATTAAAAATAACATCTATCGGGGACAAATGCAACACTTTTTTGGCCCCAGGTAAATATTATTCTTCTTCCTGCCGGATTGTGCGTAAACACGCTGTTTTTCAGACTTTCGGCATGAAAAAACCCGCCGAAAAGTGGACTCTGTTCGACGGGCCTGAATTGTTATTCCATTGTGTGATTGGCGTTATGCTTCCAAGGCGAATAATCGGCGGGTATGTCCGCGAAGCTCGTCGTCAATCCGGTTCACTGCATCGGGGTCATTAGCGATAATGCGTTTGTCGAGCAGGGTATTGATGCTGCCGTGAATGTATTCAATCTCCCGTTCCACATCATTATTCCGATAGATCCTTTGCAATTCCCCTAAAGTATCCTTTAACTCAAACACTAATTTGTACGAATCCTTGGAGTACTCCACGATTTTGCGGACCCGGCCATCCTGATAATAATACATCATCATGAATCCGTTATAAATTCTCGTAACCATTCCGGAGCCCTTGAAAGCGGCGAACAAAAGTCTCATGACATTTGTTAAATGGGGTTTTTCCAAGCGGAAAGACAATTCACAGACATAATAACCGTCCCTGCGGTCAAAAGGCAGATGGACTTCTTCCCCGCCGTCATCCTCCAGCACCACCTCTTGACTGCCGTTCTCCAGCACCTTCACTCGCTGGCGGACATGAGGATCATACACTTTGTGAATAAACTGCGACATCTGGACTTCCGACAAACGCAAACTGGCATTAACATACTCTGTGGCTAACCGCTGAGCCATAAAAATCTCCTCAATTCTTTTAATCCTTTTAAATAATTATACACTACTCATTAAATCATTTGCTCAGCGGTTAAAACGTGAAATCCTGCCATTTTTCAGAAAAAACCGGATTAATCCGTTTTTAGCTGTAAAAATCCCCTTGCATGCTCACTTTCCTACCTATCATTCTTCAAATCCCTTCTCGATCCATCGATTCAGGCTATTTCCTCCTGTTTATTCCAATGTCTCGTCCAGGCTATCCGGGAAAGCAAACGAGGAAATCGCGGACCAAAGTTCATCCCGACCCATGCCTTCCTCGGACGAAAACATAATGATTTGATCACCTGCACGCAGGACCAGCGCCTCCCTGATGACTTTCAAATGCTTTTGCCACCGGGATTTTGGAATTTTATCGGCTTTTGTAGCGACTACGCATACAGGAAGATCATAGTGCTTTAGCCAATCGTACATCAATTCGTCGTCCTTTGAAGGCGGATGCCGTAAATCGATCACGAGCAGGACAAGCCGAAGCGTCTCGCGCTCCAGCAAGTACTTCTCGATCATCTTGCCCCATACCTCGCGCTGTGTTTTGGATACCTTGGCATAGCCGTACCCCGGAAAATCGACAAAGTAGACCTCATCATTAATGCGGTAATAGTTCAAATGTTGGGTTTTCCCGGGGGTCGAGCTTGTCCGGGCCAAATTTTTGCGGTTGATCATGCGGTTGATCAGTGAGGATTTCCCCACGTTGGAACGCCCTGCCAGAGCAACTTCCGGCAAGGCGTCCTCAGGATATTGACTGGGTCCAACCGCACTGATCACAAACTCTGCGTTGGTTATTTTCATCGTTACGATCCTCTCTATTGCAGTCCGGATTGTTCCACAAGCGCATGCTCCAGCACCTGATCCATATGGGATACCGGTACAAAAACCACGTCTTCCTTCACACTGTCCGGAATGTCGCGCAAATCGCGCTCATTGTCTTTCGGCAGCAGTATTTTTTTGTAGCCCGCCCGGTGAGCGGCGAGCGATTTCTCCTTCAATCCGCCGATTGGCAGCACCCGGCCGCGTAACGTAATTTCGCCGGTCATCGCAATGTCCTTCGATACATGCCGGCCCGTCAATGCCGAGATGAGGGCCGTCGCAATCGTAATGCCGGCCGATGGGCCGTCCTTCGGAATTGCGCCTTCGGGGATATGAATATGGATGTCATTCTTTTCGTAAAAGTCCGTAGATATGCCAAGCTCCGACGCCTTGGAGCGTGTATAACTGAACGCCGCCTGCGCGGATTCCTTCATGACATCTCCGAGCTTCCCGGTCAAAATCAGCTTGCCGCTGCCCGGAACGACGGTGACCTCGATCACCAGTGTTTCTCCGCCGACCTCGGTCCAGGCCAGCCCGGTTACCGTACCGATCTGATCTTCCAGTTCGGCTATGCCGTAGCGGAATTTCGGTACTCCCAAATAATCCTTGATATCTTCGGGACCGATCTCTATCCGCTCCAAACCTTCGGAGACAACCTTCTTCGCAGCCTTACGGCAAAGCGCGGCGACCTGCTGCTCCAGATTCCGCACCCCGGATTCACGGGTGTATTCCCGGATCGTTCGCAGAAGGGCATCCTCGCCGATTACTAGCTGTTCCGACTCCAACCCATGCTCCCGTTTTTGCTTCGGAAGCAGATAACGGGTTGCGATTTGCAGCTTCTCCAGCTCCGTGTAACCCGGGATATAAAGCATCTCCATCCGGTCGAGCAATGGACGCGGAATGTTATGCACCGCATTGGCGGTCGTAACGAACATGACGTTCGACAAATCAAACGGCACTTCAATAAAGTGATCGCTGAACGTGTTGTTCTGTTCGGGATCGAGCACTTCAAGCAAGGCCGACGAAGGGTCGCCGCGGAAATCGGAGGCCATCTTGTCGATCTCATCCAGCAGGAAGACCGGATTCAAGGTGCCCGCCGTCTTCATTCCCTGAATAATGCGGCCCGGCATCGCACCGACATAAGTGCGGCGGTGTCCGCGAATTTCGGCCTCATCCCTTACGCCGCCCAGGGAAATCCGGACGAATTCCCGGCCCAGCGAACGGGCGATGGAACGAGCCAGCGAGGTTTTACCTACCCCCGGAGGACCAACCAGGCAAAGAATCGGACCCTTCAGCTTCTTGACCAGCTTCTGAACGGCCAAATACTCAAGAACGCGTTCCTTAGGCTTATCAAGTCCGTAGTGGTCTTCATTCAACACCTGCTCGGCTTTAGCCAGATCGAGGTCATCCTCGGTCTTATTGTCCCAAGGCAGACTGAGCAACCAATCCACATAGTTCCGGATGACGCCGCCCTCGGCGGAACTTGCCGGCATTTTCTCCAGCCGGTCAATTTCCTTTAGCGTCTTCTCGCGCACTTTCTCAGGCAGATTCTTTTCTTCGAGCTGGGCCCGAAGCTCCTCTACCTCGCCGGCGCGCCCTTCCTTCTCGCCAAGCTCCTTCTGGATCGCCTTCATCTGTTCGCGAAGGTAATATTCCTTCTGCGTCTTCTCCATCTGCTTCTTGACGCGCTGGCTGATTTTCCGTTCAAGCTCAAGCACTTCACGCTCATTATTCAAAATATCAAGCAGCTTCTCAAGCCGCATTCTGACATCAATCGTCTCCAGAATCTCCTGCTTATCCTTGATCTTGAGAGATAAATGACTGGTGATCACATCCGCCAGCCGGCCTGCCTCTTCGATGTCCGATACCGCAGCAAGCGTCTCCGGAGTCACTTTCTTGGATAAATTGATATAATGTTCGAATTGGGTAAGCACCGTGCGCATCAGAGCATCCACTTCCGGATCGAGAGAATCTTCCTCCGGCCGCTCCTCCGCGATTACCTCGTAATAATCTTCATTGACCAAATATTCCACGATTTCGGCGCGCTCCATGCCTTCCACCAGCACTCGAATCGTGCCGTTCGGAAGCTTTAGCATCTGCCGGACCTTCGCTACGGTACCGATACGAAAAATATCTTCCTGGGTCGGCTCTTCAATGTTCACTTCGGATTGAGAACAGAGGAGAATCAGATTGTCATCGACCATCGCCTTTTCCAGCGCCTTCACAGACTTTTCCCGGCCTACGTCTAAATGCAGCACCATACTAGGGTAGACGAGAAGGCCGCGCAAGGGCAGCAAAGGAAAACGACGGCCTTTGGATTTATGGGCTCCCATCGCTTTCGCACCTCCAAACGTTCTCGTTAGATATCATTCCTATTTTAGCAAATGTTACATGAAAACACCAATGAAGAGCGGCTGCTCAAGTGGCAGCCGCCCAAGTAAAACACGACGTTACATCACTCCACCCGATGGGGGAGATTCCGCATGGAGGAAGGAAGCCGGAGCCGGAGCGGGCGCAAACAGCTCTCCGCCTGCGATTAATCCAAAGTCCTTCTCCGCTTCTTCTCCGAATACGTGCAGGAACACTTCTCCCACGGATTCGACCGGAATGACCCGCAGTCCTTCCAGCCCTTCGAATAGGCTTTGCCAATTATCCTTCGGAATCAGCACCGTCGTGGCTCCAGCCTGAAAGGCAGCTTCCACTTTGGCGACAACGCCGCCGACCGGCTTCACTTTGCCATGGATTCCGATTTCTCCGGTCATCGCGACGCGGTGATCGACCGGAATCCGTTTGATTGCCGAGGCGATTGCCGTCGCAATGGCCAGCCCGGCGGACGGTCCGTCGATCGGCGTCCCCCCGGGAAAGTTGATATGGATGTCATACCCTGACGGGTCGAGCCCGATTCGCTTCAAAACGGTCAGCACATTTTCAACAGAGCCTTTAGCCATGCTCTTGCGCCGCAGCGTGCGGCTGCCGCCTCCGATTTCTTCCTCATCGACCACGCCGGTGATGTTGTAGGTTCCCTTCCCTTTCTCTACAGGGACCGCCGTAGCCTCGATATCAAGCAGCGTCCCCATATTGGCGCCGTACACCGCCAGCCCGTTCACTACCCCGATTTCAGGCTGTGTCGGAATTTTACGGTCCGGACGCGGAATCAGCTGACTGCTGGTCGCTACCCATTCGAGATCGGCTGCTAGCAGATGATCCCGTTTTTCCGTCAGTGCAAGGCCGGCAGCCAATTGAACCATATTGACCGCTTCGCGGCCATTCGTCGCATATTTCTTAATGACGTCAACGGCTTCCGGACAAGGCTGAAATCCGATCCGCTTCACGGCGTCTTCCGCAATTTGCGAGATTTCCTCCGGCAGCAGCGGCCTAAAGTAGATCTCCATGCAGCGCGAACGAAGCGCTGGCGGAATTTCCTGCGGCGACCGGGTTGTCGCACCGACTAATCTGAAATCCGCAGGCAGCCCGTTCTGGAAAATATCATGAATATACGCCGGTGTGCCGGTATCTTCCGAATTGTAATAGGCGCTTTCCAAGTACACTTTACGGTCTTCCAGCACCTTCAGCAGCTTATTCATCTGAATGGAATGCAGTTCACCGATTTCATCGATGAACAAAATCCCGCCATGAGCCTTTGTAACGGCCCCTGGCTTCGGCTGCGGGATCCCCGCCACGCCCATGGCTCCGGCTCCCTGATAAATCGGGTCATGCACGGACCCGATAAGCGGATCCGCAATGCCGCGCTCATCAAACCTGGCGATCGTAGCATCGATCTCCATGAACTTCGCCTCGGCTTTAAACGGAGAAGCCGGGTTCTTCTTGGCTTCTTCCATGACTACCCTGGCCGCGGCGGTTTTACCGACCCCAGGGGGGCCGTAAATGATTACATGCTGCGGATTGGCACTGCAGAGCGCGGCCTTTAATGCGCGAAGCCCGTCCTTTTGACCAACGATATCGGTCAATGAAGCGGGACGCGTTCGCTCCGCAAGCGGCTTGGTAAGCGATATCGCCCTCAGCTTGCGCAGTTTCTCCATTTCCTTGCGCGATTCTCGGTCTACCGCCGTACGGTTCCCTTTTTGGCTGCGCAGCTGATTCCAGAAATACATCCCGATCACTACGCCAAAAAATAATTGAACGGACATCAGAATAACACTCAATTCCATTGTCACAGAGCCTCCCCACTTTAACTGATACTTGGTAGTATAGCCTTTTCGCTCCATCATAAAACGGGGAGTTTGAAAGTGAACGGGGTATGTCACAAATTTTCTGCTTCGTTGAGTCCGTCGCCTACCCTAAGAAACCATCGCCCTTGCCATAAATGCAAAAAAACTGCAGGCCGTATATAGAATACAGCCTGCAGTTCCATTTCACGCATATTAATATGCGAATCCATCCATTTTAGTTACTCGGTACCGCCCGATGCTCTTTGCGGCCGGGAATCTCTCCCGTCGCTTCGTAAACCTCGACGATATGATCGATTTCCTTTTTCAGCTCGGAGAGCAAATCCGCTTCCGGTACTTTACGGATCATCTCTCCGTAACGGAACAGAAGGCCTTCTCCCCGTGCACCCGCGATACCGATGTCGGCTTCGCGAGCCTCGCCGGGACCATTTACGGCGCAGCCCAGCACCGACACTTTAATCGGCACCTTCAGATTCGAAATATAATCTTCCACCTCGTTGGCGATAGAGAACAAATCGATATCAAGACGCCCGCAAGTAGGACAGGAAACCAGGGTAGCCGCATTCGTAATCAGTCCGAATGTCTTTAACAGCTCGCGAGCTACCTTCACTTCCTCCACCGGATCCGCACTGAGTGAAATGCGCAGCGTAGAACCGATCCCCATGGACAGCAGCGCTCCGATTCCGGCTGCGCTCTTAACAGTACCGGAGAACAGCGTTCCGGCTTCCGTAATCCCGAGGTGCAACGGATATGGAATGACCTCAGCAGCCTTGCTGTAAGCGGCGATGGCCATCGGCACATCCGAAGCCTTCAGCGAGACGATGATGTCATAGAAATCCAATTCCTCCAAAATACCGATATGAAAAAGAGCGCTCTCCACCATCGCTTCAGGAGTCGGATAACCGTATTTCTCCAACAGGTGATTTTCCAGAGAACCTGCATTAACGCCGATTCGGATCGGAATCCCGCGCTCCTTGCAAGCTTTTACTACAGCTTCAACCTTTTCACGGCGCCCGATGTTACCCGGATTGATCCGGACCTTGTCGATGCCGTTCTCAATGGCCATCAAAGCCAATTTATAGTTAAAATGAATATCGGCGACGAGCGGAATGTGGATCTGCTTCTTGATCTCTTTGATTGCCGCCGCCGCTTCCTCATTATTTACCGTCACACGTACCACCTGGCAGCCGGCTTCCTCTAAACGGTGAATTTCCGCCACCGTAGCGGCAACATCCGCCGTTTTGGTCGTACACATACTCTGGATGATCACTTCATTACTTCCGCCGATCGTCAGATTCCCGACCTTGACCGGCCGCGTATCTTGTCTCAGGAACATTTCAGGTCTCCCCCATAACGCCAAAGCTCCACCCCTGCATAAAGAGGTCGAAAAAAGAACCTCTTTGTTGCAAAGATGGAGATTTCGGCATTTATTTTGTCGCGGATTCGGCTAAGCCTTACGCGCTCTCTTCTTGTTTCTTGTCTTTTTTGTCCTCTAGCTCAGGCACCGTTTTCTCTTGAACGACCTTTTCGGTAATGACGCAATCCGTAATGTCGTCGCGGGAAGGCACCTCATACATCACATCCAGCATAATGCCTTCGATGATGGCCCGAAGTCCGCGGGCACCGGTATTGCGTTTGATCGCTTCGCGGGCGATCGCTTCCAGCGCTTTCGGTTCGAACTGGAGATTAACGTTGTCCAGCTCAAGCAGCTTTTGATACTGCTTCACCAAAGCATTCTTCGGCTCGGCCAGAATGCGGACCAAAGTCTTCTCGTCCAAAGGCTCCAAAGTCGAGATAACCGGCAAACGACCGACGAATTCGGGAATCAAGCCGAATTTCAGCAAGTCTTCCGGCAATACCATCGACAAGTATTCACCCGGTTTCAAATCCTTTTGTCCATCGCTGACGGCGTTGAAGCCGATCACCTTTTTACCGATCCGGCGTTTGATCATCTGCTCCAGGCCGTCAAAGGCACCGCCGCAAATAAACAAAATGTTCGTCGTATCGATTTGGATGAATTCCTGGTGAGGGTGCTTGCGTCCGCCTTGCGGAGGAACGGAAGCGACCGTGCCTTCCAGAATCTTCAGGAGGGCCTGCTGCACGCCTTCCCCGGAAACGTCGCGGGTGATGGATGGATTCTCCGACTTGCGCGCCACTTTATCGATTTCATCGATATAAATAATGCCGCGTTCCGCCTTCTCCACATCATAATCGGCAGCTTGAATCAACTTCAACAGGATGTTCTCTACGTCTTCACCGACATAACCGGCTTCCGTAAGGGAAGTCGCATCGGCAATCGCAAACGGCACATTCAAAATTTTAGCCATCGTCTGCGCTAACAGCGTCTTACCGGAACCCGTAGGTCCAAGCAAGAGAATGTTACTCTTTTGCAGCTCGACGTCTTCAATTTTGCTTTGCGTATTTACGCGCTTGTAATGGTTGTAAACGGCAACGGAAAGAGACTTTTTGGCCTGTTCCTGCCCGATTACGTATTGATCCAGAATGTCGCGGATTTCCTTCGGCTTCGGAATCTCTTTCAGATCGAGCTCCTCTTCATGGCCGAGTTCCTCTTCCACGATTTCCGTGCACAATTCGATACATTCGTCGCATATATAAACGCCCGGTCCGGCAACGAGTTTCCGGACTTGTTCCTGCGATTTGCCGCAGAACGAGCATTTCAACTGTCCTTTTTCGTCGTTGAACTTAAACATGTAAACACCCCTTTAAGATTTAATGGGCTTGTTGATGACCTGGTCGATGATCCCGTAGGCCTTAGCCTCTTCCGCGCTCATAAAGAAATCGCGATCCGTATCGCGCTGAATTTTTTCAAGGGGTTGACCCGTCCGGTCCACATAGATCTGATTCAGCTTCTCACGTGTCTTGATAATCCAATCGGCATGAATTTTGATATCCGCCGCCTGACCTTGAATTCCTCCGAGCGGCTGATGAATCATCACTTCGCTGTTTGGAAGCGCGTAACGCTTGCCGGGAGCGCCTGCCGTAAGCAAAAGCGAACCCATGCTGGCAGCCATACCCATGCAGATGGTCGACACATCAGGTTTGATATATTGCATCGTATCATATATACCCATCCCGGCAGTAACAGAACCACCTGGAGAGTTAATGTACAGATGAATGTCTTTTTCCGGATCTTCCGCGGCCAAAAACAACAATTGGGCAATCACGAGATTGGCTACGTCATCGTCAATCGCGTTGCTGAGAAAAATAATGCGATCCTTGAGCAGTCTCGAATATATATCGTAAGACCGTTCTCCCCGGTTAGTTTGTTCTACGACCATAGGTACCAGACTCATGTGACCAACCTCTTTTCTTTTTTGAAATTTCTTATGCCCAAACATATTTTATCACGTTCAAAGGCGCATGTCATTTTTCACACATTACAGTTTATGTCCTTGGGAATACAATATGTAACCAGAGCTTTGTCCGGATAACCACTTGGAAATAATTGTATGTCGAAAAGTGAAAAATTAAGGCACGCATTTTATATATACGTGCCTTAACATTTGCTTGTGTTATTACTCCGCGAGTTGCTCGAGCACGGAATGACAATTTTTCTACGTCTTACTTATCTTCAGCTGCAGTTTCTTCCTCTGCTTTTGGCTCGGCTTTAGCTGCTGCTTTTTTTGTTGTTTTCTTGGCTGGTTTTTCGGATTCTTCCGATTTCTCAGCTTTTTCTGCTGGAACTTCTTTCGCGTTCTCGATCAGGAATTGAATCGTTTTGCGAAGAAGCACATCCTCATTCAAGCTGCCCAGGGAACCGTTAGCGGCAAGAATGTTACGGATTTCTTCAGGGCTGCGTTTGTAAGCATCGGCCATATCCTGAAGCTCTTTGTTGATTTCTTCTTCCGTAGCTTCGATCTTCTCGGCTTTGGCGATTTGCTCCAGAACCAGGTTGTTGCGTACGCGTTTCTCGGCATCGTTCGTCATCTGACCTTGCAGGTCTTCGATCGTTTGGCCGGAGAAACCAAGGAACATATCCAGGTTCATGCCTTGAGCACGAAGACGGTTGTCGAAATCGCGAACCATGTTTTGAACTTCGCTATCGATCATAGCTTGCGGAATTTCAACTTCTGCGTTTTCGCCGATTTTGTCGACGAGTACGCGCTCGCGTTCTGCTTCGCCTTCTTTTTCCTTACGGGATTGCAATTGTTTCTTCAGGTCTTCTTTATACTCGTCCAAAGTGTCGAATTCACTAACATCTTTAGCAAACTCATCGTCCAGTTCAGGAAGCTGTTTGCGCTTGATTTCGTGAACTTTCACTTTAAATACCGCTTCTTTACCTGCCAATTCTTCAGCATGGTAAGTTTCCGGGAAAGTAACGGTTACGTCCTTGAAGTCGCCTGTTGCAAGACCCACAACTTGCTCTTCAAACCCAGGAATGAAAGTGTTGCTGCCAAGTTCGAGCGAGTAACGCTCAGCTTTGCCACCTTCAAATGGAACGCCGTCTACGGAACCGTCGAAGTCAATTACGACAGTATCTCCGTTTTGTGCAGCTTCTTCGTCGATGACAACGAGTTCAGCATGACGCTCTTGCATACGAGTAAGCTCTTCGCTCAGTTCTTCTTCGCTGACTTCAACGTCAGTTGCAGGAACTTCGATTCCTTTGTAATCGCCAAGCTTCACTTCAGGTTTAACAGTTACTTTGGCTTTAAATTTGAAAGCTTGTCCTTTAGCGAATTGTTCTACGTCCACTTCCGGGCGGTCTACCGGGAAAATATCAGTTTGATCAACCGCTTCAGTATAAACTTCAGGAAGCAAAATATCGATGGCGTCTTGGTACAAGCTTTCCACGCCGAAGCGGGACTCAAAAATAGCCCGAGGTACTTTACCCTTACGGAATCCAGGTACGTTTACTTTCTTTACTACTTTTTGAAAAGCTTTATCCAGTGCAGCGGTAACACGTTCCGCTTCCACTTCGACCTCGAGTACGCCGAGGTTCTTCTCTATTTTTTCCCAAGTTGCTTTCATTTTATGCCTTCCCCTCCAAATTTCACTATACTTAAAATACTGAAACCGAATCGCGCGATAAAGCAGCTACCTTGGTTTCAGTATAGCTGTCTTAGTCCACGTTCAGAATAACCACTACATTATAAACAACAATACAGCTTTTTACAAGGCCCGTTCCATGGCATCGCAGCCGCATTATAGGATATTTTTCAAAAAAAATAGTTTAACCGTTGGCGCCGGCCGCCACGAATTGGCGCATGGAGCGGTACGCCTGCTCGTAACGAAGACGTAGGCTGTCCGTAATTCCATATAGATTGCGCAGCTCCTCGTCTCCGATTCCGCCGGGCAGGCTGTCGGCCACCGTTTGATGCAGCGCCGCCGCCCAAATATCGATCATGGCTTCCTCTTCGACCAGCAGCGATTTGTAATCCATCGTTCCATAGATTGCCATTACAAATTGAGTCCACAGCTCCTGTGCAAAATAAAACAGAGTCGGATCATGCACCTGCGTCTGGTCCCCAACCCGCTCCAAAACAGTCTGAACCGGCTGCGGAAATTCTTCCGGCCTGATCGGCACCGTTTCAATCTCGATCTCTACATGCTCGCCGGAACGAAAAAACCGTATCAAGCCTTGAGTCCCCCTGCGTCGCAGCGTTTGCAAAACCCGGTATTGCAGCAGAGGATGCAATTCTGTGCTTTGCAGCCAGCCGATGAGCGCCTCGTCAACTTCCGGCTTGTCCAGATAGGACAATTGCTCCAAGGCCAGAAACGTGTGCTCGGACATCGGTTTCTCCATAACCGTATGAAGAAGCTTGTCGGCGTAATTTACATCTTCCGCAAGCTTTGCTTCAACATGCTGCCTGGCCATGGATTCCTCGCCTTCTTCATCGTCCTCGTAACCGCCGGATTCACTCCCCTGCAGCATGGGAAAAGCATCGGTCAGCCAGTCCAGCAAAGCCTGCCATTCTTCGTAAAGCCTCGGGTCCTGTCCCTGGCATTGCAGCAAAAATTGAAGGAGCTCCGAAGCTTCAGAATAACGCTCCGTCTCCAGCATCCTAGTTAGCTCTATTTGATAAAAATCCAAAGTTTTTGGAAATAAAACAACGTTGTTGTCATTCTCGCTCTGATGATTACCGCTAATAATGGGACCTCCCTTCGTCCGGTCTAATTCATTTGAGATTATAGCATAGAGAATATAGAAGACAAAAATCAGTCTTCAATTGTACTTCTCCGTCCAAGATAGCAATTAACCTATTGCATATACTATCTGACTGTGATAATATATTTTTTGCTTCTGTTTTTTGTTTTATATGTCATGTCCCAGTAGCTCAGCTGGATAGAGCAACGGCCTTCTAAGCCGTCGGTCGGGGGTTCGAATCCCTCCTGGGACGTAGTCAAGAGCCGGTTCATTGCGAACCGGCTTTTTTCGTCCCTGGGGATGAGAACCCCTACAGGGGTTCGTCGGAGCGAGGCTATTCGCGCTTAGCCGGAGGCGCCGAGCGGAGTCTCGCGCTGGGGCGCGAGTATCCCTCCTGGGACGTAAAGTTAATGCTCTCCTTCGGGAGAGCTTTTTGCGTTCCAGGAGGGTGAGAACCCCTACAGGGGTTCGTCGGAGCGAGGCTATCCGCGCTTAGCCGGAGGGGCCGAGCGGAGGCTCGCGCAGGGCCCGATCGCTCTATTGGATATTTCCAATGAAAATGGCTACAATCGGCCGATTTTCCTCAGTTAATTGGAATTATCCAATGACTTGGCCAGATTTTATATAGAAACTGCGGTTCTCCGCAGAATTCATTGGAAATATCCAATCGACAGCTTCTAACCGCCACCAGCTACTAACTGTATTTATCAGCACAACCGGCAGTTATTCACCCTTCCGGGGAAGATCCTGGATGGCGCTTCGCAATATGGAACAGGAATCGTCGAATTTTTGTTGCTCCTCATCTGTCAAATTGAGCTCCACCACTTCCTGGATGCCGCCTTCTCCGATGATAGCCGGGACGCCGGCGCAAACGTCGCTTTGTCCGTACTCGCCTTCGAGAATGGCGGAGATGGCGATAATTTTATGTTCATCATTCAGAATGGAACGTACGATGTAGGCGAGCGCATTCCCTATTCCAAACTGAGTGTTGCCCTTCCGCGTGAAAATCTCCCATCCCGCATCCTTCGTTTTGCGCGCGATCTCGTTAAGGTCCACATCTTTGAAACGTTCCTTATGCTGGTCAAGGATTTGCAGTATCGGCTTCCCACCGATCGTCACATGGGACCAGGCCACAAATTGGGACTCGCCATGCTCTCCTAGCGCATACCCGTTTACGCTGCGGGGGTCGATGGAGAAAACGTCGGACAGCAGGGTTTTCAATCGCGCCGAGTCCAGCGAGGTTCCTGTGCCGATCACTTTGTGACGAGGAAGTCCGGAAGCCTCACGTACAATATAAGTCACGATATCCACCGGATTCGCGGCCACGACAAACACGCCGTCAAAACCGCTGCTCATGATCCGGGATACGATGTCCGAGGTGATTTTTTTCGCGTCCTCCAGTACATCCAGTCTCGTTTGCCCCGGCTTTGGATTGGAGCCGGCGGTCAGTACGACTACGTCGACATCCCTGCAATCCTCCAGATTACCGGCATGGACTTTTGTCCGGGTGGAAGTAAAATCCATGCAATGCGATAAATCCAGCGCCTGGGCCACCGCGCGGTCATAGGTCCGATCCACCATCATGATCTCATCGCAGATGGACTGATTGATCATCGAATATGCACAGGCCGCCCCGACGAGCCCTGACCCCACGATAGTCACTTTTCTTGATTTCCTGGCCATCTTCCCGCCTCCATTTTCAACCGGTTCCGATTTCTATGTTCAAAAGAATATCTTCCTAAATTATAACCGGAATCGACATACGTACTCCAATGATTTACTTTCATATTTTTTACACTTTTAAGTCTATTTCACGCCAAATTGAGTTTCGTTCTACTAATCAGTTAAAATTGAAGATATTACATAAAAATGGAGGCGATAGAATGAGTCAATCGATATATAATTTCCAAGTAAATACCATCGACGGAAAAGAAACCACGCTCGAGCCGTACAAAGGTCAGGTTCTGCTGATTGTCAACACGGCCAGCGCCTGCGGACTGACCCCGCATTACAAAGGGCTGCAGCACCTATACAGCACTTATAAGGATCAGGGCTTCACCGTGCTCGGTTTTCCCTGCAATCAGTTCGCCGGGCAGGAACCCGGGACTGAGGAAGAGATTAAAAACTTCTGCGACTTGAACTATCAGGTAACCTTCCCGATGTTCAGCAAAATCGACGTGAAGGGCGAAAACGCTCATCCGTTATACAACTATTTGGTAGAAAACACCCCTGAGCCTTACCGTACAGGCGATATCGAGTGGAACTTCGTCAAATTCCTCATCGACCGTCAAGGCAATATCATCAAACAGTACAGTGCCCGCACCGAGCCGGAAGCATTGGAAGAAGACATCCGCCAGCAGTTGCAAAAAGCAGAATAACATGCCGGAAAGTATCATTGTGGTCCCACAGATCCCATAAGTCTCACAACCCTGAACAAATAAAAACCGCTGTATTGCAAGAGAGGGTAACCATCCCCCGCCACTTGCGAATACAGCGATTTTTTTTAGCGTTTTAACTTCCGGTTGTTAAACCAAAGCGGCACGCGGAATAACAGATTGATCAGCAGCACCACGAAAACCAGCACCGCTGCGGACTTATCCGCAATCTGACGGGCATCCTCCACGATCGCCTCGGAGTTGACATACCAAAGGTGGACCGCCAACGTCTCGCCCGGCGAGAATAAATTGAAGTCCCACATCTCACCGGATGTACTAAGGCCTGCTGTCAAAATAATGACAGCCGATTCCCCAAAAGCCCGCCCGGCCACAAGACAGATGCCGGTGACAATACCATCCATCGCCACAGGCAGAACGACGGATCGGATCACCTCGAACTTCGTCGCGCCGAGCGCATACGAAGCGTTACGAAGATCGTCCGGAACCGCCCGGACGGCTTCCTCCGTTACCCGTGCCAGCATCGGCAGATTAAGAAAAGCAAGGCTTACCGCGCCGCCCAGAATCGTCAGACCGATGCCGAGCAGCTCGGCGAAGATCGCTAAGCCCAATAGGCCGAAGACGATGGACGGAACGGAGGACAGCGACTCGACGCAGATGCGAAGCACTTCCGTAAACCGATTCTTCGGTGCATATTCGGCCATATAAATGCCGGCCCCTACCCCGATCGGGATAGAAATGATCAACGACAAGATCAGCACGTAGAAGGAATTGAACAGCATGGGGCCGATACCGCCGCCAGGATCGATTTCTTCGGGGAGCTTGGTCAGGAAAGACAGAGTAATTCCCGGTAATCCCTTCCCCAAAATCGTGAACAAGAGCCAAAAAATCAGGAGCAGTACCAGCGCGCCGAGCCCGTAAAAACAAGCCGTTGCGATCCGGTCCAATCGCAGAGCGCGAATCTGTTTTCTTGATGCGCTAAACCGGTTCATGATTCAGCCCCTCCCTTTCTTCCAAGGTATCGGATAACCAGAATGAGCGCGAAGGAAATGAGGAGCAGCAGGAAAGCCATCATATGCAGAGCGTAATTCCATGCCGAATCAAACTCGACGTTCGAGATTTGCATCACGATATTGCTCGTCAGTACTGATGAGGGCGTAAATAATGTCTTAGCCAACTGGGGCGTATTTCCGATCACCATAACTACGGCCATGGTTTCCCCGATGGCCCGAGTCATCCCGAGAATCACCGCGGCCACGATCCCCCGGCCGGCCGCCGGCAAGACAACCCTGAAAATGACCTGAAGACGGGTTGAACCAAGCGCATAGGCGGCCTCTCGGTATTTTTTCGGGACGGCTCCGATCGCATCGTCGCTAATTCGGCTGATCGTCGGCAAAATCATGATCGTCAGCACGATGGCGGCCGCCAACAAGCCGTCCCCTAATCCTTCGCCGCTCAGTTCACGCAGGAATGGAAGCAGGACGGTTAATCCGAGATAACCGTAGACGATCGAGGGGATGCCCACGAGCAGATCCAGAACGGGCCGGATGGCCTTTTTCATCCATTTCGGCGCAATCTCCGCCATAAGAATTGCAAGCCCAACGGAAATGGGAACAGCCATAATCAAAGTCAGCAAAGTTAAAGACAGCGTATTTAAAATAAACAGAGCGGCTCCGAATCGCCCCTCTTCCGGCGTCCAGTCCAGCGAGAAGAAGAACTCGGCCGGAGAAACGTCCCCGAACACAAGAATCGCTGTTCTTCCTATAAAGAAGATAACCAGTGCCAGAACGGCACAAAGAGTCAAAATGCTGAACAAAAAGTAATTTTTAAAAAGCTTGTTTAAAAAAAACGCCTTGTTAAACCGTCTGGTCCTACGGCGATTGGGCATAGGAGCCGAGTCTGCGCCCTCCAGGTTGCCGGCTTGATGAACTGGCATGCTCACGATAGTTTCCTCCCATACAGCGGCCAGCCCCGAAGTTCAGGGCTGGCCGGGTTACGATAACAAGATTATTTCATGGCGGAGATCGGAATGAATTTGAGCTTTTTCAGAGAGCTTTCTTGGAATTTTTTGCTTTGCACGTATTCGATAAACGCTTTGGTCGCCCCGGTTGGCTCACCCTTGGTCATGTAGTAACCGTAGGACCAGATTTTGTATTTGCCGTTAATGACGTTTTCGGTAGTCGCCGCAACGCCGTCATGTTTCACAGCTTTAATGTCGCTGCCGCTGATGTACGTAAGGTCGATGTAACCGATCGAATTCGGAGTCGTTGCCACAGCTGTCTTCATGTCACCGCTGGATCCGACTTCCTTGTAGTTCTTTTCTTTTTTCACGATGTCGCCGCCGCCCAGCGCTTTGGCCTGGTAATTGACGCGCGTGCCGGAACCGAAGGAACGGGTGATTACCACAATGTCCTCATCTTCTCCGCCAACGTCCTTCCAATTCGTAATTTTGCCGGAATAGATGCCCTTAAGCTGCTCGGTGGTCAAGTTGTCGACTTTTACGCTTTTGTTTACGATCGTGGCAAACGGAATAACGGCGACCTTATTGGCCACTTGGCCGTCGAATGCTTTAAATCCAGGCACATCAACGCTGGCATCCCAGTCGCATGCTCCGATATCGGCGATTCCTTTCTTTACGGCCTGCGGGCCGGTAACGGAACCTTTCCCGCTGGCAGAGATTTTAACCTTCGGATGGAGTTTTTGGAATTCCTTTCCCGCCTGCAAAGTGAGCGGCAGTAATGCTGTCGAACCATTGATGGTGATTTTACCTTTCAAAGTGTCTTTGGCTCCGGCCGTACCCGCGATCGCAGACGACAATAATAAAGCAGACGCTACTGTGAACAATGATAATTTTTTAAATAATTTCATGGATGATTCTCCTCCCGATTTCGGTCTATTTGGTTAATTCCGTTCCTTTGCCATCCTGTACCAACACAACTTTGCCTTCGGCAATCAACGCGATGGCCCCAGTTTTGGAAACCGTCAATTCGCTGACATCTTTATCCGTACTGTACAGTTCGGTTTTAGCGCCCGATGAAGCTACTTCATATACCTTACTGCCGTTGTCCGACGCTGCCAGCACGAATAGTTTGCCTCCCGACACCACAGCCGAGACGACATCCAAATCAGCCGCCAAATCCGTTACGTTATTTCCGTCCGCAGAAACGACCTTCAGCAAGCTGTTCTGAATCACGCCATCCGGATCTGCGCTTACGTAAACGGCTCTGCCGTCCGCCAGCAGGGAAAGGTACAGCTTATTGTAACTATCCTTGGTCAACTGACGAGGCTTGGAATCTTTGGTGGCAAGGTCCAGCGAGAACACTTGAGTACCGGCGTTGGAATAGTCGATTTTAAGCGACTCCTCCGTGCCTTCTTTATCCGTTTCAGCTTTTCCCGTCACTTGTACGAAATAGATCACTTTTTTTCCATCTTCACTAACCTGTACGCCGGATTTGTTCTCCACTTTATCCGCCAGCACCTCGGTCACTTTGCCTGTATCCACGCTTATGTATGCAATCTTCTCCTGTTTGTCCCCTTGGATAAAATAAATGCTCTTCCCGTCCTTGGACCAGAACAGGTCCGTCTTAACCGAAGTATCTTTACCGAGCTGCTTCACCAGCCCGCTAACCGTATTCAGCAAATAAAGTCCGCCGCTCTCACTCGTAAAGGCAGCCTGGGATCCATCCGGGGATACTACCGCTCCGACCGCATTTTCATTTGAAGAAAAGACTTCATATCGGCCACCCGAATCCAGCTTGATCAATTGCGGCACTTCTCCATCCTCTTTCGCGGCAATCACGTTCCCTGCGGCATCAAAAAACGGCAGATCAAATTGTCCGGACAAGCGGCCTACACTAAGAAGTCCCTTCGAAGGCAGCAGTTCTCCGCCCAACGCTTCAACTACAGACGACAGTTCGACGTAAACCGTTCCGCCAATTTGTTGCGGGGCCGTTCCGAATTGCCCGGTTTCTCCGTTTACACTGTAATCCTTGGAGCCGATTTTAAGGCTTAATTCGTACTGTTGGGATGCATCCTTGATAACCAAACTGCCTCCGCTAAGCTTGATATCGGCGCCCAAAGCGTTTGCCAGATCCCGTAGCGAGTAAAGCGTTGTTTTCCCGGATGTCACTGCTTTAACGGAGACTTGAGTACCATCGACGGTAAGTTTAACGGTTGCCGTTTTGCTTTGGGCAGCTGTTGCTTTGGTCCCCGCATTCCCGGCTTTTGTACTGACGGCGGCTCCCGCGGTACCGACTGCCGTGGCTGAGGCCAATAGAGCAGTTGTTAGAACCATACCGAGCATTTTACTGTTTTTCATTCGGTTCACCCTTTTTTTATGATTTTGTGTCCGGGTCCCGCAAAGTACGAGATCTGCAGTCGAGAATTTATGTTACTTTGTGGGGTGATGAATAGGTATATTGTGCTATGCCTTGATTGTCGTACAGAATTGTTAATTCAATTCTCCGGGATTGTAATACTTTGTAAAATATTTAAAAAAATCATCTCTTTCATTTACATTTAGCGTGCTTAAGCATATATTAATAGTGAGTACTCACTCATTTTTATGAACACAACTTAGGAGGCTGCTAAATGTCTCATAATGAATCAGTTATTCAAGCGACCCATGTCGGTAAACGTTTCGGAAAGAAAATGGTTTTGAATGATATTTCGCTCGAAGTCCGGCCGGCCGAGACGTTCGGTTTGCTGGGCCCTTCGGGGTCCGGTAAAACCACGCTAGTCAAGCTGCTGACAGGGATTGATACCGTCAGTTCCGGCGAGGTCCGCATATTCGGGACGGTCATGCCCAAGCTGAGCATGCTTCGTCAAATCGGATATATGGCGCAATCCGATGCGCTTTACACCGAGCTAAGCGCTCTCGAGAATCTCGAGTTTTTTGCGGCTCTTTACGGAATGAAAGGTCCTCGGCGCAAAATCAGGATCAGAGAAGTCATGGAGATCGTCGCCCTTGGCGATGATTTGCACAAAAGAGTGGATCAATATTCAGGAGGTATGAAACGAAGATTGTCGCTGGCGATCGCTTTGCTGCATGAGCCTCCGCTGCTCGTCCTCGACGAGCCGACCGTCGGCATCGATCCTCTGCTGCGGCAGTCGATCTGGAGCGAGTTAAAGGCCTTGAATGCCAAAGGCACCACGATTCTCATGACTACGCATGTAATGGACGAAGCGGAGAAATGCGACCGCCTCGGCATGATCCGAAACGGCGCTCTTCTCGCTGCCGATACACCGTCCGCCCTCATCTCGCAGGCCGGCAAACAAACAATCGAAGAAGCATTTATTTATTACGGAGGTGGAGAGTCATGAAAATCTGGGCAATCATGTTACGCATTCTTCGTCAATTTCGCCGTGATAAAAGGACGCTGGCCCTCATTTTCATTGCTCCACTCGTAGTATTGACCTTAATGCACCTGGTATTTAACGGGAAAGATTATGAACCGAACCTGGGTATCGTCCAGATCCCCGCCCCTTTAGTCACAAGCCTGGAAAAACAGGGAGCCACGATTTTTACTTATGAGGACAAGGAGAGAACAGATCAGGCACTCGACGAACGAAAGATAGATGCGATAATCACCCAGTCAGGAAACGGGCTGGACGTTAAGCTGGAAGGAAGCGAACCGACTGTAAACAAATCCGTACTAATGCTTTTGCAAAAGGTGTCAAGAGAGCTTCAGCCGGATGTGAACGGAGCGGCAGATAAGATGAATGTTTCCTATCTTCATGGATCGGAAGATATGACGAGCATCGACCAGTTCGGACCGATCTTGATCGGATTTTTCGTATTCTTCTTCGTCTTTCTTATCGCCGGGGTGTCCTTCCTGCGCGAACGTACAACCGGAACACTAGAGAGACTCCTCTCGACACCGATCAAGCGCTGGGAGCTGGTGGTCGGATATGTCGGCGGCTTCGGCATCTTCACGGTATTTCAGGCACTCCTGATCTCATGGTTCTGTATCCAAGTGCTCGGGATCCTCATGGCCGGTTCCTTTGCCTTCGTCTTGCTGCTGACACTGCTTTTGTCGATGACCGCTTTAACCCTCGGGACATTGCTGTCTGCGTTTGCCAACAACGAGCTTCAGATGATTCAGTTTATTCCGCTCATTATTGTTCCTCAGCTCTTCTTATCGGGTCTTTTCCCGTTGGAAACTCTTCCGGAATGGCTGCAGCAGCTAAAAATTGTTATGCCGCTAACCTACGGGACCGAGGCGCTCAGTGAGGTAATGATTCGGGGCAAGGGATGGGATACGATTGCAGGGAACATATTCGTTCTGATCGGTTTCTCGCTTGTGTTCATGCTGCTGAATGTGCTCGCCTTGCGCAAACACCGCAAGATTTGAATAGATCCCTCCCCCTTATGTTAATATGAGGTAACAATAGTCATTTGCAGGAGGAATCAAGTTATGCCGCAGCAGGAACCCGTGGAGCCCGTCGATCAGTGGATCCAGGAAATCGTTAAAATGAGCGACGAAAAAATGACCGAAAAGCAGCTCAGAATCGTGCAAGCCGCCGTGGAGGTATTTGCCGAGAAAGGATACGCCTCTTCCTCCACCAGTGAAATCGCCCAGAAAGCGGGAGTGGCTGAGGGAACGATTTTCCGGCATTACAAGACGAAAAAGGAGCTTCTGATTTCCATCGTTTCCCCCATGATGAGCAAGCTGCTTGCCCCCTTTGTCTTGAACGAATTTAAAGAGGTGCTGGAGACCGACTACCCTACGCTGGAGGACTTCCTGTACGCTGTGGCGGTCAATCGGATGAATTTTGCCCGTAAGCACCTCAAAATCATCAAAATTATGCTGCAGGAAATTCCGTTCCAGCCCATGCTCCAGAAAGAATTCAAGCAGCATATCGGAACCAGGGTATTCAAGCGCTTCATGGAAATTATTGAACATTTCAAAGCTAAGGGAGAGGTCGTCGACCTGCCTACCCCTGCCTTGCTTCGTTTTGCCTCGACGGCCATGATCGGTTTGTTTGTTACCCATTTTCTGGTGGTGCCGGAAGCACCTTGGGATGAGGAACAGGAGATTCGTCATACGATCACACTGATCATGAACGGTATGGCCACGAAATAATATAAAAAGGCGTGACTTAAGGAGAAATTTCCTTCGGCCACGCTTTTTGACTTTTTGTTCATTAAATGGGGCGATAGATTCATGTCCAAATCCCCTCTTTTCGCGTATAATCGGAATATCTTGCCTTTTGGAGGTTCAATAACCAGACATGAATTCCCGCAGAAACGAACCGTTTCGTTATACGATCAACCCGCCGATGACTTGTTGGATCGAGATTAAATCCATCGATCTCAAACCGGTCAACAGCAAACTGGCCGAAGCTGAACTGATTGATATCAGCAAGTCTGGCTGCCGGATTCAGACCGGCCTTAATCTTCATGCCGCCGAGCATTCGATCGGTGCCGCGGTCCATTTTCAACTGAGTGAAGAGAGCTACACTTTTCCCGGAGAAATTCGCTGGCAGAACCCTCATGGGGCCGAGTTGTTTCACTATGGCTTATCCTTGCAACTGACCGTAGAGGAGAAGGAAAAAATTAATGTCGAATTGCGGGCATTAGCTGCCGCAAGGCGAATCGTAGTCATGTAGTGGGCGATTGACGAATTCGGACGGAGAACGGAATACTTGATCTTTTTACTCCGTATGATATAATATTTAAGTCGCTTATGCGGGTGTAGTTCAATGGTAGAACGCCAGCTTCCCAAGCTTGAGGCGAGGGTTCGATTCCCTTCACCCGCTCCATATTACATAACATCAACCCTTTGGATTCCAAAGGGTTTTTCTTTATTTATATCTCGAAAGGAGTTGTTTAACCAAATGCCGCTTTGGCTAATTTATGCGTTATTATCCGCCGTGTCCGCCGCACTGGTAGCGATTTTCGGTAAAATCGGATTGCAGCACATCGATGCTAACGCCGCCACGGCAATCCGGGCCGTCATTATGGCCCTATTCCTGCTTGGTGTAGTTGCTGTGCAGGGCAAGTTTACGCAGCTGGCGGACATCATGGCGCAGAAAAAGGCCCTCTCGTTTATCTTCTTGAGCGGTATCGCCGGCGCATTATCCTGGCTGTTTTATTTTCTCGCGCTGAAGTACGGAAAAGTATCCCAGGTCGGCCCGATCGACAAACTGAGCGTAGTCATCGCCGTGATCCTGGCCTTCGTGTTCCTCGGCGAGAAACTTTCCTGGACCGCTGCAGCCGGCGTCGTCCTGATCGCGGCCGGAGCGCTGCTCGTCGCGATTAAATAGCTGGTACGACGGAGGAGGATACTCGCGCTCCGGCGCGAGACTCCGCTCGGCCTTTTCCGTGGTGCACGGTTGGTCTCGCTACGACGAACCCCTTGTAGGGGTTCTTATTCCTAGGGACGAAAAAAGCCGGTTCGCAATGAACCGGCTCTTGACTACGTCCCAGGAGGTGTACTCGCGCTTCGGCGCGAGACTCCGCTCAGCCGTTTCCGTGGTGCACGGTTGGCCTTGCTACGACGAACCCCTTGTAGGGGTTCTCACCCCCAGGGACGAAAAAAGCCGGTTCGCAATGAACCGGCTCTTGACTACGTCCCAGGAGGTGTACTCGCGCTTCGGCGCGAGACTCCGCTCAGCCGTTTCCGTGGTGCACGGTTGGCCTCGCTCCGACGAACCCCTTGTAGGGGTTCTTATCCCCAGGGACGAAAAAAGCCGGTTCGCAATGAACCGGCTCTTGACTACGTCCCAGGAGGGATTCGAACCCCCGACCGACGGCTTAGAAGGCCGTTGCTCTATCCAGCTGAGCTACTGGGACATATAGTATGTAAAAAAAGGATGCGTTAATTATTATAACGCATCCTTTGGTTTTTTCAAAGAGGATTATTTTGACGATTTTTAACATCGTCTGGAAGTAAGCGGCGAACTGGTTAGTGTTTAACACTGTGTCCTGGCATATATGGCTAAATGGCGTTTGGAATTCAAATGCGATCAGAATTCAGATGCGATCAATGGTAGGAGATTTAACGGACATGGCGGACCTTAAGTCGGCTGATTTGGTCCATTTTGATTTCTAACGGACACAGGAGACGCTATTACCGAGAATTTTCCATGCCAAGTTACTTTTTAAGCCAATTAAGGTCTCTGATGTCCGTTAGATTGCAAAACCACCCTTTTTCCCGAGTTTAAGGTCTCTGATGTCCGTTAGACATTTCCGGTCCGTTCTGCCTGGCCAAGTAACTAAGATTGCTGAAATGGTCACACATGCTGGCCGATTACTCTTACACACCCCACTATGCCACAGTACTCAAAACCACGGTTTACCAACCCAGCCACGTAATAGTTTAAGTTAGTTAATGTGAGGTAACACGCAGCTAGATAGATCGGCTCTTGGATGCGATCGTATAGTAGAAGATTTAACGGACATGGTGGACCTTAAGTCGGCTGATTTGGTCCATTTTGATTTCTAACGGACACAGGAGACGCTATTATCGGGAATTTTCCATGCCAAGTTACTTTTTAAGCCAATTAAGGTCTCTGATGTCCGTTAGATTGCAAAACCACCCTTTTTCCCGAGTTTAAGGTCTCTGATGTCCGTTAGACATTTCCTTTCCGTTCTGCCTGCCAAGTAACTAAGCTTACTGACATGGTTATATTATGCTGGCCGATTACTCCTCCATGCGACGCACGCCACGCACGCCATGCAGTACCACACCGTACCATGCATTCCGAGCCACCCAAGCCACTCCACGTATTGGTTAGGTTATTACACCTTGCGACCCAGCTCCTCTTGCAAACGGGAGGCGATGCCGTCGTGCGCAAGGAGTCGCTGCAGGAATTGCTCCCGCTGGATCTCGGGAGCGGGCCAGCCGGATTCGCAGAAATCCTCCTCGGCCACTACGGCGGTGGCTTGATGCATGCTGTTGTCATACCAGTCGGTTTCGAGATCGGCATCGCTCCGGATCATGCGGATGATCTCGTATTCGTTTTTTCCGCCACCGCTCCGGTCCCCGCCCCCTCCCCCGGAAGACCGCGCGATGTACACAAACAAATCGGGATCTCCGACGGCCCCCGGCCTCACCTGGATTTCCGCGCAGGAGACCCCGTCATACTCCGTAGTTCTTCTGAATGTAGCATCTTTAATGTAATACATTTGCAGTGGCGGCCCCCTTCTTCTATTCCTTTTCGTGCTCGTGCTCCTACCCTACTCCTGCCCTACTCCTACTCCTACTCCGGCCCCCATCATTATCTGAATATGTTAATCCGAATCAAAACCAAGTGAGCTGCGCAATTGCTCGCGGGTCTCTTCTGTTCCAAGCCGGTAAATTTGCCGATATAGTTCATTAATATTGCTTTGGTAGTTGGCGTTGACATCTTCCTCCGGCGTATCGGGCCAAGGAAAGGTGTATGCGATAAAGCCGCTCGTTTCTTTTTCATCAATTTGCTCCAACATATGACTTATCATGTCAGCTTCTTCCGGTGTCGCGCGGATCACCCATTCATAGGGCGCCGCCCCTTGTTCCTCCAGTAAAGAACGCCCCTGAAGCGATACATAGTAAGTGTTTTTTTCCACGTCCATCCCTCCTAACCCGGGGAATAATCCCCTTTTTACTCATAGTTTTCCGTAAAGGACAGACATTTTATGCCTCTGCCAGGCATAATTTGATATTACTTTTCACCGGAACGACGAAGAGAACGGAAGCCGTCTTAGAGAGGAGAAACCAGCATGTGCGGAATTACCGGATTTATCGAATGGAATCGAGATTTGACGACAGAATCGAACCTGGTGCAGTCAATGACATCCTGTCTTGAAAAGAGAGGCCCGGACGCCCAGGGAACCTGGATTTCCGGGCCCTGCGCGTTCGGACACCGCCGCCTGAGCGTCATGGATCCCGAGAACGGGGCCCAGCCCATGATCATTCAGGAGGAGGGGGCGACATATACAATTGTATATAACGGAGAAATCTACAACGCCCCCGAATTGAAAGATGAACTTCGCAGAAGGGGCCGTACATTCCGGACCCATTGCGATACGGAGGTACTGCTTCAGGCTTATATCGAATGGGGACCGGATTGCGTCTATCGGTTGAATGGCATATTTGCATTCGCGGTTTGGGACAGCACGAGGGAGCATGTGTTTTTTGCGAGGGACCGGCTGGGAGTCAAGCCGCTCTTTTACAGTGAAATCAACGAAACCTTGATCTTTGCCTCGGAGCCGAAGTCCATCCTTCAGCATCCCAAGATGGAGGCGGTGATCGGACCAGAAGGATTGGCGGAAATTTTCGTTGTCGGTCCTGCGCGGACACCCGGGCATGGGATTTATCGAAACATGCACGAGCTGCGTCCAGGGCATGTTATGATCTTCAGCCGCGCCGGACTCCGATCCTATGCTTATTGGAAGCTTGAGGCGGAACCCCACGCGGATTCCGTCGACGAGACCGCCGCCAATATCCGAACCTTGCTGCAGGACACTATGGAACGTCAGCTGTTATCGGATGTTCCGGTATGCACGCTGCTGTCCGGAGGTCTTGATTCCAGCGCACTGACTGCATTGGCCGTCGACTATTACCGGCGGACCGGTCAGGGGCAGGTGCATACGTATTCGGTGGATTACGTGGATAACGATAAATATTTTCAGGCTCACAGCTATCAGCCGGGAGCCGATGCGCCCTGGATCAAGCGCATGGTGGAGGAGCTCGGCACGGAGCATCACTGGATCTCCTTCGATACGCCCGAGCTGATCGGCGCATTGCTGGATTCGACTCTAGCCCGCGACCTCCCCGGCATGGCGGATGTGGACGCTTCGCTGCTGCTCTTTTGCCGGGAGATCAAAAAGGGCGCGACCGTGGCCATCTCCGGGGAAGCCGCGGACGAAGTATTTGGCGGCTATCCCTGGTTTCACCGCGAAGAGCTGCTGAGCTCCGGCACGTTTCCCTGGTCCGTGGCTACCGACCTCCGGGCCGGTTTGCTGTCTCCGGAAATCCGTGACTGGATTGCTCCAGAACGGTATGTTGCGGACAGGTACAGCCAAGCGGTGGCCGAGGTCCCTCATCTGGAAGGAGAAACGCCGGAGCAGGCCCGGATGAGAACGATGTCGTATTTGAATATCACCAGATTCATGCCGACCCTGCTTGACCGGAAGGACCGGATGAGCATGGCCGCCGGGCTTGAAGTCCGTGTCCCGTTCTGCGACCATCGTCTGGTCCAATACGTCTGGAATGTGCCTTGGGAGATCAAATCGACCGGAGACCGTGAGAAAGGCATTCTTCGCAAAGCATTGGAAGGTATCCTGCCGGACGATGTTCTGTACCGCAAAAAGAGCCCCTACCCCAAAACCCACAATCCGGCTTATCTTGATGCGGTCAGGGGGCAAGTGCTCGCCATTCTCGACGATCCTTCCTCGCCGATTCTTCCGCTTGTCGATGCAGCCCGGGTCCGCGAGATTGCGGCATCCCCCGAATCATCGACACATCTGCCCTGGTTCGGCCAGCTGATGTCCGGTCCGCAGCTTTTCGCATATCTGGCTCAAGTCAATCATTGGCTAAAGACCTACCGCGTGGCGATCCGATAACCGGACCTGAAATACACAAAAAAACCTTGGCTAGCCTCAAAAAGAGAGGAAAGCCAAGGTTCTTTAAATTTATTCACGCGCCGATGCATTCAGCTTGTCGGCCAGTTCCCGCAGCGCCGCGCCGCGGTGGCTGACCGCCTGTTTTTCTTCCAGTGTCAGCTCGGCGAGCGTTTTCTCGTAGGCCGGCATATAGAACAATGGGTCGTACCCAAAGCCCCCGCCTCCAGCCGGCTCCGAGGTAATCCAGCCTTCAACCGTACCGGTGGCATCGGTAAATTCTCCCGTCGCCGGATCGTACAGGGCGAGATGGCATACGAACCGGGCCGTGCTCAGCAGCGGCTGTTCCGTATCTTCTCCCTGTTGCAACTTCTCAAGCTCCCTCAGCAGCTTCAGGTTGTTGTCCTCGTCCGAGGCTCCCTCTCCCGCATAACGGGCGGAGTAAACTCCCGGATCTCCGTTCAGCTTATCAACGCACAGACCGGAATCATCTGCAAGCACGGGCTGGCCCAGCAGATCGCCGGCGGTTTTGGCCTTTTTACGGGCGTTCTCTTCAAAAGTCTTGCCATCCTCCACGATCTCCGGAATCTCCGGGTAATCGTACATGCTTTTGACGGGTTTGCCGAGAAATTCAAGCGCATGGGCAAACTCGCGCACTTTTCCTTGATTACGGGTAGCGACAATGATTACTGACTCGTCAGCCATTATACGTTAGCCCCCGTTTCGCCGCCCCGGATCTTAAGCGCAATCGGTCCCAAGACTTCACGCTGCTGCTGTATCATTTCCTGAATTCCTTTTTCCGCAAGAGCAAGCAATCCGTCCAGCTCCTGTCTCGAAAAAGGTTTTTCTTCTCCGGTTCCTTGAACCTCGACGAATTGGCTTTGGCCGGTCATCACGACATTCATATCGACCTTAGCCTTGGAATCCTCCTCATAGTTCAGGTCGAGCAGCATCTGTTGACCCACCACGCCAACACTGACTGAGGCAAGATAATCCGTGATCGGAAACACGGGCAGCGAATGCTTCAGGGCAAGCTTGTTCACGGCAATGGCCAGCGCAACGAACGCTCCGGTAATCGACGTCGTCCGGGTGCCTCCATCCGCCTGCAGCACATCGCAATCGATCGTAATAGAACGCTCGCCAAGCGCCTGCAGATCAACTACCGAGCGCAGCGCGCGCCCGATAAGACGCTGAATTTCCATCGTTCTTCCGGTAAGTTTGCCGCGAGCCGACTCCCGCTGATTACGGGTTTGGGTCGCCCGGGGGAGCATGGAATACTCTGCGGTTACCCAACCTTTTCCCTGCCCCTTCATGAACATCGGAACTTTCTCTTCCACCGTGGCCGTACACATAACTTTGGTATCGCCGACCTCGATGTATACGGAGCCTTCCGCATATTTATTTATGTCCACGGTCAATTTCATCGGCCGCCGTTCGTTCGCCTCACGCCCGTTTATTCTCATCATTACTGCCTCCTACGTTTCATGCTGTCTTTATGCTTTCCCTATTCTACCAAAGTGTAGGCATAAAAGCATCATTCCATTCCTCCCCCAATCATGGGCTTCCGGAACAAAAAAAGAAGACCCGCTACAGCAGGTCCTGTTCTGTAAAATGACTTCTTACAGCGGAATTTCGTTGATGCTTTCCGGGCGAAGCACCGGTTCCCCATACTTCTGGTTGTCCATGCCGATCACGTCTTTTTGTCCGTTCAACCAAATCCGGACCTTTTTGTCCGGGGCATTCTCGGTTACGGTCAGCACCAGCGACTGCAGCATTTGTGCCGGCGGCTTTTCTCCAGCCTCGAACATATCGTCTTCAATGGAGACGGTAATTACTCCATCCTCCGATAACTCCACCGCTTTCAGCACCGTATTGTCCGTGAGCACCCGTTCCAGGCCGTCTCCGCGGGATGGCCCTTTGATCAACTCGGTCAATGCGCCCGTGACGGTGTTTTTCTCCGAGGATACGAACCGGGTTACCGGTACGAAGTACTGGACCCCATCCGGCGTCGATGCCGAGAAGAAGACCGTCACCGGCCGGGTCTGAGACAAGCTGATGCCGTCACCCAGCTCCAGATTGATGCCCAGCGTACGGTTGAGCGGCCGATCCAGGGGAGTTCCGTTCACCGGCATTTCATTCAGTTTGGCGCCATCCATCCACAACTGGACGTTTTCGATATCCGGATCGCCAAGCAATGTCCATGTAACGGCCTCCAGAATCTTGCGTTCGTCCGTAGCGGCGTAAGTACCGAACGACTTGTTGAATTCGACGATCGCCAGCTTCTCGTCCTTTTTCAGCGTAACGGCTTGAACCTCCGTGCCTGCCGGCAGCACCCCGCTGAATCCGGTAGGAACCGTACCTTGATAAGGTCCTCCGTCAACGAGCATCTCCAGCATCCGGATCTGCTTATCCGTGGCGTCGCCCTTCGGCAGGTGTAAAGAAACCGGCGCGAGCCAGCCCTGCTCGTTCTTGAGATAGACGGTCGACAACGCTTCCTCCGTTGCGATGCTTGTCCGGCCTGTCCCGTTCGCGGACTCCAACGATTGCAGCATTTGAGCCTCGACATCGCCCGGAGGCGGATCGATTTGCGCCGAAGAGCCCATTCCGAACAGACTGCAGCCTGACAACAAAAGCGGGATCGCCAACATCCCGGCGGCGGCCGTATTGCGTAACTGGCGGTTCCATCTAATCATCGGACATCCTCCTAACATGTTCTCGGGATTGTCCAAAAGATGACTTTTTGAACAACCTCTATTACTATGTATACGAGCCCCTTTTTGGAAAAATAACTATATTTTTCACCAAGGTGGACAAACTGCATCTTAGCTATGTTTTCTAAAAATACGCGAGTTTACCTCAAACAGCGGGAGGAGTAGGTGACGAGATGGAACAAGAAGAAAGAAAAGCGAAAGCGCCTTACAGCCTGAACAGTAAAAAAGTAGCCGATGCTACGAAAGTCTGGCTTCAGAAGCGGGGCGTTAAAATCGAAGAGATCGCGGAACTGGTCATGCTGCTTCAGAAAAAATACTACCCGAACCTGACGATGGAGGAATGCATCCATAATGTCGAGCAGGTACTGAGCAAACGGGAAGTGCAAAACGCCGTGTTGACCGGCATTCAATTGGATATTCTCGCCGAACAGGAACTGCTGATCCCCGAACTTCAAGATATGATCTCCAATGACGAAGGATTATACGGTGTCGACGAAATACTCGCTTTTTCCATCGTCAATGTGTACGGCAGCATCGGCTTCACGAATTATGGATACGTGGACAAGCTCAAACCGGGAATTCTGGAACGGCTGAATGATAAAACGCTCGGTCCATGCAACACGTTCCTGGATGACATCGTAGGAGCGGTAGCCGCCTCGGCAAGCAGCCGGATCGCCCACCGCAAGCAAACGGAACGGGAGCTTGAGCACGGCGAAGAAACGCTCGGCAAAGACATTGTTCGTTAATCCGCCAAGGGCAAAAGCACAGCTGCGAATTCAACTGTAATTTTCTATCCGCCGTGAGCTGGAAAAACACGAAAAGGCCGCCGAGTAATCTCGGACAGCCAGAAAGATGGCGCCCTTTACAAACAGGGCGCTATTTATTTTGACCGATCATCCTGCCGGACCTGATCTCCTATAAAAGCAGCTTCCATCCGAACCCGGGATTTCAATCGCCCGCCCCTGACGCACCAGTTCGACCAGATGGGCCAGCGCCTCCGACATAGCAAAGCGCATTTGGTGAATACCCAGCTCCATTCCGAACAGGGCGGTACAAATCTCAAAGCCGGTCTGATCCCGTTCGGTCAGCAGCGAATGAATCAGATCCAATCGCTCCTCGTGATGAATTAAGAGGTCCTGCGTTCGCTCCGTAAAATGCGAGAACGGGTTGCGGTGGCCGGGAAATGCCTTAACCACCTTGTAGGCTCCCAGCTTGGAGAGCGAATTTATGAACGATTGCAGCGGCTGCGGGTCACTGCCCGGCAGCAAGCTGATATTGGGGGAGATCTGCGGCAGAACCGCATCTCCGCAGAGCATAAGGCGCCGCTCCGGATCGTAAAACGACAGATGGCCCGGAGCATGCCCCGCGCTCTCGACCGCGACCCAATCCCGGCCGCCCATCACCAGCGCATCCCCTTCAGCCCAGTAAGTCACCTCCGGGGATGGCGTAACCTGTGCCAGGAAGCCCTCCAGATGTTCCGGCAGTTGCTCATACCAGGAGCTCGGCATCCCGTGCTTACGGTAGAGCTGCAATAGCGCGTCGTTCACGTTGCTATCCGTTCCCCACATCCGCTGCGTCTCCTCATGAGCCCGCCTTGACATGAACACCTCGGCTCCGGTCAACAACTGCAAATAACCAGCCATCCCGTAATGGTCCGGATGATGGTGGGTCACCACGATCGAGGCGATCTCTCGGGGAGAAATGTCCAATTCACGCAGAGCGGTTACCCATTCCGATTCGGCAAGATCGGTCCTTGGACCGGGATCCACGATGGTGACGCCTTCTTCGCCACGGAGGATATAGCTGTTGACCCAGCGCAGCGGAGGGGCCATAGAAATCCGGACCCGAACCAGTTCTTCCTGCTCGAACACTTCAATTTCGGACCTGCTCATGCGCATCGCCGCCCAACCATAATCATCCGGGGCGACGTAGCGGCATTATAAACCTCCTCGTCATAGCCCCCATGAATGTAATCCAGAACCAAACCGGCCTGGGAGAGCATGGAGGCGAATGCCTCGCTCTTATACAGCTTGATCCGTTCCAAGTAATTTCTTGGTTCTTTATGCATTTCAGTACCATTGTCACGGATGTCCGTAATGGTAATTCTTTTCTTTACAAATCCGTTTTCGATAGCGCGCGTCTCCTTAATAAGCTGTCCGTCATCCACCCGCTCCGACGCGGGAACCAAATGAGCGGCCGTATAATCCGGATTGAGAAAATCGATAATGAACCTTCCTTCCGGCTTCAGGACCCGGTATATTTCTTTTAACACTTTGAGATGCTCTTCGTCCTTCTCGAAATATCCGAAGGAGCTGAACAGATTTACAACGGCGTCAAAGCCGCCCGCTAGCGGCAAATTCCGCATATCCGCCCGAAGCCAGGTTACCCGTCCATCGGGATCGTTCTTCCGGGCTTCCCTGAGCAGGACCTCTGACAAATCCACGCCGGTCACTTCATACCCCGATTCATCCAAAGCCATGGAATGGCGGCCCATGCCGCAGCATAAATCCAATACTCTAGCTCCCGATGGCAGATCCAGCCATTCCATCATCTTATGTACTTCCCGCTTAGCGCCCTGCACGTCGCGGTGTTTATAGACGAGCAAGTAATCTTCGCCGAAGCTTTCCTCGAACCATTCCGCCATTCTGGTCTCCTCCCGACTCATACGCTTTCCTCTGTCTATCTTTTCATAGCCTTAATTGTACCTCCTGAACCATAACGAGACAAACGAAAAAACATACTCCCCCGTATATAAAACAGAAGGGAGCCGAATGGCTCCCCTTGTCCTGCAGTTCAGATAACAGTCATTATTCTGCTGTATTTGTATCCGTTGTCGAAGCCTCCGCTTTGTCGGTCAGCGTATTCTTGATGTCAGCCTTGCTGCGGATCTCTTCAATCCAAGTTCCAGTCAATTGGCCTACCTGCTGCGAAACAAGCCCCTTGCGGATCTCTTCCTTCTTCTCTTCCAGCGTTGCCGTATGGGCTTCTTTACGGTCGGTCAGTTTGATGACCTGATAACCGGCTTCCGTTTTCACAGGGCTGCTGATTTCATCTTTAGCCAGTTTGAAGGCCGCATTCTCAACAGCTTCTTCCACTTGCCCGCGGGCAAAGAAATCGGTATCCCCGCCGTTAGCCTTCGTGGCTTCATCCAGCGACTTGCTCTTCGCCAGTTCGGCAAAATCCTTGCCGTCCTTAAGCTCCTTAATAATTTCTTTCGCTTCGTCTTCCGTCTGTACAAGAATCACGGATGTCCGTACTTGCTCCGGCGTATCGAAAGAAGCTTTGTTATCTTCAAAAGTTTGCTTGATTTGCTCATCGGTGACCTTCACCTGCGGCTCAAGCAGTTGGGTCAAAAGCTCATTCATTCTGATATTTTCGCGCAGATCTTCCATGGTCATTGCGCTGGACGCCAACGCTTGTTCCAGGTTCTCTTTGGAGCCGAAATTCTCTACGTATTTTTCGATTTCCTTGTCGATCTCGGTATCAGGATAGACAATGTTTTGCTTTTTCGCTTCTTGGTCGATGAGCTTCATAGTGATCAGTTTATCCAATGCCTGCTCATTGGCACCGCCTACAGACATTTCGTCATAAAGCTGATCCTTGGTAATTTCTTCACCGTTGACGGTAGCGACAGCCTCGACCTTCTTCCCGGAAACGAGCGGGATGATTACGGCTGCGATCAACAAGACCGCAAGCACCAGAGAGACGATTTGCCATACTTTATTGCCATTGCCTCCGCCGCCGGACTGTGGCGCTTCCGCCTCCGCTTCCGACTCCGCCTCTGCCTCGGAATCCTGTTCCGATATCAGAGCCATCGCTTCTCCTTCATGGACTTGAGGAATAAAGCTATCCTCCTGGACCGATGCCTCCGGATCCTGAACAGGGGCTTGTCCTTCTTCAGCCACGCTCTTGGAGACTTCCGGCTGATCCTCCGGTTCTTTTATTGATTCTAAATCCTTATTCTCTTTCTCATCCATTGATCGATTGACTCCCTTCATTAATAAGACAGCTTTCTCTTCTCTTATGACTTTACCAGAATTATGTCCCCGTTACCTTAAGGAATTATAAAAAAACCGGGACTATTTTTAATTTTATTTTAATGTATCCATACTAAATCCAAACCTGTCATTCGTGTTATGCGGGGAAAAGGTGTAAAATGATGGGGAGAATATGTTCGGGAGGAACTGACAACCATGGATTATCAAGCCTATTTTCAAAGTAAAAAAGATGCGCATTTAAAAGAACTCGGCGAACTGCTTACGATTCCGAGCATTTCCGCCCTGTCTGAGCATAAAGCCGACGTATTGAAGGCGGCGGAATGGGTCGCCGAATCCCTGCGGCGCGCCGGCATGGATAATGTAGAGGTGCATCCCACAGCGGGACATCCCGTCGTAACCGCAGAGCACCTGCATGCTCCGGGTAAACCAACCGTCCTTGTATACGGCCACTATGACGTTCAGCCGGTCGATCCCCTGAACTTGTGGGAAACGCCTCCGTTCGAGCCGTCCATCCGCGACAACAAGCTGTACGCTCGCGGTGCGACCGACGATAAAGGCCAAATGTTCCTGCATGTCAAAGCCGTCGAGGCGATTCTGGCCCAGGAAAAAGAGCTGCCCGTTAATATCAAATTTTGTATCGAAGGCGAAGAAGAGGTGACCAGCCCGAATCTTCCGTCCTTCCTGGAATCCCACCAGGAGCAATTGGCGGCCGACGTCATCCTGATCTCGGATACGGCGCTGCTGGCACCGGGAAAACCGGCGATCTGCATCGGGCTTCGCGGACTTTGTGCGCTTGAGGTATCCATACACACCGCCAATACCGATTTGCACTCGGGTACCTTTGGCGGAGGCGTACCAAACGCGCTGCATGCTCTCGTTGCCCTGCTTGCAACCCTGCATGATGAACAAGGGCGTGTTGCAGTTGAGGGATTCTACAAGGGAGTTCACGAACTGACGCCGGAAATCCGTGAAGAATTCGCGAAGCAGCAGTTTGACGAGGAACAGCTCAAGCAAACGCTAGCCTTGACCGAACTTTACGGGGAAGAAGGCTACTCCTTCGTTGAAAGAACCGGCGCGCGTCCGACTCTTGAACTAAACGGCGTCTACGGCGGTTTCCAAGGAGAAGGTACCAAAACGGTCCTGCCAAAAGAAGCGCATGCCAAAATTACCTGCCGTCTCGTAGGCGACCAAGATCCGCAGGACATCATCGACAAAATCGAAAAGCATCTGCATGAGAACCTTCAGAAAGGTGCAACTCTTCAAGTGAAGGCCACCGAGAAAGCCCGCGCTTTCACATGCGACCCTTCAGATCCGATGCTGCAAAAAGCAGCCGACGCGTACGAAAAGGTGTACGGAACCCGCGCGCTGTTTACGAAGGACGGCGGCTCCATTCCGATCGTGGAAACCTTGTCCCGCGTATTGTCGGCTCCGGCCGTCATGATGGGCTTCGGCCTGCCGGACGAAAACCTGCACGCCCCGAATGAACATTTTAATCTGGAAAACTTCGATAAGGGCCTGTTGACGATCGTGGAATATCTGAAATCGTTATAGAATGCAAAAAGGCCGTTCCCGCGTCAGTTCGTACTGACCGGGAGCGGCCTTTTTTTATCTTTGCCTATTCCTTTGTTACCAGCTTCAATGGCGCCGGGATAGACTTCTCTACCGTTTTGCCTTGAAGTACATCATGGGCGGCCTGTACCGCGAGTTGTCCGATCAGCTCAGGCTGCTGTGCCACAGTGGCGGTCAATTGGCCCGCCTGGATCGACTTCAGCGCATCCTCGTTACCGTCAAAGCCGATAACCGGAATATCCTTGCCGGAGCTTCGGATCGCTTCGATTGCGCCGAGCGCCATTTCATCATTGTGAGCAAATACGGCCTGCACATCTGGGTTTGCTTGCAGCAGGTTTTCCATTACGTTCAAACCTTTAACGCGGTCAAAGTCCGCGGTTTGCTTGGCGATGACTTTGAGGTCCTGATCCGCCACTTCATGGAAGCCTTTGCCGCGTTCGCGGGTGGCCGATGCGCCTGCGACGCCTTCGAGTTCAACCACTTTGGCTCCTTTGCCGAGCAACTGCACGATGTATTCCGCAGCCATCTTACCGCCTTTGGCATTGTCCGAAGCGACCAGCGCTTCAACTTCCCCTTGATCCGCGGAACGGTCCAAGGTGATGACCGGGATGCCCAAGTTATTCGCCGATTGCACTACCGTCGAGATCGCGGCCGAATCGGTCGGATTGATCAGCAAGACGTTGACGCCTTTTTGCATCAGATCGTCCACATCGTTGCTTTGTTTAGCCGAATCATTTTGCGCGTCGACAACGATCGTTTCAATGCCGAGCTTATTCGCTTCGTTTACTACGCCGTCTTTTAAGGAAACAAAGAACGGATTGTTCAAAGTGGAGACGGACAAACCGATTTTCATATTTTTAATGTCCCCGCCCGTTTTGGGCTTGGCCCAGCCCGGCGGTTCCAGAGAACAGCCGGTGGTCAGGATCAGCAGAAAGGCTGCCAGCAGGATCGTTAGCTTTTTCATAGTCAATTCTTCCCCCTTATGCGGATTTCTTGCGGTCGATGAGGACGGCGATCAGAATGACGATCCCTTTGACTACCATCTGGTAGAAGGAAGATACGCCCAGCATGTTCAAACCGTTGTTCAGCGTACCGATAATCAGTGCGCCGATGAGCGTGCCGACGATACGGCCGCGGCCGCCGGAAAGGCTTGTTCCGCCAAGGACAACCGCCGCAATCGCGTCGAGTTCATAGGAAGTACCGGCGGTTGGCTGCGCCGAATTCAGACGGGAGGTCAGAATCGCGCCCGCCAATGCGGACATCAGACCCGCCAGGGTATAAATCATAATTTTTACGCGGGATACTTTAATCCCGGACACGATTGCCGCTTTTTCATTGCCGCCGATCGCATAGGTTTTGCGTCCGAAGGAAGTTTTGTGCAGCACGACCCATAGGATCGCAAACGTAATGATCATCGTAATCGCCGGCACTGGAATACCGAATTGGTAGCCGCGGCCAAACAATTGGAATGTCATGCTGTCGCCGAGTCCGGTAATCGGATTCCCGTTTGTGTAAACTAGCGTCAAGCCTCTAAAAATCGTCATCGTGGCCAGCGTTGCGATAAACGGCGCCATTTTCCCCTGGGTAATCAGGAGACCGTTCACCATCCCCATCACACCGCCGAGCAGACAGCCGACAATGATCGCGAAGATCGGATCAAATCCGGAAACCATCATGTTCGCCACAAAAGCACTGGATAACGCCAGGATGGAGCCGACGGACAAGTCGATGCCACCGGTCAGGATGACAAAGGTCATGCCGAACGCGATCAAGGCGTTGATCGACACCTGACGGAGCAGGTTCAATATATTAAGCGGTTCCAAAAAGCTTGGATTAAGGATCGAGACGATGATGATCAATATCGCCAGACCGAGCAGCGGACCTAACTTCTGCGTGATTTGCGAAAGCTGGAATCCTTTGGCTGCGCTTGCTTCATTCTTTGTTGTCATATTACTGTCCCCCTGTAGCCAGCGTCATTATTTTTTCTTGCGTCGCTACTTCTTTGCTCAATTCCCCTGTAATGCGCCCTTCGTGAACCACGACGATGCGATCGCTCATGCCGAGCACTTCCGGCAATTCGGAGGAAACCATGATGATGGCGACCCCGTGCCCCGTCAGTTCGTTCATTAACTGATAAATTTCCCGTTTGGCCCCTACGTCGACACCCCGGGTCGGCTCGTCCAGAATCAGCAGCTTGGGACCGATTCCTACCCACTTTGCGATAACCACCTTCTGCTGGTTCCCCCCGGACAAATTGCCTGCCGACGTTTCGGAAGTGTGGGTTTTGATTTGCAGACGTTTGATTAACGCGTCTACGAAGGCCTTTTCGCTTTGTGCCGAGAGCAGACCCTTGGGAGTAAAGCTTTTCAAGCTTGGCAGCACCATATTTTCACGGACCGAGAAGTCCAGAACCAATCCTTCATCCTTGCGGTCCTCTGTAATAAATCCGATTCCGAGCTTCACCGCGTCGGCCGGCTTGCGAATAACAGCTTTCTTGCCGAAGACGGAAATCTCGCCGCTGTCCAGACGATCGAGGCCAAAGAGGGCTCTCATCATTTCCGTGCGTCCCGAGCCCATTAAGCCGGAAAAGCCTACAATCTCGCCAGCCCTCACCTGGAAGCTCACATTCTCGAACATGCCTTTACGTGAGGCGTTCTTCACTTCGAGAACCGTTTTGCCAAGCGATGGCGTCCGTGCAGGATACCGCTCGGTGAGCTCCCTGCCGACCATTTTCTTGACCACTTCATCAAAGCTGGTTTCCGGAATGTCCTTCGTATCCACGGTCCGGCCGTCACGCATGACGGTGATCCGATCGCAGATCGTAAAGATCTCCTCCATCCGATGCGATATATAAACGATGGAAACGCCGTCCTTTTTCAGCGACGCAATGACTTCAAACAGCTTCTGGATCTCCCTTTCCGTCAGTGCCGAGGTCGGCTCATCCATGATGATTACCTTTGTGTCTGTCAGCAGCGCTTTGGCAATCTCGATCATTTGCTGCTGGCCAACCGAGCATTCTCCAGCTTCTACACCAAGCGGAATATCGACGGACAATTTCTTGAATTGCTCGTTTGCGAGCGCCTTCATTTCATTGCTCTTCAGTAAACCCCATCGCGAGGAAATCTCCCTGCCGATAAACATGTTCTCCAGCACGGTCATATCCGGCCAAACGTTCAGCTCTTGGTGAATAAAAGCTATCCCCCGGCGTTCCGCTTCTTTCGGGTTTGCAAAATACGTTTCCTCGCCGTCGATGAGAATGGTGCCCTCATCCCGGGCATGCAGCCCGGTCAGTATATTCATTAGCGTCGACTTGCCTGCGCCGTTCTCCCCCATCAGGGCGTGAACCTCACCTTCGCGGAGGTCAAAATCAACCCCGGATAACACCTGGTTGGAACCGAACGCCTTGTGAATCCCTTTCATTTGAATCTGCATAACGGGTCCTCCTTTTAACCGAAATAAACTCCTGATTGTAAAATAATGTTGGCATACGGTTTGGCTTCTCCCGTGCGGATAACGACTTTCGCCTTCCGCGTCAGTTCCTTGAATCTTTCATGAGGACATTGCTCTATGGGTTTGCCCCCAAACTTCTGATCTATATAACGGAAAGCTTCCGGATTGTCCGTCTGCATTTCTTCCGCGATGACGACACTTTCGATCTCCATATCGGCTGCAATCGCGTTGACCGTGTCTTCAAAGCTCGGAGATCCGAGTGTTAGCGCCAGGTCGATCTTTGGCACGCCCTCCGGTACGGGAAGTCCGACATCCCCGATGACGATTGTATCCGTATGGCCTAGGTCGGCAAGAACTTTGGATATATGACTGTTTATGATTCCCTGCTTCTTCATTTACAATTGCGCCTCCACTTCCCGGCGGGTCGGCATGCCGCCCTGCGCCCCGAATTTCGTGACCGACAATGAAGCGGCACGATTGGCAAAGCGAACGCTCTCATATAGCGGCTGCCCTTCGGCCAAAGCAACGGCAAAGGCCGCGTTAAAGGTGTCGCCCGCGCCCGTCGTATCCACAACCTCCACCTTATAGGATGGAACGAGCTTTTCTTCACTGCCGTCAAAATAACGAACACCCCGGCTGCCCTCGGTAATGAACAGCTTGTTCGGATACTTGCGCAGCGCTTCGGAAACGCTAAGATCCGGGAACAAAATAGCGGCTTCATGTTCATTCGGCGTGATATATGCCGCATTCTCGATGACTTCCTCCTCTAACGGCCGGGCCGGTGCGGGATTCAGCAAAAGCGGAATGCCGAGCTTTCGGCAAATCCGGCTGACATGGGTTACGGTTTCCACCGGAATTTCCTGTTGAATCATGACCATAGCGGCATCTTCGAATGCTTGGATCGATTTGTCGACATAAGCCGGTGTAACCTCATTATTCGCTGCTTTCACAACAACAATGCTGTTGTCCCCTTCAGCCAGAATGATGTGGGCCGTTCCGCTTTCCATGTGTGTAACCGGTTCCACATAATCGATAGAAACCGCATTCCGTTTAAAGTTGTTTAAAATGTCTTGGGCGAAATGATCGTCTCCCACGCGGCCGATCATCGTTACATCGGCACCAAGCCGTGCCGCAGCTACCGCCTGGTTAGCTCCCTTACCGCCGGGAACCGTTTTGAAGCTTTCCCCTAGTACCGTTTCACCGGCTCCGGGACGCTTAGATGAGGTTACTACAAGATCTATGGATGAACTCCCTATCACAACAATTTTAGTCATTTTTCTCCGCCTTTCTGGTCGTATCCCGCTCCGTAAACGTAACAGGCATCTGAATGGTATGGTTATCCAATGCTTCTTTCTCAATTAATTGGATGAGCAAACGAGCCGCTGCTCTTCCCATTTCGTAGGCCGGCTGCCGAATCGTCGTTAGCGGCGGTGTCAGCAGGCTGCTGAGCGGGATATCGTCAAACCCGATAATCTGCACGTCCTCCGGAACCTTTTTGCCGAGCCGCAAAGCTTCATGGAGCACCGCCGCAGCCACGATATCGTTACTGGCAATGACTCCGTCGGTGTCGGGAACCTTGCGAAACACTTCCTTCGCCCAAACGCCCGCTTCCGCGATGCCGAACGAAGAACTCTGGATCACTTGAAAAGCGATATCCAGATCCTTCAGTGTTTCCGCCGCTCCCCGAAATCGGTCCATCGCCGGCCGGACTCGCTCAGGCCCCTGAATCACCGCAATATTTCGGCTTCCGCGAGCAGCGATCTCCTGGGCAGCCAATCTCCCGCCCTCATAGCCGTCCGAGTAAACGGAGGGACGATTGTCCATCGTACGGTCCAAAAACACGACCGGAATGTTCAGCCTGCGATAAGCATGGGTGTCCGGATCGTTGGTGGAAGCAATCATGCCGACTACATTATTTTGCACAAAAGTTTGAATATATTCTTGTTCTTTACTTGATTTCTCATCGCTATTGCCAAATATGATCCGAAAGTCATTCTCCTGCATCTCATCCTCCACCCCGCGAGCAAGCTCGGGAAAGAACGGGTTGGCGATGTCGGGCAGCAGCAGGCCGATCAGCCTCGACTTTCGTTTGTAAAGGGATCTCGCAACTTCATTCGGCGTATAATGCAGCTCCTTGATAGCGGTTTCAACTTTCTTGCGGGTATCTTCATGCACGTAGCCTGTCTCATTGATTACCCGCGATACGGTCGCTACCGACACTCCTGCATGCTTTGCCACATCTCTAATTGTAGCCATCTCAACTTATCTCTCCTCATTGTGGAACCGGTTACACATTTAAAATAACACATTGAATTTGACTTAGCAAGATTTGATTCGCAGGGGATTGTTACCATGTCCGAATTACAAAAAACCTTCTTTCCTTCCCGCCGCAGCGGGTAAGAAAGAAGGTTCACGGTTTTCTGACCTTCAGAAACCGTCAGATTTTCAATTCCCCAAGCTTGATCAGCTCGACAACCGCCTGCGCACGACCTTTGACATTCAACTTTTGCATCACGTTGGAGATATGGTTGCGTACGGTTTTCTCGCTGATAAACAGCTGGCCCGCAATGTCGCGCGTCGTTTTATCCTGCACGAGGAGTTCGAAAACTTCCCGTTCACGATGTGTCAACAGAAATTTGCTGTTACGATCGCTGCTCTTCAAAATGCGTCACCCCTCCTTGCTCGGGTTTTATGGTTTAACAAGGTTAAGGGATACAGTCAACACATATTATGAAGAAACAGGGGCAATGGTGCCGTAAGACTCTAAAATGGGCGGGTCTATTTAAAAGCCATCGCGGCATGCACCGCTTTCTTCCATCCTCCGTATAACGATTCCCGAACCTCCGTCTCCATCGTTGGCTCAAACCGCCGATCAAGACTCCAGGTCCGGCAGATTTCGTCCCGGTCGCTCCAATAACCTACCGCCAGCCCCGCTAAAAAGGCAGCTCCCAGAGCCGTCGTTTCTCTCACCACTGGACGCTCCACCGGCAAATTCACGATGTCGCTCTGAAACTCCATCAAGAAGCCGTTCGAGACGGCGCCTCCATCCACTCTCAGCTTGCGGACCGTAAATCCGGAATCCTGCTCCATCGCTCCAAGGATGTCCTTGGTCTGATAAGCCAGCGATTCCAGGGTCGCCCGGATAAAATGCTCCTTGGTTGTTCCCCTCGTCAAACCGAACACCGCTCCCCGGACATCGCTGTCCCAATAGGGGCTGCCCAGTCCGACAAAAGCGGGTACCACGTATACACCTTCCGTCGACTCGACGCGGGCAGCGTAAGCTTCGCTGTCCTTCGCATCCCTGAACATGCGCAGGCCGTCTCTGAGCCATTGAATGGCCGAACCGGAGACAAAGATACTGCCTTCCAGCGCATATTCCACCTTGCCGCCAATCCCCCATGCAATGGAAGTAATCAAGCCATGTTCCGAGGCCACGGGCTTCTCGCCTGTGTTCATCAGCATGAAGCAGCCGGTGCCGTAGGTTGTCTTGATCATCCCCTGCTCGAAGCAGGTCTGGCCGAACAAGGCCGCCTGTTGGTCGCCGGCCGCACCGGCGATCGGCACCTGTTCCCCGAAGAAATGATAAGGGATTGTCGTCCCGTAAATTTCCGAGGAAGAGCGAACTTCCGGAAGCATGGCCTTCGGTACGTCGAGCAGCTTGAGCAATTCATCGTCCCAGCACAAATCATGAATATTGAACATGAGCGTCCGCGACGCATTGGAATAATCGGTTACATGGAGCTTACCGCCCGAGAGTTTCCAGATCAGCCAGGTATCGATCGTTCCGAAGAGAAGCTCTCCCTTCTCCGCCCGCGCCCGGGAACCCGGCACATGATCAAGGATCCACTTCACTTTGGTACCGGAAAAATACGGATCAATCAGTAATCCCGTTTTCTTCCTAAACGTATCGTTCAGGCCCGCTGATTTTAATTGTTCGCAAATATCCGCCGTCTGGCGCGATTGCCAAACAATTGCCGGATAAATCGGGTTACCGGTCTCTTTTTCCCAGACTACCGTCGTCTCGCGCTGGTTCGTAATGCCGATTCCCGCGATTTGCCTTGGCTTGATACCGGATTCGGACAGACAGGAAGCGATAACGGCAAGGATGGAGCCCCAAATCTCATTTGGCTGCTGTTCCACCCATCCCGGCTTGGGAAAATACTGCGGAAACTCACGCTGTGCGGAATGAACGATAACGCCCTCCCGATTGAATAAAATCGCCCGCGAGCTCGTTGTCCCTTGGTCCAAAGCAAGGATATATCTTTCCAACCACCATTCCTCCAGTCCGTAAATAGTTGATATTTTTTAATAACGCTTACAATGCAGCTTTTTTAATAATAACTCGCCGCCATAACAATTCGCCACTCCCAGGTGCGTTAGCCGAAATATTTTTATTGACGGAGCAACCGATTCTGATTATGATGTTAAACGATACTGATAATCATTATCATTTAAGGGGATGTATTCGATGAAAAAACAACATTACTACGTGCCTGTTGCCGCTGCGGTATTAACCGCCGCTCTTCTGCTATCTGGCTGCAATTCAGGTGATAAAACGGCCAATACATACAATAGCTCCGGTGCCGAAGCCGGAACAACAACCGAAGCAGCCGCAAATGAAGGAAACGCAGCCGCTGCCAACGATTCTGAGTTCACCGCTGCTGTAGAACAGTACCGGGCTTATGTAATTCAAGAATGCGATGCCTTTGTAACGGAAACCGAAAAATTCGTGAATGCGGTAAACGGCGGCGATATTGAAACGGCTAAATCACTCTATGCCCCGTCTCGTATGCACTATGAAAGAATCGAACCAATCGCGGAGGCATTAGGGGATCTTGACCCGAATATCGACGCCCGCGACGGTGACGTAGAAGCTTCGGAATGGCGCGGATTCCACCGCCTGGAAAAAGCCCTATGGGAAGATAAAACAACCGAAGGGCAGCAGGAGTTTGCCGATCGGCTGCTAAGCGACGCCAAGCTGCTTCGGGCCAAAGTTGAGACGGTAGAAATCGATGCTTCTCTTCTGGTGACCGGGGCGGTGGAGCTGCTTAACGAGGTCTCCACTTCCAAAGTGACCGGAGAGGAAGAACGCTATTCCCGGACGGATATATATGATTTTGCCGCAAATTTGGAAGGCGCCAAGAAAATATATGAGCTCTTGCAGCCAAACTTGGCGGAAAAGGATGAGAACCTCGACAAGCAAATCGCCGATCGTTTCACGGCGCTTGAAGCAGAGCTTGCCCCCTTCAAAGAAGGCGAAGGATATGTCTCCTACGATAAACTCCAGGACAGCGATGTCCGGAATTTAAGCCAGAACCTTGACGCTTTGGCCGAGCCATTGTCCCAAATGGGCAAACTGTTGGGAGTGTAACTTATGGAAGATTTAAACACGGCAGACAGCCTGCTGAATAAACGCCTGAGCCGCAGAGAGATACTTAAAATCGCCGGAGTCGGCGGAATCGGCCTGCTGCTGGGCGGCGGGGGCGCCTACGGGGCTCTTGCCGTCAAGGAAACGCTAGCGAAAAACTCCGCTCCGTCGAAGGGCGATGCATCCGGCAGTCGAGTCGGATTTTATGGAGAACATCAGGCAGGTATCATTACGCCTGCCCAGCATTTTTTAAGCTTTGCTTCCTTCGATTTAACGACAAGCTCACTGGCGGATGTGCGGCAACTGTTCCAGTCCTGGACGGAGGCGGCAGCTGCCATGACCTCCGGCGATCTAATCGGAAACAGCAATAACCATCTTAACCTGCCGCCTTCCGACACCGGGGAGACCGCGGGTCTTTCCCCCTCCAAGCTGACCATTACGTTCGGGGTCGGCCCCTCCTTCTTTGACAATCGGTTCGGTTTGGCCGGGAAGCGGCCGACTACTTTTGGAGAACTTCCAAAATTCCGGGGCGACGCGCTTCAAACGGAATGGTGCGGCGGCGACATCGGGGTGCAGGTCTGCGCCGACGACCTGCAAGTGGCATTCCACGCGGTCCGTAACCTGGCTCGTATCGCCCGCGGCACGGCCGTTCTGCGCTGGATGCAGGACGGCTTCCAACGTACAGGACCGGCTGACCCATCCAACGGAACGCCTCGTAATCTAATGGGATTCAAAGACGGGACCGGGAATCCGGACATCGCCGACGCTCAGGCGATGAAGGAGATCGTCTGGGCCGGCTCCGGTGACGGGGCGGCCTGGATGAAGGGCGGGAGCTATCTCGTTGCGCGGCGCATCCGGATGCGCATTGAGATCTGGGACCGCTCCACCTTGGATGATCAGGAGCGAACCTTCGGTCGCCACCGCGATACAGGGGCGCCGCTCGGTATGAGGGACGAGTTCGCTCCCCTCGATCTGAACGCGAAGAATACCGCGGGTGAACCGGCGCTTCCGATGAATTCCCACTCCCGGCTTGCGCACATGGATGGGGCGACCAAAATATTGCGTCGGGCCTATTCCTATACGGGAGGCATGGATGCCAAAACGGGGCAACTGGATGCCGGTCTCTTCTTCATTAGTTATCAGAGGGATATCCAGAAGCAATTTATCCCCATGCAGCAAATTCTGGCCGCCAGTGACAAGCTTAATGAATACATTGTCCATGTCGGCAGCGCGGCATTTGCCTGCTTTCCAGGAACCCGTCCAGGCGGGTATATCGGTGAGACGCTTTTTTAAGGAGAGGAAGAAAAATGAGTTCCAAAATCAACCGCATCATACATGGCTTGCGTCTCCGGCACTTCCCCATGCGGTTATCGCGCCTGCTGGGATGCTTAATTATTTCAGTTATGCTGCTAGCATCTCAAATCGGGCATGCCGGCGCTGAAGAATCCGAGTCCACGGAGTCGCTTCTTCCTCTCGTTGGCGGCGCGCTTGTCGACGCCGGATCACAGGAGTGGGAACAAGCTTCCCGGGAGCTGGAGCAATTCGAAAAGTTATGGAACGAAATCATGGGTGCCGGCCGTGCGGATGATTTTGACAAGCAGATCCAAACCCGCTTGGCCGCAGCCCGAACGGCGCTGGATAATAAAGACAAAGAAGACGCCAATGCCGCACTTTCGGCCCTTGCTAAAAAAGTAAACGAATATGTAGATACCCATACCGAAGACAATAATTTGTCGGTCGGCAAGGAGTCCGCCGGGGAACTGCTGTCTATGGTCGAAAAGACACTGACCCCCTTACAATCCGGGGACATCGAGCAAGCACAGTCGCGTTTTAAAACGATTGTTCAAGGATGGAGCAAGTTCGAAGGGCCGATCCGCAGTGGGAGTTTCGCCGTATACAGCGACCTCGAGACCCACCTCAGCCTGATCCGAATCGCTTTGCAAGCCGAGCCGGTCAAAAGCGAACAGGCGATAGCAGAACTTCAATCGCTAAAAGCATTGCTGCAGGATTATTCCGACGGAAAATTAGACGTTCAGGATAGTAGCGCCGGCGAACGGGAAAGGAAAACGTTGCGCGATGCCCTGCCTTTGCTCCGGCAAGCCCTGCAGGCAGCCGAGGCGAAGGATGCCGATACGGCGTCATCCCGAATGCAGGAATTTATCGTTCTATGGCCGTCCGTGGAAGGGGAAGTTTCAATCTCTTCAGCAACTTTATACACCGCCACCGAAAATGAGATGTCCGAGGCGCAGGGTTACCTTGTATCCTCTCCTCCCGATACCGTGAAAGCCGTGGAAATCATCAGCCGCATGATCAACGATCTTGAACCCATTTCGGACAGAGGGTCTTATTCGGCATGGGATGCGGCACTAATCCTTCTACGTGAAGGCCTGGAAGCAATACTGGTGCTGGCGGCGCTGCTCGCTTTCCTTAAACGTTCCGGAGATCGGTCAGGACGTGTCTCCATCTGGGCTGGCGCCGGCACAGGACTGGTATTGTCAGGAATTTTGGCCGTTGTCCTTACTCTGGTAGTTTCCGAGGCCATCTCCGGCGGAACCCGCGAGCTTATCGAAGGCGTCGTCGGCTTGTTCGCTGTCGTTATGATGTTGACAGTGGGCCAGTGGCTTCACAATAAATCAAACGCCCAAGCTTGGAACAAATACCTGAATGAACAGGTTGGAGGAGCGCTAGCCCGTGGAAACCGCTGGTCCCTGTTTGCGCTGGCTGGGCTTGCCATTCTTCGGGAAGGGGCCGAGACCGCCGTCTTTTATATAGGAATGGCTCCTTCCATCGAACCGAAACAACTGGTTACCGGTATCCTGGGAGCTTTGGCCGCCTTGACGCTTCTTGGCTTTTGTATCATCCGCTTCACTGTGAAACTGCCGATTCGCATGTTCATGCTCACCGCAACCGTACTGATTTACTATCTCGTAATCCGTTTCCTGGGGGAAGGCATTCATGCCCTGCAGATTGCCGGGGTAATTCCCGGCCACAACTATCGCCTTCTGCCTTCGGTCGGCTGGATCGGCGCTTACCCTACATGGGAAACCTTTATTCCGCAAGTCATTGTGCTAACATTCATACTTTGGCGACTGTTCGCCTCAAATCTGCGGAAATCGCCTCGACAAGATAATATGAGCCTTTAGAGTAAAAAAACGCCCCCTGCATAACCGTTGCAAGGGGCGTTCCGCATTCTCATCAAACAATTATTCTTCCGCCGGATAGGTTTCTTTTAGAAACTGCACGGACTGTAGAATTAGTTCCTTCAAAATATCTTCATTAATATCCGCCACTTTATTAATATAGACGCAGCCTTTTCCGGCCGTATGCTTGCCCAGTTGCTCCAGCAGCGCTTCCCGCGCCGTATCGCCTGTTGCAAAATACAAGCTAATCTTTGCCTTTCTCGGGGAAAAGCCCACGAGCGGCGCATCGCCTTCATGCCCAGTGGCGTACTTATAATGGTAGGAGCCGAACCCGATTATACTGGGGCCCCACATTTTAGCGGGATAACCCGTCGTTTCGCTGAAAATATCCAACAGCCGATAGGCATCTTCGCGCTTTTTGGGTTGATCTACATTTTCGATAAATTCGATGACGCTGTTTTCGGTTTCCTTTGTTTTCAACTGATACATCACAGACCCGCCTCTTTTCTCCCACTGCAGACTGATCGAGTTTAACCTCGAGTCTAAACCTTCTATTATTTAACGTTTTTCGATTTGAAAAGAAGCCTGCCGCAAGGCAAGCTTCTTTTCGTCTCCCTCGAATCATTGTCATTCTTCCGATTTCGGAGTATCATTCTGCGCAAACTTTTCGATGACCCCGATCAGGACTTCCAATTCATGCGACGTCAAATCGGAGAAATAAGTTCTCAGAACCTTACGCGAACGATTCCCCGCTTCCTTATAAACTTCCGCCCCAAGCTCGGTGACCGACAAAAGCACCGCCCGCCGGTCCTGTTCATCATGTCGCCGCTCGATGTAACCGCTTTGAACCAGGCGATCGGCCATCACCGTAATCGCACTCGGTTTTACCTCCAGTTTGTCGGACAAATAACTGACATTACAGGAGTTATTTCTGGCGATTAACGCAAGCATATGAAATTGAGGGCCGGTTAGGCCTAGCTCGCGGTGCTGCATGATTTCGCTCTGCATCTTGCGAAACGTCTTGGACCAAGCGTTCAGAATTCGGTCGATGTACTCATCCAGATTATAATCCAACGATAACCCACCTCTACGGAACATAGATGCTCACCCTAAGTGTAGTATGTACCTACCGAAAAGACAAGGATTCTCTACGTTTCGCGGCAAATCCGCTTGCTTTAAAAGATAGAATGTCTTATGATGAAATCAAAATTATTTTCATGATTTTTATCAATAATTTAAAAATTATTTTCGTACAATATAAAGAGGGTGAATCTATGCAAAACCCAATCCTGCACGCGCTCTCGAACAATCTAGAATCACTTCCGCCACAAGAGAGACGGCTGGGGGAATATATTTTAAAAGCTCCTGCATCCGTAATTCATCAGGGAATAACCGAGCTTGCATACACTTGCGGTATTAGTCCGTCCACGGTGACCCGATTTTGCAAAACCTTTCATTTCAGAGGATTTCCCGACTTCAAAATGAAGCTGGCCGGCGAACTCGCCCATAGCCCTTCGGAATCGCAATATCAGGATGTGATCGCGGGCAACGATCTTCATAAAATCGTACAGGCCATGGAGGCGAATCACCTGGCATCCATTACGGATACCACGCGACTGCTCGACATGGATGAGCTCCGCCGGGCCGTCGACACGCTGTGCCAGGCAAAGCGGATCGATCTGTACGGGGTGGCGACCTCCTCGATCATTGCCCAAGACTTTTATCAAAAGCTGGTCCGAATCGGTAAAAACTGCACCGCCTTCGCTGATTCTCACATGCAGATCACCTCGGCCTCTTCCCTCGGGAAAGGGGATGCCGCCCTGGCTATCTCCTACAGCGGAGAAACTCCGGAAACCATTGATGCCCTAAGATGCGCCAAGGACAGCGGAGCCGTCACAATCTCGTTGACCCAATACGGCAGCAATGGACTCGCAACTCTGGCCGACATATCTTTATTCTCTTCATCCCTGGAGGAAGGTATGCGGCGCGGGGATATGGCTTCGCGAATCGCGCAGCTGCATGTGATCGATATTTTATTTACGGGCATGGTAAGTATGGAATTCGAGGATTACATTCCGAAGCTGGAAAGCTCATATCAAAATGTTCAAATATACAGAAAACATAGGGAGGGCAACAAAAATGCTTAACATTATCAAGGTCAAGGACGAGCAATTGTTTAACGAAACAGGAGCCGGCATCATCGCCAGTCTTCTTCAATCCAATCCCCGTGCTATTTTGGGGCTGGCCACCGGAAGCACCCCTGTCGGGGTGTACCAAAAACTGATCGAACTGCACCGTGAAGGCGTCGTCAGCTTTAAACAGGCCAGCAGCTACAATCTGGATGAATACATCGGCCTGGCTGAAGATCATCCGGAGAGCTACCGCAGATTCATGAACGAGAAGCTGTTTAACCATATCGATATTTTACCGGAGAATACCCATGTTCCTTCCGGAACTGCCGAGGATCCTGCCAAAGCGGCGGCCGATTACAATCGCCTGCTGGAGAATGCCGGTCAGATCGATCTTCAACTGCTCGGTCTCGGTCATAACGGGCATATCGGCTTTAACGAACCAAGCGGGGAGTTACAAGGCCCGACTCACATTGTGGAGCTGGATGCGCGGACACGGCAGGCCAATGCGCGTTTCTTTGCTTCCATCGATGAAGTGCCTACCCATGCGATTACGATGGGAATCGGCTCTATTCTGCAAGCCAAGCAAATTCTGCTGATGGCCAAAGGAGAAGACAAGGCGGAGATCGTCGCCCGGGCCCTTAAAGGTCCGATCACGACGCAATGTCCGGCTTCGTTCCTGCAGACTCATCCGAATGTAGTAGTCGTCCTGGATCAAGCCGCAGGAGGTCTTGTCTAATGAACAAGGGTACATTCCGAATCATTCATGCGGAAGTCGTTACCCCGCGGGGGATTTTTCATGATGGAGCCGTTGCGGTGCGGGACGGCGTCATTACTTATGTAGGCTCGACCGCAGGTCTACCTTCCGGTCCGAAGGATTCCCAAGAAACGATCGATGCTGGAGGCAGCTATGTGCTTCCGGGATTTATCGATGTTCATGTGCACGGCGGGATGATGCAGGACTTCTCCGAACCGAGCAAAGAAGCGTTCGATGACATAACCAAGCTGCACTGCAGCCAAGGAACGACCTCAATGCTGGCCACCACGATGACGCTTCCCAAAGCGGTCATTGAACAAGTGCTGGAAGAGGTTCATCAGTACATTCACAGTGAAATGCCATATGCAAAGCTGGCGGGCGTCCATCTCGAAGGACCGTTCATCAGTCCAAAATGGCCCGGCGCGCAAAATCCGGCTCATATTGTGCCGCCTAACCGCAGCTGGGTAGAGGCCTGGGAAGAGCAGTATCCAGGTCTTATCAAACAAGTAACCTTTGCTCCGGAACGCGAGGGCGCACACGATCTGATCCGGTTCCTGCGTGAGAAAGGCATCGTAGCCGCAGCAGGTCATACGGATGCGACTTATGAAGAAATCATGGCTGCCGTCGAAGTAGGCTTGCACCATGCCGTGCACACCTTTAACGCCATGACCCCGCTGCATCACCGTAAGCCTGGCACAGCAGGCGCAATTCTCAGCTCCCCGGCGATCAGCGGCGAAATCATCGCCGATGGCATTCACGTGCATAAAGCCGGAATCCAGCTGCTTGCCAGCGTGAAGACCAATCACAATCTCATATTGATCACGGATGCGATGTCCGCTGCCGGTCTCGGCAACGGCGAATACAAACTCGGCGATCTCCCTGTCATCGTGAAGGATAATGTATGTACCTTGAAGGAAAGCGAAGGAACATTGGCAGGCAGTACGCTGACCATGATTCGTGGATTCCGCCATCTCGTACAGGAAATCGGGCTGAGCGTACAACAAGCTTCTGAAGCTGCGAGCCTCAATCCGGCCAAGCTGATCCGCATCGATCATTTAACCGGGTCGGTCGAGACTGGCAAGCAAGCCGATTTGCTGTTGGTGGGTAAAGGCAATCTGGATCTGCAAAAGGTTTGGGTGGAAGGCCGCTTGTTTCAAGAATAAAATAAACCTAGTGGGATTTACTTGAATTGCCCATAATATCTACAAGCATTGCGTTAAAAATAAAAAGCCGGAGGCCATAGCCTCCGGTTTCTTTTATTGGCCAAGCTGCATTAATCCCAAATCTCATATTGGACTTGCTTAGCGCGTCACACCGCCGGAATAGCCGTTTCTGTTGATACCGGTACCATTCGTTCCTCCGTTAATTCCGTTAGGCGTTGTCGGAGCATAGCCGTTCGGGCCTGTCATCGTTCCGGCACGCGATGGAAACACCCGCTGAATCGTGCGCTCAAAATCGGCGATGAATCCGTGAAGAGTAGCTCCGCCCCGGGAATGAGTCGCATAATTGCCGACTTGGCTCACGAAGTCGGAGTTTCCGGAAACATACACGTTGCGGATATGGGGAGCCGTCTTTTTAACGATACTGGAGACCTGATCCTTCACTTTTTGCGGAACATTGTCGGTCACTCTTCCCGCTTCAGTTCCGTTACCGAGTCCATGGAAGGTTCCTGTTCCTCTTGTTCCCATGGTTCCCATGCCGGTTCCCGTTCCTCTTGTCCCCATAGTTCCCGTACCGGTTCCCATTCCTCGCATATTGCCGTTTCCGTTCGTGCCGTAGATGTTGTTCGTCCCATTCATCCCACTCATCCCAGTTAAGCCACGTCCATCGTAATCCAGCCCGTTACCGACTCCACGGCCAGTCGTCAGGCCGCTGCCGTTATCGTTGCCGGCGCGAGTTATATCAAACAAACTGCCGGCTGTCCCGGAACGTCCCGTCAATCCGCGGGCCAACCCGTTGTCTCCGGCACCGCGGGTTCCGTAATCCGCACCATAAGGACCTCCGAAATTGGTGGTTCCCCGATTACCGGTAATTCCCGTTGTCATCCCTGTCGACATGCCGGACATCCGGGACCCTGTCCCGTTATTCATTCCGTGAAGCGTCAGGGCCACATAAGCATCCTTGTCAGTCACGACAACATGGGCGGTCTGAACATCGCGTAATCCGGCCACTTTATTGCTCAAGGCAGGACTGTACTTCAGCGAAGTAATCCGCTCCGTTCGTCCGTTGCCGGCACTGCGCGAGAACAGACGGTTTCCTTCGGGAAGCGAATTTACGTCATAATTCCGCCCGTCGTTGTTCCGTAAGCTTTGTGTCCGGACATTATTGTTATCCGTACGGTTTCCGCAGGCCGTAATTCCGACCATGCCGGTAATAAGAGCAGCGGACAATGACAATGTGATCATCTTTTTCATACGCATCGAATGAACATTCCCCTTCCATAGCTATAATGACTGCAGCTATAGAATGGCCCTTGCGCAGATTCGATATCCTGAAAAGTTTTGACATCCCGCACGGGTATTTGATAAGGCTTTAGATGATAAAACGGCTACACAATGAGGCTCCGGTCAAAGGGAATCGTGAGCAGCGGGCTGTATGTCTGGCGATGTGCCCGGATCTTCCTGATTACGTTCTTTCGTTCACTCTCCAGCCAGGCGGAGCTATTTCGCAAACTTGCCGCAAGATCCGGGGTATCCGTGGGTATAATAAAATCAAGCAAATCGACGGATTGTACAAAATCGAAGCATTTGAAACGGTAGCCCAGAGTAATGAACGGCAAATCGGCCGCATACGACAGCAAATTGGCATGGAGTTTGAAATTGACGGAAAAATGGCATCCGGCCAGTTTCTCCGTCAAAGGAGCGGTTCCAAGCAGTTTTTGTTCCACTTCGATATCGGCGTCTGTTCCGATTTTGCCCGCCAGCCTTTCCAGCGACGCACGGTCCGGTCCCCATACGGGATAAAGGTAAAGACTGTAGCCTTGCCTGCTCCATTCCCGAGCCGCAGCGGCCAGTTCGTCCTCCACCCGGATTTCGTCCCTTCCAAAGAGCTTATTGTAAGTGGTACCCCAATTTATGGCGATCTTCCGTTTCGTCTCTGATTTGGGAACGCTCGGCACCGGAAGTAAAATTCCGGGGTCTCCGCTGACTATGGCCCCTTCCAGAGGAATCCCTGCCGCCTCCAGCACCCGGTAGGTCAGCGGCCCGCGAACCCCAAAATAGAAGGCTCCCTTCACGAGCTCCGCAATTTTATTAGCTGTTTTCTCGTCCAGCCACTTGCCATTCAGTGCCGCCGGTTGCTCAAGACAGTCAAAGCCGGTGCCCCAAATGGCCACTTTCTTACCGGCAAGGAGAGCATTATGGGCCAAGTCGACATAACCTGGGACCAGCAGGGAACCTCCCCCCAGGATTACCGTATCGTACAGGTTCATATCGTTCACTGGAACTCCCGGCTTTGAAGGAATGAGCTCGACCGATTCGGCATGATAGCGCCCATCGAAATGCTGTTTAAACAATTCCCACAACAATTCGTCACCAAGGTTTTTGAAACCGATCCAGCCTAGGTATAGAACTTTTTTCATTCCTTTCCTCTCCTGTTCCGTGTTGATTTTTCATCCAATAGTTGCCTGTAGACCTGTAAAGTCGATAGGGCGGTCTTCTCCGCATTGAAATCTTTAACTACCCAATCTCTTCCTTTTCCGCCTAAATACATCAAACTATCTTTATTCGATATTCCTTTGCGGAGCGCTTCGATCAAAACAAGTCGATTGGCGGCCCTAAGAGAACCATGATCTCCAAAGTAGAGATTCCAAGCGGTATCGTAACAATCAGGTCCTACCCACCCCAGATAACCGGCATTGCCTGCGGCAAGAACCGGCTTGGCGCAAGCCATCGCCTCCAGAGCAACCCTTCCCGTTCCCACTACGCAATCGCTCATCCTGTAGTAATCCGGCATATTGTCCTGATTTCCAACCATATGAATGAAGGAATTGCCCGCCTCCAAATGGATGCGTTCCTTAAGCCGTTCCAACTCTCCATATTGCAGACCGCCCCCTACCACTACGACCTCAAGTGACGGAAAACCCGAAGAACGGAGATGTTTGGAGGCCGATAAAAAGTTGGAACATACACTCGCCTTACCCCAAGCCAGACGGCTTGCATAGAGGAGCACCGTAGCATCTTCGGAGATCCCCAGTTTATTTCGCAATTCTCTCGCTGCCGAATCCGAAGGGGAGAACAGATTGATATCCACCCCGTTAGGGATTAACAGGGAATCGATATCCATACGCTGCAAATAGGATTGAACCGGTTTACTTACGCTAATGATAGCGGTAGTCCGGCTCAGCACATCCTGCAGTTCGTTTCTGGGATAATACATGCCATGAACCGTAAAGACGACGGGAATACCCAGCCTTTCTGCGGCAAGTGCGGCAATGAGCCCTGAAGGAGTTTGATGGAGATGGACGACCTGAATGTTCTCTTCAACCATTAAATCCGCCATTTCCGTAACGCTTCGCTCATAGGCCTCCGTTCCGGGAAATGCCCGATGAGTCAGCTTCGTCACGAACTGTCGCTCAAACTGTTTGGTGAGCGGACCGCCTTCCCCTGTAATTACAATATGGGTACCGGCTTCTTTCATGATCCCGGCTATGCTCAGAACATGGGTCTCGGTCCCCCCGTAATCCATGCTGTCCATTACCATAAGCACCCTTATTCCGCCCAACTCATTTGCCCCCTTTTCGGGAGTAAAATTCACGTGACCGTTGATCGGGGTGCAACCGATAGTAATAGAGAACATCTCTTAAATTATCGATTTTCGCCTGATTCGCCAAACTTTTCGCGATAAACTCGTAATCTTCGGCACCGTCCGTTTTGCGGGTAGGTCCGCCCATGGAGTCGAACAGTTGTCCCCGGAACAAGAGAGTTCCGTGGCAAATGCAATGGCGGCCTTTATTATAGGAAGTCATAATATGTTCCCCATATTTAAGCCATTTCGGTTCCGTATATTGGAGGTTCCCCTCAGCATCAACCTTGAACGCCGTATAATTGGATCCGACCAGATCAATATGAGGGTTTGCCTTTAAATGCTCCACTTGTTTGTGCAGCCGGTCAGGATGCGACCAATCGTCCGAGTCCTGAACCGCAATATATTCTCCTCTGCTCATAAAATATCCGTGAGACAAGGCGCCGGAAAAGCCAACATTTCTCGGGAGCGGAATAAATAGTGCCGAACACGCCGGCGGATAGGAACGTCCTTTAAGCCACCGTTCGATTCTTTCCCTGGAATGGTCCGTAGAATGATCATCAATGATAATCAGCTCCCACGGTTTGTAAGTTTGCTTCGCTATGCTGTTCAGGCATTCTTCAATGTAATCGGCTTTGTTATAGTTGGTGACTACCACACTGACCAACCCGGAAACACGGGGATAACGCATCGATACACCGCCTTTCGCAGCTTATTTTGCAAATACGCGCATGAGCCCGTCATGCGCGTGATCTCTTTCTTCTATTTGTTATATTCATTCAAATTGAGCATTGCTTCGATATGGTCGCCTACGATCTGGCTGGCTGCCGGAGACAGTCCGGAAACGGCTATATGTTTGTCTGGTCTTACCCGGTTTCGTTTCTCCAGATAAACTCGTCCCGCCAGCACCGGCTTAAATCCGTGCGATAAGCAGGCGGATAGCGCTCTGGGCGGACACTGCAAGCATTCCGGCCCTACCCGCTGCAATACACGCCTACTGATTGCAAACGGAACCGTCGTCATCGAAGAAGCACCGAGCGCCTTTTGTCCCAAGGCGTTATTCAAGGCGTATATCGACGAAATCACCGGATCGTCTATCCCCATTTCCAGAAGATAATTCCTGTCGTTCAAAGCGACATCATACCCCCGGGAAATGGCCAAGGCGAACGGATACAATTCAGCCGCGGACATAACAAAGTCAGCGTCAACGAACAGAAGAATATCGCCTTTGGCGTGAAAAGCTCCGATTGCCCGACCGCAGTCGGTTCCCAGGCCTTCAGCTAAACGAACCGTTTTAGCCCCATTTTCAAATGCCAGTGGAGCGGTGTGGTCACTCGAACCATTGTCGACCACGATGATTTCGGCAGGCTCCAGGCGCCGGACTTGCCGGACTACATGGGCAATCGTGCCAGCTTCATTGCATGCCGGAATAATGACAGAGAGGCTCTTTCCCCCGTACAAGCCGGAGACGGGTAATTTGGCTCCCTCCTGGACAACGGCCAGCTTCTTCCGTTCCAGCACTTGCCGAACGATATCGCGCCTCCGTTTGCCGTCCGTATGGCCTCCTCTTGGCGATAGGGACAACTTCTCCAAAGCACTCAAGTGATCATCCGCGACAAGCCGATCATACCTTGTCGTTTCCGAAGGAAGTCCACCAAACCACTCCGGACGAAAAGAGCGCCCTCTTTCTTCCTGCATAAGCACTGTCCGTCGTTCAAGACGCAGCCCGCTTTTGATTAGTTTGGCCATCCCCATAGCGGGGTTGGCCGCGAAATCTCCGGCGATCAAATCTGCCGCCTGGCCCGATAATACAAAGGGGAAAGCATACAGGCTGCTTTCCCGCAAATCCGGCCTGCCGAGAGTCCGGTTCCACCAAACAGCCCAAGCCCGTTCCGGATTCGGGTAAATATCAGTCTGCCGCGGCCGGTCTTCCGAAAGAAAGACTGCTTGAGCCGCACCATATAGCACCGGTTCGACCAACTTTCTAAGCAAGGCAGGTTCCAACTTCATTTCTGCATCCAAATACAAAACGGCGTTTGCGAAAATCCGGAAACCGCCCGGAACAACAATCGGGCGGTTTCTGGATAATGCCGGGTCAAGCACGTGAACTTTGCAGCCTGAGGAAGAAACTGCTGCAGCTGCTTTCTCGGCTAAACCGTTTGCCAATACAATGATTTCCGCGGGCCCTAGCATCCGGCAAGCTTTAACCGTTTCACTTAGCCCCTCTCCGGTACCGGAAGCAAAGACAAGAATCGAAAGTCTGCGCGTTCCGTTCACGGCTTCGTTCATTACACCGCCCGTACGTAAGCGACGGCGGATGTCAGAACAGAAACTGCTCTAGGGTTTCCATAACCGCCTATACCGCTCGTATTTAAGCGGATAAAGGTGTCGTCAGAAAATACGAGGGTGCCTGTAATCGTATCGACCGCGGTTGCTACCTGCACATTCTGGCCTACTAAAGCGGCGACTCTTCTGGCAAAGCTATTCATGCTGCTCCCCCTCCCAATCCTTCAATATCGATGGCCAACGTGTTGGCGAAATTGACGATAACCGTACTGCCTTGGGCTTCCGTCAACACCGCGTGCCAGTTGCCAACTTCCGTAATTACACCTTCAACCGTTCCCGCTGTCGTTGTAATCAGAACATTGTTGTTAAGATTTCTGCGAGCAATAGCTTCAAATGGCGAAGGAGTAATGATTCCCAAAGCTTCTAGAATAGCATTGATAATATCGCTGATGGAAGAAGACGAAGACGTTATTTGGGAAGTCGTTCCTGTCTTGGACAAGCCGGCAAGTAAATCCGTCAGCTCTTTCGAACCGGAATCCGACCCTAACAGACGAGCCAGCGGACCTGGCCGCACAGCCTTTTCGATCAAACTAACCAAATCTTCCAAATTCGTTTGGGCAGCCATGTTCTCAAAACCTCCATTTCAGTATGGTATAGCTCTATTAAGAGCTCTTACACTTTCATATATATACAGAGCACTTGAATACGGAAACTAGCAGGAGCGGAATATTGTGCAAACTGTGCCGGAGTCTATCAAACGGCTCGCCCCTTGGTTTTTAAAATTAAAGAGGCTTTCCCTGGAGGTTATGCTTCACACCTTTCGGGAAAGCCTCTTTATCAAAACATAAAATCAGCGCGCATTATTTCTCAGTATGGCCTGCAAGGAAGCCAGAAGCGAGCTTCCGTTCAAGTTAAATGAACCTGCGAGGTTTTGAACAACAGCGCTAACTTCTTCATAAAACGGACGGATCATGGAAAGGGCCGCAGCAGGATCGACATTCGGATCCCTGATCAGGGATTGAATATGACTCAGTTGTTTCATCAAGTCATTCAAAATTTGTTCATTCAGACCGGCGGAAGGAGTTCCAGTTCCTCCATCGTTGGCTGCCTCGGCAAAAACCGAACGCAGTTCGGATTTCGTTCCCTCATCTAAATCAAGAGCTGCGATTTGTTGTTGGTACTGACCGAGGGTCTCCTGATCGGCACCGCCGTCTCGAACGGATTCCGCGTTGGATTGCACCTCGCCCAATTTGCGGAAAATTTTGCCCAGCGGATGATTTTCATCCATTACCTGTCCCTGAAGCAATGTCATAATTTGCTGCAATCTGATTTCTAAATCACTCATTGGGTATTCCCTCCCTTCTCGCTGCTATATTATGCAGAAAACACGGCCGTGATTGGATGAATACATATTTTTCGAAATTAGTAATTCTATAGTTTTTTGCCAGTTTCAAGTCTATCCACTCAGCCATATGATGCCTATGAACAAATAACTAACTTCATTGATTCGAACAAAAAGGAGAGGGGGGATGATGAAATGAGGCTCGACAAGCTGGGGCTGGATCCGGACTTCTGGAGAGGGAAAAAGGTGTTTCTTACGGGGCATACGGGCTTTAAAGGGACCTGGCTTAGCCTTTGGCTCCATGCGATGGGCGCCTCGGTCACCGGGTATTCTCTGCGTCCTGCCACTCAGCCTAGCATTTATGAAATTTGCCGTATGGATGAAATTGTTTCTTCCTATATTCACGATATTCGCGATTACAACTCTTTAGCGGCCGCCCTGCAAAAGACAGCCCCCGATATCGTGATCCATATGGCCGCCCAGCCCCTTGTCCGGGAATCCTATGCCGAGCCGGCCGCGACGTTCGAGATCAACATGATGGGTACGGTTCATTTATTGGAAGCAGTCAGGCAGGCCGTACAAAATGGCGCTTCGATCTCGGCGGTTGTCAATGTCACCTCCGATAAGTGTTACGACAATCAGGAGTGGACATGGGGATACCGGGAAACCGACCGCCTCGGAGGAAGCGACCCCTACTCCAGCAGCAAAGCCGGATCGGAGATCATTACGGACAGTTACCGGAGAGCCTTCTTTAATCCTCTTGATTCCGGTGCCCCGAAGGTATCTGTAGCAACGGCGAGAGCCGGCAATGTCATCGGTGGAGGGGATTGGAGCAAAGATCGCCTGGTTCCCGACAGTGTCCGTGCGATCCGGAACAAGAAACCGATTATGATCAGATACCCCGAAGCTATCCGGCCGTGGCAGCATGTGCTGGAGCCTTTGTACGGTTACCTTCTGCTGGCTCAAAAATTGACAATCTCAGGCGCCGCCTTGTCCCGGGGGTGGAATTTCGGCCCCGATTACGGAAATGCAGTTTCCGTGCAGCTGCTAGTGCAGCGTCTGTGCGAAGAATGGGGAGAAGGAGCTTCCTATATTACGGATCCGATGACGGACCATCCGCATGAGGCCCATTACCTGAGCCTGGATAGCTCACTGGCCAGACAGACCTTGGGATGGAAGCCTCAATGGAACCTCGGTGCGACCTTGGCCCGAACCGTCGAATGGTACAAAGCCTGCCATCGGAAACAGGATATGAGAGCATTCAGTCTACGGCAGATCGACGCTTATATGAAAGGAGGGCAGACGGAATGATCATCACTCCGTGCAAACTGCAGGGGGTTTACGAAATAACCCTTCACCCCAATAACGACCACCGCGGCCATTTCACGCGCACCTATGATCAGAAGATCTTCAAGGATCATGGACTGGACTGGGACTGGGTACAGGAGAACCGGTCCTTTTCCCAAAAAAAAGGGACGTTAAGGGGGTTGCATTTGCAGCACGGGCCTTACGCAGAAACGAAGCTCATTCGGGTATGCAGAGGGGCGATCTATGACGTTTTCGTCGACCTAAGACCGGATTCTCCCACCTATGGCCATTGGGACTCCATTCTGCTGACGGAAGAAAACAACAAAATGATTTATATCGGAAAAGGTTTTGCCCATGGCTTCTGCACACTGGAAGAAGATTGCGAGATCGTATACAAGGTGGACCGACCTTATGCCCCTCAGCATGAAGGCGGAGTTATCTGGAACGATGAAAGCCTGCGTATTACCTGGCCCATTCTTAAACCGATCATTTCGGAAAGAGATTTGCGTCTCCCTACGCTCGAAGAGTTCAAACGCCGGCAGGCGTAAAAAGTAAAGGAGAGATCTTATGAAGCCGTTAGTAAGTATTTTGATTCCGACTTTTAACCGTCCGGATTTTTTCGAACAGGCTTTGAGAAGCGCCATGGTCCAGACTTATCCGAACATTGAAGTTATTGTCAGCGACAACAGCACCAACAAGCTTACGGAACAAATCGTCGCACGCTACCAGGCCATGCCGCGAGGATCCGTCATCCGCTATTATCATAATCCGGAGAATATCGGCCCGATCGCCAACCAGCAAAGAATCCTCAAACTGGCCCAAGGCGAATTTATTAACTATTTGAACGACGACGACTTGTTCCATCCGCGGAAGATTGAGAAAATGATGTACTATTTCCTGACGCGCCCGGACGTTGTGCTCGTTACCTCCCAAAGAAGAGTTATCGATGCCAAAGGTAACCGCGTCTATGTCCCGCCTCTTGGGACATTCAAGCAGCTCTATCCCCGCGATACGATCGTCGGCGGCAGAAAGTTGACAAGACTTATGCTGTCCACCCAGACCAATTTCATTGGAGAACCTACGACCGCCTTGTTCCGGAGACGGGCTCTTACTGAACCTTTCGGCGTTTTGGGAGGCAAACAGGTATTCTTTGCCGTGGATATGGCATCCTGGTTCAATCTGATGACCCATGGCAACGCCGTTTATATGGTACAGCCTCTAAGCTACCTGCGCTTCCATTCCGAACAACTGTCCCAAAATGAATACGCCCAAAAAGTAGCCAAGATGGATTATAAAGTTTTTGAAAGATTCGCCCAAATGCACGGCTATAAATAACCAAGGATAGAAAGGATCGTTCAACATGAGTGAAATTTTACGAACCTTCAAACACCCCCCGGCAGGCGACCTTTCTTCCCACTGTATTCCGATTATGGTAAAAGGCGTCGCACGCGGCAGATTGCGGCCGATAACGATGGCTACCGTTCACAATGAAGCCGAGATCAAGCTGATTGCCGAATGGAGGGAAGCTTCCTCGGCCTGGTTCACGACCCGGTTTCCCCTATCTGAAGAAGGGACCCGGCAATGGATCGAACAGCAGGTGTTGAATGCGGATGACCGGATTTTATTTTTTGTGGAAGATGAGGAAGGTACGCCTGTCGGACAGGTAGGACTGCTCCATTACGATGAAACTGCCAAGCAATGCGAATACGATAATTTGCTGCGCGGACGGAAGGGGAAATTCGGTAATATTATGAATTACGCCCTGATTACGCTCGGTATTTGGTCGATCGAAGTGCTGGACGTCCGGGTCGGCTATATCCGTGTAGTTGCGGATAACCACCGGGCAATCCGTATTTATCAAAGCTTGGGTGCTGAAGAAGTAGAACGAAGCCCGCTGGTCAAATCAGAAGAGAACGGCGTCACGCGCTGGCTTCCCGCTCCTACGGAAGTGGACGGAGAGCCTGAGCGCGAACTGGTCACGATGAGGATCAAGCGGGAATCGTTTTTGGAAATACTGAGGTCCAATCATGCGGAATGAAAGGCGGGATGGACATGAAAGTCAGACTCTTTAAACCTTCCGTCGGCAAGGATGAGCTTGAGAGTATTCAAGACTCGTTCAACAGTGCATGGCTTGGTTTAGGGCCGAAGGTTACGGAATTCGAACGGCGATGGAGCGGATACATCGGTTCACAGGAATCGGTAGGTGTCAACTCCTGCACCGCAGCGCTTCATCTGGCCTTATCCGCCTACAGGTTCCCGGAAGGTAAAAAAGTATTGGTTCCGGCTTTGACATTTGCTGCGACGGCCATGGCTGTCCTGTACAATCGGCTGATCCCGGTCTTCGTCGATATCGACGAGAGCACGCTGGGCATCAGTCTTGAGGATCTGGAGCGGAAGGTCGACAAGGACTGTGTCGCCGTGATGCCCGTTCATTTCGGAGGGCATCCGGTGCCTATGGACAGCTTGGTGTCTTGGGCGAAATCGCACGGCCTGAAGGTCATTGAGGATTGCGCTCATTCGGCGGGCGGCAAATACAAAGGCAAGGCATTGGGAACATGGGGGGATATCGGCTGCTTCAGCTTTGAAGAGAAGAAATGTATGACGACCGGAGACGGCGGCATGATCTCCTCCGATGATCCCGAATTGTTAAAGCCCCTGCGCCAATCCCGATGGATCGGCATCAATAAAGACACCTGGGAGCGCTATGAGGAATCTGAGCTGGGACGTCCGGATACGAACAGCTGGTATTATGAAATCTCGGACATCGGCTATAAGTATAATATGAATGATTTAATGGCTTCCATCGGACTCGTTCAATTGAAGAAGCTGGACCGCATGAACCAGCGAAGAGAAGAAATTCTCCGGCAATATTTGGCCTCCATTCAAGACCTGGCACAAATCGAGGCCGCCTTCCCTTACCACCTGCAGGACTCTTCTTATTGGGCTTACATGGTGCGTGTGCAAAACAGGGAATCTTTTATCGAGCATATGAGGGATCACGGCATAGCTACAAGCGTTCATTACATGCCTCTGCCTAAGCAGCCTCTGTTCATGAAATATCCGGCGGAAACCCCGGTTGCCGATAAAGTATGGAAGGAACTTGTCACCTTGCCGCTGTTCCCCGACTTGACCGCTGAGGAGATCGAGTATGTAATCGCTAGTACCCGATCTTTTAAATAACGAGTAACGGATCAGACCTCATACTTGAATAGAGCGGTGCTAAACAAAAAGGAAGGGCAGGAGTTATCTCCGGCGCCCTTCCTTTTTTTAGTCCCCGCAGCACAACACCCGCCAAAGGATCATTTTATCGTTCAAAATGTCTCTTTGGCGGGTGTATTCTTCTCTTGCGTTAATGAGTTTCCCCAAGCTACTTCCATAATTTCCATGGAGCTTGCCCGGAGTCCCAAAGGGATTGCAAGTGCTGCTTATCTCGCAGCGTATCCATGGCGTACCAGAAGCCGTTATGCCGGTAAGCAAGCAGTTGTCCGGAGTTGGCCAGATTAACGAGCGGTTCCTGTTCGAAAACCGTTTTGTCGTCGGCCAAATAATTAAACACTTCCGGCTGCAAGATAAAAAAACCGCCGCTTACCCACTTACCGTCCCCTTTCATCTTCTCGTTGAACCTTTGAACTTTGCCGTCTTCGCCGATGGTCAAGGCTCCGAACCTGCCAAGCGGCTGCACGGCGGTCACAGTAGCCAATTTGCCATGTGACTTATGGAATGCCGCAAGATCGGTCAGAGGCACATTGCTTACTCCGTCGCCATAAGTTAGCATAAACGGTTCGTCGCCGACATAGGATTGTACGCGTTTGAGCCTTCCTCCCGTCATCGTCTCTAAGCCGGTATCGATAAGAGTAACCTTCCAGGGCTCGGTCCGCGTATTATGAAACTGGGAATGTCCGTTTCTGTAATCAAAGGTAATGTCGGAATCGTTTCGCACATAATTGGCGAAATATTCTTTGATGACTTCGCCCTTATACCCCAAACAAACAATAAAATCATTGAATCCATAATAACCGTAGATTTTCATGATATGCCATAAAATCGGCTTGTCACCGATCCGAACCATCGGTTTGGGCTTGGAGTCGGTTTCTTCGCTGATCCGGGTACCTAACCCTCCTGCCAGAATAACAACTTTCATGATCATTCTCCGTTCTGTCGAGAAGTTTGGAAGAAAGTAAGCACGGGTTCAAATGAGGAGTTCTGGAACAACCTCTACAACAGTATATGTGTCGTTTGCTGGTTTGACAGGTACACCTATATTGCAGGCTTACCCACCAATTTGTCGGGAGCGAAGAATCATGAGAAAGCGGCATCCCCAGGCGAATTATTGAATAATTTCGAATCCGGTATTCAGCCGAAAACATGGAGCAAAAGTTCATTCAACCTGTGAGCATACGTGTGCTCCCGCAGGGTCCGGTCCAGCCCTCGCAGCACAATTTCACGCCGCTCCTTCTCATGACTCAAATAATAATCAATTTTCTCGATCAGCTCCGACGAATTGCTGAACGTCTCAATTTCTACCCCCGGCGTGTAAAAGTTCACGATATCGCTGCGGATGTCGACAATCTGCAGCGTGCCGCTTGCCGATATTTCGAACGTCCGCGGATTGGGAGACACCGCTTCGATCATAGCCGTGTTATTGTTGACCGAAGTATCGTTGAACGAACGGTGCAGGTTAATGGCTATTTTACTGCTGCTGTAAATAGCAGCCGTATCTAATGGTCCCATCCATTTATCCGCTTCCACCCGTCCCGGATAAGCGCCCGGCTCAAATAAACGGTCCCACCAAAATCCGTTGATATGAAGTCCCCGATCCATCAGTTCATGGATAACCGGTTGAAAGAATTCTACCCGGTTCCAGAAGGCGCTGCCGACAAACGACAGATTGCGGGGGTTCTCCGCGCGCTCGCGAAGCGGCCGATAATAGCCGGGATAGGCGGCAAAAGGAAGGTAGTAAACATTGGCGCATCCCCGCTGCCGGTAAAAATCGACGCAATTCAGTTCAAGCGTAAAGATGTAGTCATAGTGCATGACGAGATCCGCGGTGATATCCGTATAGTAAGGATCATCCGTCAGCCAAAGGGCCGTCCTGATTCCCTTGTTTCGGATCGAATCCACATGTTCTGCGGACAAATGCCACCCGTCCAAGGCCAGAACCAAATCGGGACGCGCCTCCTCCGCTTGCTGTGAGACGTTCTGGGTCGGGTCCGTGACCGTAACGGTTGCCGCAAGAGTACGAAGAGTCTCAATGATTCCTTCATCCACGGGGGAATACGGATACCCTTTGCCGGAAGTCACATACATAACATGAATCTGACGGAGCGGAAATGCCGGTCCTGGACGACTGCTTATCACATCCATTCTTCCACGCAAATATCCTTCATCGAATCCGGCCTGAAAGCCGGCATTTCTGCCATCCTGCCTAGCAGGAGCGATTACAGGAACGGGCGTTGCTGTTACTGCAGTTCTTACCGCTCTTGCGTTCCTTCTTCTTGCAACTCCTCTTGCAGTACCTGTGAGGCGATCATGTTTTGACAAAGTTTCCACGCTCCTTGAATGATTTGCCTGATTTACTGCAGGATGGCAAGCATCCGTGCAATACGGTCTGTATAAGAATGCCGCTGTCTGGTCGTCCAGAGCGATCTCCAGGCCATCTGGGCCCGTTCTTGTTCATGTTCCAGGTAATAATCGATTTTGGCTCTTAATTCATCCGCCGAGGCAAAAGTCTCGATATCATAGCCGGGGCGGTAATGCTGATGAAGGTCCTCCCGCACATCCGTAATCTGTAAAGCCCCGCAAGCGGCGATCTCATAAGTTCGGGGATTGATGGAAAGCCCGCGGAGATTCGCCGTATTCGCATTGTCTTGACCCGCTTCCGTAGGCCGATGCAAATTTATTACGATTTTGGCCCCGTTATAGTAAATCCGGGTTTCCTTCTGTTCGATCCATCCATCCCGGATATGGGGCTGGAGAAGGTCGAGGCGACTGAGCCTGTTCCATAAACTCCCGACGATCACCACTTTTTTTTGCGCCAGATAAGGGGCAAGTTCGTCAAACAGGGCTACGCGATTCCAAAAGGCGCTTCCTATAAAACAGACGTCGGACTGGTAGGAGCGTGGCGCATGCATCGGCGCGAACATTTCTGAATCGGCGGCAAGCGGCAAATAATGAACTTTATTGCAGCCACCCTCCCGGTAGAAAGGCACGCAGGAAAGCTCATGCGTGAATACGTAGTCGTAGTGCGTTGCCAATTGCAGAGACTGATCGGTAAAATACGGATCATCCACAAACCACACCGCCGTGCGTATGCCCCAGCTTCGGATCAGATCGATATGCTGGCTGTGCTCGGCGGGAAATACGTGCATAGCATTCAGAACCAGTACCAAATCCGGGCGGAACTGTTCTGCCCTTTGCAGCATTTCCTTAGGACCCGTCACCTCCAGTTCTCCCGTCAATGTCTGAAGAGCCCGAATCATGCCTTGATCCACGGATTCAAATCCCTGTTGAACATAAAGCACACGGAGCGTCCCCTTCGGAGCCGCCGGGGTTCCTGTGCGCTCCATGACTGCCCGACAGCCTCCGAATCGGTATCCTTCGGCCCATCCCTGATGGTGTGCTGCCGATTTGCCGGTTTTCCGGAGTCGTTTTCTTGCACTGTTCACGGCATTCAATCCTATCTATGGGTTAATCTCTTGACCTTATAACTATATGCGGAGGGCTAATCCACCGGCATGGATGACTACCCTGACGTTTCTAAAATTGGCGAATGCCCCTGCTTGTCCCAAGCAAACAAATAGCTTTTCCCTATATTAGAGAAAAGCCTTGGATAAAATCAGTAAGGAATTATTTACTTGAACTCTTGCTCCTGATATGCCAATTTATGACCGTCTTCAAAGCCTTTGGCAAACCCGGAATTGAAACCGTTTTGATAGGATTCGTTGTACCCCTCCTGATATAAAGCGGCAGGGTCGCCTTGTTCCACAGGAGCTGGAACCGGGGCCGGGGCCGGTTCCGTAGCCGGAAGACGCCGCCGTACCGCTTTTCTCCGACGTGTTTTACCGCGAATCAGCTTCCTTTTTCGGGATTTGATCCGACGTCCCTGCATTCTCTTTCCAAGCGTTCTCCTAACGCGCTTCAAACGGCGTTTCGAGCGTTTTATTCCGCTTTTTCTTTTGCTTAATGTCGTACGTCTCTTTTTAAGCGCCATTTCGTTCATCTGCCTCCTGTTTGCTTGTAAATGATTCCAAGGGTGTTACCTTATCCGCGTTCAGCCAAGGGGCTGTGGGGATGCCTGTATATTGGCGATGCAGCTCGATATTCGCAAGCATGGACGCCATGGCCTGTTGAAACCGCGTCATCCGGTCTGCTTGTTGGATGAAGGAACGGGCCGTTTCTTCGGAGCAGGCCGACACATCCGCCATGCTGTCAAGAATGCGGGCCAGCGCATTTTGGCTTCTAGAGATGGAGATGATCAGTTGGAGCTTGGCTTCCCTCTCGCTCAGTAAAGAAGGGGTAAGCATCACTTCTCCTCATCCCCGAATCCCGAACCCCCGCCAAATAAATCTCCGAATCCTCCCGAATCGCCCCCGCTGCTCTCGGCCGAAGAAAGCAATGACTTCAAATTGCTGCATAAGCCATTTTCCATTTTAGTCAGCCCTTCAATAACCTCCACCATTTCGTCATGAACGCCAAGCGGCTTTGCAAGCTGGCTCTCATGGTCGCTAAAGCTATGCGCATGCACATGATTCAAGCTCCAGTTGCGCACCTTCTCCGCCTCCAGTGCTTTGGCTTCGAGCATCATGGACACATTCCATTGAATTTTGGCCATGGCATCCAGCATATTGAGATAGGCATGCTCCCTGCTCATTTGATCACCTCCGCTTCTTCAGCTATTCCTCTTCCGAGCCCTTCAGCTCAGCGATGACTTGGCTCAGATTTTCCGCCATAGCCTCTTCCAAATCGGCAATTGAATTCAAATAAGAGATCAAGCTCTTGTTGATGGACGAGGAATTATCCATCAGTCCTTCCACACCTTCGAAATTTGGTTCCTGATCCGGAAGCGCATGTACGATCTGCGACAATCTGACGGTGATATGGCGCTCGGCGTCAATGATACGGGCCAGTTGCTGGTGTGAATGCCCCATATGCATAATGATATCTGTTATTTTCTGCTCCACTTGTCAGCCCCTCCATTTAACCTAAGAATCGGGACTCCGTCGTTTCAGACATAAAAGCCCCGGCATTCTACTGATTTCAGCATATGCCGGGGCGTCATTCCGCGTTCCGCAATAATACCGCGGTCCGCTTAAATTTATAGTCTGGGTTCAAAAAGTCAGGTTTTCAGGATCAAGAAGGTTGGATGAAGCTAGGGACTGAGTAGCGGAGCGTACAATAGGGTACGTGAGCAACGGAAGGCCCGGCTGAATTCAAGATTCGACGTCGAATCCGCTTCATGATCTACATCGTCATGGAAAGATGACTTTTTGAGCAACCTCTTATAGTAGTGACGATCTTAGTTGAATCGGGGGAAGGACATACGGTCCTTCCGGGATAGCTGCAATTTCGTCCGGGGAGACCGGACGGGCTCTGTCCGCCAGTCCCCAAACCTCGGCGGCATACGGGGTCCAGAACAAACGGGCCATTCCCCGATCCATTTGATACAATTGACCGTCAGGCAGCTTCATCACGGAGCCTTCGCCGAACCGTTCCGCTGGCGACATTGCCTTCGTTATCGCTTGCACCGCCTCCGGCAGCTCCCATTCCCCGCCATACGGAATTCCCTGCAACGTACGCTGCGACAGTCTTACGGCGGATAGGGACGGAAACTGTACCGCTAACGATGCGGCATCGACTCCCTTGATTCTGTACCTGGTTCCCTGTTGCAGCCAATACAGAGTGCCGGTTCCGCTGCTGGCTAGAACCTGTACAGGACAGCCCTCTGACCGGATTTCGACTGCGGGTCCGGCCCCTTCTTTGCCTCGCTGCGCTTCAACCTGTCCGAGCCGCTCATGTACATTTCCCCATTTTAGATGGAAATAGTCCTGGTTCGCTCTGCTGATTTGCGATACATCCCGATGATCCAGGCTTTTCATTGTCTCGCTACCAAAATGGTGAATGAAGGCGTCTCCGGCAATCATCAGCTTCATGCCTTGCAACCGGAGGCGGATCATCCAGTCATCATCCTCGTAATTGCCCACCCGGTAGCCTTCATCAAAGTATCCGGTCCGCATCATGGTTTCGCGTTTCATCAACAAACAAAAGCCGACCAGGCGATCGGTTCTCCTCCATCGCTGCGGATCCTTCCGGTTATGATTGGCCGCAAATTCCCACATATCCGCGATATCCCGGTAAGGTACGTCGATTTGCTGCTCGCCCCCGATATAATTGGTAACAGGCCCGACGGCCCCGATATCAGGACCGCTGTTCAAACAATCGAGCATGTTGGACAACCAGTTCTCTGTAACGAGCACATCATTGTTCAACACCAGCACCGTACGCCCTTTCGCCATCATTAATCCTGTGTTAACGGAGCCCGCAAACCCCGCATTATCGGCATGCACCGCTAAGCGTACTTTACGTCTGCGCCGCAACGCTTCCGAAGTTCCGTCGCTTGATGCATCATCCACCACAATTACTTCATAAGGGAAGGAGGTATGGGCTTCGATGCTGTCCAGACATTGCAGCAACAATTCCTTCTTATTGAATGTCGGGATTATGATGCTGGTTCCTTCAAACGGTTGCTCAAAGTCCACATATCCCACGGCTCTTCCCTTCTCATAACCGGCTTGATACCCCTGATCGAATAAAGGGAGGGGAGACCCCCCTCTTTTCCTGCTATTCTTTCCACGCGTGGGTCTAAGTCTATTTGGGTTGTGCATGTGCCCTCCTTTCAGCGAAGCCCCTGTTCTCCGCTCTCCAGCTTGTTGGCCAAATGACCGAAATCCAATGCACACTTGCCGAGCCGACTGGCGATTTCGGTACAAATCAGAACTGCGGCGATCCCCGCCGCCACCAGAGCTATGTCAAAACTATACCCGGATGCTTGCTGAACGGCTGCCTCTGCATCATAAACGCCTCGAATCGGGGTCACGAGGCCGACGACTTCAATGCCTTCCCGCTGCAGCACTGACGCCAGTCCTTCAGCCCGATTCCCGGCAATCAGTACTTTCCTGCCTCTTAGCAAGGGCAACATAAGCCCCTCTTCGGCAAGCTCATAGTTTACAGTAGAAGAAGCGAGGCGCAGTCTTGCCGGATCAAGCCCATAATGGGATAACACCGGAAACAGTAAGCCCTGGAATGAAGAGTGGCGGGAAATGGGAACACCGATAATATCGGCTTGGCGTAGCGCGCCAGCCAGCTTCTCACGAATATCATATGCCGGCAGCTCTACTCCGGCATATGGAAGAAACGGCCCTCTCCGCCGCGCTTCGTCCGTAGGAATAACAATATCATGGGCCAGCGTCAGCAATTCGCCGTCGCCAAGCCGGACAAGCGACAAAGGCTGCCCGCTGTCCAAGGCATCGCGCAAAGCGCTGGCCGCCTCCGACGGAGTGAGCAGAGGAAGGAGCGAGCCGGGAGCGAGATGCCTGATCCCTGATGCGATCAAATCCTCCGCAGTGACGCCAGGGAGTATCGTATGAGGAGGAAGCAAGCGGGTTACAATGGCCTCCCCTCCTTCAAAGTAACCCTCACGAAACCCTGATTTATAAGAATCGGACAAATTCGGATCAGGTTGTACTTCATTCAGAGTTTGTCCGTTCTCTTCCACCCGGTTTTGAAGATGTCCGGCATCATGCGCCTCAGTCGGCTGCATTTCCTTCAAATCCAAAGCCGCCATTTTCTCAGGTCTGACTTGTCTTTTTATCCTCGAGCTGTTTCTTGAACGGAGCAATCCCCCGCTCAAGCTTCTCCGCCGCCGGTATCTCCTGAGTAACCTGCCTGGTCTTTTTCTTCTTTGCCCACGGGGTTCCCGGATTCTTCCGGGGACCCGTTTGCTCTTGCCCGAGATCCTTTTATTCCTCATCGTCCATCCTCCGCCTCAAACATCTCCTTACCGCTTGAATCTCTTCATCCGCCGCGAAGCCTCGAGCAATGAATCAAACGTCCCCGCATCCGTCCACCAGTTGCGAAGAATATCGTATTCGAGCTTTCCTTCCATCGCATACAAGTTATTAACGTCTGTTATTTCAAGCTCGCCCCGGTCCGACGGGTTCGTGGCCGCAATATGCTCAAACACACGGTCATCGTACATATAAATACCGGTTACGCAGTAATCCGATTTGGGTTGCTGGGGTTTCTCTTCAATGAAAGAGATCAGTTTCGGATGATCCTGATCGAACACCGGGACCCCGTATCTTCCGGGATCGCTCACTTTTTTCAGCAAAATTCTTGCAGTTCCTGCAGGCTGTCGTTGAAACTTCTCCGCATAAGGCTTCAAGGGGTCCAGAAACAGATTGTCGCCAAGCAAGACCACGAACCGCTCCCCGGGAGCGATAAAGCCTCGGGCTAGTTCCAGCGCCTCGCCGATTCCTCCGGCTTCCTCCTGGATCTTGTAGGTTAAATTAATGCCCATAGTGCTCCCGCTGCCCAAAAAGTCGGTGTACAACCCGGCGGACTGTTTGCTGATGACAAGCAGGATATCCGATATTCCGGCCAATTTCAGCTGTTCTATTCCATAAGTGATCATCGGCGAATTGCCGACGGGGAGCAAATGTTTGTTAATTAGCCTTGTCAGCGGATATAGTCTCGTACCCGTTCCTCCCGCCAAAATGACACCTTTCACGAACTCTCCTCCTTTTAAATGAACTGACGTGGATCAATACCCCATTTTTCTATAAATCGATTGCGGTTCTTCTCGATGATCCAGTCCCATTCTTCCGAATGCTTCTCCTTAAAGCTCGCGCTGCCCTTATGGTAAATGAAGGTATCCTTGCAAATCAGAAGCCGGAAGCCCCCCATAACCGCCCGGAAGCAATAATCATCATCCTCGTAATGGCCGGGGGAATAAGCCTCATCCAGCGCTCCGATCTCATCATACAGACTCCGTTTGAACATAAAACAATAGCCGATGAGCCGTCTGACTTCCGTCCACTTGGAGGCATCGGTCCGGTTAAATGTCCGGGCATACTCGATCAGTTCATCGGGTTCGCTTAAACCGGTATCTATCTGCTGTTGTCCGCTGGCATAGTTCGTAATCGGACCCACAATTCCGATATCGGGCGAACTTTGCAAAGCGGCCGAAAGCTGCGAAAGCCAGCGCGGGGTCACCTGACAGTCATTGTTCAGCAGCAGAAGCTGGTCTCCGGCAGCAACCGCCAGCCCTTTGTTGCAGGCAACCGGGAAGCCCGTATTTTCGGGCAGCGAGATCAAAATCAGCTTTTCCTTCACGCAATATTCCTTGGTCCCGTCTCTCGACCCGTTATCCACCACAATGATTTCGTAGGGGGCATCCGTATGCTCACGTATGGACTCCACACAGTCAGAGAGTAAATGAAGGCCGTTATAGGTAGGAATAATGATGCTCGTTAATATTCCGTTCATGGGCGGTTCCTCTCTTTCGCGAGCTGCGGACGTGACGAGGTCTGCCAGAACAGCCTTGCGCCTTTTCGGTGCATCGCCTCGTTCAACGCTTCAAGATGATCGCCCAAAATAAGCTGGAGAACGCTATTGCCTGCGCCAGAATTCCCTTCACGCATCCGGTTGCGCCCGATAACATCGGCTGTGCAGGGAGCGGATACCGTCAATCCTTCGAGCAGGGCCGCTGCCTGCGCCTTAGGAGGTACGGCAAGGATTCCTGTCCCGATGGTGTTTATCGCCTTGCGGGATAGTACATGCGGAACCGCGGTCAGCGAATTGCTCTTCAAATCCTGGCGCCCCAGAACCTGATTCAGAAACAACTTGCAACGGGTCACCTCATCCTGTCGTTCATAAAGAGGAAGATAGCCTGAAATATCATTCAGCACCACGTCAATACCTCTCTCTTGTTCATATAGAAAAGCCGCCAATTCTTCGGCAGGTACAGCCATATCCCCATCAACGAACAGCAAGGAATCACCACATGCCAGAGCCGCCCCGACGGAACGGCCGACGTCATGTCCAAGCCGCTCCGGATAATAGGCCAGAATCACGTTTTTCCGATCTTTCACTTTGCCGAAGCTGTTATCGGTGCACCCGTTAAGCACGACGACCATTTCCTGAAGCGGAATGCGTTCCAATTCATCCAGCAAGTTTCCAAGCGTTCTCTCCTCGTTGCAAGCGATGATGACTACCGACGCTTTTCCTGACAGGGGGACCGGAACCCCGTACAGACGGGGATTCTCTCTTTTGGAAGCGGCATAACCATCCCGGAAAGCTGTTCCCAACGCAAGGGCACGATCATAGGAAGGAGACGGATCTTCCGCTCGGCTGCGGAACCATTCAGTCAACAAGGACCGAAAATGCTCCCTTGGAGGGAGTGAGGTTCCAAGCCGCTCCAATCGCAAAGCTTCCGCCCCGGCGGAGACCCCGGCTCCATAAGCTCCTTTTAAATCGACTTTGGGCTCAATTTGGATTACATATTTCTTTGGCAATCTTTGTTTGCCCTGGGCCTTGCGATTCGGTAGAGAAGGAGATCTTCGCTTGCCCGACCGGACGCGTTTGAGACGATTCGCCCGAATGACGGGCTTTTGGCGGTATTTCCGCGTTCTTCCAAGTACGGTTTTGTTCACGGTATTTTAATCACCTTGCCCTTTCGCGGAGTCGTCCCAGATCAGAGAAGCCGCCGCGCGGGCCCCGTTGCTTCATAGCTAACCCAGCCGCTTCCAAGTGATCTCCCAATACCAGCCCGGTCAGCAAATCTCCATGTTTGGAACGGAGCCTCGGGCGATTCAAACGGCCGACATCCACGGAATGCACCGGTCGGATCTTCAGTCCTTCCAGGATAGCGGCTGTCTGGGCCAACGGCGGTTTCTCCAGCTTTTCATAACCGATTCGGCTAGCCGCCTGTCTGCTGAGCGCATGCGGCACCGCGGTTAGGGACGCGCCTTTCAAATCGGACCTGTTCAGCAATGTATTCAGTGTATGCTTAGCGCTGACAACCGGATGAACCTCCCGAGTCTGAACCGGGCCTTCGTAATCATTCAGGGCCAAATCACTGCCGGATAGAATGGCTGCAGTGAAAGGCCGAAGATCTTTGGCGGGAATCACCATATCCCCGTCTAAGAACAGCAGCACTTCCCCTTTAGCCTGCCTTGCGCCGACCGCTCTCGGGACATCATGCCCGAGCGGTTCTTTGTATTCGAGAACGATAGCCCCGAGCTTCCTGGCAAGCTGCGCGCTCCGGTCCGTACAGCCATTCGCCACAACAATGATTTCGGTCTTAGGATGAACTTTGGTCGCTTCCCGGATGACCCTCCCGAGCGTCCGATGCTCGTTCATAACCGGAATGATGACAGATACCACCGGTTCTGGAGAGCTGCGAAATGTGGCCTGATCCCGCCTCGTTCTACGGCGGGCAGGCCGGGTTTGCCGGGCTCGAAACCGGCGTCTCTTATCCATCAGGACCCATCCTTCCCGGATATTATTAATAGACGGAATATAAGATAGTTTATGCTCTTCTCTGTCCCACGCAACGGCAAACGTACAGAGGAGAGCCGAAGCACACCCAAATTAGCAAACAAGCAGAATGTCGCGGCGAAAGCCCGCAAACATTCTGCTCGATCGGCAACGAGGTGACGCTGCCATAAACATTCATATAAACTTGCAACTACTGATATAGTGAAGCGGCGGATGTAACAGGCTCTTTACCCTGTTTGGTCATGAGGCGGACCCATCGGTCAGCCGCATGATGCCAGCGGAAGCGGCTGCGCGCACTTTCAGCACCGGCAAGGCCCATGCTTCTGCAAAGCTCCGTATTGTCCAGCAGCCGGATGATTGCAGCAGGCAATTCATCATTCAGGCGCTCCGCAGGCAGCAGCACCCCCGATTGTCCATGCTCAACGACTTCCGGGATACCGCCGGCGCGGGAGGCTATCACGGGTACGCCCGACGCCATGGCTTCCACATTGACCAAGCCGAAAGCTTCTTCTTTGCCTGACGGAACGACTACCATATCGGCCAGATTGTAGCAGTCGGCTACCCCGGGATATGGCGTGAACGGCTGAAAAACGACATGCTCCGGCCAAGAGTCCGCCAGCGATTTCAAGCTGCGCACATACATGGTTTCCCGCAAGCTTCCATAAAAAGCGCTGCCGACAATTAAAAAGAGAGCCTCCGGATGTCTTTGGACAACGGCCGGGACTGCTTGAAGCAAGGCATGCACCCCTTTTTCGGGAATCAGCCTTCCTACAAACAGAACCACTTTACGCCCGTTCCAGCCGTAATCGTGAAGTCTCGCCCGACGCAGCGCTTCGCCTGCGGGGGTCCATCGCGGCACGAAATCCTCCGGACTCACCCCGAGATGATTCACCTCCACCGGAACCGAAAGGCCTGGGAAACGTCGCAGCAGCTCCTTGCGCAGAAACTCGCTGTTCACAATAATACCGTCAAGCGTGCGGAGCTTCTCTGATCCGCTCCGGTCCGGAAAGTCTCCCGATTGGATAAACGTCGTAGAGTGAAGGGACAAGAACACTTCCGAACCGGGCAACCTCTGCTTGATCCGGTAAGCCAGAAGAGGCCGATTATGGACATCGACCGCATCGGGCCGCCAGGACCTTAGATGGCGAAGTACCGATGGAAAATAGGAACTCCCGCCCGGCACTCTCAAGCAGGGAACACCTCCAAGCCCCTGCGGGGAAGCCGGATCCTTCCCGATTCTGCCAAAGATCCGAATATCAAGCCTGTCTGAGGCCAGCGGAACCATCTTTTCAATGACACGCTCCACCGAGCTGCTCCTCCCCGAAGGAATCACGAACGATCCTGGGGTGACCACCGCTACTTTACGGAAACTCACGGGAATACTCCCTCCTTGCCTCCATTTTCTTATAGAGGTTGTTCAAAAAGTCATCTTTCCACGACGAAGCTGATCATGATGAGAACTCGGCATCGAATCTTGAATTCAGCCGGGCCTTCCGTTGCTCACGTACCTCATGTACGCTCCGCTACTCAGCCCCTAGCTTCATCCAACCTTCTTGGTCCTAAAAACCTAACTTTTTGAACACGCACTTATATTGTAGTTATACGATGCGAGCGTATCCGGTGTGACTTATTTTTTAAAGTGTACGAACATCAAACCATAGTTTTCTCTTAACAATCGCTATAAAAGGCAGGCACAAAAAAAGCCGGAATTCTCCGGCCCGAAGTATGTGGAATTACGAATTACCCTGCTAAGTCAAATCAGGCTGTTGACTTCCCTCATCCGTCCATGCTGAATCGGGACGAACAACATAAATTAAAGGGAGCCACAACAAGGTCAAAGGAGATTTCAGACTTGCAGAAGGAGGGAGGAACATGCCGCCCGATTATGTCGGTATTCTGTTAAACGCCAAAGCACACCAGGGAGCAGGGAAAGGCAGAACCGGTCAGGAGGCTCTACCCTTCTACGAAGAAGCCGCCGCCCGATACGATCTCAAACCTTGTTATCTGCGTCTGGATGATATCCATCCCGAATCCGGCAAAAGTCTCGTTTACCTGAAAGAAAACGATAGATTCAGGAAAGCGCTCATTGAAACCCCGCCGGTTATTCATAATCGTGCGATCTATAAAGCGCCGTCCGCGCTGGGGAAAATCCGGGGCCTGCAGCAGCAGGGAATAACCATTTACAATCACAACAACCGGTATGGCAAAGATGAAATCCACCGACTGCTGGCTGAGCATCCCCGACTCTCGTATCATCTGCCTGCTTCCCTGCGCGCCACGCCGGGAAATATTGACCTGATGATGCAGCGCTACAGCGACTTGCTGCTCAAACCGGCAAGCGCTTCGGTTGGCCGCGGAATTATGCGCCTGAAGCTGGACAACCGGGGATGGTGCCTGCTCTACAAGGGACGCCGGACAGTAGACCGGTGGAAGGCGCTCCGTCTTGATAAGCGAACTCCATTACCAATCTGGGTGAAGCGAAGAATCACGCAAATTCCATACTTGATACAGGAAAGACTGCCCCTGGCTGAAACGGATGGCCGCCCCTTGGACGTCCGCGTAACCGTTCAGCGGGGACTGACCGGAGACTGGGGCGTAACGGGGCTATATGCCAAGGTTTCCGCTCCCGGCCGTTTCCTTTCCAATCTTGCCCAGGGAGGCAGCGCTTTTCCGGCAGCTTCGTTATTCCGCCGCATATTTCCGCCATCCACGGCAGCACGCGTCCTTGCGGACAGCCAGACTGTAGCCCTTGCGGCCGCCGCTTACCTGTCCGGCCGGTTGCCTCTGCTCGCCGACCTGGGCATGGATATCGGAATTACCAATGACGGGCGGATTTACATTATTGAATGCAACGGCAGAGACCAGCGTTACGGATTTCGTAAAGCCGGCATGAACGAAATATGGTTTGACACCTACCAGCAGCCTATGGCTTTTGCCCGCTATTTGCTGCAGCATCATTCAGGCCCTCGCGGATAACTCTGTACAGCAAAAAACACAAGTCTTACCGGAAAAAGCCCTGACATGGCGAATACATGATGAACGCTTATTACGGATTGGCGGAATACCTGACATCCGCAATGTGAAACAGCGGGAAAACGTCGCTAAGCATCAGGGCCAATACTACTGCCGCTGCGAATACCGCAGCGGCCAGCGGATCATAGCGCGTGAATAGCGAAGGATAATAGTAGGATCTCCGGCCGTTCCCGTTGAAAGCCTTCGCCTCCATCGCTACCGCCACGCGATGGGCTCTCCGTATACTCTGGGACAGCAACGGGACCGCGTACATCTTGATGCCGGCAAACCATCCCCGCGGCCCTTTCAGACTCCGCGCTCCCCGGATACGGAGGGCGTTCCGCCGGATCAGGAATTCTTCCCAAACCATCGGTAGCAGCCGGATCGAGGCCATAAAGCTGTACGCATATTTGGGGGGAAGCTTTACTTTCTGCATCAAAGCATAGAACAAATCCACAGAAGATGTCGTGAGAACAAACAACAGCCCCTCCGACGCAAAGGTTACGGATTTAAACCCGATATGAATGCCGCGATAGAAGCTTTCCTCCGTAATCCGGATCAACCCCCACTCCCACCACATTTCATCCCCTTTACCGAAAAGGATCATCGTCGAAGAAGACGATATAAACACCAATCCGAAAGACAGCACGATCAACAACACCTTCCAGAAGGCATATCCGCTTTGCCAGAACAGCAGCAGCGTGAACATCACCGCCTGGTAGAACATAAAATCAAGCCGATGCGTAAACAAAGCCACGAAAAAGAGCAGGATGACAAGCACCAGTTTAAGTACCGGATTGGCTCTGTGCATCCATGTCGTAAAGGAAGGATTCAGCCATTTCTTCATAGCAATACCTCTACCGCGCCGGTCTCGCACACTTTATGCGGAAGTGAGGATCCCCGATTCGTATATCCGCAATCGGTCAGGGTCCCCTCTCTGACTTCCCATCGGCGTGTCGCTACCGCTTCCGCAATCTGTTCCTCGTGGGTTACCATCACGACCGCTGTTCCTCTACGCCGCATTTCCTCGCACAAATTCAAAATAGCAAAAGTGTTCACGGCATCCTGCCCGAACGTCGGCTCGTCAAGCAGCAGCACCGGTCTCTCCATGACAGCTGCTCCCGCCACGCTCAATCTCCGCTTCTGTCCGAGCGATAATTGATACGGATGACGCAGCTCTAATCCGACAAGACCGAATTGGTCCAGCGCATGATCTACTCGCCGCTGAATCTCTTCCGAAGAGAACCCTTCTTCTATTAACGAAAAACCGATTTCCCGGTCGACCCGGTTCTCGACAAACTGAAATTCGGGATTTTGAAAGACGAATCCTATTTTTTTCGACAGCGCCAGGATTTGCCGGGTTCGAGTCTTCTTTCCGTCGAACCGTTCACCGCATAGAAGATAGCTTCCCTCGGAGGGAAGCAGTCCCATCAGCGCAAGCAGGAGCGAGCTTTTTCCGGCCCCGTTCGGGCCCGTAACCGCAATGAAATCCCCGGGGTACACTTCAGCCCGCTCGATCTGAATAACCGTGCGGTCCCCGCGAAAGCCTTGGAACTCGGAAAGCTCGATAACCGGCCGGAGTAATGGTTCCCCGGCAGTCAGCCGGGTGGAATTGGCCCAAGGCATGATCCCCTTTTCCGCTTCCTGTGCTTGGCCTTCCGATGCCCGAAAACGATCCCAGACGCCGGGATGCCAGATCCCGTATTCCTCCAATTCCGTTTGGCAGCGGACAAACAACTCCTCCGGAGCCCCTTGCCCCAACAATTGTCCCTGGGGGCCGAACAAGGCTACCCGATCCACCAGCCCCAGATCAAGCACCTCCTCGATCCGGTGCTCGACAATAATGAGTGTCCTTCCCTCGGCCACCCGGGAAACTGCCTCCCAGATTTGCCTTCGCCCCTCTGGATCCAACAGAGCGGAAGGCTCGTCAAGCAGCAGTACCTCCGGATCCATCAGCAGAATTGAAGCGAGGGCCAGCCGCTGCTTCATTCCCTGGGACAACGAATCAATCGGAAGATGAATCTCCGGCAGATGAAGCCCGACTTGTTCTAGAGCATCTACCATCCGCGGTCGCATTTCCTCTCTTGGAATTCCCCGATTCTCCAGCACAAAGGCCAGTTCCTCATCAACAAAAGGCATGCAAAACTGAGTATCTGGATCTTGGAACAGCATTCCCCACGATGGGGGAATCACTTGCTCCGAGCTCCTCATAGGCACCTCCACTAGCCCCGGAATGATGCCCGCAAGCACCTGCAGCAGCGTTGACTTTCCGCTGCCGCTTGGCCCAAGCAGCAGCAGTCTCTCTCCGCGCCTGACCGAGAAGGAGAGATCTTTAAACACAAAGGAGTCCGTCTCAGGATATTTGAGACGTAAATCCCGAACCGCCGCAGCCGTATTGAATTCCGTGTATGTACTTGATGCTGTGGCGTTGTTCCGCAAAAGATCCATCGTTAATCTTCCAATGCGGCGTAATCCTTCGCCGCAACGGGCCGAAGCAGCGAGGTGACGCCGGTCGCTTCTACCGCCTTAGCCAAAGCATAGGCCAGATAACCGGCAATCAAAGCGGAGCTGACTGCACGCATCGAGTATTTGGCAATGAGCATCCAAGTGCTATAGTCAGCGACGTAACCGTAATAAATATCGGGGATCAGAGAGCCCACGGAGGCGCCGACTCCCGCCAGAGCAGCCACGGAGCCGGAAAATTTACGGTAACGGAACAAAGCGAACACGAGCTCAGCTCCTAACCCCTGGAGCACACTGTATAGCACCAGTTGAATCCCCCATTCGCTCCCGAACAAAATCTCCACGTGGGCCGCCGCCACTTCGGCCAGAACAGCTACACCGGGTTTTCGAATCAGCAGAAAGACGAGGGTTGCAGCAATAAACCACATGCCGTAGACCAGTTCGTCCGCTTGAAAGAACAATGGGGAAAACAGCTTGTAGACGGAAGACCAGAAGTGATAGATTACTCCGAGCACAAGCGATACCAGTATCGTCACCAGAATGTCGCTCAGCTTCAGACCCCTTCTCTGGGCGGGAATAGGCGCCCCAGGGCCATTTCCTTGATTCAAACTCTCTTGCATGATAAATCCTCCTTTTGACTAAATAGTGGTTTGGACGCAAAAAAACCGGCTGAATAAGCTCAGACGGTTGCTAGGTCCACGGGAGAAAAGCATGAGTAATAAACATGCATTCCGGAACGTTAGATTCTCTACGCTGGCATTATCCAGTTCAGATTAACGGTCTGCAGCGGGTTAAGCTGCCATCTCAGCCTGATTCACTCAAGCCCCCGTATCCCTTATGCGATTGGAATAAATATACTCTAGAACCTTCCAAATAATCAAGCAAAAAAACAAGAAGGCACTTTCGCAGTTGATTTCAAGCCTATTCTATGTCAATATTAGCGGAAGTGGAAAAGGGATTATTGTCCCGTTGATCATGGTGTTAGGGGGATACGACTTGGCCGCAAACTGGATGAAATGGATGACAGAACTGACCTCCCGAAAGTGGATTTCCAGGCTAATGGGCCGGTTCTCGCATTCGCAAGCGAGCCGCTATTTAATTCCTTGGTTCGCAAAATCATACGGTATTCCGCTGCATGAGGCAGAGATGGAATTGAAAGAATACCGTACGCTAAACCAATTTTTTACGAGAAAACTAAAGAGCGGCATGCGGCCGATTGCTCAGCTGGAAGGCGGGTTGATCAGTCCGGTCGATGCGCTCATTACTTTTATGGGGGAAATCCGGTCGGGCACGATTCTGAATGTCAAAGGCCAGGATTACACCCTGAAAGATTTGCTTAACCATTCACCGCATGCGCAGACCTATGAGCATGGATATGCCTTTGTCCTTTATCTGAGCCCGACCGACTATCATCGGATTCACGCTCCCGTAGCCGGTACCTTGGTGGAAAGCGAGCATATTAAAGGCCGTGTGTATCCCGTCAATGATTTCAGCATGCGGAATATGAAATACGTGCTCAGCCGCAACGAGAGGTTGATAACCTACATATCGCATGAACGCGGAGAGATTGCCGTGGTCAAGGTCGGAGCGATGAACGTAAGCAGCATCCGCTATACCGACGATCAAGCCGAGATATGGAATCAAGGCGACGATCTGGCCTACTTCGAATTTGGCTCCACAGTGGTGCTCTTGACCGAGAACGGCACCTTCGAGCCGTCCCCGGAGCACGCCGTCGGCCAAAAGGTCAAGATGGGCGAACTCCTGGGGCGCTTCTACCCGCCTTCCAAATAACCCGAGGGGCCAGTTACTTTACGGTAATGGCCCCTACGGATGCGTTCAGCGACAGAAGCGGACCTCCGTCTCCCCGCTTGCTCTTGCCTTTCGGTGCCCCATCAACCCCGCCGATATCGGCATTCGTTTCCAGATCGCAGTTCACCGAATCGGCCAGCGTGGCTTCAATGCTTCCAATATCCGCATTAACATATAAATTCCCGCCGCTCTCCATCCGTCCTATGCTAAGCTCGATACTGCCCGTTGAGGTGTTCACCTTCGATTCACCCGTAATTCCCGCATCCACAATTACAATTCGGCCTACGTCATTATCAACATCATAGCTTCCGCTCAGCCCGGTAAGAGTGATGTCTCCGACATTGTTGGTCACCCGGAAATCGGTAATATGTTCGGGAAGACCGATCGTGTAATCAATGCTGAACTCGGAATAATTGTATTTCTCTTTTGCCCACTCCCAAAGACTTCGGTCCGGATCGTCCTTCGCATGTGTAGATACGATAAGCCCTTCTCCTTCAGGGGTGATGGATACGGCCGCCTGATCAAGCACTTCTTGCAGATCAACCTTACGGAAGGTGCTCTTGTGCGCCCAAATCTTCGCTTTTACCGTAACTTCGTTTCCCTTCGTCCCCTGAATCTCCACATTTCCAACACTGTTATCCAGCGTAAGCTTTGAAGCCGAATCGCCTTGTGTCGAAGCCGAAAGCTCCAGCGTCGTTCCGTTTTCCTTCAGTCTTTCTACCTGACCGTCGACGGTTTTTTCTACCGTTTGCCCGATCGCCCCTGTCGCCGCTTCGGCGATTTCCTTCGCTTTTTCGTTCGCTCCCGAACAAGCGGTAAGCATAACCAATACTGCTGTCGCCGCCGCAATCGCTAACGGTTTATATTTTGTATTCATTCTTTGTCCTCCTCATATGGGGTTCTCTATGTATTCTTGTGCGCTCATATAAATCGATGCTACTATCGTAATCCACCGGAGGATAAATGAACACTGGCTGCAGACCAGATTCCTCCTGGACCAAAGTCGGAAGGACAGCCGCCTCTAAATAACCCCATAAAAAAACAGCCGTCCAGAGCAAGCTCCGATCGACCGTCTTTATCAATCATATCTTATTTGAACACCGGAATCGTAATTCCCGGCGCATGAAATTAATGTTGGAAATGACATATCATATCCCAGCCAATCGGCTTAAAACCAGGTTTCATCATCCCGGTCGGACCGTCTTGGCCGACGAAAACGGTAACGAAAAATACCGCTTCCCGGTACTGAACATGCTCTGCTGCGCATCCGCCGTCTCTTACTCATTGCTGTACACCTCCTCCCGGACCTCGGCTATAAAAAACAATTACCCGCCAAGAATAAAGGTGAAACAAGAATCAGCGAATTTCGGACGGACTTTTTCCGGTATACTGCTTGAACTGACGGCTGAAAAAGAAAATATCACGGTATCCAAGCGCGTCGGCCACCTCGGTAACGTTCATGCCGGCGTGCAAAAGCAGATGCTGGGCCCGGTCGATCCGGGTCTTGATAATGTAGGATTGCACGGATAACCCGATAATTTCCTTGAACTTAATCGAGAAATATCTTGGCGACAATCCGGCACGCGCCGCTAAATCTTCCACTTTATGCGGCAGCCCCGGGTGCTGCGAGCAATAATTCGCCACCTCTTGAATCACTTCGTTCAGTTGATGGCTTACTTTTTTCTCCCGGGGCACTTCCCGTTCTTCCCGGAGTAAATAAATCAGCAGCTGCTTTAAAATGAGGCGCGCTTCCTCTTCGGCTCCGTACGCCTTAACCAAAAACAGCCGGACATAACGCGAAAGCATGTATTCAAAATCCAGCCTATCCTCCAGCTTCCGGTAAGATGAAGGTACCTCGGTGACAGGCTCGTCGACGTCAAAATGAATATAAGTTAAAACTAACGGACGCTGCGGATTATGCGTAGCGCTCGTATGATCGCCCTTGCGGAACAAAAAACAGCTTCCCGGGCCGACCTGAATGGGTTGATCGTTCAAAACCACCGTACCTTCGCCGCTCCATACATAGAATAAATCGTAGTTTTGCAGCGCTTTTTCCCGCTTATGCCATTTCCAACCTGGTTCGCATACGATCTTGGCAAAGGCCGGCTTCAAAATGAACGAGGACGGGGATATATGGAGCATCTCCTTACCTCCTGAAGACTATTAGAGGTTGTTCAAAAAGTCATCTTTCCACGACGTAGCAGATCATGAAGCGGATTCGACGTCGAATCTTGAATTCAGCCGGGCCTTCCGTTGCTCACGTACCTTATGTACGCTCCGCTACTCAGTCCCTAGCTTCATCCAACCTTCTTGGTCCTGAAAACCTGACTTTTTGAACTCGCACTCTTAGAATTTGAATGATACCTGCATAAAAATACAGCAAGTATTATTTCGATTATACTCCTATTCGCAAATTTCTTAAATATCCTTCCACGCAAGAGCCATTCGAAATACGCCTTCTATGATTTGGTCGTCTTCCAGATGGGAAAGGCTGAAGCAAGCGGCAGGCGGGCCGGGGGTCAACCGGTAAACGTCACCGTCCCTAAATTGCACGCCACGATTCCGGGCCGCCTTCTTAAAAGCCGCATATTCCTCCGGCGAATGCCGCCAATCCGCAAACAACAACAGGCCCGCATCCGCCTGCTTAAGCGCGAATAAACCAGGGACTTCCGCCTCCAGCGTGCGGCGGAACAACTCCTGCTTCGCGCTGTAAATTCTGCGCATCCGGCGCAGATGCCGCTCGTAATCGCCCCGGCGCATGAAGCGGGCCAGCGCCCGCTGCTCCAGCCGGGCCGGGGGCACCGGCTCGTAAAGCCCTTTGGCCAGCAGGACCGGCGGGACCAGGCTGCGGGGCAGCACGGCATAACCGATGCGCAATGAGGCGAACATCGTCTTCGAGAACGAGCCGATATAGACGACGCGCTCATCGCGGTCCAGCGCCTTGAGCGGCTCCAGCGGGCGGCCGCCCCAGCGGAATTCCGTGTCATAGTCGTCCTCGACGATGACGGCATTCCGCGCCGCGGCCCACGCCAGCAGCTCCTGCCGCCGCTCAGGCGAGAGCACCGCCCCGGTCGGGAACTGGCGACCGGGGGTTACAAACAGCACCCGCGCGTCCCAATCGCGCGGGATGATGCCGTCCCCGTCCACCGTCCCGGGGACGGCGATCCCTCCGCAGGCGGCCACCGCCTTGGAGATCCCGTGGTAACACGGGTCCTCCAGCACGGCCTGCTCGCCCTCACCCAGCAGCAGCTGGGTGAGCAGCATAATCGCCTGCATCGAGCCATTGAACAGGCAGATTTGCTCCGCATCTGCCGCTATGCCGCGGCTGCGCCGCAAGTACGCTGCGATGGCGCCGCGCAGCTCCGGATCGCCCGCCGCCGTGTCCGCGGCGGGTCCGCCGCCTGGGCCGCGCTTCTCCCGGGCGGCCCAGGCGAGCGCGCTCTTCCACTCGGCGTGCGGAAATGCGGACGCCGATGGTCCGGCGTCCTTGAACGAAATGACGCCGCCCGCGGGACCGCTCTCCGGCTCGCCACTTCCCGGATCATCCGGCGGCGCCTGCTCCATCACTCTTGTCCCCCAGGGGGACAAGCAGATATCCGCCGCCTCCCCGCCGGGCTCTGCACTGGGCCGCATTACCTTGGACACGAACGTTCCGCTTCCCATCTCGGAATGGACGTAACCCTCCGCTTGCAGCAGGTCGTAAGCATGGGCCACGCTTCCCCGGGACAAGCCGTAGATCTCAGCCAATTCCCGAGAAGAAGGAAGACGCGTGCCCGCCGGGAGAGTTCCGTCATGAATGGCAGCCCGGATCGCATGATATAAAGCGAGATATTTATACCGGTACTGCTCGCTATAAACATCTAACGGAATGGAGAAGTTCAAACCAAACCCTCCTCTAACTTTTAAAGTGGACTATTAAAATTAATGTAAATTGGTTCTTTTTTTATGTCAATTCCGGAAATAAACTGTTAGAAATATACGGGTTGTTCGAAATCGAAATGCAACCCATTCAAGCGGAGGGGAACTGAAATGAGAAGAAAAGAATTTGAAGTAGAGGAAGCACAGGAAGTCGAGGCCTTTTTGAAAGAGATGAGCTTCGGATTTCTCGGCACGGTCGGAGAGGACGGATGGAGCCGGGTAACTCCGCTCTACTTTGCGTATGACGGGCAAAATTTTTATTTTCACGGAAGTCTGGCCGGGGAGAAGATGAAGCATCTTGCGCATGATCCGAGGGTGAGCTTTACGGTAGCCAAGGAATATGCGATCATTCCGTCTTATTTTACCGATCCGAATCTGGCTTGTCCGGCTTCCGCCTTTTTCAAGAGCGTAATGGTCCGGGGCAGAGCGGAAAAAGTTCAAGACCCGGAGGAAAAAGCGACGGCATTGACGCTGTTCATGGAGAAGCTTCAGCCGGAAGGCGGCTACGACCCTATTCGGGCCGATGATCCTCAGTATACGGGACAGCTTAAGAGCGTCGCATTATTTAAAATCGTTCCCGAAACGGTCAGCGCCAAATTCAAATTTGGACAAAATATGAACGAACGAAAGTTTTCCGGGGTTATGGACGGGCTTCAGGAGCGGAACCTTCCGCTCGATCCCGAAACGATTGAATTAATGAAGAAATTTTGTCCGCGGCATGCTTGAATTCCCGGGTAGAGCGCGATTTGACCGTGACGGTAATGGGACGAAATGATATAATGTTAGGCAGTCAAAACGGAACTGTCCATTATCAAACCCGATCGGAAGGATGAAACGTGATGAACCCACTCGCGGAGCAGTTAAACGAGAATTTGAAGTCCGGCAATATCCATGTGTACGAAATGCTGTCCACTCTTGGCAAGGAGATTTATTTCCCGAAAGAAGGCATTCTGAGCCAGTCCGCTGAAGCGACGGCCGGAGCGAAAAAATACAATGCCACGATCGGCATCGCAACCGAGAACGGCGGACCGATGCATCTGGCCGCTATTCAAGACACCCTGTCCGCTTATAAGCCGCAGGATTTGTACCCTTATGCGCCTCCGGCCGGCAAACCGGAGCTTCGCACCGTATGGCGCGAAAAAATGATCCGGGAAAACCCGTCACTTGCTGACCGCAACTTCGGCAATCCCGTCGTTACCACCGCGCTTACCCACGGCCTCAGCATCGTAGCCGACCTGTTCGTCGATGAAGGCGATGCGGTCATCTATCCGGATAAAAACTGGGAGAACTACGAGTTGACGTTCGGCATCCGTCGTCACGGCTCGATCGTCAACTATCCGCTGTTTACCGACGATATGAGATTCAACAGCCAAGGCCTGCGCGAAGCTCTCCTGGCCCAAAAGGACAAGGGAAAAGCGATCGTAATTCTGAACTTCCCGAACAACCCGACCGGATACACGCCGGGAGCCAAGGAAGGCGAAGAGATCATTGACGCTGTCACGGAAGCCGCCGAAGCGGGAATCAACGTCGTGGTGGTTACCGATGATGCCTATTTCGGACTGTTCTTCGAGGACTCCTTGTCGGAATCGCTGTTCGGCAAGCTGGCCGGACGCCATCCGCGCATTCTGCCTGTCAAGGTTGACGGCGCTACAAAAGAAGAGTACGTATGGGGATTCCGGGTCGGGTTCATCACTTATGCCGCCGAGGAGGCGGGAGTTCTGGCCGCCTTGGAGCAAAAAACGATCGGCATTATCCGTGCGACCGTATCCAGCGGCGCCCATCCTTCCCAGACCTTTGTGCTTCAAGCCTTGAAGTCTCCGGAGTTTGAAGCTCAGAAGGAAGATAAATTCAAGGTCATGAAAGGCCGCGCTAACAAAGTCAAAGCCCTGCTGGACAGCGGCAAATACGGAAATGTTTGGGAATACTACCCTTTCAATTCGGGTTACTTCATGTGCCTCAAGCTGAGCACGGTGAATGCGGAAGAATTGCGTCAGCATTTGATCCGCGAATATGGCGTAGGCACCATCGCCCTCGGCGATACCGATCTGCGGATTGCCTTCTCCTGCATCGCCGAGGAGAATCTGGAGGATCTGTTCGATCTCATATACCGGGGCGTTCAAGATTTGCAAGGCTAGGCTGAACCCATTTACGCAACTTCCCGTTATATCCGCCCAAGCACTCAGTACGCCCTGCTCATAGAATATTTTGTACGAACGATCTATTCTTTGAGAAAGGGGAATTGTACATGAGCGGAGTTGGAGATGAAGGAAGAGGCGGCTACGGCGGCGCTTTTACTAGCACAGGAGTAATTTTGGTACTCTTTATTCTGTTGGTAATTATCAGCCGCACCATTTTCTTATAAGAAATTTATAAACGTAAAGAAGACCGCCGGAGTAAGTTCCGGCGGTCTTCTTTTGCATGTACTTGAGATCTTGCATGCTTATGTTTTTGTGATCTTGAATGCTCTTGCATGCTTTGTGCTCTTGCCTGCTCTTGCCTGCTCTTGCCTGCTCTTGCCTACTCTTACATGCTCGCGCATGTTTCAATCCTCTTCTTCTTCCTTCCATTTACGGTTCCAGGAAGACTTCATTCCGAAGGCCAAGCCGACCCCGACAACAAGACTGCCGATAAGGATCGTCAGATTGCCCCCCGGAGCAAATATCATCGGTACCCACATCAACACTGTGATCGCCAGCAGCACGCGCGAGGCCAGAGCCACGACTTCCTTCTGCCGGGAGCCGGCGGGAATCGGGTAATAAGCATCCGCGGGAGTATCTCCATGAACATGGCGAAGGGCGGTCAACTGCGTACCCGCCAGGAAAATAAAGAACAGGTACAGCACGGCGCCAAGCCAGTTTTTCCCGTTCCAACCTACGACCAACATGCCCAGCAAGGTCAAACGGACCACGATACCAAGCAATTCGCCGCGCAAAAACGTTTTGGCGAGCAGGAAGCGGTACGCTCCCTCGCGCGACCAGGAGATGCCGTTACCGAGCTTGGAAAGCCAGCGCCGGTGAGAGACCTTTTGCCCTTCCGCAGGAACATCCACAAACCAGCCGAGCAAGAGCATTACCCGGGCAGCGCCGGACTTTTCAGCCGCAATGAGGTTCTCCCAGGGAACAGCATGCTTCATCGGGAACCGCAACGCGAGTATATAATTGATACCGACCAGCAGCATGAACAAGACGCTCTTCCATGCCGGTTGCCATAACCAAGCCGCGAGCAGCAGCAAAATAAAACTCCACCGGAGCAGCCTGTATCCGGTTCTGGCCCGGGCCGTCGAAATTCTCAGCTCCTGCCAAGCTCCATAGGCACTCAACAACTTGAGAAACAACAGAACGAGCAGAACGACCCAAAGCGGATGCTTCACTTCGGCCTCACTGCGGATGTACATAGGCCATAAGATCATAAGAACGATATAAAGCCCGATCAGTTTATAAATGATACCGCTGCGAAACGCGGGCTTGAAATACTCCTTCATCCCGGTTTCCTGGGGCAGCAGAAAAACAACGTCCGCCGGCTGCACATACGTCCGAAAACTGGAATATACAGTCAATGGGCCCAGCAGAATCAGCATGATCCATTGGACCGGGAGACCTGCGGGCATATTTTGCAGGAAAGTCGTATACCAGGCGGAAAATGCGATCAGCAGCAGCAGGAAGAGGACCGCCACTCCGCTCTGAAAGACGTACGGCAGATACGGGAGCACTTTACTCCAGAAGGACGACTTGCGCCGGCTGCGCAGCTCTCGAAGCTTCATGGTTTATTCTCCGCCCTTTACTAAACTGTAGAAAATATCCTCAAGCGCCGCTCCGGGCATGCCGGCCTGTTGAGCGATTTCCGTTAATGATCCTTGCGCGATAACCACTCCGCGGTGAAGCACGATAAAGCGGTCGCAGTAATTCTCGATCGTGGATAAAATATGCGAGCTAAGCAGGATCGAAGCTCCCGCCTCTTTCATTTCCATCATGAAATCAAGCAGCGAACGGATGCCCAGCGGATCAAGCCCGAGAAACGGCTCGTCGATGATATACAGCGGCGGCCGAGCGACGAACGCGCACATGATCATGACCTTCTGCTTCATACCTTTGGACAAATGGATGGACAGGCTGTCCGCCTTTTCCTCCATATGAAAAAGTTTAAGCAGCCGCTGACTTCTTTCACGGTAATCCTCGGTTCCCACCCCGTAAGCCCGGGCGGCAAACTCAAGATGTTCCCGTACGGTCAACTCCTCATACAGCATCGGAGACTCCGGGACAAAAGCCAGAGAGCTCTGGTATCCTTCCGGGTCCTCATCCCGGGTCTTCCCCTGTACAGCTACCCCGCCGCGATGCGGAGTCATCAGCCCGAGAATATGCTTCATCGTTGTGCTTTTCCCTGCCCCGTTCAATCCGATCAGGCCAACCATTTCCCCCGGCTTCACTTCGAAGTTAATATTATGGAGCACCGGGCGCCCGAGGCTGTACCCCCCGGTCAGCTCTTCAATTTGCAATACGGGCGTCTCACTCAAAACGGCTCCCCCTCAATAAATATTGATTCATCCGATTCCAGTTCAGTTATTCTGCAAAAAGCTAGCTTCGCGACTGTTTATCTTTCAGCCACTTAGGAGCGCCTTTATTCTTGCGGTCCTGCTTGCGGTCGTTTTTGCGGGCACTTCCCGGCGCCGGGTTTCTCGTCCCAGCGGAACTGGTGCGGGCCGGTCGGACCGCATCGCGTTCGGCAGATTCCTTTGGTGCGCCATTTTCGCGCCCGGATGGAGCATAGCCAGTTTGAGCCTTGGCTCTTCCGCCATTTTCAGCTCCTCCGGATTGGACTCGTCTTCCTTGGTCTCGTCCTTGGTCTCTTCCTTGGTCTCGTCCTTGGTCTCTTCCTTGTTCTTGACCTTGGTATTGTCCTTGCTCTCGTCCTTGCTGCTCTCGTCCCTGTTCACGACCCTGGCCTGGGCTCTGCCCCTGCCGTTGTCCGCCCTTGCGTCCGCCAGATTGATCACTCGGATCTATGACCCGGCCGCCAAAGAGCCCGCGCTCCAAAATATCGATTCCCAGCTCCCGTGAGAACTTACGCATAATAAATTGCTCTTTCGGCGCGATGATCGACACGGCCAGCCCTTTACGGCCCATCCGTCCGGTCCGGCCAACCCGATGCACATAGTGCTCCGCATCGATCGGTGGGTCTAGATTGACAACAAGGGACAACTCTTCGATGTCGAGTCCCCGTGCCGCAACGTCCGTAGCCACGAGCACCCGGATTTTCCCTTCGCGGAATTTGCGGAGGGTTACGCTTCGGACCGTTTTGTCCGCATCGCCATACAGCGCGCCTGCGCTTAATCCGACGAAGTTCATCTTTGCCTCAACCTCGGCGATGTCCGCCGTGTTGTTGATGAACACGATGGACCGGGCCGGATCGTAGTGCCGGATCACCCGGCGCAAAGTATCGATTTTGTCCCGATCGCTGATAAAGTATAGATGCTCCACACTCTTCGAGGTCCGATGCTCCGGTTCGATTCCGACCTCTACCGGTTCCCGCATTTCCTTGCCGGCCAGCGTCCGGATTTCCGGGTTAATCGTTGCCGAAAGGAACAGCAGTTGCCGTTCGCGCAGCGTCCCGCGAAGGATATGCTCGAGATCGGCTGTGCCGCCGAGCTGGAACATTTGGTCGACCTCGTCGACGACAACCGTACGAACCGTGTGCAGCTTCAGCTTGCGCAACGCCACGATCTCCCTGATCCGCCCCGGCGTCCCGACGATAAGCTGGGGATGCAACTTCAGCCGCTCAAGCTGGCGCTTGATCGCCGCGCCGCCGATCAGGGCTTGTACCCGTACTCCCAGTGACTCTCCGTATTTTTCCGCTTCCCGGACAATTTGCATCGCCAGTTCCTGGGTCGGGGCAAGAATAAGCCCTTGCAGCGTTTTAGCATCCGCATCAATGTTTTGTAGCAGCGGAAGAAGGTAAGCTAATGTCTTGCCGGTCCCGGTTTGCGATTGAGCAAGCACATCCCGCCCTTCCAACGCAGCAGGAATGCATTCGGCCTGCACCGGTGAAGGCTCCGTTATTCCGTAATCGGCTAATTTTGCGGCAAGCGCCTCATGGATTCCGAGTCCGGTAAAAGTAGTTATCGTCATGAATGTTCATCCTTATCTTAAAAAGATCATTATTTTCATTATATGCCAAAATCCTAATCCAACCAAATTCATTATAAAAAACCTCTATCGCGGGTTCCCTTTGAAATACAGACCATCGTGCAAAATGTTCAAATAATGTGGAGAGGGGGGAACCTCATCACGCTGAGTACAAAAGAGAACTATTCCCGCTGAGTAAGACAGGCCTAAACTCGTTGACTTGCTGCCCGTTGACTCGCTAACTAGTACAAAATAAAAAAATAGCTGTATTTTCTGCAGTTAATTTTTAGATTTTAGCCTTTAAAAACAAATTAACTGCAAAACCTCCAGTTAATTTATCCAAACCAACTAATTATTCGTCCGTTTCACTGAATTAGCTGTAGAAATTACAGTTAATTCGGCTGAACTCGATAAAAACGAGAAAATAACTGTAGGTTTTACAGTTAAATATTTTTCAGCTCCAAATACTCTCCGGTTTTCGCCAAAGCGGGCTCTCTTAGCCCCTAACCTCGCCCCCCACAACACACCCTTACATGGCCACAAAAAAATCGGCTGTCGCCAGCCGATGTCCTTATTTCTTATTCAACATGCGATAACTCACAAGGTCCGCCAAACGGGGAAACAACTGATACAGTTTGGCTCCCGCTCCCGCAATCCGGGGCAGATTGATCTCGGCTGTTCCGGTGCGAACTGCGGATACCATCGCTTTGGCCACCCGTTCCGGTTTCATCATGAACCATTTGACGTTCGCGACGTAATGGCCGTCCGGGTCCGCCAGGTTAAAGAACGGTGTATCGATCGGTCCCGGATTGATCGTTGAAACCGTAATCCCGTACTCCCGGACCTCTTGGCGCAGTGCGCTACTAAAGCCAAGCACCGCATGCTTCGTCGCGGTATAGGATGTTGATTTCGAGGTGCCGATCTTCCCGGCGATAGAGGCGATATTCACGATCCGCCCGGAGCGCGCCTCTTTCATGTGAGGGAGAACGGCTTTCGTGCAGCGAACCATGCCCATATAATTGACATTCATCATGTCATCAAACTCCTGCAAGGGCATCTCGTCAAAATAGGCGAACTTACCGTACCCCGCATTGTTAACCAGACAATCCACACGTCCAAACTCGGCGTATACTGTCTTGAATCCTTGTTCCACCGAGTCATCATTGCCGACGTCAAGCTCCAGAATCATGCTTGGCCCCATCATTCCGGAACTCACAGCTTTAAGCTTATCCGCCGATCTGGCGGCAAGCACCACGGTCGCCCCTTGCTCCGACAGCATTTGCGCGGCCAGGGCTCCGATTCCGCTGGATGCCCCGGTCACGACGATTACTTTATTGTTAAGTGACATGATCTTCATCCCTTCAGACATTTCATGTCCATTTTAAGAGATTAAGACTTGAATATCCAGTTCCCCGATTCCGTCCATATGCAACGGGATGCACAGTGCTTTCCGCGGAACGCCGGAATGGTTCTCTTGCTCCGATTTGATCACTCGCGGAGGAGTAATATCTACGACATAACCTTGATTGGATAGAATCGTGCTAGCGTTGCCGCTGATCATATTGCCCAGTTCCGAAATAGCGCTCTGGCCCATTTCATCCATTTCCGTCAAAACAAATCCGCCCATCATGGCGGACACGATCCGCAGGGCTACCGTTTCCTTCAATCCGAACATGACCATGCCGCTGAAATACCCCGTCATATCGATTTGGATCCAAATATGATCTTGAACCGGCATGATATCCTTCACGCCCAGACTCCCGGTAGATGGAGATACTTGTATCACCTGCTCGATTACCGAACATGCGGATTCCAGAAAAGGATTGATCACTTCTGCTCTCACTATTACGCCCCTTTTCACATAGAAGTACTTAACCGATACAAAAGTCCCGACTTTAGATGAAATATATTATACTTTATTCCCAGATATAAGTCATTAAAAATCGAACGGTGCAACCTCTATAGCGAAATAGCTCGATTCCGATTCCATGATTGTCAGGGCTCTGCAATTGATTTAATTAAGAAAAATCCTCTATAATTAACTAAATATGAAGACTACGGAGGAAAGGAGGATTCGGCATGAATATCAGCCAATTGGAAACGCTTATCACGATATCGAAAACAAAAAGCTTCCGCAAAGCCGGGGAACTGCTTAATCTTACCCAGCCTGCGGTATCCGCGCAGATCAAAAGCCTGGAGGACGAATTCCGCACCGTGCTCGTCGATCGGAATCAACCTGTAACATTGACCGATCGGGGACAGGTATTTCTCGAAAAGGCAGAGCAAATACTAGATATTGTCGAAGAACTCAAGCAAAAATTGTCCGACTTGGAGCACACGCCGCAAGGGCATATAGTCCTAGGTACAACGACCTCCATCGCCATTCAGATTTTGCCGCGGATTCTGTCTTATTTTCAGGATCAGTTTCCTTTAATCAAAACGACAATTCAATCCATGCCCTCAAGCCTGATTTATCAGAACGTGGAGCAGGGAATGGTCGACATAGGGATCGGTTATTTGATTGAAAATAACCCGCAGGTCCTTTCTTCGGTACTTTATTACGATACGTTTGAACTCGTCGTATCTCCGCTCCATCCATTGGCAGGCAAAACCATTCCCACCCTTGATTCCTTGCGTGAAGTTCCGCTCATTATGCTGTCCCCGGATACGGTTGGCCGTCGCTTCGTCGATGAAGTGTTCAAAGCGCATGACATCGAGCCACATATCGTCATGGAGCTGTCCAGCAGCGAGGAAGTAAAACGGATGGTCGAAATTAATCTGGGAGCGGCCATCATCTCCAGGCAATCCATTCTCCGTGAACTGCGGCAGGGATCCTTAAAGGTAGTGTCCATTCCCGAGCTGGAGGTTACACATCCCGTAGGTGTTATTTATAAATCCAGCAGATACGTCAACTCCGCGATGCAACAGTTCTTAGGCGATCTGAAAGGCATGCCGGAGACCCACTTTATCAGCTCTGAATAATCCTAATCCGCTTGTTTAGACGAAAGGAGACACAGCATGAAGTTTGATCTGCACACACATCATTTTCGCTGCGGCCATGCCGACGGGAACATCCGGGATTACGTGGAAGCCGGCATTGCTGCCGGACTGTCGGTCATCGGAATCAGCGACCATACGCCGTATTTCGGTAACCCTGAGGAGCACCCTTTTCCCCATATCGCAATGGCCAAAAAGGAATTCGCAAATTATGTCGAGGAAGTATTGAAACTGAAGCAAGAATACGAGGGCAAGATCGATGTTCTGCTTGGCATTGAGTCCGACTTTTTCCCGGCTCACGCCGAAACGTACCGCCAGGTTCTGTCCCAATATCCGTTCGACTATATCATCGGCTCCGTTCATAGCGTCAATGAGGTTAGCATTTTCAATAAAAGACGTTGGAAGGGCTTGAGCGAAAAGCAGCGGATCGCGGACAAACAATCATATTACGAACTAATCCAGCAATCGGCCCGGAGCGGAATGTTCCAGATCCTCGGCCATATCGATGCCATGAAGGGCAATTACCCGGCCTTTTCCGATATCCCCGCCGCCGAAGCGATCGATGAAACCTTGCAGGTCATTGCGGAGAACGGTGTAGCGATCGAAATCAATACATCCGGCAAGACGAAGCTGTCCGGAGGATGGTATCCTTCCGATTCCATATTGGAACGCGCGCTCCATTTCGGGGTGGATGTCACTTTTGGCTCCGATGCTCATACGCCTAAGCGTGTAGCGGATGAATGGGAAGACGTAGCTAAACGTCTGAAAGAGATCGGTTTTGACGAATGGGTTTATTATAAAAATAAACAACGGGTTGCTGTTCCTCTTTAAATACCTGTAGGTTAAACAGACAAAAAAAAGGGAACCCGCACGTTACTCGCCGGATTCCAAAAGACAAATATATTCAAAAGGGGGTCATGTATTAAGTGTACCCTCTTACTATTAGGGATTGATCACAGGTATATTTCATTTGTGTAACAAATCCTCTTTTGTTCCTCAGCAGGTTCCGGACGGGTTAAATTATAGCATTTCAATGGTTCGCCCGACCCGTTACCCGGATAAGCATTTATACTTGTGGCTTCCCCGTCCTCGATCAACGAAAATCCGCATTTGCGCAAAACTTGTTCCGAAGCCGGATTGTCGACGCTGCATCTCGCTTCGATCCGGTTCAGGCGCAATGTCTCAAATCCAAACTTAAGCAGCGATTTGGCCGCCTCCGTCGCCAAACCCCGATTCCAGAAATCGGGAGCAAGCAGGTAGCCCAGTCTCGCTTTCCCGGCTTCGGGTGCCCAAAATTGGAGAGAGCAAACGCCGATCAAGCCGCCCTTTTCCTTTCGTTCAATCGCAAAGTGAAGATCTCTCAGGCTTTGGTACGTGTCGTCAAAATAACGGAACAATCGGGCGGGAAACATCAGGGTTCCCCTTTGAAAAGAAGTTTGACGGCGCACCAAAGGATCGGTGACGCATCCAAACAAAGCGTCCGAATCTTCAGCCCCGATTTTTCGAAGTAGCAGTCTTTCACTCTCCAGTGTCGGAAACTTCTCCCTTAAATGATTCCGCAAGTCCATCCTGACCGTCTCCTCTCCGGCTCTTCTTCGGCTACAATCCGGCGTCTTCTTCCAATTCGTTCTCGTCCAGAACTTCGTCCGGTGTCTGGTTCCCCGTTTCCTTCATGAAAATTTGCCGAAATACTCCGATCATGGACAACGCATATGCTACCGTAATAAAGCTGAAAAAAATCTCCATGACGACCACCAGGCGGGACGTATTGTCTACCGGTCTTACATCCCCGTAACCTACTGTAGTGAACGTCGCCACACTGAAATAGAAAAACGTAATCAATTGGGAAAGCGTGCCCTCTCCTAAGTTATCTCCCGCAAAGCTGCCGCCTTTAAATAGCTTGTATATCGAAGTATACACCACCGTAAAAAAAACGATGCAGCTTAGTGTGGCGATGCTGATCCGGATGACGGCCGATTTCAGGCTGACCTCCCGCTTCACTGCGGAATCGGCAATTTCGCGGAAAATATAGAGGATATAGAACACGACCGAGCCAAGGACAAACAACAATATGATCGCCCGAAGCAAGGCGTCGGACTTCAGCACCGAACCGAAATCGACCCAGCCGAGAAGATCCTCCAGCGAAACAGCGACATAAACCAGGATCGGGGCCAGCAAAATGACCCGGCTGGTTACCCGCTTGTCCAGCAAATAAAAAAGAAGCGCCAACCCGATCAGCACGACGACATTGAGCCAAAGGATCCATGAATGCATCTTGATCTACCTCCCGGATTCTTCATCACCGCGGGAATCCTGATCATCATTACCCAAACCGCCGAGCTTAGTATCTGTTAAAGACGGGCAATCACCCTGTTTAATCTTTCCACTTCGGACGGTTTGATCTTCAAGGTGGCTTGCGGTACCCCGGTGCCGCCGAAAATCCACTCATACCTGAACAGCTTAGAATCCAAAATAACCGGCAATCCATGACCTATTAGGGGAACGCACCCTATCGTGAATCCGGTGACCTCTACTACCTCCTGGGGCTTCGCCAGCTTGAGCTTGTTAAAACCGACCTTTTGCGCAAGCCCGGCAAAATCGACCCGCCCGTAATCCCCCGAGATGATCAGAGCCGCATACTCCTCATCATTTTTCAAAATCAGCGTGGGAGCTGTCTGTCCCAGCTTAATTCCAAATAAGTCGGCGCCATCTTGGGCGGATACGATAGGTTTTTCGTGGCCTAGGATTTCAAATTGAACCTGGTTTTCTTGCAGGAAATGCACTAGTTTCTCCATGTTCGTTCTCCTTTTTGATTAGAACCGGATTGCCACGCATCGAACCAAACAAATAAAGTAAAACATAGCAAAAACAAGTAATCATGAACATCCATTTACAAAAATGGATCGCATGGCTCAAATTATCCATATTCGTGAAATACACCGCAATATCCTTCAATAACTGGCCGGGATGACGTACAAGATCCCAGCTATTGAATCGGAAAAAGCGGCCCAGATAAATTCCGAAGCTGCTAAAGGCGAGTACGGCAAGCGCGAAGATCCATCCGGTAATCCGGCCGAAGGCATTGCGGACCAGCCGGTGAACCGAAGCCAGCGAGACCGAGCCTAGAGCGAGTCCCAGCAAGGCTACGAAAAGAACAGTATATAAATGGTCCCAGAATAACATTTCCGACCAGAATCTTCCTGTCGAAGAAATTGGATAACGCGCGAACGGATGTAATAAGTCCGTAACTAAATAAGCCGCATTGGGATAAAAGAAAAACCACACAAGTCCTACTGCAAGAAATAGTATACCTTTGAGTAACCGTGCTCTCATGAGACTGATCAAATCCAGACCAATCGCAAGTCCGGCCGGAATCCAGGCCAAAAACGTATTCCACACCAGAAATAAATAAGGCGGTCTTCCCCCACCCGGCAGCCGAGTATCCACCACGTATTTCATCCCTATGACTGTAGCTACAAACATAACCGCATATAAAAAAAGCTTGGCGGGGTAGCCTAATTGCCGAAGCTGTTGCTGCACTTTGCTTTCCTCCCGTCTGTTTATCCTTCTCTATGTCTTCACCATACTTACAGCCTATATACGTATGGAATTGGAAGATAGTTACGACAGGAGTGCTTCTACGCGAGCAGCTTGGCCATATAAAGCTCATCGACGAAATTGTCGCCTAAACGGATCGAATCCTTCTTGATACCTTCAACTTCAAAACCTGTCTTTTTGTATAAAGCAATTGCCGCCGCATTATGAGCCATCACCGTGAGTTCAAGCCGATGGAGGTTCCTCGCTTCCGCCCAACGGTGGAGCTCGGTGAACAGCGCGGTCCCCACGCCTTTTCCTGAATAGGTTTGCAAGATGCCGAGTACCAGATACGCCGAATGCCGGTTTCTTCGATAGGATGAGCCATAGGTTCCTAAATATCCGACCAGTTGCCCGTCCATTTCGGCCACGAATATCATCGAATCGTCTGCTGCCAGCAACGCAGTGATTTTCTGCCGCTGTTCTTCCGGAGTGATCATCCGTTCCCCCGGCTCCAGGAGCATGAATTCCGTCTCCCTGTCTAAACGGAGGCAAAGTTCCAGAAAAGCCCCCGCATCTTCTTCCTTGATGTTCCTGATATTCACGTTCATTTCATTCAATCCTCTCGTTTCGCAGCACCATATGAATATGATCTTCCCAAACTCCGTTGATCCTTAGAAAATTCAGGGCCACTCCTTCGTGATAAAAGCCCACCTTTTCCGCCACTTTGAGCGAAGCCTTGTTCCGGGGCATAATGTTCGCTTCGATCCGGTGCAGTCCCAATTCGTAAAAAGCGTAATCCGCCACCGCAGCTACCGCTTCCGTCATAAAGCCGCGGCCCTGTGCCGATTGGTCGATGCGATAGCCCAAATGACAGGACTGGAATACGCCATACACGATGTTGCTGAGCGTAAGGGAACCGATCACCTGGTCAGGCTCCTCTTTCCGGAACATCCACAGCTTATAAAGTTCCCTTTTTCTGAATTGCGAGAATTCCTTGGCCAGTAAATCCGCCTGATAGTCGAGTGTGTAATAATCCTCGCTCCGCTTGGGTTCCCACGGTTCGAGAAACTCCTTGTTCCGCAGCACAAATTCCAGTACGTCCGCTGCATTGCTTTCGTCCAGCACTTTCAAAACCAACCGTTCCGAGTGTAAAATAGGTTTCATAACCCGCCTCGATTCTAAAGTTCATCTAATGACTTAAGGAGTGCCCATATGCAGCCGTTTACCATGCAAGTTATTGAAGTGATATTATCCATCCCGGAGGGAAAAGTCATGACCTACGGACAAGTCGCCAGAGCGGCGGGAAGCCCGCGTGCGGCGCGGCAAGTCGTCCGGGTCTTACATTCGATGAGCAGCAAATATAGTCTGCCATGGCACAGGGTCATCAATGCGCAAGGCGAGATAGCCGTAAAGGATGACGAGTCTTTTTTTCTGCAAAAAATGTACTTGGAAGCGGAAGGGGTCACCGTACGGGAAGATGGGCGAATTGACCTCGCTGAATATCAGTACGAGCCCTGTTGAACTAGTACTAGTTGGGTATGGTGCGTGTAAGGAGCTAGCGAAGTGGCTTGATGGGGCGGTTGGTGTGCGGCCAGTGTATGAGGAAGAGGGGCAGGGGCTCGAGAGTAGCTTCTGGCTTTCCGGGAGCAACATTGGCTTCTAACGGCGCCTCTCATGTGCTTACGGACATAGCGGCCCTTATTCGGCCCATTTCCCTTGTTTTTGTAAACTAACGGACACCACGGACCTTAAACGGCGGTTTTGCCGAGTGATAGGCCTGTTTTTGGCAGAATAACGGCCTGTATGTCCGTTAGATTCTTAAATAAGCTGATTTGCCCCCAATAACGGCTGTGGTGTCCGTTAGAACTCTCGAAACCAAACGTTACTCCATCCACCGCCACCTTACAGAACGCCTCGCAACCAGTCCATTTATTGCAAACCGTAATTCTTTCGCGCCTCTTTGATGGCGGCATTAACCGCCTTTACATCCGGCCCGTTCATCGGCTCTCCGCTCAGCTTATACTTCGCTTTAAGCTTCAAAATAGTGCCAACCCGCTCGTCGAGCATCGTTTCACTGATGATCCCTTGTTCGACCGCTTTCGTGATCGCCCGGATGACCGCCTCTTCTTTGTCATAGTCGTGACCGACCAGAACGATATTTCCGCCTGCTGTGATGAACTCAACCGCGGCCTGCTCGATGCTGTAATTTTCCGTAATGGCCCCCATCGTCATATCATCCGTAATAATAACACCTTTATAGCCGAGCTCTTCCCGGAGCAGATCATGAATGACCGCTTTGGAAAAAGACGACGGGTGATCGGGATCCAGCTTCGGCAGCAACAAATGGGCAACCATGACCATATCCGTGCCGTTCTCAATCGCATCTTGAAACGGAACCAGTTCAAGCTCCTTTAGCCGCTGCAGATCATGATTCACTACAGGCAGACCGAGATGGGAATCCACCGAGGTGTCCCCATGACCCGGAAAATGCTTCACCACGGGAATCACTCCCTTGCCGCTCAATCCCCCCATTGCTGCGAGGCCCATTTTGCTCACCGTTTCCGGTGTATCCCCGAATGAACGGTCCCCGATCACCGGATTGTCAGGATTGCTGTTCACATCCAATACAGGAGCAAAATCCAGGTTCAGGCCAAAACCGGACAGCTCGTCGCCGATGACCCGATAAAAGTCTTCCGCCGCTTTCGGATCGCCTGTATTCCCAATGCTTGCCGCAGTCGGTATTTTTGCGAATTCCTTAGGCATGCGGGTTACCCTTCCGCCCTCTTCGTCCACGCCCAGAAACAGCGGAAGCTTGTTGACGGAGTTATCCTCCTTCAACCGGTTAATCAAGGACAGCGCCTGATCGCTATTTTCAATATTATCTTTATAAAAAATAAATCCTCCGACACGATACGTCTCAATCAGCTTACGGGTATGCTCGTCCGGTGCAGTCCCTTCCATCCCGACGAGGACCAGCTGGCCGATCTTTTCGGTAGTGGTCAACTTATCCAGTTGTTCGGCAACGGCGTCCGTCGTCTCTTGTTGCGGTGGGGTCGGTTCCGTGTTCCCCTGCTGCTGCGGATCGTTTGTTGGGGGCGAGGATGGAGCCGCGCTCCCGCCCTGGTTCACGCCAGTTCCCTCGGACTCAGGAGAGGCCGAGTTTCGGGGAGCACATCCTGCGATCGTAAGAATCATCAGAGTCAACACCATCGTCCATATCAACCAACTTCTATTTTGTTTCATAATTCCTCCTTACCGGCATTTCCTTCTGCCGTTTCCCAGCGGTGTGCGAATTTTTGCAATCGGGGATGAATAACGGATGGCTGCTCCGTCAAAATAAGCCGAATGTTTTTGATCCATTCTTCAAAAGAAGAAAAGGAAGCAAATAAATTGGCCGTTTCCGGCGTTATTAGCAAAAAGTAAGGAGCGGGGTATTTTTCCGCCAAAAAACGGAGCGCCGAGTCGATCGGCGTGTATTTTTTGCGTTTCCCCTCCCAGCCTTCCACGGTGATATCCGCATGCATTCGTGCCCGCCGCCAGTCATGCAGTTCGTCCTCCCTTTTATAAAAAGAACGCACCGGCTCTTTGGACATACGCCTAACCGTCTCTTCATGAAGGGGATACAACACCAGCGTACCAAAGGAGCGCTCCTCCAAAATCGAAACGGCGCGTTCCAGATTCGCTTCGGATGTATTCTCGAATGTATCGTAATAGATTAACGTTCCTTTTCGTTTTGGGACAGGCGGTTCATAGCCAAAAGGGACTTGAATATTTTGTCTCATGTTCGGGTTCCTCCGGATTTGAAGTGGATATTCTAGTTAAAATTACCCTGCCAGACTTGATTTATTCCATTATAACGCCCATATGTTGCAATTTCATTATCTTGCTTTTTCATCCTAAAATGAGTACATACGTTCAGGCCAAGGGGTATAATGGGCGTGGAGGTGAATGATGTGGCCGACTATATAGTGACTGAGGCTCAATGGCTGTCTATAATTCAGAACGATGCCGCTAGTGACGGAAAGTTCTTTTACGCCGTAAAAACGACGGGCATTTTCTGCCGTCCTTCCTGCAAATCCAAGCCTCCCAATCGAGAAAATATCACCGTGTTTCCGAACGCCGATCATGCCCTTTCCGCCGGATACCGTCCGTGCAAACGCTGCAAGCCTACCGGCCTGCGGCTTCCCGATGAGGAATGGATCTCGGTGGTGGCCGAATATATCGATAAGCACTATATGGAGGAATTAAGCCTGCAACTGCTCGCCGACCTCGCCCATGGCAGTCCTTATCACCTTCACAGAACATTCAAAAAAGTGAACGGGGTCACACCAGTGGAGTATATTCAAAAAATCCGCATCGAACAGGCCAAGTCACTCTTATCGACAACTAATCAGCCGGTGGCGGAAATCGGCAAACAAGTCGGTCTCTCCAATACACCTTATTTTATAACTTTGTTTAAAAAACTCACCGGCCTTACGCCGGCCAACTATCGATCATTGCACACTACGATCTCAAAAGGGGGCAGTTAATATGACGCAGAACGACCCGATTTACTGGAGTCATCTATTTAACGAAAATTGGAGCCTAATTGTTGCCGCCGGGGAACAAGGGCTTTGCTATGTGGGCTCCCAAGGGGCAGATGTGCAGGAATTGGAGAACTGGGCGAATCGCCGCTTCCCCGCCCGTCCCTTGATCCGGGATGATGCCCGGCTTCAACCCTATGCCGACGAAATAGAAGCCTATTTGTCCGGCAAGCTCACGAGCTTCTCCGTTCCATTCGAAGCAACCGGCACCCCGTTCCAGCAGGCTGTCTGGAAAGCGCTATGCGACATCCCATACGGGCAAACCGCCTCGTACTCCGACATCGCGCTCCGCATCGGCAAACCGTCCTCGGTCCGCGCCGTCGGAACGGCGATCGGCGCCAATCCGGTGCTGATCACGATTCCATGTCATCGGGTGATTGGTAAGAATGGAGGGCTGACCGGGTACCGGGGCGGGTTTGAGATGAAGACCAGGTTGTTGGAGATTGAGGGAAGGAGGTAGCGGGTGATATTGAATAGCAGCAATGAAAGAACCGCTTCCACGACTTGGGAAAGCGGCTTCTTTTGTTGTGGCGCTTCTCGTTAATAATATAACTTCACTAATTCTCTTTCGCATCTACAAACTGCAGCTAGTTATATATTAATGATATTCTATATAAATGTTCTTATTTCACTATAATCCGAGCCCAGGGCTCCGAAAGGAGCCGCTGCTTGAATATTTTGTTATCTGATAGACTACACTGCTTTGAAATACAATTCACGTAAATCATTAGCTATGGTTTTATATTTTTGATAGTCGCCATTTATAAAGTCATCATATAGAAACTTAAAAACAGAGAGATAAATAAATATAAGTAAAATAGTAATTATAATTATTAAGAATATCAAGATTACAGTTTCCAAATTATTTGTATATTTATTCAAAACAATTGTATAAGTGGCAGAAATAATTGGTAATAGAATAGATAGAATTATTCCCCGTCCTATAAAAAAGGGAACCTTCTGTTCCTCAGCTTGCTTTTCCACCAACTTTATTAATAATTCTATCTTTTTAGGATTTGTATCAATACCTTCATTTTTCAGGAACTTTTTTAGTCCCTCGGTTCGAACCTGATAATAATTCTTGCCTCCATTGTCAAACTTAATTACCCTTTCGCTCTCCAGGGTTGAGTCTTTAAGAAATACAAGATACCAAATTACTAGAGAGGCAAAAGACAGATTAGTCCATTGAGATTGTACCTCATACTTCACTGTAATAATTATAAGAATACTCAATATTAATGTAATTATAGATCTATAAAAGTTCTTCCACTTAAGCTTTTTAATAATAATTTGTAAGAGGCTTAACTCACTCTTATAAAGCATTAAAAGTTTGTGTGCCATTTTCTATCTCCTTTGTAGTCTTCCAAATAACGTTCTTGTATTTACGAACCCGAGTTGGACTTTCAAGGTCCGACTCTCTTTTGTGTGTTTCTGATTCTGTTCTGTCGTTTAATGTTCCTGTATCACGACCCAGCGTACGTTGGATATCCGGCGAATGCCGGGCCATGAGCGAATGCTTGTAACATGAATATTATGTTATACGACGGAATCACTTCTTGGAAGTAACTCAAATGAGTGTTTTGATCGTCTCTTTTATTGTATTCAACTATCTCTATCCGATCATTCTTGATAGCTTAATCTTTCATACCATCATTAATCCAGTCGTTAAAAGCCGATTTTACTACATCCCCATGATAGTAAGTTCCATATGAACTATCGTACTTTTGTGTCCACCAATTCTTCGCCTCCTCAGAAGCGTTATCAATATAGTTACTATAAAAAACTGAAGACATAACAATAGCCCCATTTCCATTTTTGTTACCCAAATCAGATAAATTGGATGCTTTTGCAACAGACTCACCAATCCATACTAAATTATGAATTCCTGAAGACTTTCTACCGGCTTTCACTGCAAGTGTTGGATTGGTTGCTAAGCCTATACCCGCTTTAATAGTGGGCAAAGAACGGTTTGCCAATAATTTATTTAACATCTTCATATACGTATTGATATAAAAGGCTCTGTTTGCAATCTCATATATATCCGTTTTTAATGGGGTAGAATAAACAGCAAAAACACAATCACCTCTTATTCCAATCTCTTTCAAATCATTAGATTCAAGATCTTTTCTTAGAATTTCAATAATTTCTGATGTAAAGCCCCGGATCACTTTTGCAATATCTACATCATTATTACTGGTAAACAACGTAGTGGAGTCTCTTAAATCAACAAATATCGCTCCTGCCCACGCTTTATATGCATTCGTATAGGTAAAGTCCTCGTCTCTTGGAAACTTATCCACTTCATTAACCTTATCCGTATTATCTAATATCTCTTCAACTTTCTTCTTGCGATCTTTGTAATTATAATCTAAGCTTTCCATAGTTAGCCTCCAATATAGATAATTTGCAATTAATAATTGCCCAGTCGTAAGAATTAAATGTTGCTCAAAAAAATATATAAGAGTAATAAAACGAGGTTCAAAAAAAGATATTCCATTGCCTTCTTTAAACGATGTGTTTTTATTTTCATTATCTTTGAAACTTCGTACACTTGTCCTACTATCTCTTCTACCATGACTGTTTCATTTGCAGTTAAATATCTTTCTAATACATCGGATTTCTTCATACTTGCTATATGTTCAAAGTAAAAAATAGAGTGTTCATCGACCTTATAATTCATTGATAGCCTCGGCTTTAGAACTTGCATAATGATAAAGTAAAGTTGGTAAACTAATAAAATCACAAGAAATATTCCTTCAATAAGAATAAGCATAGACACCAGTGCATCATAAATATCCATCTTTGTGATATTTATAAAACTCATTTTTTTTGCTGTATCCATAAATACAGTTAAAATTAAGCCATACACGACTAAAAGCGCACTAGCTTTAGTATCTATAAAACGTATCAATTCTTGAATGTTCCTCAAGCTCTCCAAGGCAAAAGTGCTATTAGTCATACTATTTTCTTTGCTAAAATCTTCACTCATGCTTTTTTTACCTCTCCTTAAAAATTGTATTATCCCCTAACAAATAATAGAATTTAGTAATAAAGAAATACCAAGCAAGTTTACAGTTGAAAATTACTACAGTCTTTTTTTGCACTTCTGATTCTGTCGTATAACGTTCAGATATTTAAGACGTTCCACTGGCTTAGATAGTTTTTATCTTAGCCAGTGCGAATGTGTACGGCACACTTTTCAAAAAAAAACCTTCCCGGACCGAGCAGCGTCAGCGACGATGCGTAAATATGGTGTTAGTCGAGTTTCTTAGCATCTTTGAAAACTCTAGAATAAAACATTGTTATAAAGCACTTGCAAACTTCTTTTTATTTCTTACTTCCAACTTTCTAGCCTTATCAAAAAAATACTTTGGTTCCCACTTATTTAATACCTGTGGAAGTAGATATTCATTAGCAGCTGACAACACCACTGCTTCAACCGGTTTGAGGAACGACAAAAACTGTAGACAACCAAAAACAACAGTTCTAGTAGGAAGAGAAAGTCCTTTATTTGAACTGATTAAAAGCCTCGCCAATTCCTTAGAAAATGGTATTTCAGAATTTATACATTCCTTTGTAGTTCGATCTAACCATACCCTTAAAAACTGTCCCTCACTTTTCCTTAATGCCAGGATATCCTCCAATTTAAGTATTCCTGCAGCAATCGATTCCTTTATATCTGGAAAATCATAAATTTCACAAAGCTCTAATAAGTTATCACTTTTATGTCTATAATTAATTGTTCTAAATGATTTTCTTAACTTTTTAATAAAGAAATTTTCTAATTCACTTTCACAGATTACTTCATCAAATTGTGAAAGCAATGCAGATTTGTAATTCATATCTGCAAGAATATGTAATCCATAGGTAGCCTGGTCAATAATTTTAGCTGCCAAATCTTTATTCTTTGTTATGGGGTTTATGTAACATCCACCCTCTTCAATATCTAAAGTAAACTCAGGTAAGTCAAATTGATCTTTAACGTAATCAAAAATACTTGTGATAAGTTCTTTATTATTAAAATCAAAATCGATATTCTCAAGCAGTAAATTTGAATCAACTTGACAAGAAATCGACTTATCATAGACATCTTGAATTATACTTTTTGGAAATACAGGTTTAAATACCTGCTCCATATAGTTGTAGTCTAATGGAGGAATTCCATTCTTCATATAGTCGAGAATTAATACACTATTTAAAGTGTTTTTCGTTTGCTTGGCAATAACAGGCGCAAATGTATCATACACAGGAATTATAATTTCCTCCTGAAGTAACATCTCTATAGTTTTTGCATTAATGTTTGCTGCCAATACATTTATACTACTTTTTGTCGATAGATCAAGTGCGACTTTGTCATAAAGTAACAGAGCCTCGCCTAATAAAGGAACTAATTCGCTAGGCTTACTTGGAGTTACATATACCACCTTTTTGGATGTCATCATCATATACATACCTCTCTTATTTTTTTCTCCGAATATGCCTATAAAAGGTACTAGTAATATATCAAGAATCTCGTCTAATGTTTTGTATCCACGAACCCTCACTGGGTTAAGCCGCGCCAGCGGTGGGTCGTCAGACATAGCCAGTGCAAGGTTGTCCGGCTGCTCCCACTTCCCCGAAATTCCAAGGTCCGGACCGTGGGGCGGATGCCCCGATGCGTGAATATGGTGTTAGCTGAAGCTAACTCTTCTTTGAATAATCTAATAGGAATTAGTAGTTAGTTATTTCTATGATGATTAATATAAATCCAGCTCACTTGATCTACTTCTGAGGTATTTAACAGTTTATAACCAAAGCGAGATTTAACATAATAATGTTCTTTACATATAGTTTTACCTTGTTCACGTCTCACATCATAAACATACCTCATTTCCTCATTTGCAATTGTCTTATATTCAATAGTTGCTCTCTTAAGCAATTGAGGATGAGGATGGTTTTCTAAAGATTGCGCAAAGATAAACAATTCTTGATCACTCAAAAAAATAGGAACAACTTTCTTAATCTCCATGCTTGCTTGATTGCTCTCTATCTCAAGTGCAATACTACACTGCAAAACCATTGCTGGTCCTAGGTTTCTCAGTCTAAGATAATTCAATGACTCTCCTTGAATCACCCTATCTCGTACTAGTCGATCTAATTGAGTGAAATTATCCGTTTCAATAATCCTTAAATCCCTCTCATGTACATTGCTATAGCCTTCTAATCTAGAACCTAAACTATCGATTTCTTCAGCCACAATATACGTTCTATTACTTTGTTTATACTGATTTTTATCCCGACTGGATGTCATAAGGTAGGTTACAACCAATGTGATAATTGAACCTAATCCACCTGACAATAGTGTTATAAGTAGTGGATTGAATTCATTATCATTAGTTGAGAAGAGCTTTATTAATTCGCTTGCAGATTGTATAAATATGTCTCCCATGTTTTGTCTCCTAATTCTCTGCTTTTAGTTAATTTCTGCTAATGTCTCATTTATGAATTCGTGGATATGCAAAACTGCCGATTATACGAACAAGGATGTCCTAGTCTTTTTGAACTATATCCTTATTCTACTATAAAAATGGAATAATATGCCGAACAATTAGTTTTTATCTCGAAAATAGAAAAACCCCCGCTACTACTAGCGGAAGTTTTAAATCTAAATCATATCCACATAACAATCATATACACGTACCGCAATTTTAAACTCAATACCCAGATCTGCCACCATCAATCTCTTTTCTCAACCCCCTTCCCCTCCCCACAAAAAACCTCTATCATTACCAAAACTCCCATTCTAAACCCCTGAACAAAGGCTTCGCTCGTAAGCATGGAGTTAGACTCCCCGTTTAGATCCAAGATTTCCTCAAGAACTTTGAAGTCGTCCTCCGAGAATCTTTGTTTGAGTTCCTCCATCAAATCTGAAATTTTTCTATTGAGCAGGCGATATTCAGGAACCGTTGGAACCATTCTCTCTTGAGGGTTCAGGTTACCTCTGTAAAGTTCCTCTAGAATACTTTTCATTTCACTCTCTCCCTTTCAGACTTATGTAAACTATCATTAAGAATATTGAAATGCTGCCGACACTATAAATACAAATTAAATTTTATGCGAAAAATGCATATAATTCAACATGCAGTTTTCGCATATTTTAAACTTAGCTTGGGTGATAAAGATGTATAAAAGAATACGTGATTTGCGTGAAGATAGAGATTTAACGCAACAGCAACTTGCAGACAATCTAAATATCTCTCAAGCAACCTATTCCCGGTACGAAAGCGGGAACTTAGATGTACCGAGTTCCGTGTTGATCAGGTTATCGGAATTTTACAACGTAAGTATTGACTACATCCTGGGTCAGACGGATATTTCGAAGCGATTTAATGGAATGCGCAAATGAAAGACAATGATCCGGCTAATTCCAGCCGGATCATTGCTTTTTGTTTTTCTCTTTTACACTGAGTAATCATTCCCCTCATCTTTACCCCTTCCCCCAAAGAATAGCTCCACCCTCCCCCGGGATCAAACGTTCTATATGGGGAACATTTCAGATAGACTTCCCCCACACAAAATGCTAGATTACTCTATAACTCAACCTTTATGACTCAAATTATTTATATTGGAGGATGCTGCCGCATGGACAAGAATTCCGGTTATAGAACGAACGTGATAGGTGCTGGCGAGGTGGGACGAGCCGTTTCAGTCGACATGGACAATGATTCAATACATAAAACAAACGTCGCCTTTTGGGACACAAAAGGAAATGAAATTTTAGGAGCGACCGCGCTTCCTTTGTACGGATCATTTGTCTCGGAAGAGAATTGCCAACTGTTTGGTGATGTCTCAGGGAAAAAGATACTGGAAGTTGGCTGTGGAAGCGGTCAATCCTTGCAATATTTAGGGAAACGCCAAGCAGGTGAACTATGGGGCATAGATATATCGGAACGACAGCTCGAAAAGACCACCCAACTTTTGACGTCAAGCGGTCTTTCGGCCAAATTGATTTGTTCTCCTATGGAAGAAGAATGCGGTATACCGGAGGATTATTTTGATTTCGTTTATTCGGTTTATGCCATAGGCTGGACCACGGACCTTGAGGGTACTTTTAGCCGGATCGCTTCTTACCTAAAAAAAGACGGCGTATTTATTTTCAGTTGGTCCCATCCTATCCACAAATGTGTGGTTGCCGAGAATGATATGCTTATTTTTAAAAAGAGTTATTTCGATGAATCTTGGTATTCGGTATCCCTGGATGATAGTACGCTAACCTTATCGGACCGTAAACTATCGACCTATGTGAACGCACTCTCCAAAGCGGGATTCGTCATTGAGCAAATGGTTGAGCAATCCGACGATGAATTGTTGCAAGCGCGGGGCGAAAACAATGATTTTGCTAAAAAAGCAAAAATGCTTCCTGTAACTTTTGTAATCAAAGCAAGGAAACTGTAGGAGCCCACTTTATTAATTCGAGTGAACCTATCCAGTTTTACTCTGGTTTGCTTTTTCCATATATTCTATTATCAAATGATAGATGTCCATCTTCCATATTTGGTCTTCTTTTTGTAGTCCCAATGCCAAGGAATGTGTCGTAGTTTCTATACTAACCGTAACAAGGACCGTGACCTTATTCTCTTCGGACGTACTCTCATCGACTTTTATAGAATCATAATATCTGTAATGGACAGCTGTTTCGGAATCATAGGTCATGGCATACTCAAAATAATCTTCCCGAAACTTATCTTTATCAGGCAGCTGTCCGCCATTAAAAGTAATATCATATAGCAAATCCGGATCCCCTATGGATAGACAGTATAGATACACCAACACCATGTCCTCAGGGGTAAAATTGTAAAGGTAACTCCGTTTCCTCTCCTCTTCAAATCGGGTAAATGCCTCTTGTTTCTCTAAGGAAAGTTGTTTCAGATACGAGAATTTTTCAACGTACTCTTTACTAGTAGTCGTGTCTTTAGAGTTATTGTCAGGTGCTTTAACTTGCTCATTTTTTGTGAACTCTCTCGTGGTTACGGACCTTACGGTCTTATCTGAGTTGTCAGGACTGCATGCCGTCACCAAAGACATTACAGCTAACACTAATAACGCTAATCCTGTTTGCTTCAATCTATCACTCCGTTGCATAAGGAATTTATTGTTGGGTTCTTATTCGCTAGTAGTCCGACCCTTATTTTACCATACTTCACCAGTATGGGCCTTAGTGGAAAACGCACCCCCTTTTTGTTGAAACAAAAACCTCCGCCCTATCGTCTGTTTGGGTGGAGGTGATCAATTTGAAAAAGTTGGTTTTCATACTATTGCTGGCTCTTATGGGCTGTCAATCAGCCGAACCGATCTCACCCGCCGCGGTAGATTCAAACTCAAATTCAGCTTCGGATCACGATCCCTTCTCCGTACAGCTTTCGCTTCCGGAACAAGTGAATGTGAATGAGCAATTTACCATGGAGGCGGAGTTAAAAAATAAATCGGACCGAGCTTTCGAAATCATGACCGGGGAGCCGTTATTTTTCTATGTCATCCGAGACAGTGACGGGAACTCAGATCCTGTTCTGCGAACGGATATCGGGGTTGTTCGTCCTTTGGATCAGAACCAAGCCATTTTAGAGTCACACACCTATCGCTTTAAGAATCCCGGTGTCTACGAAATTACCGCTGTAGCGGAATTTACATTACAAGGCGAGGACGACAACAATCAAGTCTACAAAATAGAGACCGATCCAAAGAAGATCGAGGTATATTAAGCACTACACTGCCGGTAATATCTTCTCTTTAATCAATTCCCACCGGTCCCGGGGCTGCATCATAAATCCTGACGCTATCGCGATGACCAGTTCTTTATCAGGGATACAGCAGATGACATTTCCGCCATCACCCATGGCCATATAAACAGAAATGCCCTCCTCCTCCCTCAGCCACCATAAGTATCCGTAATGGTTGGGATTCATTGCCGTGGACTCAAGCATCCAGGACTCAGGAACGAGCTCCCGGCCGTCCCACATCCCGCGGTTTAAACACAGCAAACCAAACCTTGCCATGTCGCGGGGCGTCAGCGTTAATCCCCATCCCCCGGTTGAGTTTCTACTCGGGTCTTTGACCCAACCCTTCACCTTGGCTCCAAACAATTCATCAAAACCGAAATTTTCCATCGGATAATCCGGAATCGTCCTCATCCCTATAGGACCGAACAAGGCTTCATTGGCGAATTCACGGGCGCTTTGGCCCGTGGCACGGGTGAGAATGGCGGATAGCAGATGCGCTCCCGCGGTGGAATATTTAAAAACGCCTGGTTCCCCTTTTTCCCCCAATATTTGAAGCGTATACTCGACCCAGTCGGGCTGCATGCATAGCTTGTCCAACGGTTCCTGCCAATCCTCAAAAGGATAAGGAGCCGTCATCGTGAGCAGGTGACGCAGCGTGATTTCTTTTTTTACCGGGTGATCACGATCAAGCGTATATTCCGGAAAAAAGTCCAACACCTTCTGATTCACATCTCGGATCAAACCGGCTTTGACGGCCATCCCGACAAGGACGGAGAGGACCGTTTTGGTCACCGACGCCACATGCTGCGCATCGTCCGGTCCGCAGCCGTTGAAGTATTTTTCATATGTCAAAAACCCGTTCTTCACGATCACGATACCGTTCATATTTCCATAATTCGCCGTAATCTCGGATTCCAGCCCCGATAGCTGATCCGCATCCATCCCCAGACTTACGGGATCGGCGGCTTGCCAGACATCAGTCGGCCAAACGTTTTTTGGCATGTGTTCATCCCCTTGATTCAACCTTGTTATTTTTTCTTAACAGGAAAATACACTTCGGTCACCAGCCCCGCATCCTCTGCGGTGTTAAAAGGATCGGTCAAGTAAATTTCATAAGGCGCTTCCGTTAGCTCATAACCTTCCCGCTCCACCCATTCTCTCAATCTGGCATAGACCGAGATCAGTTCCTGGTATGAACCCGTTAAAACCGATTTCGCGCAGAGGCCTCCGGGAAAATCCCTCGTCCCCTTGACCGCCTCCTTGATGGGGATCGCAAACTCCGTATCATTGCCGGCCGGATTATAATCCGGGCTGTGATAAATGGTCATCGGCGTCCCTTGTACGGTTAGTTTCCCGGTAGCGATTCTTTCATAGAGCTTGGCAAAATACATTCCATAGCCTGCCGCATATTCCTCGCTGTTCAAATTTCGCCGGAGGGAGAGGAGCTTCTGCGGCCGGGTCTCCACCAGTTCCACTTCGATGCGGTCAAGGAAGGACATTACGGATAGCCCTTGCTCCAGGCTGCCGATGTCAGAGTTCATTTGTTCCAGTACCAAGGCATAGGCCCGAATCTTCTCCTCGATTTCTCCTCTCTTGCTCTGCAAACGTAAGCGCAATAGCTCCTCCGCTTGATCCGCTTCCCATGCAAGCACCTCTTTGATTTCATCCAGCGAGAAATAATAGGACTTCAGCCGCTGGATCAGGAGCATCCTTTTGAGTTGGGCAATCGAGTAATATCGGTACCCGTTTTCGGGGTGAATCTGATCCGGGTGAATCAGTCCGATCTCGTCATAGTAGCGCAGCGTTTTAGTCGAAACCCTGCATATTTTCGAGAATTCTCCAATCGAGAGCATGCGGTCACCTCCTCTGTTGTTTACCAGTGTGAGCCTTCCCCTAAGGGCAATGTCAACTCCTAATTTATAAAAAGCAAACAAGCAACCTCAAGAACACGGGCCGTTCTTCAAGGTTGCCTGTTGTTATAGCCTATGTGTCACCCGTTTTGCCGAAACGATATTTCCCACAAGTATATGGAGGCGACCGAACCGTATGGCGAGTATCTGAGGCGGTATTGTTCGAATTCCTCTCTCGTGAGGGCCGGAAGCCCGTACAGATTCATAATGCCGCGCCGGATTGCTATATCGCCCCAGCTAAGAATATCCGGCCGCTCCAGACAATTCATGAGCAGCATTTCGGCCGTCCAAACGCCGATACCGGGCAGCACCGTCATCCTGGCGGCTACTTCCGCATCTGGCAAACTTCGAAGACCCTCGAGGTCGAATTCGCCCGAAGCGACCTGCGTGGCGATCCGGTGGATGCAAAGCGCCTTTTTCATCGTTATGCCGCAGCGTTGGATCTCATCGGCCGAGGCTGCCGCCAAACGTTCCGGACGTATATCGCCGAAAGCTGCCTGCATGCGACTCCAGATGGTCTGCACGGCTTTTACGGAAATGAGCTGGCCGACAATCGCGTGAACGAGCGCGGGAAACAGCTCCGGAATGATCACGCGCTCCACTTGGCCCCGGCGTGACATGAAGTCCCCGAGCACCGGGTCCGCTGCCGACAAAGCTTCAATTTCCTTTGGTCCGTATTCAAAAAACTTGGTTACCACGGCGCACATGCCGATTCCTCCCAGTAATCAGATTCCAGCGGCCTTTGTCCGCAAAGACGACAGAAGCCGTACACCTACTATAGCTTATCCGCTAGCAGAATGTACGGCGGTTGGATTGAAACCGCAAGATAGTGAATACCTTATTTTTTTAATCGCTGGGATTTGTTCAGATGAACAATGAGGTGCCGGGTGGCCGGCATCAGAATAATTCCCGCCTTGGTCAGGCCGCCCCAGTAGTCGAGCAGCCATTCGCCTTCCTCGCGGACATCCTTGTTGCTTTTGATCACAGCGATCCGGATAGGATCTACCTTCTGCTTCAAATCGCCGGGACGCATAGCCCTGATGATTTCCCGGGTACGAAGCCCCACCGCATTCCGGTAATCCCGCAGAGCCGGGATATCCACGGAAGCGCTAAGTTCTCTCACGTCCTCGTCATTCATACCGTTGCCCGTGTCACGATACCGGATCCCCATTTTACCGGACCAATTCTGTTCTTGTTCGTCAAACACCTGCGGCAGTTCTCCTACCAGCGTGTTCAGCGTAATATCCTCAATCCGTGTGGAGTGGTAAATATGCCAGGCAATCGAGTTCACACCCGGCTTGGGAACCCTCCGGAAATTTTCCTCGCTCATATCATCCAGTACTTCGTCCTCGAAAGACCACGCATTCGGTTCGGCGATTCGGGCCGAATGAACCGCTGCATGCTGCGCAAGTATGATTTCAATGACCGATTCGTGATGCTCCGGTTTGGCGATGATCGATTTCAATTCTTTTTGCCGGGTATTCCAAAGAACTCGCTCGTTCGACAATGTTATCTTCCCCTATTCTCCTGACTTGGCCAGCGCTTCGGCAGCAGCGTTCAAATAGTACGCCAGACCGGTTTGCTGCCCCTCCAGCATGCTCCGGTGAAAATCGTCCTCCAGGAAAAAGGAGGTTTGGAGCGCAAATTCCGCAACTGTCGCGGGATGACCATGCTTTTTCAAAAACTGTAGATGTCTATGAATATTGTTCTGTACGCTCTCGTCGTCATATTTGAGTCCGTTTCTTAGACTGTCGGCCATTTCCTCCATGAACCCTGCGGCTTCCGCAGCCTGTTCGTTCAGCGCCGGCACATCCAGCGGTTCCTCGCCGATTAAGTCAACCTTGTAAGTTTCCTGCAAATACCGATTCTGCTCCTGCAGTGCATCTGCCCACTCTTCTTCGCTGTTAAACCCTTTGAACATTTCGCCCTGATCCATGATTTCTCCTCTTTCCGTATAGACGATCGATTTTTCCAAAGTTGATAAAATATGCTCGAGCCTTTGTTTCTGACGGCTAAGCAGCTCTTTTTGCTGCGATAAAATAGCCAGACGCTCGGGATTCTCCGCCAGCAGCTGCTTGATCTGATCCAATGGGAAATCCAGCTCCCGGTAGAACATAATTTCCTGAAGCCGCTCCAGTTCCTCATTTCCGTAAAGACGATATCCCGATTCATTGACTTGAGCCGGTATAAGCAGACCTACCTTGTGATAATGATGCAGTGTCTTGACAGTAACGTTGGCGATGGAAGCCACTTCTTTTACAGTGAACAGCATTTTGTGTCACTCCTTTCACTTTCAAGCCTAATCCCTCCCCTAAGGTAAGAGTCAAACAAAAAAACTCATTGGATATTTTCCAATGATATCAACCAATTTGCCGCAAGTTGTCTCTTTCATGGGAGAAATTCCAACGAAATAACCGATCATAGCCCATTTGCACGAATTAAGAGATTTTGATTGGATAATATCCAATCAAACCCCGAAATCCACCCGCCGAGGCCCAACTCGTTGGAATTTATCCAACGAGTCAAATTAATTTTACTGGATAGTTCACTTAACAATGTGTCACAGGCCCAGCCTAACAATAAATGTAGCAGTTATAGCGGAGTTTGCTCAATTCCATCTGGCCTAACGGGCCTCACTCGCCATCCTAACGCTCAACGCACCACATCGTGCACTATCTCAACAGCTAAAACTAATTTTGCACTAATCCCAACACACCCTAATCGCTCCTCAACACTCCGCGCTCCCCCAGTTCACCCCCACGCAAAAAGGCTGCCCCGCGCAGCAGCAACTGCTACCGGGACAGCCCCCTCGCCTAATAGATAACTACTGGGCGACCGTTTGATCCGTCTTGCCTTGCAGCTTCACGAGCTGCATGATAACCGTCGCCGCATCCGCTTTCGTGACAGTGCCTTGCGGATTGAACTTGCCGTTTTGGCCTTGCAGCAGCCCCAGTTTAACGGTAAGCGCCACTTCGCCTTTGCTGCCGATCAAGGACTTGTCGCTGAATTGATTCAAGCTCTCATCCTCGGCCAGGAACCCTGCCAGCTTGTTGTATTTGACAATCGTTGTCAGCATAACGGCGAGCTCTTCTCTCGTCAATTTGGAATCGACCTTCAACACGGCATCTCGCTCGATCCATTTATATTGGGCAGCATAGGCTACCGCATTATAATATGGACTATCCACCGGTACCCCCGATACCGGCTTTCGTTCTCCCATTCCGTAATAACCGCCAAAGTCCTTATAATAAGGAGTTACGGCTTGAGCCATCATACCAAGCCATTCGCCTACCGTAACTTCTTGATTCGGCTTCACGTTGCCGCTCTCATCAGGCACTATTACCCTATGCTGAATCAAGGTCATGAGATCCTGCTCGGCCGGATGCCCTTTCACATCGGCAGGTATAGTCACGGAAGGATTTCCGTCCCCATACCGGATGTTATCATAGGTCGTCACCCATTGCCCCGAAACGGCATCAATAACTTGAAACGGGCGATCCGGATTTTTGGACTCCGCCCCATACGCGAGCCAAGTTTTCTGCTCGATATAATTGTTATCCACAAAATGACCGCCGGTATTCATGTACTGCAGCTTCATGACGTACAGATCCCGGTATGCCTTCAGAGCTTCTTCTTTTGCCACTTTTGCGGTCGATGGTCCGGTAATTTGATCGAGTCCCGGCGTTCGGCCGAAACTGTAATATTTCAGGTTACCGTATAAATCAAAGGATAGCGAAATTCCGCCGTTACTTACCGGGATTCCTAGCACAAATCTAGTGAAATGATATTCGTAGCTCTTCTTATTCTGAATGTTAGAATTGGTCTCCTTCTGCTCTGCCAGCCTATAATCCCGGCTTGCATTTGGAACCAAAGCATTTACGAGTTCGATCGCTTTCTGACGGACTGTCGCTTGGCTCAGCTTCACAGCTCCGGCTGGAGGACTTGATGCGTCTTCCTCCCCCATTCCCGCGTATTCTTCCATGCGAAACTCAAGAATTTGTCCTGTCAAAGCATCAACCTCTGCGATTGTTTGTGACGAGAATCCTCCCGCGTACAATCTTCCCGGCTGTTCTCCCCAGGTCAATCTCCGCAATTTGCGCTCAGGATCGGCGTAATCGGAATCAAGCGATGAATACAATAAAGTTCGACCCTTGGGAATCGTAAAGACTTGTTCCACCAGTTTTTTCGCCTCGTCAGCTGTCAGTTCTGTCTTGGCCGTACGAGGAGCAAACTGTTTCTTGCCCGCCGGGACTTCCGCATATACGGTCGGGGCTGCATTCGCTTCTTCCCCCTGATAACTTAGCCTTTTCCCGGTTAAGGCATCAATCGGATAAGTCGCATTCTCCGACGGATTCCAAGCCAGGATATATTTACTGACCTTATTATCCTTGTATATCGGAATATAACTGAGCTCGACATCCAATCCTTTAGCAAAAGTTTGCTCTGCAACGGCCTGGGAAATGGCAGCCGTCTTCTCCGGGTAGTTCAATTGGTCATAGGATTTGGAAAAGGAGATCAGATCGCCGTTGCCGTTGAGCGATACATTGACGTATTCGGGTGAAGGAATTCCATTCTTCAGCAGGCTAAAATAGAAACTGTATTGAACCGGTCCGAACAAGGAAGTCTCGTTCAGTCCCCAGGACGAGTACCCCTCCTGTTTCAGATCGCTCAGCGTAATGGAGGGAGCCGCTTTAACGATAAAAGCTTTGGCTGCTTCCAACGCTTGATCCCGGGTCAGCTTTGGAGGATAATAATTTTCATTTGCTTCTTGGGCGACACTTAAATAGATACTGATCAACTCTCCGGTCAATGCATCAACCTGGGAACTAAAACCATATCCCATGCTTCCCGACGGATAGGTCCATTCGATATTCCAAACCATTTGATTCGGTGGGGGAGGATATACATTCGTTACCCCCAGCGTGATGTTCTGCGCGACGGCATCCTTCAACTCCGGCAACAGTGCCTTCACCTTCCCGACAGCCTGCTCTTTTGTAATTTTGGCTTGAGACGGATCCGGTGCGGTTGTTCCCGGCATCGGAATTTCACCGGCAGCAATCTTCAACCGGGTCTCGATCGGCAAATAATCATAAGTTCCAGAGCTTGTCTCAGCTCGGGCCAAACCCGGAGGAAGCAACACTGAAACCGCTACCAACCCGGTACATGCCATTTTCGTCACTCGATTGAACCGGCTTACTCTCGTTCTTTTCCTATTCAACTCATCCCAACCTCTCTCCCTGGATACTTCTCTCCATTCTAAGGCGTTTTAAACAAAATATCCAGAATTACCCTATACTCACAAAAAAGAGACCGTCCGCCAAACCATCAGCGTACGGTCTCAACTTCATTTCTACTCACTTCGTAACTCATCCATTTACACGTTGACCCGAGGTTCGTTCAAGCAATTGCTCGACCGCAAGAACCGCCTCATCTACCGAATCGGCACGGATGGTCGTAAACTCGGCCCCCTCATACTGCTCTTCCGAATGTTCGTACCGCGGATCGTAATAATAGAGCAGCAGAAGCTCCACGGCTCGTTCATAATTGCCGTTCTTCAAACTGTCTCCGATTTCTACGGCGATGGGCCGGTGGATGCGGGACTCGATTTTTGAAAAAGCCTTGGCGCAAGCCTCCGGATGATCCCAGGGCTGGTAATCTTCCAGGATCGTTTGCACGCGTGCTTCTATCGGAAGCTCTACCCGGATATGGGTACCCTGATCCTTCTTCGCCATGACCAGCTCCGGAATAACAACCTTCCCGATCCGCTTGCTCTCCGCCTCCATGAGTACGTAAGGAGCCTTCTGATACAACAGCAGCTCATTCAGCAGCAAGGCGTCGAACGTTTTCTGGTTATGGGAGCGAAGTCCGATTTCGCCGAAAACCGATCCGCGATGCCCGGCCATGTCCTCCAGGTCAAGGACCGGATAGCCCTTTTGTTTTAGCTTCCGTAACAATGCCGTTTTGCCATTTCCGGTATTTCCATGAATGACATAAGCCGGGGGTTCGAACGACATGGTCTCCAGCATAGCTACGACCCATTGGCGGTAAGCCCGGAAGCCGCCGGACAACCGGTAGGCATGGATGTTCATCAGGGACAACAGCGTTGCCGTCGTTTTACTGCGCATGCCGCCCCGCCAGCAGAACACGGCTTTCTTCTCTGGAATCGCCGCAAACTCTTTAATAAATGCCGGCAGCTTGGCCGAAACGACTTCGAGTCCGCGTTCCTGCGCCGCATCTACGCTGACCTGTTTATACAGCGTACCAATCTCCGCTCTTTCCTGATCGTTAAACAGCGGGATGTTGATACTGCCGGGAATGCTGGCCTCGGCATACTCCGAAGGAGAACGAACGTCGATCAGGACCAATTCCCCTTTTTTGCGCTCAGCCAGATCTTCTATGGTTATGTCTTGAAACATGATGTTTTAACTCCTTCTATAGGACTTCCTACTCCACAACGATGCGTCCAGGATGCTGTTCGGTAACTTCCCCGATCAGGCTTGCCTCGACACCGGCTTGCACAAGCGCCTGCAGCAGCTCATCAGCCTGTCCGGCCTCCACCGAAATGAGCAGGCCGCCCGAGGTCACTGCATCGCATAGAATCCAGCGGCCGATTTGATCCAGCTCCGCAGGGAAATCGATATCTCCCTCAACATGGGCAAAATTGTTTTTCGTTCCGCCCGGTACATTTCCTTGCTCGGCAAGCTCCCGCACGCGCGGCAGAACAGGAACATCGCTCTGTTTAATACGGATGCCGCATCCGCTTCCTTTCGCCATTTCCAACGTATGGCCCATCAGGCCAAAGCCGGTCACGTCCGTGCAGGCGTGAACATCGTAAGGCTCCATCGTCTCGGCAGCCGTCTTGTTCAAGGTCGCCATCACGCTAGTAACCCGTTCCGTCTCTTCCGGGGTCAGCGCATCCTTTTTAATCGAAGTCGTCATAATGCCCACTCCGATCGGCTTCGTCAGGATCAGCTTGTCCCCGGCCTTCGCTCCGGCATTGGTTCTGATTCTGTCGGGATGAACAAGGCCGGTCACGGCGAGGCCGAACTTGGGCTCCTTATCGTCGATGGAATGACCGCCTACCAGCGTAGCTCCCGCTTCCCGGACTTTATCCGCAGCCCCGCGCAAAATATCCGCCAAGATGCTTTTATCCAAAGTGGAAATCGGAAAAGCTACAATATTAAGCACGGTCAGCGGCTTGCCGCCCATGGCGTAAATATCGCTGATCGCATTGGCTGCCGCAATTTGGCCGAAGGAATACGGATCATCCACGATCGGCGTAAAAAAATCCACCGTCTGCACCAGAGCCATATCCCCGGACAAACGGTACACGCCCGCATCGTCACTCGTATCCAAGCCCACGAGCAAGTCGGGATTCGGCTCCGATTGAGGCAGACTCCGAATCACCTGCATCAAGTCGGCAGGGCCGATTTTACAGCCGCAGCCCCCCTTACTGGATAATGAAGTCAACTTTACTGAATCCGCTGCTGCCATCTATGAATCACTTTCCTTCCGTATATAAAAATATATTTAAAGGTCTTTCCATTGCCTGCTCCACTCTAAATCGTACTCCAATCGGCCCGGGAAAGGCAAATCAATAATGCAGCCTTGTCTCATTATGTTATACTGTATTTCGTCTCTTTTAAAATTACAAACTGTGGGGGAACATACATGGCAACATCAACGAAAACACACTCTCTCCATCCACGTACTCCTCGTACGCTCAAGACTATATTCTTCGTCGTCCTCTTTGTCATCATTGCCATTGCCGGCTTAAGTTATGTTAAGTGGTGGCCGTATTATGAAAAAGCATTCAAAGCCGCGGCGAACCACTCCATCGGCTCGTCGATTCTCGGCTCGGACGTCTCCGCAGCTCCTTCCTGGAGCTCGGCTATCGATTATGCGGCCGCCTATTTCAAATCGGTATGGAAAGCCGCCGTTCTGGGCATCCTGCTCGGCTCCCTTGTACAAGTGCTGCTGCCGTCCAAATGGCTCTATAAAGTGCTTGGCAAAGCCAACTTTAAGAGCACGCTTCTCGGCGGCGTCGCTTCCTTGCCCGGCATGATGTGCTCCTGCTGTGCTGCGCCCGTCGCCTGCGGTCTTCGCCGTAAAAACGTCTCGGTCGGCGCAAGCCTCGCCTTCTGGATCGGCAATCCGGTGCTGAATCCGGCCACGCTCATATTTATGGCGTTTGTGCTCTCGTGGAAGTTTACCCTGCTCCGGCTTGCCTTCGGGTTGATCTTGACCTTCGGAGTCAGCTACTTTGCGAACCGGTTTGCGAATACGAATGAAACGGCAGCAATCCCTGAGCCGCCCGTTCAGGAGATGGAAGAAGAGCAACGCTCTTTCTGGGTGCGCTGGCTCAAAAGCCTAGGCCTGATGATTCTTAATGTCGTCCCGGCTTACGCCATTTCCGTTCTGCTGCTGGGTGCCTTTCAGCACACGATGTTCCCTGTTGCACTGGGAACCGGTATCGCCGCCATTATCGTATTTGCCATCGTAGGTACGCTGTTCGTTATCCCGACGGCGGCGGAAATTCCGATTATCCAGTCCTTCGTAGCCCTGGGCCTGGGGACCGGCCCGGCGGCGGCCCTGCTGCTTACGCTGCCAACCGTCAGCCTTCCGTCCATGCTCATGGTCGCGCGGTCTTTTCCTAGAAAAGCGCTGATATTCGTCTTTGTCTCCGTGGTTGCGATCGGCATTGTAGGGGGCATCGCAGGCTCGTTCTTCCTGTAAAAAGATAAATAACCCGGCCCGCAACCATCGTTGCGAAGCCGGGTTTTGTTTATTTCCTTGCGGTCGATTCCCGGATCATCAGTTCCGCCGGGAATGTTTTGTGGGCGTGAGTTATTTTTTTATTAATCAGGTCAAATAAAATTTTGATCGTCTCCTCGGCAATTTCCTCGACCGGCTGACGAATCGTCGTAATGGATGGATGGTAATAGTAGGTGATATCAAGCCCGTCAAATCCGGCGACCGCATAATCCTCCGGAACCGATTTGCCGCTCTCGAAGATCGCCTTGCAGGCGCCTACGGCCAAGCTGTCGGATACGGCAAACAATGCCGTAAATTCCTCGCCGGAACTAAGCAGTTCCTTAGTCACCTCGTATCCGTTTTCCATCGAATAGCTCTCGATGTTTTCTTTCATGCTGTAGACCAGCTTATCGTTCAACTCCAGACCGTGATCCTCAAGAGCCTGCTTGTATCCTTCATATCTTAATTTACCGATACTGACATCATCCATAGATGCCGTTATGATAGCGATTTTGCGATGGCCCTGATTGCATAAATAATCTACCATCTTGTAGCTTTCTTTAAAGTCGTCGACGGAAACGGAAGAATACTCATGCGGATCGTAGTCCGGCGTCATACCGATCGTACTGAGAACGAACGGTACCGTAAGCTGATCCAGCTTTTCTTTGGAATGCGAGAAATATCCGCCGAGAAAAACAATCCCCTTCAAACGCTTCTCTTTTTCGAGCTCGATCGCGACTTCGATTTCATCCTGGTTCTCATCCACCCTTTGCAGAATGAACGAATATTTCTTTCTTTGAATCTCTTTTTCAAATACCTGAATCATTCGGTTAAAAAACGGATTGGTAATCCCCTTGATCAGCACGGCTATCGTCTTGGAAGCGGAACGCTTCAAATTCCGGGCGCTGTTGTTAGGAACGTAATGATTTTCCTTGATGACCTGCATAATCATTGCTTTGGTCTCTTCGCTGATGTCAGGATGATTATTGATCGCCCGGGAAACCGTAGTAACCCCAACCCCGCACATTTTAGCAATATCGATAATTGTAATTGAAGCCATGTCCGATCTTCCCTTACATTATAATCTTTCCTTCATATACTCATAGAAAATATAGCAATTAACCCCCCGGAAAACAAGGGCGGATACAAAAAAGCAGGGCTTCCCGGCAAGTTATTCCCCCGGTAAAGAACCCTGCTTCGCCCGCTGCGCCTATTGCCTCAGGCATTGTTTCTGACCTTAACCTTTAACAGCGCCGGCAACGACGCCCTCAATAATATATTTTTGACAGAACAGATAGAAGATTACGATAGGCAAAATAGCCAATACCAGCATCGCCATCATCGCGCCCATATCAATTGAGCCGTAACCGCCCTTCAAGTATTGAATCGCGATCGGAATCGTTCTGTGCTCGGTGCCGATGACCAGCATAGGCAGCAAGTAGTCGTTCCAGATCCACATGACATTGAGGATAGCTACTGTAATCGCAATCGGCTTCAATATAGGCAGAACCACTTTAAAGAAGGATTGGATCGGGTTACAGCCGTCGATCAGGTCCGCTTCTTCGATTTCAAGCGGTATCGACTTCACGAACCCGCTGAACAGAAACACCGATAATCCGGCCCCGAATCCCAGATAGATGAAAATGATGCCGACCAGATTGTCCACGTGCAAAATGTTAGCCACTTTCGACATCGTAAACATGACCATCTGAAAAGGAACGATCATCGAGAATACAAAAATGAAGTAGAGCATTTTAGTAAATTTCGTTTTGACCCGGGTAATGTACCAGGCGGTCATAGCTGTAAGCAGCACGATGACGGCCACGGAGCATACCGTAATAAACAATGAGTTTCCGAAAGCATTGAAAAATCCGATCTTGGCAACGCCGCCCGTATAGTTTTTAAGACCAATGAAGGTTTGGGCATCGGGAAGCTTGAACGGAGTGTCGCTGATGAAGAACTTTCCCTTGAAGGAGTTCATCAGCACGATCAGGATCGGTGCCAAAAACAGTACGGCTAGAATGAATAACACTGTAACTACAACAGAATCTCTGCCCCTTGTTTTTTGCATCAGCTCTCAACCTCCTTGCTTCTTGTTGCGACAAGTTGAATCAATGCGATCAGGGCGACCAGTACAAAGAATACAACCGCTTTGGCTTGGCCGACGCCTTCCCAGCCTACGCTGCCGTAGAACGTGTTATAAATATCCAGCGCCAGCATCGAGGTTTCCTTCGACGGTGCCCCGGCTGTTAGCGCCAGGTTCTGGTCAAACAGCTTAAACGAGTTCGATAGGCTCAGGAACAAACAGATCGTAATGGAAGGCATCACGAGCGGGATAGTCACGTTGCGCAATATACCGAAACGGGTACTTCCGTCGATCATGGCCGCTTCAATAACGTCCTTGGACACATTTTGAATGCCGGCGATATAAATGATCATCATATACCCGATTAATTGCCAATTCATAAGTACAACAAGTCCCCAAAAGCCGTAGTTGGCGCTGGAGGTCAAAGTTACATCGAATTTAATCAGTACGCCGTTAATGATAAGCTGCCAAATGTAACCCAGCACGATTCCGCCGATCAGATTTGGCATGAAGAAAATCGTTCTGAACAGATTGGTCCCTTTCTTTCCCCGGGTCAACAGCATGGCCAGAAGAAACGCGAACACATTGATCGTTAACACGGAGACAACCGTAAACTTGACCGTGAACCACAATGCATTCAGAAATTCTTTATTCGAGAAGGCTTTAAGATAATTGCTGAGGCCTACCCATTTCGCATCCGTGACTGTCGTAAATTCCGTAAAAGACAAGTACACGCCGAGAACAAACGGAATGATGAACATGACCGTAAAGGCCAGAACTGTCGGTAATGCAAAAAGGGCGAAATATCTTTTTATCGATTTCTGCATGGTGTTCTTCTCCTTACCCAGGATTAAAAAAATAGCGAGTCAGGAATGGTTCACTATAACTCACCGGTCATAAAATATGCCACGGTGCACCGGTTTGGCCCACCGTGGCATGAGAGTACATGCTAATTACTTGGCTTTTTCGGCTTTCCAGCTGTCTTTAAAGATCGTTACGACTTCGTCCCAAGTTTTGTTGCCTTGAGCATATTGCAGCAGTGCGTCGCCGAATACGTTCTTGAACTCTTCACTAGGGAATGCGGCGAACGTCCAAGGTACGGATACGATACCGTCTTTGGCCATCCAGTTCGTTACTTCTTTGGCCAGCGGATCGGCCGGTTTTTCGTTTTCGTTGAAGGTGTTGAAAGGAGCGATAAATCCAAGCTCATTCGTTACGTAAGCTTTACCTTTGTCACTGGAGAACAGCCATTCCAGGAAAGCGATCGAAGCTTGTTGTTTTTCAGGCGATACCTTGCTGTTGATGGAGAAGTAGTTCTCCGTACCGATTGCCAGACCTTGATTCTCTTCGCCGGCAACACCGGTGTAAATAGGCAGGAACTTGATGTCTTCGGCTTTAACTACGTTGCCGTCCACTTCGTTGATTTGGGACCATCCCCAGTTTCCGTTTTGAACCATTGCGGATTGACCCAGTGCGAACTCGGCCATCGAGTCGGTTACAGATTTGCTGCCCAAGAGGGAGCCTTTCGTAACCGAGTTGTTGATGTAGAGATCAAAAATGTTTTTGTAGTTCGGATTGTATTTGAATTCGACTTCGTTGGAGGCAAGACCGGCCAAAATCGTGTTGTCATATTCGGTGTTATCTTTGAATTCATAGTACAGCGGCATATTGGCCAAGTGAGTTTGCCATCTCCATTGTTCGCCGGCAGCCAGCGAAGTGGAGGAGAACACGCCCTTGATTCCCAATTGGTCTTTCTTCGCGGTCATATCTTCAACAACCGCTTTCAATGTATCGAAGTTTTTGACATCGGCCATCGAGGATACCGAAACGGCTTTATCCGACAACTCGAAGTATTTCTTCATAATCGCGTCATTGTAGATAATGCCATAGCCTTCTACGACATAAGGAATCCCGTAAACGCCGCCTTCATTCGTTACGGCCAGACTTTGGTCGGACAAGTAGCTGTAAAGCTTGGTGTCTTTCAAATCGAGGGAGTAATCCTTCCAGTTCTGGTAACCGACAGGACCGTTGATTTGGAAAATCGTCGGAGCGTCAGATTTGGCGATTTCAGCCTTAAGCGTAGTCTCATACGTTCCGGCAGCCGCAGTTACGACTTTCACTTTCACGCCGGTTTCAGCTTCATAATCCTTGGCGATCTTCTCGTAAACTGGAGCAATTTCCGGCTTAAAGTTCAGGAAGTAGATCTCTCCGGCTTTGGCTGGAGCGGTTCCGGAATTGGCCCCCGAGTTCGTTGTGTCGGATCCTTCGTTTTTGTTACCGCAGCCGACCGCAAGTCCGGCGACCAAAGTTAAAGCCAGCATCAAACTCCATAGCTTTCTGACTTTCATGTGTACTTTCCCCCTCGAATGTATTCGAATTATATAGCGGAATGAATACGCTTCCGATAATTCCGGTTTCGTTTTCGGTAACGGTTCCGAAAACGTGTCCGGCATCCTTTTCGGTAACGTTTTCAATCTCAACGTCATATTAGCATACACCTCAGGAATTCGGCAATATAAAGTTTAAAATTTCATTTATGTCGGAGTAAATCCGACGGTTTCGCTAGGTACGGTTTTCGATAGATGTTGATAACTATGCTCCCCATTGGATATCTCCAATGAAAAAGCATCTAGCCGTTTAACATCTGTGCTTTGATTGGATATATCCAATTAAAACAGCTGAAAATGATCTTCATTCACGAAAAAACTATAGTCTCATTGGATATTTCCAAGGAAACAGTTAAAGCATCTTATTCTCGCACCATCTCATTGGATATTTCCAATGGAGTAAAGGAACAGCAAACCACACACCACTGGTACGTACGGTTCACTAAGGTTGGCTCTTGGGATGACAAATGGGCTCCTATGGATCACGAACGTATCTCCCCACGCCAAACATGGATCAAGCACAATTCGCCACTCAACCCGCCCACCTTAAAGAATCACAAAAAAACCGGGCTCATTCGCCCGGTTTTTAACACTATTCCACAATGCTCGATAGTTACACGCCCAGCCAGCGTTTGAACATATGCTTGCTGGTCGCCTTGTTCATTTCGGCGATGGAGGTGGTCAGCGGAATGCCCTTCGGGCATGCGCGGACGCAGTTTTGCGAGTTGCCGCAGCCCTCGATGCCGCCTTCTTCCATCAGCGCCTCCAGACGTTCCTCCGCGTTCATTTCACCAGTAGGATGCGCATTGAACAAGCGCACCTGGGAAATGGCCGCAGGGCCGATGAAGTCGGTCTTCTCGTTGACGTTAGGACAAGCCTCCAGGCAGACGCCGCAGGTCATGCACTTGGACAGCTCGTAAGCCCACTGGCGCTTCTTCTCCGCCATCCGCGGGCCTGGTCCAAGATCGTACGTGCCGTCGATCGGAATCCAGGCTTTGACGCGCTTGAGCGCGTTAAACATCCGGCTGCGATCGATGACCAGGTCGCGCACGACCGGGAACGTCCGCATCGGCTCGACGCGGATCGGCTGCTCCAGATTGTCGATCAACGCTGCGCAAGCCTGGCGCGGCTTGCCGTTGATCGTCATCGAGCAAGCGCCGCACACTTCCTCCAGACAGTTGGACTCCCAGCATACCGCAGAGGTGTTCTCGCCTTTCAAATTGACCGGATTCCGCTGAATTTCCATCAAGGCGCTGATGACATTCATGCCCGGACGGTAATCGAGCTCAAACTCTTCCGTATAAGACGCCGACTTGGGATCATCCTGGCGAGTAATCACAAATTTCACTTTCTTCGCCGTTAATTTTGTATCCGCTGTTGCCATAGTCTCTCCCCCCCTATTTATCCTTCGAATAATCGCGTACCCGCGGCGGGATCAAAGAGACGTCCACTTCTTCATAAGAGATCTGCGGACCGTCAGGCGTCCACGTCGCCTTGGTTGTCTTCAGGAATTCCTCATCATTACGAGTCGGGAACTCCGGTTTATAATGGGCCCCGCGGCTCTCGTTACGGAGCAGCGCGCCGAGCGTCATCGCTTCGGACAGCTCCAGCATGTTCCACAGCTGGCGGGTAAAAGCGGCGCCGGCATTGTTCCAGCGGGACGTATCGTTAATATTGATATTTTTGTAACGCTGCTTCAATTCCTTGATCTTGCCGATCGTCGCTTCCAGCTTGCTGTTTGTACGAACTACGGTCATATTTGCCGTCATCCATTCGCCCAGCTCCTTATGCAGCACATACGGATTCTCCGTGCCGTTCATGGCCAGCAATCCTTCGTACTTATCTTCTTGCGCTTTACGATAGCTCTCATAAATCTGCGGGCTAAGATCCTCCGCCGATTTTTTCAGGCCGCGGATGTATTCCACCGCTTTCGGCCCGGCCACCATACCGCCATAGATCGCGGAAACCAACGAGTTGGCCCCAAGCCGGTTCGCACCGTGATACTGGTATTCGCATTCCCCTGCCGCAAACAAGCCGGGAATGTTCGTCATCTGATTGTAATCGACCCACATGCCGCCCATGGAATAATGGACCGCCGGGAAGATCTTCATCGGAATTTTGCGAGGGTCATCGCCCATGAACTTCTCATAAATCTCAATAATGCCGCCGAGCTTCACGTCGAGTTCTTTCGGGTCCTTATGGGACAGATCGAGGTATACCATGTTCTCCCCGTTAATCCCCAGCTTCATATCGACGCAGACGCTGAAGATTTCCCGGGTCGCAATATCCCGCGGAACCAGGTTACCGTACGCCGGATATTTTTCCTCCAGGAAGTACCATGGCTTGCCGTCCTTATACGTCCAGATCCGTCCGCCTTCCCCGCGCGCGGATTCAGACATCAGCCGCAGCTTGTCGTCTCCGGGAATCGCCGTCGGGTGAATTTGGATAAATTCGCCGTTCGCGTAGTTCACGCCCTGCTGATACACCGCGCTTGCCGCTGTTCCTGTATTAATAACCGAGTTCGTCGTTTTGCCAAAAATAATGCCAGGGCCGCCCGAAGCCAAAATGACCGCATCGGAAGCGAAAGTAACGATTTCCATTGAGCGCAGGTTTTGTGCGCAAATCCCGCGGCATACGCCTTCATCATCCAAAACGGCAGACAGGAACTCCCAGTTCTCATACTTGGTGACCAGACCTTCCGCTTCATAGCGGCGTACCTGTTCATCCAAGGCATAGAGCAACTGTTGTCCCGTTGTCGCACCGGCAAATGCCGTCCGGTGGCGCTTCGTGCCGCCGAACCGGCGGAAATCGAGCAAGCCTTCCGGTGTCCGGTTGAACATGACGCCCATCCGGTCCATCAGGTGGATAATCCCCGGCGCCGCCTCGCACATCGCCTTAACCGGCGGTTGGTTCGCCAAGAAGTCTCCGCCGTATACCGTGTCATCAAAGTGCTCCCAAGGGGAGTCGCCTTCGCCTTTCGTATTTACAGCCCCGTTAATGCCGCCCTGTGCGCAGACGGAGTGGGATCTCTTCACCGGAACGAGCGAGAACAGATGCACCTGCACCCCGGCTTCCGCCGATTTAATCGTAGCCATCAGGCCGGCCAGACCGCCGCCGACAATAATTACGCTTTGTTTAGCCATCTCTATCTTCAACTCCTAAAAGAGGTTGTTCAAAAATCAGCTTTGAACTCTCATCAATTGTTTTATATAGCCATTATCCTACGAATACACGAAGCGTCTCCAGCAATGCCGTCCCATCCGCCTGGAATTCCACGCCCCGGAAGGCGAACAGCGACCAGGTGAAGAGCACCGACACAATAACAAACAGGGTCATGCAAATATAAGAAGAAACCCGTTGGGCCCGCGGACCGACCGTGATACCCCAGCTGACCATGAACGACCAAAGTCCGTTGGCAAAGTGAAATGCCGCAGAGAGCACTCCGATCAAATATAGAATGAAGAAGAACGGATTCATCACGATATCGTGCATCACCCCTCCGAGTTCTTCATGAGTTACATTACCGATAGCGACCTGAAAGCGGGTCTCATAGAGATGCCAGATTACGAACGCAAAGACCAGCACTCCTGTGATCCGCTGAAGCAAGTAGCGCAAATTGCGTTCATTCCGGAACCGCGTATTGTTCGGCTTCGCCTGGAAAGCGATGAACATACCGTAAACGGCATGATACAGCAGCGGCAAAAAGATCCCAAAAATCTCAAGTACAAGGACCAGAGGCAAGCTATTAAGAAACGCGACGCTGTCCTTAAACCCTTGGCTTCCTCCTTCAACCGCGGAAAAATTCGTAATCATGTGTTCCAGAATAAAAAAACCGAGCGGGATGACACCCAGAAGCGAGTGCAGTTTTCTGGAATAAAACCCTTTCATAAGTCCATGTGCCCCTTTCCGTTTCCATCGTTCCTCTAATAATCTCATTATTCAACAAATCTCGACCGCGGGACGTATATGATAAATTACACAAAAGCGCGGTCTTATTCCCTTGTTACAAAAGTAACATGTGAACATCTTGTGTCATATTTCATGTTACTCCTTTTTATCTTATAATGGAATTGCAATATACTTATTAATACTTATAACAAATTAACATAAGGAAGGTTGGCCACGGCTATGATTGAAGATTTGCTGGTGTTTACCACGGTCGTTGAGCAATCCAGTTTAAACAAAGCTTCCAAGCTGCTTAATTTGTCACAGCCCGCCCTGTCCAGAAAAATTGCAAAGCTGGAGGAGGAATGGGGTGTCTCTTTATTCTCGCGAAAAGGAAAGCGGCTGGAGCTCACCCGCGTCGGACATGAAGCTTATATCTATGCCTTGGAGCAGCGGCAGCGCCATCAGAACTTTCTGCAATCCGTCTCCAGGTTCAAGGCGAGTGAACGCAGTGTAGTTACGCTTGGCGCCAGCCTCACTACAATTCAAACGACGCTCCCGCCGCTGGTTACGGCATTAATGAACAAGTTCCCCGAAATAGAGCTTAAGCTGGTTACCGGGAAGACGCATGAGATCGTCTCCTATGTCCGCGACCGCAAAGTCGATATCGGTGTTGTCGCCTCCTCAATCAGCGAAACGGGACTCCGGTGCATTCCCTTGTTCCAGGACCATTTGGAGTTAGTGGTCCCACGGGGGCATGAGCTGGCGGGCAATCGCCGCGCGGCAATGGAGGATCTCAACGGCCGGCCGATGATCATATTCTCGAAGGGCACATGGTACCGGAAGCTGATCGACGATCTGTTCGGACGTTACGGGATCATTCCGGACATCCGGATGGAGATCGATTCTTTTGAAGCCATCGTCCGCTTGCTGACCACTTGCAAAGCTGCGGCCCTTCTGCCGAAATCGTACTTACGCAAGCAATTGCTGAAAGACAACGACCTCGTCGCTGTTCCGATGAAGGAGCTTGAACAGACGCGCAGAGAAACATGCCTTGTCTACGGCGACAAATCGGAACTGAGCAAAGAAACGATGGAATGGTTTACGGGCATTAAGGAGAGTCTTGCAGAAGTGCTTTCTCAATAAAAAAGTAAATTCCAATATTCCATGCAGCAGTCGGATGATCCGGCTGCTTTTTTCATGAGCAGATCTTCGCCTGTTGACAAATAACCCCTCAGGTTGTATTGTTAGTTACATAAGTAATTAACCAACACGGTGGTGAAGAAATGGGTGTGTTAAGCGACGATGGTCGGCCGATTTTTCAGCAAATTGCCGAAAAGATCGAAGATGACATTATTGAAGGTAGATTGCCTGAAGAAGCCCAGGTGCCTTCTACCAACCAATTTGCGGCCTTTTATCAGATCAACCCGGCTACGGCGGCCAAAGGCGTTAATTTGCTGGTGGATCAGGAGATTTTGTACAAGAAAAGGGGGATTGGCATGTTCGTTGCATCGGGAGCGCAGGCGGTTTTGGTTGAGAAGCGAAAGCAGCAATTTTTTGACCAGTATATCGTAGTCATGCTGCGTGAGGCGGCTAAATTGGGAATATCGCCGCGGCAGATTGCGGAAATGATTCAAAAGGCAGAGTCTGCCGATTCATGAGGACGAGAGGAGAAATTGTTGTGAATCCTATTCTGGAATGCCGTCAAATTGCTAAAAATTTCGGCAGTACCGAAGCTATCCGAAACGTGACCACGACTTTTGAAGAAGGAGCCGTTCACGGGCTTCTGGGAGCCAATGGCGCCGGCAAGACAACCTTGCTTCATATTCTCTCCGGCCTGATCTATCCGAGCCAAGGGCAAGTCCTCTACGACGGCCAACAGGTCCATGACAACCCCGCCGTCACCCCGAACATCTGCCTGGTCAAGTCGGATGAACGTTCTTGGGCCGATTATAAAGTCAAAGATCTGATGCATTATTGTTCACTGCTGCTTCCGTACTGGGACGAAAAGCTCGCAACCGAACTGCTTAGAAAATTCCGCTTGCCCGCCAAAAAGAAATATAAGCAGCTTTCCAGAGGCATGCAGTCGATGGTAGGGATCGTGAAAGGACTGGCCAGCGGCGCCCCATTGACTTTGTTCGACGAGCCGACCCTGGGGCTGGACGCCGACATGAGAGAAACTTTTTACGAATTAATGATTAACGATTGCGGTCAACGGGAGCGGACGATGATCCTGTCGACCCACCAGATCGATGAATCCTCCAATCTGTTCCAGTACATCACGCTGCTGGAGCAAGGGGTCATCACCTCCCATATGGATAAGGATGCCTTTGTGGCACAGGCGCATTACCTCCAAGGCGATTCTTCGCAGCTGCTGGCATTGGTATCAGACCCGCATGTGCTCCACGAAGAATCACTGGCCGGAACAACCGTCCTCGTCTGGTACGGGGAACTGGATAACCGGGTCGAACTGGAACGCCGGGGTATCAAAATCAGCTCAGTACCGCTGCAAAAACTGTTCGTTTATTTGACCCGCAAAGGGAATCTGAATTCGGAGGAAACAAATAATGGTTACTTCTCGTAAGATGCTGCGATTCTATTGGATGGATAACTTCAAACCGGTGACGTATTTTTGGTCTATCCTTCTGTTGGTTGATATCGCACAAGTGGTAATCATGCTTTATTTTCCGGAAATTATGAACTCCACTAACAGTTTTCTGTTCTCAGCCAACTTCGGAGCCATCGCCATCTATCTTTTGGTCTACGGCATTTTAATTGCAACGAACAGTTTCCCTTTGATGATGAGCTTTGGAATTCCCCGGCAGAAGTTTTATCTCTCTGTGATCGGAACGACGGCCATACTCTGTGCCGCCATGGCCTTGATGCAAAATATCGTCGTCTATGTAGGTTATGGGGTGACGTCGCTGTTAGGACATTCTATTGAAGAAAGCATCCCTGCGTTCTTGTCCTTATGGTACTCCCAATTTGCATTCTACCTGTTCGACATGTTTCTGTTCATCCTGCTTGGTACCGTTTTTTACCGGTTTGGCACGCTTCCCGGCTTGATTACAATCGCTTTTTACGTACTGATTTTAAACCTCAGCCCCGGAAACATGGACTTCGCGGAAAACTTTGAATTGTCGGCGCCAGGAATGTCCAACGTGATGGTTTCTCATCTATTTCTGGGATTAACCGTCATTCTGATCGGAATCGGCTGGATGCTTTACCGCCGGGCCCCGGTCCGTACTTATTAATCCAAGGAACCGGAAACCGACCCGTAAAATTAAAAGAAGCTGCCAGCAAAAGCCCTAAGGCTTTGCCGCAGCTTCTTTGATTTCGAGGCCAAGCTTTCGCGCCGCCCAGGCTGTCGTGCTCGCCTGAACGATAATCGTAAGCACGATCGCCATGAACGTAATCGCCGCAATGATCTCGGCATGCGGGACGCCCATTCCGACAATCATTCCCGACAACGCAGCCGGTATAACTCCGGTTTCGCGGACCCAGCTCATAAACAGCAGCTCCCGCCAGGTCCACTTCACTTTCCGGTCCGGAAGGGCGCACAGCAGGATGGTCAACGGACGGGCTACAAACATAAGCAGCAGCACCGCCCCCAGACTCTGCCACAGGTAATGGCCCAGCGTGCCGAAACTAACCTGACTGCCCAGCAGAACGAAGATCAGCATGCGCATCATCACTGTGATATTTTCCGCAAAAGAGCCGACCTCGATATGTCTTTCCTTCATCGAAAGATTAAAGGTTTCCGCATTACCCCAAATGATCCCGGCCACAAACGTCGCCATAAACCCGCTGACATGCATCAGGTCGGCAATCAAGTAACTCGACAGGGCGCAGACAAGCATTACGATAGTCGTATATTCCCGCAGTACGCCATGCCGCGCATGACCCGTGAAATAGGCCAGCAGCCCGGAAATGATCAGCCCGATCACAATTCCGCCGAGCGCGGTTTTTACAAAGTCCAAGGACATCGCGCCAAAATGAAGTTCGCCGCCGCCCGCGACCGCCGCCAACAAAGCAAACGTAAGAATCGAACCCGTTGCATCATTAAATGCCGATTCGCTCTCCACCGTCTCGCGGACACGCTCCTTGATCTTCACCTGTTTGAAGATGGGGATGATCGATGCCGGGTCCGTAGATGCAATCACCGCAGCTGCGAGGAAGGCAAAAATCCAATCCACCCCGAACAGAAAATGCACGCCTGCCCCCACAACCAATACGGAGATGATGACCCCCGGAACGCTAAGCAAAGATAGGGTGATCCAGACCTTACGGAGACCGCTGAGCTTAAGATTCCTGCCGCCATCAAACAGAATAAGCGCCGAACCCAATGTTAAAATGAGCTGATTGATCAGCGAGCCGCTGGATTCATGAATGAGCTTCAAGCCGGGCCCGAGCAGCATGCCGACGGCGATGAATACGGCAACATCGGGCAGCTTGAGCCAAGCGGCTAATTTACCGGAAACCATGCCGACACTTAGAACAAACAATACTAGGATCAGAAAATGCCGAATCGCTTCCGTTGCAGCAGATTCCATGCAGGTCACACTCCAAGAGCAGAATCACTAAAATGATTAATCATTTATAATAGCTTCGAATTCATCGATGTTTTTCTTTGCCCCGATGATGACCATGATGTCCCCAAGGATTAGATGATCCATTGCCGTCGGTGCAATAATGACGCCGTTCTCCCGGTGGATGGCTACGATGCTGCAGCCGAAACGTGCTCTCGGGTTCAGGTCGCCGACATTTTTTCCGTCCAGGCATTGCGGTACTCTCATTTCGACAAGTCTGTATTCTTTGGAAAGTTCAATGTAATCCAGCAGGTTTGGAGTTACAAGCTGATGGGCGACCCGAACCCCCATATCCCTCTCGGGAAAGATAACCCGGTCGACGCCGAGCTTCTCCAGCGCCCGGCCGTGAAGGACGGAAATCGCCTTGGCTACCACCGTTTTTATCCCAAGGTCTTTGAGAAGGATGGCCGACAGGATGCTCATTTGAATATCATTGCCGATCGCTACGATCCCGCAGTCGAAATTTCGAACGCCCAGCGACTTCAGAACCTCTTCATCCGTCGCATCCGCGACGACGGCATGTGTAAGCCGGTCGCTCCATTCCTCGACCACTTCCTCGTTCCTGTCCACGCCCAGAACCTCGTAGCCGAGGTCCATCAGCTCTAGCGCCAGGCTGGAACCGAAACGCCCCAAGCCGATCACTACAAACTGCTGTGTTTTCATCTCACTTTTCCCCTTATCCTATAATCATTTTGCCTTCGGGATGTCTATATAATTCTTTACCCTTCTTCGGCCCGAGCGCATAAGCTAACGTCAGCAGCCCTAACCGTCCGGCAAACATGGTGAAGCTGATAATAATTTTCCCCGCAATCGTCAATTTTCCCGTCAGTCCCATGGAAAGGCCGACCGTACCGAACGCGGAAGTCGTTTCGAACAAAATGCTCAGGAAGCTGGCATCTTCCGTAGTCGAAAGCACCATCGCCACGGCGATGACCAGGAACAAAGCGAGCATCGTGATCGTGACGGCTTTGAAAATCCGCTCCTGGGCCAGCCGGTAACGGAACAACACGAGATCCGAACGGCCGCGGATCATGGAAATGACCGCCCCGACCAGAATCGTGAACGTCGTCGTCTTGATCCCGCCCCCGGTGGAGCTTGGCGATGCCCCGATGAACATCAGGATGATCATAAAGAATTGCGTCGCCTGTCTAAGCCCGCCGATGTCCACCGTATTGGCACCCGCCGTTCTCGGCGTAACCGACTGGAAGAACGAACTCCAGATTTTCCCGCCCCAATCCAGCGGTTGCAAGGTATTGGAGTTGGTGAATTCAAACACGAAAATAACGAGCGCTCCGACCAGAATCAATGTGGCGGTCATGGAGAGAACCACCTTGGAATGAAGCGACAATTTGCGGCGTTGCCGAAACTCGATCAGGTCGGACAAAACGATAAAGCCGAGTCCTCCGGAAACGATCAGGAACATCGTTACGAGATTGACGATCGGATCGTTTACATACTGGGTAAGGCTGCGGTACTCGCCGAACAGATCAAAACCAGCATTGTTGAACATGGAAACGCCGTGAAAGATACCGAAGAACAGCGCCCGGCCAAACGGCATGTCGAACGACCAGCGGATTGTGAACAGAAGTGCGGCGCAGCTCTCGATAATCAGGGAATACATCAGCACCTTACGGATCAGCCGGACGATCCCTTCCATCGTATTTTGGTTCATCGCCTCCTGGAGCAGAAGCCGGTCTTTCAGCGAAATCTTTCGTTTAAACACCAGAGCGAACAAGGTCGCCATGGTCATGAACCCCAGACCGCCTACCTGGATCAGCAGCATAATGACCACCTGGCCGAATGTTGAGAAATAGGTTCCTGTATCCACTACGACAAGCCCTGTCACACAGGTTGCCGAAGTAGCGGTAAAGAAAGCGTCAATAAAAGGAAGCGAATCTCCCGTACTACTGGAAATCGGCAGCATCAAAAGCAGCGAACCGGCCAAAATAATGAACGCAAAGCCCAACACAAGGACTTGGGGTGGGGAAAATCTGATCCATTTGGAAAGCAACGGGCTCACCTCATTACTCAATTTGGCAAAAAAGAAACAATGAAAAAAAGCACTGGAAATCCAATGCTTTTTGATTGGTCCCTGCTGCAAAGGCCTACGAGGTTAGCTGACGGATTCGGGCTTGCGCGGTCTGCCCTATTCGCTTTTTCACCAGGCGCAATGCAAGTGAAGCAGCGAAATTCACCCCTAAATATCGGTTCCCCCGTTTTCGGTAAGAAATTCGGCCAACATATTAAGTTACATTCATTTTCATTTCATTTTCGTCAAATTGGATTATAATCCTTATTCACTTCCATCACAAAGGTTTAATTGGATGAAATAGATCGAAAATGACTTAAAAGAGTTGAAACAGACCGTAAGGTGAATGCTTATCTAAGCCATGCTGGGATTTGCCGTGGTTATTGCGCTTTTACGCGAAACAAGCTTCGTCTCTGGCGAAGAAATCTCCCCTGTGTTATCTTTACTGTGACATGGAAGTACCGAAATCATACAGATTCAACAAAAAATCGTTAAAAGGAGTTTTCGTATGTATTCCGATTTAAAACCGCAGACGCGCGGGATAAAGACCAGGACCTTATGGATACTCGCCGTCATTGGACTCATCGTCTTTATTTTACTCCAGATTGTCCCGACAACCGCTTCCGAAACGCTGCAGGTCGAACAATCGACTCAGTTAATTACGAAGGTGCAGGCCAAGGAAGCTGCCGTCAAATTCGCGGAATCGACGCTCGGATTAACCGGTCCCTTCAACGATGCCCTGGTTACTTACGAGACGCGCGCTGATGTATACGGGTATTTGACCCGGGAAGGTTTAATGGAAGATTACCTTAAAAAGTATGAAAAGCAGTTCCCCTACGACATCTTTCAAGTCCGCATCAATAAGCCAGGCGGGCTGCTCAAAGCCGTAACGGTAGATATCCATATGACCACGGGCAAGGCGGTCGGCTTTAAAGAATACCCCGAAACCGGGTTTCCGGACATCGAGGGATTGGGCGGCGGTTCATCCGAAGCTGATGCCGCTACCTCGGGAGTGCAGGACCTATCGTGGGAAGAAAAGCTGGCGTTAGCCCAACCTTACTTGAAGTCGCTTGGTTACAGCGAAGATATGCAATCTTCCGTGGGCGAAACACCGGATGGTCTGTCTTTAACGCTGGTGGGATATGAAGCGGGGAAATCGAATGCCCAAATCGATATTCATTATTTCGAAGGCCAGGTCTCCGAAATCGATAGTTACTTCTCCGTGCCGCAAAGCCATACCGATTATGTAAAAAGCCAAACCACGCTCGCCAACTGGCTGACCTATGTAGGATATGCCCTATTGACTTTTGTGCTGGGAATTCTCGCGATCGTGTACAGCGCCATGACAAGAGTACATACTTCATTCAAGCGGGGAATCGTGCTCGCCTCCCTGTACTTCATCATTTCCATGGGTTCTGCGCTTAATATGATGCCTTATTTTGAAAAAGAAGGCTTAAGCGGTGCAATGCTGATCTTCGGGCTTGTATTTCAGGGCGTCGTCACGCTGATTCTGGCCGCCTCCGTCTATTTCTCCCTCGTCGGAGGCGATGGACTCTGGCGCAAGCAGGGGATTAATCTCTGGGCCCGGGCCAAGGAACAGGGTTATGGACGGCATGTAGTAAAATCGATGGCGGACGGATACGCCTGGGCACTTATTCTGCTTGGAGTTCAGTCCGTGATCTTCTTCATTCTGGAAAGAACGATCCACACCTGGTCGACCACAGATGCCTCCCAATCACCGTATAACATGCTCTATCCTGCGCTGCTCCCGCTGCTTGCCTGGGTGGCAGGGATCGGGGAAGAGGCCGTATACCGGCTGTTCGGGATTCCGATGCTGAAGAAAATGTTCCGCAGCACGCTCGTCGCAAGTATCATCACGACGCTGATCTGGGCGTTCGGCCATACGTTGTATCCGATCTACCCGGTCATCTCCCGTCCGATCGAGCTGCTCATTATCGGCCTGTTGTTCAGCTATATTTTCCTGCGCTACGGTTTTATTGCGGTCCTGTTCTCGCACGTCATCTTCGACAGCATCTTAATGTCGCTAAGCATTATGTTCACAGGTGGAACGCTGAATATTACGGCAGGCATATTCTATATCGTATTACCGGCGATTGTTGCCTTCGTCATCTACTTGTTCAATCCGCCGGGCAAGGAACGCCCTTCAGCTCCGTTGCCAAAAAAAGAGGAGCCGTTGTTCACGACTCCTCATCATCCCGAAGGGCATCTATAATTTGTTTAGCTAGCTTGTCGCCAATGGAAAGGGGCCGGAAGTCTTCGACTGAGGCCTCTTTCATTTTTTTGAGCGAGCCGAAGTGCTTCAGCAGCGCCTTACGACGCTTCTCCCCGATGCCCGGAATCGCATCCAGGCGCGAAGCCACCATCGATTTCGCCCGCTGCTCGCGATGGAACGAAATCGCAAACCGGTGAACCTCGTCCTGAATTCGCTGGAGCAAATAAAACTCCTGGCTGTCGCGAGGCAAATGAACCGGCTCGGGCGGATCGCCCACCATCAGCTGCGCAGTCCGGTGCTTGGCATCCTTGACCAAGCCGCCCACCGGAATGAATAGACCGAGCTCGTTCTCCAGTACGTCGATTGCAGCCGAAATCTGCCCTTTGCCGCCGTCGACGATGATCAGATCAGGCTGAGGCAAGTTCTCCTTCAGCACGCGCTCGTATCTGCGGCGGATGACCTCGCGCATCGTTTCATAATCGTCCGGACCCTGAACGGTCCGGACTTTGTATTTCCGGTAATCCTTCTTGGCCGGTTTGCCGTCGATGAACACAACCATCGCGGAGACCGGATTCGTCCCCTGGATGTTGGAGTTATCAAACGCTTCGATCCGGGATACCCGATCCAGTCCGATCGAACGGCCCAGGTTCTCCGCGGCTCCCCGAGTCCGTTCCTCATCCCGCTCGATCAGGCGGAATTTCTCGTCAAGCGCCACGCGCGCATTCTCCTCAGCCATCGTCACCATCTGACGCTTAAGGCCGCGCTGCGGCACCAGCGTCTTCACGCCGAGCCACTCATGCAGCGCCGAAGCCCCGCTTGCCGCGTCGAGCGCCTCGCTGACGCCTTCGGTTGCGGCAGATGAGGCTTTGGCCGCCTCCGGCTCGCCTGGGGCTTCCTCGCCCTGTCCAGGCTCCTCAGCCATGCCGGGGAGCAAAATCTCTTTCGGCAATGCCGGGTTATCGCTGTAATATTGAGTCACGTAAGACAGAAAGTCACTGTAGGCATCCCCGTAAAAAGGAAAGACCGAGGCATGCCGTTCAATCATTTTACCCTGACGCATATACAGGATCTGAACGCACATCCAGCCTTTGTCCACCGCGTAACCGAATACGTCCCGGTCCTTGGCGTCCGCCGTCGTAATCTTCTGCTTTTCCATGAGCGCATCGATGTTGATGATCTGGTCTCTTAGTTCCTTGGCGCGCTCAAAATACAGGTCTTCCGCGGCCTCCTGCATCTTCCGCTGCAGTTCCTTCTTAATCTCTTCATGTCCGCCGCTGAGGAAAGAAGTGATTTCCTGCGTCATCTGCTCATAGGCGGATTGCGGCACTTCCTTTACGCACGGAGCCAGGCATTGGCCCATATGATAATACAGGCATACCTCCTTGGGCATCACATTGCATTTGCGCAGCGGATACATGCGATCGAGCAGTTTTTTGGTCTGCTGCGCGGCATAGGCGTTAGGATACGGACCGAAATATTTGGCTTTATCCTTCAGCAGGCGGCGGGTCACCTCAAGGCGCGGATGGGGCTCATTCGTGATTTTAATGTAAGGAAAGGTTTTGTCGTCCTTCAGCAGCACGTTGAAACGCGGATAATGCGTTTTGATTAAATTACACTCCAGAATGAGTGCTTCCATGTTGCTGCCTGTCACGATATATTCAAAATCCCGGATCTCCGAAACCAGGCGTTGAGTTTTTCCGTCATGACTTCCGGTAAAATAGGAGCGGACCCGGTTCTTCAGTATTTTCGCTTTGCCGACATAAATAATCTTGCCGTCTTTATTCTTCATCAGGTAACAGCCCGGCAAATCCGGCAGCAGCGCCAATTTGTGGCGGATCGCCTCCATTGCCTTTTCCTGTTCCTGAATGTCGTTCGTTATGGAATCCATGCTACAAGCCTCCTCCCCCACATGGAATAGCTTCCGCTTTTACGCAGAAAACGCCCCCGGACATGCCGGAGGCGTAAACCAGGCCGTATTGAAGCAATTGGACCTTATTGATGTTTAGCAAGAATGTTCTTCAAGTTTTCTTTGGAGTTCAAGCCTACAACTTTATCCACCGGTTGACCGTCTTTGAAGAAGATCAGGGTAGGAATGCTCATTACGCCGAAACGGGAAGCCGATTCCGGGTTTTCGTCCACGTTCACTTTAGCGATTTTCACGGAATCGCCTACTTCGTTTGCCAGATCTTCCAGAATAGGAGCGATCATTTTGCAAGGTCCGCACCAAGGTGCCCAGAAATCAACGAGAACCGTGCCTTGACCTTCAACTTCATTATTAAAAGTTTGATCGGATACATTAACAATTGCCATGAATAATCTCCTCCTTATATTTGTGCCCAGTCTGCAAAATCCTTGCCGGGACAGGTTTTAAGATAATTTTATGAATCATGACATCGCCGTAGCGACGTGTTGTCAATTATACCACATTTTTTTAGTAAAAGAAAAATCGTAATGAATACGCCTTCTTTACAAATTTCAGGGCGATTGGTTATACTAATAATAACCCAAAAACGAATTGTCTATGATGTTTATTATTGACAACGAGTTTATTTTGCGAGGAGGCCCTGTCTTCATGGATGCAAACACACATGTGACCGACCCCCGGGAGCATATTAACGAAGAACCCCGTAACGATTTATTTGATCTGATGAACGGATTTTTCGGCATGCTCACGTTTATGGCAGTTATTTTCTTCGGAATGGTAATCGTAAAATTTATCGCCGGCTAAGAACGTCGGTAAGTTGTATTTACGACAAAAAGTCGGGTAAGGGATCATCCCCTGCCCGACTTTTTTGTTTATGTTTACACTATACCCGACCGCGCTTGTTGCTGCCGCCAACGGGGACCACATCCACGAACGGAGCGATCCGGTCCATCAGCCGCTGTCCCTTATGCATTTCCTCGCCGTCTTTGCTTGTGAAGCTAAGATGCTTCTCCAGTACGTTCAAGGAATAATTCGAGGTATAAAATGTAGGTTTGCGGTTCATCCGGTAGTTTAAGATCGATCCCAAAACATGGTCACGGGCCCACGGATTCAAATTCTCCGCTCCGATATCGTCAAAGATGAGCAGGTCCGCCTGCTTCATAATTTCGGTCATTTCCTTCAGCTTCTGGCTGTCCTGCATCATCGATTTCAGGTCTTCCACGAATTCCGGCATGTATACGATAACCCCGGAGTATCCTTCCTTGGCCAGTTCATGCAACAGATAGCTCATCAAAAATGTCTTACCTGTTCCGAAATGGCCTTCAAGATAGAGTCCACGGGTTTGGAGACCCGACTCCTTGGTCTCATTGATATATCGGAATACCTGGCTCACGGCCGGAGCCCGGACACTATCCTTCGACATGATCTCAACTTCATCATATCCCTGCTCCAGAGCCCGTTCGTCTACATAAAAGCTATGGATCCGCTTCTTGATGGACAGTTCCCGCTCAAAACGCAGCTGCTTGGGGCAAGGCACCTGGCGGTCAATAAGCTGTGTTCCCGCTCCAGAATCCTCCACCGTCAGCTTCGTGAAATGTCCGGGGAAATCATTCGGGCATTGGTCCAAACCCGGGCAGTTCGCGCAATGCCGGCTGTCATTAACGTATTGATACAGCTTCGCCATACCCCGAAGCAGATGTTCTTCGCCAAGCTCCGGGTGGCGGATGCATAGATCGCGTACCAGCGGTTCATTCAACAACCTGGCCTTCAATTCTTCCGAACGCCGCCGAAGCTGCGGGCTTTTCATTTGCGACATCAATTCCCCAAGGGACTCCATTCTTTATTCACCTTCTTACTTAAGTCTTATCCTTTTTTCTTGCTGGCCTTCATCCGTTCGGCCATTTTAAGCAATTCGGCGAATTCCTCTTCCGAGACGCCCTGCTCTCCGCCCGAGCTCTGTACAATCGGAATTTCCGGTTTCGGCTTGGCGGTCCGGCCGCCATAGGTTCTTCCCCGCCCGTTTCCTGCCGCGGGTGACGTCTGCGCTGCCGTCTTCTCCTTCACCTTGGCTTGATCGCGAATATATTGAACGGCTTTTTCATATGTGTTAATCTGCTTCATCAGCATATTCGACGCTATCGCGTCTACGAAATTACGGTTGATGCGCTGTTCACCGCCCGATGTCAGCAAGGCCATCAAGTAATGGATCAGCACGTTGATGACTTCGCCGGGCAGCTTATAATTCAAATCTATTTTCTCAAAAATATCGAGCAGATTATCGGGCACCGCTCCCGGGAAAAACGTCTTTAACAACCGGGTATACGGCTCGTTCCGCAGCATCATATTGTATTGGTGCACATCGCATTTATTGATAAATTGAGGCGGCACCTCGACGTAATATTCCATCTGAACGGCAACTTCCTCCTGATGGCTTCCGGCTTCTTGGGCGTTCTCTTCCCCTCGAATCGAAACCACCTTGGCGTAAGCGACTTCCCGCTCTTCCCGGCGCCGTTTCCCCTGTCTGAAATGAAGATTGGCTTTGTGCTGCAGCTCATCGAGGAGCAGCGTTCCGCCGGAATCGAACACGCCGTCTTCGTCCAATAACCGGCATAAATCCTGCACGGAAAGATCGTATTTACGGACGACATAATTGGCGATTCCCATCCCTTCCGGGTCAAACCGCAGCTTCTCCACAAAGGCCCGGTTCACGGATTCCCGCGGGAAACGGACAATAATATCGGCATAATTCAGCGCTTCCTCTTCTTCAACCAGTTTCATTCCCGGCTGTCTGGCAATGGAAGTCTCGGCAATCGCCTGCTCCAATTCATAATCGATAGAATGCGTATTAAGCTCGAAGATTTCGTAAAATGGCACCGATATATTCTCTTTATTATAAGTCAAGCCATACATATCCCCAGGCTCCATGCAAAAAAAGCGTTCCCGCAGCGACAACACCGCAAACTTGCCGATTTTATCGCGAAGCAGCAGCGTTAAGTGCTGAGTGCGGAAAAACTCGGCCGGAGACAGCGGCGGTTGAAGTTCATATTCATACAAATAATCGTCGCCATCCGGTATGTATAACCGGCTTGTCTGCAGCAATCCGACGGCTTCCAGTTTGGACGCCTGTTCTATCAGGATCGCCCGCCCTTTCTCGCTAGGTTCAAGACCCATCGTCAAAAACAGACCCCGCTGCTGCTCAATAGCCGAATAACCCACCTGATCCAGCGCCACTTGATCCGCAAGCAGCCGATACAGTGACACAGCAAGAGCTCCGACCATAGGCTGGTAGATCAACCCTAGCATTTTGTCATCCACGGGACTGAGAGAGAAGTCACGGTATACGCAATAACGGTGATTTTCAGTATAATGCAGCATGTTGTTCATGCGCACGGCTTCATCGCTCCTTCCCTAACACGTTCATTTAGACTTTCTATATTCTATCATAAATCCCTTCGCCCCGAATCGTTAAAACCTTACAAAAAACGCTAAATATTTCCCCTCCCGAGGCTCTATCTATATTTCTCGGCTTATTTGCCCAATTCCCTTATTTCGTATAGACCCAAAAAAGAAAAACGGAGACCCCCTATCAAGTAGGACGATCTCCATTCTTCAATTTCGTGTTACGCACCCTAATATATTTAACCGTTATGCTCTAAATACCCCCGATAATCCCCTCTAAAAAAACTGCGGACAACTTCGATCGGAATTCCCGACTCCTTGGCCATAATAAGCAAGCTTACCCATTCCGGATCCACTTCCATGCCATACTCTTCATCCATGAAGACCTGGGCGGACTTTTCCAACTACATTCTCCCCCTAAGTAATCTTGATATATCCCAGGCAGCCCGGCCATCCTAGTATTTCTACCTTAGATCCGAAACTTTGCGCCCTTGCCTTTCAGCAAGTTTGCCCCTTACTGGCATCACCCGAATTAAGTAACCAAGTTAGCAAAGACAATGAAGATTTGAATTCATTATATAAGAATCTTCCTAAAAACACTGTCGTTGTAGGTAAAAAGAAAAATGGATTTTTAATATACTTGTTAGCTTATTTTGTTAGAAGATCAGTAATTTTCACGAAAGGGGTCTAATAACCGAAGCGGAGTCTTTGGCCGTTCTCAATAAAGAATAAAATTGCTAATAATTAACGATTTCCTAAGAAAACTCGTGATTTAATTAGCAAACCGTTCGTTATAAGGAACTTTTGCTTGAATATCCAAGTTTCCATTTGGGCGCAAATTGAATATATTCGAGTTGCTTGATGGTTCGTTATAACGAACAACTTACAGAACATCGTGACTACGAAAGGTAAATGGAAAGGAGGCCTTTGTCTGCGAAGAACCAGATCCGGATCCATTCGGAAAACCAGGAGAATACAGCGGAAACGATATATGTTAAAAACGGTTCAATCCAGCATGGCACTATCCACTTTATTATTTTACGCTTCGCAGCAGGTCGGTACCACGTACGGTGAATTCAACAGCTTCAAGGAGGACTTGACGGGAATTCAGGCCTGCGAAATATTTCCGGAGAAAATCGAAAGCTTACTGACGGATTTAAATAACTCTTTGCAGCAAGCTTCAGATTATAAAAGAAGTCTACAGTCAGTTTCAGTAACCTATGCAACTTATGAAGAGACATGGAGCGCATGGGCACCGAGGAACCACACCGTCACCAGTTCGACTTACGGCGAAGATGAACCCGCAGACTCTGCAGGATCAGACCTGGAAACGGCCGCAGGCGACATATCGGGACAGATTGATAAATTATCTGATCAACTTAAGAACCTTCAGCTTATTTATGACAGTAACCGAATCGCATGGGATCATTTATCCGGAGAAATGGCGGCCAGCTCGGCGATCGCCCTCGATTTGCTCCAGCATATTCAACTGTCCCAGCCCAATTGTGTTGAAATCAAGCAGGCTTCGCTTCTAAGCAGCATCGGCAACCGGTTAAATCAATCACAATTTCTATCCGATTCCCTTCGAGACTCACTCAATAGCATTCTTGTATTCTTACAAAAAATATATGATACAGGACTCGAGCTCGACCGACTTCCCTATCAATCCAGCAATCGAATCGAAGGGATTTATATATTCGAGGGATATGCCGCCAGTGGAGATCCCGTGAGTCAGGAACTGCTGTCTTATTACAACGGGCTGCAACAGTCTTTGTCATCCTCAATAACCAATCTGTCATCTGACATCCTCAAATTGGAGGGTTTACGGGAAACCCTGCTCGAAGCCGCAGAGGCACAACGACTGGCTGAAGAAGAAAGGATGAAGCAGTTTGAGTTAGAACAAGCAAAACGATTGGAGCAAGAACAACAGGAGCTACAAGAGCAACAGGAGCTACAAGAGCAACAAGAGCAACAAGAGCAACAAGAGCAAGAGCTGTCGCAGGCACCGGAAGAGCAACAACCTGAGCAACCTGCTGACATTGAATCCGGCAATGCCGGAACGCCACCGGACGGGGAAAGTCCTTCAGAAAATAAAGACGGAAGCGGGCCTTTTGCCGCCCCTGAAGATACGGATTCGAATCAAACAGATACAGGAGTCGATGCAAATGATTTATAAAAGAATACTAGGCCAAGGTCTAACGTTTATCATGGTGCTTCTATTTATCATAGTTGCAGGGTCAGTCATTCTATCCAAAATTTCAGGCGGTACACCGACCTTTTACGGTTACCAGCTAAAAAGTGTTCTTTCCGGTTCAATGGAACCGGTAATCCATACAGGATCTATCGTAGCGATAAAACCCGGAGGAGATACCTCAGGATTCAAAAAGGGAGATATCATCACATTTCATGCTGACGAGAATCGGTTGATTACCCACCGCATCGTAGAGGTTGTTAGAAATGAGCAGACCAACCAGGTAATCTACCGGACCAAAGGCGACAGCAACGACGCCCCGGATATAGAACCCGTCCTATCGGCAAATGTCGTGGGCCGCTACACCGGCTTCACAATCCCTTACGTCGGCTATATTTTAAGCTTTGCCGGGACGAAACTCGGAAACGTCACCCTCTTGATCGTACCCGGGCTGATGTTATTCATCTATGCCGTCATCTCCCTCTGGAAGACCATCTCGTCGTTGGAGGAGAAAAAACAAGGGTCCTCCATAGAAGAAACTAATCCGAAAACTACTTAACTCAACTGCGGTTGTTCTCCTTATGATTTTCATAGGGATGCAATATAAAAATTATTGAGAAATCGGGAGGAATTTGTTCATGGGAATCAAGAAAACTTTGGGCTTTGGCGTAGTAACCGCAGCACTCGGCTTAACCTTGATCGGAGGAGGGACGTTCGCTTACTTTAGCGACTCCGTAGAAACCACCGGAACTTTTGCGGCGGGCACTCTGGATCTGAATGCCGATCCGACAGCCATTATCGACGTAGGCAATTTAAAGCCTGGAGACTTTGCAATCCGCACTTTTAAGCTGAAAAATAACGGCTCCCTGGACATCGGAAAAGTAAATCTGGCTACTTCTTATACAGTAACTAATCGTGCGGGCGCTCCTGCAAATACCGACGATTTCGGCAAACACATTAAAGTTAAATTTTTGACGAATATCGATAAAGATGAGACCGTCATATATGAAACTACGTTATCCGCTCTGCAAAGCCTCTCCCCGGATGCGGTAGAAAACACCTGGCTGGGCTGGTTTGAAGAACGCGGCGGACTCCGGGCCGGAGACTCAGACAACCTGATTGTTAAATTTGAATTCGTGGACAATAATGAGGACCAAAACCAATTCCAAGGCGATTCCCTGAATCTCAAATGGACTTTCACAGCTAAACAAGGTAAAGGCGTAGCTAAATAATTTCCACGCTTCGGTCTACTTAACAAGAACACCGTATCCCCCGTTTGCCGGTGGTTGCGGTGTTCTTTTCTATCCCGGAATGGGGCTTGTCTCCTTTGTTCAATACTGCATTTTTTGGTATAATGACTAAAAATATTATTTATAGAAGGGCGACGGCTACATGGCAGACCATATTGGGGAACGCATCCGAAAAATCAGGCAAGATCGTGGCTTTTCCTTGTCAGAGCTAGCCGATACGGCGGAAGTCGCCAAATCATATTTGAGCAATGTTGAACGGGGAATCCAATCCAATCCTTCGATCTCATTCCTACAAAAAGTGTCCGATGCCTTAAATGTTCCTATAAACTTGCTACTATATGGAGATCGTCCTTCAGACTCGAACCTCGACCCGGAATGGGCGTCGCTGGTTCAAGAAGCCATGTCCTCCGGCATAAGCAAGAAGGAATTTCGGGATTTCTTGGAATATCAAAAGTGGAAACTGGGGCAAAAGGATTGATCGGCTCCAGCATGCGAAAGCCCCAGGCAACAAGGCCTGGGGCTTTCTTCATTTCTTTAACTTTTCCATCAACATCAAAACATCTTATAGCCGCCGATCCGCAGCTTGCGAATCGTCCATCCGCTTAATATCGCACCTGCGAGCCCCGCAAGCGCCGTCAGGTAGTCAACAACCCGGAAAGAGGCCAAGTAGGCGCCAAAGCCTTGGTCATGGTCCCACAAGCTGTATACGACGATCGGCAAGATGACGATAATAAAAATGTAAGCCGGAAACCAGGTTGTCTTCATAAGCATATTAAGAATAAATCCGATGCCGAACATCATGACAAAAAACAGAACCATCAGCACCAAAACGATGAGCCATCCCAACCCAAACTCCACCCTTCATTAGTCACACTATAATTAATATCACAAGATCAAGAACTAGTAGATAGTTTACTAAAAAAAATGTTGCGAATCAATGAACTTTCACCGAAAGCAGGGGAATTCCGTTTGCTCCCTGGCTCAACGTTGGGATACAATAAGAGAAGCGCATCCTGCGGGCTGCGGAGAACGGACAATAACTATGATAATTTGGGAGTGATCATAAATGAATGAAGCGGCATTAACCCTAGAAGGATGGTACGCCCTGCATGATTTCCGGTCCATTAACTGGACGGCATGGAAAGCGGCGGACGACGAGGAACGCGCGGGCTGTCTGGAAGAACTGCATACCTTTTTGCAGGAATGGACTCAGGCCGAGCAAAATAAAACCGGAAGCACGGCGGTTTACTCCATCGTAGGACAAAAAGCCGATTTCGTGTTCATGCATTTGCGCGAAACGCTTGAGGAATTGAACGCTCTGGAGAATGCCTTTAACAAAACGACTTTTGCCCAGTATACTACCAAAGCTTATTCTTACGTCAGCATTGTCGAATTGAGCAATTACATGGCTTCGGGCGACGGAGATCCAAAAGCCAACCCTGAAGTGATGGCGCGGTTACAGCCGATCCTGCCGAAATCGAAATACATTTGCTTCTATCCGATGAACAAAAAACGCGATCTTGACGACAACTGGTACATGCTTTCGATGGAAGAGCGCCGCGGAATGATGCGCAGCCACGGCATGATCGGTCGCGGATATGCCGGCAAAGTAAAACAGATCATTACCGGCTCCGTCGGCCTCGACGACTGGGAATGGGGCGTTACTCTGTTCTCAGACGACGCTTTGCAGTTCAAGAAGCTGGTTTATGAAATGCGCTTTGACGAAGTCAGCGCCCGTTTCGGAGAATTCGGTTCCTTCTACGTCGGCAACCTGCTGAATGAGCAGTTGTTTGAGGACATGCTTAAACTATAATACGCTTACCATTAGCCGCCCGGCATGCCCGGGCGGTATTTTTAACATTAAAGAAAGTTTAAGACTTTGAGGAAGGTAGCCATTTTTATCGTTGCCTGACTAAGGTGTCTGGGCAGACTGAGTTACTGAGAAGACTGAGTTGTTACGCTGAAGATACTGACCGTACTCACTAATGGCGGCATAGTCTCGTGCTGCGCTTTCTGGCGTAAGGTAACAGCCGATTCCGATTCTAACGGACGTGAGAGACGTTAAACCTCCCGAAAATGGGGATTTACGATTTTAACGGACACCAGAGACCTTATTCGTGTGAAACTTCAAAGAAAATAGAAATTTTGGGGCTAATAAGGTCTCCTATGTCCGTTAGATTGCTTAGGCCGCAATAAACAGCTAGTTAAGGTCTCCTATGTCCGTTAAAAAATATACGCATCCCATCACGCCTCATTACATCACCCGACCCGCATTGCTAATTTCTCATCATCACATTTCATCCTACCGGCACGGGCGCAGATTTGGCAGAAACGGCTTTCCAGTCGGCAGAAGTCCCATCGAAATAAGGCGATAATGCTGAGCTCTCCTTAATTTTCAATCTAAAAAAAGACCGCCCCCGACGGGACGATCTCGAATTACTTAATACATTATTCGTCTTCTTCTTGCTGTTCCCGCAGCGATTCCAGGAACTCCGCCGTAGCACGGTCGCGGTCCCTGCTCTTCTCCTTGAGGCGCTCGATGGCCGGGAGGATCAGAATATCGACTTCCTTTTGAACCGTATAGGCCAAGTCGTATTGCTGCTGGGATTCAAGATAGGAACCGACCTCCATCAGGCCGTTGTACCGGTCGAGCTCCTCCCGGGTCAGCAGTCCCCGGACTTGAACGCTGCAGTGGCGCATCTTACAGGAATCTGCCTTTCTTCAAGACGAGCGGAATCCCGCCGATGGTAAACAGGTAACGAATATCGACCATCTTTTTGAGCTGAGCGGCCACCCAGCCTTTATACTTCTTGCCGAAGGCTGTCGCCACGGCTTCCCCTTTACCCAAAGAAGCAACCGTCCCCTTGTTACTGAAGACAAATTTCTTAAGCTCTTTGCCGCGGATCGAAGCCACCACGTTTTGCGCACAGGTTACGCCTTGCTGCATGGCGATTTGTGCGGTCGGAGGATACGGACGACCTTCCGGGTTAAACATCAGCGAGTTGTCCCCGATGATAAACACATGATCATGGCCAGGAGCGCGCAGGAAATCGTCAATCTTGACGCGCCCTCTTGCCGTTTCGAAGCCGGCCGCTTCAATGAGCCGATTCCCGCGGATACCGCCTGTCCAGACGACAGTCGCGGATTTGATCTCTTCACCGGTAGCCAGCAGAACGCCATCCGGCGTGCACTCTTTGATCGCTACGCCGATTTTGAACTGAACGCCTTTTTTGACCAGGACGTCCATGGCATACTCGACGAGTTCAGGATCAAAGCCCGGAAGCGCGGACGGTGCAGCTTCTACATTATATACATTCACCATGTTCGGATCGACATCATATTCTTTGCATAGATAAGGAATACGGTCGGCCAGCTCGGCGACGAATTCAATGCCGCTGAAGCCTGCGCCGCCCACAACGAAATTAAGACGGTCCGTACGGCTTTCGTCCGCCTTAAACAACGCAAACTGATATTCGATATGCTGACGGATCAAACGTACCGAGTTGATGCTGCGGATCGTCATGGCATATTCCGACAAGCCCGGAATACCGAACGATTCAGGTTCTCCGCCGAGAGCGATAATCAGGTAGTCGTAGGATAGGGTTCCGTCCTGGAGAACGACTTTTTTGTCCGAGAGACGGATCTCTTGGACATTCGATTTAACGAGGTCGATTTTGAATTCATCGATCAATTTAGAGATCGGAACGCGTGTATGTTCTATGGAATCGGTTCCGGCCGCCGGCATATGCAGGTGCGTGGTGAAATAATGATAATCATGCCGGTTCACCAGGGTAACGTCTGCTTCATTGTAATTTAATTCTTTTTGCAGCCGTTGCGCAGTCAAAATACCGCCATATCCCGCTCCAAGAATGACGATTTTAGGTATGGTACTCATCAGGCTTGTTCTCCTTCCGGGGGTTGAAGCTCTATATTTTATATAAAACCAAAAACTCTAATGTGAAATTATACACATAAAAAAATAGTCTCTGGTGATAACCCATTTTGCTATTGTGCGACATTTGTCACATTTATTTTAAACCGTTACGGAATAATTATCAAAAATAATACACACCATTTTGTAAATGTACTCTTTTCGTCACAAATCTGTGTACATACATTTGAATAATATCGGCTTTTGTTTAAAAGATCAAGTCTTATTTTACGCTGTTTCCCGGCGTTTTGCAGGCCTTTCTGACGTCAAATTCGACAATTTTTGGTCTGCTTTGCAAGGCCCTGATGGGATAGATATAATAAAGTAGAAATGACAATATAAAGTTTTTGAAATTAACCGGAGGTGTTTGCCTGTGTCATCCCAACCTGCAAGCGGCGAATTTACCGACCTGCTCATTATCGGAGGCGGGCCGGCAGGCATGTTTGCCGCTTTTTACGGCGGAATGCGAAAAGCGTCCGTTAAATTAATCGAAAGCATGCCTCAACTGGGAGGGCAGGTTGCCGCCCTTTACCCAGAGAAATATATTTACGATATCGCCGGTTTCCCTAAGATTACCGGACAGGAACTGGTCAACAACTTACACGAGCAGCTTAAGCTGTTTAACCCGGACATCCGTCTGGAGGAAAAGGTGCTGCAGATCGAGAAGAAAGACGAGCGCCATTTTATCGTAACGACCGACAAAGAAGTCCATCATGCCCGCGCCCTGATCATTACGGCCGGGGTGGGCGCATTCGAACCGCGCCGTCTTGAACTTGATAACGCGGCCCATTTCGAGAAGAGCAATCTTCATTATTTCGTAAGCGATCTTAGCAAATTCCAAGGCCGCCGCGTTTTGATCAGCGGAGGCGGGGATTCCGCGGTAGACTGGGCACTCATGCTTGAACCGATTGCCGATCAGGTCACGCTCATTCACCGCCGCGATAAATTCCGCGCTCACGAACATAGTGTGGAGAACTTAATGGCTTCCAGCGTGCAAGTAATTACGCCGACAGAAATTAGCGCTTTGCATGGGGAAGACAAGATTGAGCGCGTCACCCTTTCGCATTGCAAAACACAGGAAACTCAGGAGATCGAAGTCGATGACGTCATCGTCAACTTCGGATTCGTTTCCTCCCTCGGACCGATTGCGGAATGGGGGCTGGACATCAACTCCAATGCGATTGTGGTCGATTCACGCATGGAGAGCTCCATTCCGGGAATTTTTGCAGCCGGCGATATTACCACTTATCCCGGCAAGCTCGATCTCATCGCCGTCGGATTCGGCGAAGCACCGACCGCTGTCAACAACGCGAAGGTGTATATTGACCCGGACGCCAAATTGTCGCCTGGTCACAGCAGCAACATGAAGATATAGCTACATGAGATGAAACAAAAAGGGGTATCTTAACTTTACGCAGGAAATACTTGCTGTAAAGGAGAGATACCCTTTGTCTTATATATGCCCGCTATGCAACGGAATGGCTAACTTGTCAGCGACCTGTCCCGATTGCGGTCACGGTCTGGAAAACGCCGGTAAGAAGGAGGACTATGCCGGACCTTACAGCCCTTACGGCTCGGCAGACCAGTATACCTCCGCCTATTCCGCTCAAGCTCCTTCAGGTTGCGAACATGTTGTAATGTGTTCGCATTGCCATGAAGCCTATATTTATCATGTCAACGCTTGGAAAGCGCCTTAACGTTAGCTTGTCCATCACAAATCGACAGTTACTCTCTTAATGCAATAAGGGTGAAACAGTCATTAGCTCGCGTCTATGGATCTCTGCCAACAGCAGTGCGATGAACTCCCGGTCCAATTGAAGCGAAGTAGCCATATGATAGGATTCAAGCAGCATCTCATCTGTCAACATCGCCATTGATAACACATCCCTTCTATATTTTTCCTCATCATATCAAGAAATTCCCAGTAGAACAAGCGTTCCTGTTATCCACAAAAGGCTGTGGAAATCCTGTGAATAACATGTTAGTAAGAAAGCTCATTCATTGTAGAATAAGATAGGATAATGTGGATAAAAGTTATTCACAGGATATTTCCGCCCTTTTTCCGACCAATTTTTTTTTGTAAAAAGCTTAATTTTTATAACTTATTAACCCTAGGAACCTGGAAATAAACCATTTTCAGGAATTTTTTACTGCGGCCGCGTGTTCACTTCAAATATCCACACCTTCCCGCTTCGATCAATCCCGTAATCAAACCCCAGTTGATCGATGCCCGGAAACGCGGATTCAAGGATCCCGATACAGGTGTTCGTGAGGTTCCGCATCTCCTGTCGTTTTTGTCGCGCTGCCCCTTTTCTGCGAAGAGAGAGAACTAGACCTTGTTTGGCAGTTAATAAGCTCCCTCCCTTACACAAGTTCGTGACAAACAATCCAGGACGGGCCAGTCTCCCTACCATCGCGCGGTAAACCCAGGCTCCATTCTGCTTAACGACTTTTACCCGGTAGTCAATCGGACGGCCCCCAATTCTGGCCAGATGAATACCTTGCTGAATCATATATTTCCGGCCTACTTTCACCCGGTTTAACGCTTGGAACATTGCATCGAAGCTGCGGAACGCTTTCTGGGCGGACATGTTAGTGAAGGCGTATACCCCTCGGGAGTAGGTCACTTTTATAACGCCGTAGCCCCCGCCGCCTCTAAGCGGCTTGATGACCACCATGCCAAATTGATGCAGCATGCTCCTTAACGATTCTGCACTGTACATTCGGGTTTGCGGTATGTGGGCGGCCACGTCCGCGTTGCGTAGTAGCGCTTCCGTTTTCAGCCATTTGTTGGCCAGTTGTCTTCCCGCCATGACACCATCCCCTTTCCGTTATAAGTTATTCATACTCAAACCGGGTCTGGTGTTCCTGTATGTTTGTCCAAGGCGTATGCCTGTTTTGCGATCATTATCGCTTCTTTGCAAAATGAATAATTTAACGTATAGTAGGGGCTAACGAGATTTTTTGCAGAGGGGGATTCCTTGCATTATGGAAGATAAGACGATGGAGAAACTGTTCGAAATTCTATACTGGTTCGCCATGATCGCCATGTCTCTTATGCTGGCAGCGATCACAGTGATGTTGTTCATTACGGGACTCAAGTTCGCCAAGGGATCCCGCAAAGGGCTGGGCGCCGGATGTATCGCGTTCTCGCTGGTGGCCGCGGTTATGGTATTTTTTATGGTAGAAAGGCAGTTCTTCTAAAACCCGTTAAACGGTGGGATTCATAGCCTTCGGCAACCCGAAGGAATATGAATTCTTTTTATTTAAGAGGATTTTAAAGGCTTTTTTTGAAAAACTCTGAAACCAAATGATTTTTTTGCGTAATACTATATTAGTGACTTATACGACAGGAGGACTTTGCTTTCATGGGAAGCACGAACACTTGGGGTGATCGCTTCAAAAAGTTTTTTCTGAACAACCGATTTGTAGTCTTTCTTCTGATTCTGGCATTGATTGGACTGAATATTCTAATATTCGATAAAGTCTCTTTCGTGTTCAAGCCGATAACCGTACTGCTCAAAACCGTGCTCTTTCCGATTTTATTGACAGGTGCGATCTATTATCTGCTGAACCCGCTGGTGGATTGGCTCGAACGCAAAGGCATTCCCCGCGTCTATACGATCGTCGCTCTTTACCTGTTAATCGTCGGAATCATCACCATTGTGATCATTTCCGTGGTTCCGATCGTTCAAAGACAGATCACTGAATTGATCGATAATTTCCCGAAATACAGTTATGAGGTGCAACTGCAATTCGAAAGTGTCATCGGCAGCAATTTCTTTCATCAGGTTCAGGAATCGACCGGATTTAATCCGACCAAACTGGGGGAAACGATTTCCGAACAGGCTACCACGATTCTCGATAATGCCTGGTCCGGCATCGGCGGATTTCTGGGAGCGCTGAAAGATATTATTCTCGCCGTTGTAACCGTTCCTTTCATCCTGTTTTATTTGCTTAAGGACGGCAAGAAGCTCCCCGGCTTCATCTTGAGATATGTCCCTGTCCGTTTCCGGAACCAGACCAACCGGGTTATGTCGGAAATGAACGGGCAAATCAGCTCTTACATTCGGGGACAGATCATCGTCAGCTTCTGCATCGGGATCCTGCTGTATATCGGATTTTTGATTATCGGCATGGATTACTCCCTGGTGCTGGCGATCATCGCTTCGTTTACCAGCATCGTTCCTTATCTGGGGCCTGCCATTGCTATCACACCGGCGCTCATTATCGCGATCGTTACGTCACCGTTCATGCTGCTCAAGCTGATCATCGTCTGGACCGTGGTGCAGTTGATCGAGGGCAAATTCATTTCCCCGCAGATTATGGGAAAAACGCTGAGAATCCACCCGATCACAATTATTTTCGTTATTTTGACTGCCGGCAATTTGTTCGGCGTGCTTGGAATCATTTTGGCGGTACCTGGTTATGCAGTGCTGAAGGTGGTCATTACCCACCTGTTCAAATGGTTCGAGATGCGTTCCCATCTGTACGACCCGCTGGAGAACGACCAGGAGCCCGGGCCTGATGTGGAGGTTACCGTCAAAGTAACCAACCCGGAACAAAGCCAGTAAGCAAACAGAAAGGCGTTACTGAAAGGTCTAAGGACCCTCCGGTAACGCCTTTTTCGCGGTATTATTCCGTCGGCGTAAATTCCAAGTCTCTTTTTACTTCGGGATAAATATCAACGTTTTCGGCCAGGAGCGCTGACTTTTTACCTTTTAGATAAGTATCAAAGAAATCCAGTACATAATCATTCACGATACCGGCACCCCTGTTTGCTTCGAGTGTCCCTGTCATCCCGGTCAGCGATACCAGTGGAGAGTAGAGGGGGAGATCGGTGAAATTATAATGCTCACTGCCTTCGATGTAGATAAAATGACCATTATGTTGCCGGGCACTCCCGATAATGGACTTTTCATTATTGATGATTTCTCTCATTCGTTCCGGCTCGGCTCCCTCTCCATCCAATCCATTTTCTTGTATGAAGCTTTTGAATGCACCCGATTCCATGAACAAAAAAGGTTTAGCCAAAATATGGTCCTTATCGAACACATCATAATTCGTCCCGTCCATATTGATTCCGGCTTTAATTTTGTCGCGGGTAGCTGCAAGATGATAAGCGGTTGCCCCGCCGAAAGAATGGCCCATGGCTCCGATTTTGCTGACATCCAGCCTCCCCTTAAATCTCCCGGGATTCTCCCCTTGGTTAAAGCGTTCCAAACACTCAATTACGTAATCGACGTCAGCAGCCCAAGTCTCACCGAGTTCTTTCCCGGATTTCAAGAAGTCGTCTCCGTCCATCTTCGCTTGAAACCCGGTGACTTCCCCATCCGGGAACACCGTAGCCGTGGTGCTGTAGGTGTGATCAATGGCCGCCACGACATATCCATGGCTTGCCAGGTTTTCCGCTTGCGAAGTATGAAGCATTCTCGTGGTTCCCAGACCATGACTGAGCAGAATGATCGGGTAAGGAGCCGTGCCTGTTGAAGCTATCTCGGCTTTTTCATAACTGTTGCCTCGAAGGTACTTCCAGTAATACAGCGCAAAATCAGGGAGTCCCATTGCTTCCGAGTAGGTACTCAAGAAACGCTTCTCCATTCCTTTGGCTCCCGATTGCGGGAGAAGCATGGCTCGTTTTCCTGTTGCCGCTCGTTCCGCCGGATACCAAATCGTTACCATCAGGGTTCGATGATCATCAGGTTTTTCCGTGTAGGTCTCCATCCGCTGTGGATCAACAAACATGAAGCTCTCCGTCCCTACCGCATAGATCCCGTCCGGTTCAGGAAGCCGGAAAACGGGAAGCAGTACAGCCAATGCGGCTGAGACAAGGATAACGATGCCGGATACCGCGAGCAGCAGAAACTTCCCCGCCTTTCTCCGCCAGTTTCCCTGCTGTGGTGTCCCCGGCCTTTTTAAGGCAACAGCTGCCGTCAGCAGAAGTAATGAAAAATAGGCCGGAACCAGTTGCCATCGGTAGCCTTCAACGAGCCATTGAACCACTAGAGCTATAAAACAAATTCCCCCGATGACCCATCCGACTTTTCTGTTCAACCGGGGTATAAATAATACCGCCAGCCAGAGTAGAATTACCCCCGCAAATAAGATCACTTCTAAAGGCCTCACCATATCCCTCCACCATATAAATACATTGATATCTCTATCGTACTTCCCGCAGGTTAAAAAAGAAGGCGTCTCCGTTTAAATGCGGATTAATTTTACGGAAAAACAATGGAAATACAAAAGGGGCTGTCCCAAAAGCAGATAAATCTACTAGCGGGATAGCCTTCTTTTATGAAAGGATGTTATTTTTGAAAAAAGAACCAGCCAAGAGGAGTTATGCTTGGCTGGTTCTTTCTCTCTGCTGGC